>JACONH010000013.1 GCA_014323835.1 Alphaproteobacteria bacterium GM202ARS2
ATAGGCTATAGTCTCGATGATATAAGCGACAAAGGGGTGAAAAGCATTGCCAAGTTTGAATCTGGCGAGATGGCACCCACGTTCAACCAGCTGGATACGTTGGCAGACTTGTATGGTGTGCCGAGATGGGTCTTTCTCAGGGATGAGCTGCCCGAACGTTATGCACTGAATACCATGCCTGCCTTTCGGACATTTCATGAGCAGGGCGAAAGGCTTAGCCCCAAAACCAATAAGATTGTTCTTAAAACCTTGTCTGTTCGTCGGTTTATGATTGAACTTTTGCAGGAGATGGGCAGAGCCATACCCTCTTTTCGTCCGCCAGACATAAGCGAGCAGGACCAGCAGGCAAATCGGCAGGTGGTTTTGCAGTGGCTTGGAGTCAATGACGTGCAGGCGTGGCTGGATAAGATACACAAGAACAACACAGTCGAGTCACTGCGCGCTTACCTTGAGGATAGAGGCGTGCTGGTGTTTTTCACGTCACGCTACAGGGGTAAGTTTTACGCCAAAGATGAACCCTTCCGCGGCATGGCGATTTACAACGATACGTTGCCTATTATTATTGTGAATAGCTCGGATGCCCTGAAGGCACAGGCGTTTACGTTGATGCACGAGCTGGGACATCTCTTGCATGGAACAACCCAGCTCACCAAACCGAATGATATAGAGGAAGAGAACTGGTGTAACGATTTTGCCAGTGAGTTTTTGATGCCCGAACAGGAATTTTTGGCGAAGGCGAGAGATATTTTTCTTCACGATAAGACCTATGACAATTTGAGTGTGCTGGCAAAGACATTCGGAATCAGTGTTCCAGCCTGTCTGATGCGCCTGAAAAAACTCAAGGTTATAGCTCAGAGCCTCTATAGCAAACTGTGGGCGACCCATAAAAAAATTACGGCAGGTGGAAAAAGTGGCGAGCCGTTCAAGATAACGAGAAGCACGCCTAAGGAGCGGGTAGACGAATATGGCAAACTTTATTTGCGGATACTCTTTGACAGCTGCCAGCAAGACATCCTCTCGCCCACTCGTATGATGGACATTTTGAATCTCAAAAAATATGACTATTTGGCGAAAATAGAGAAAAAACTATGAGTGGTGAATTTTGTATTGATTCAAATTGTTTAATGACTTATTGGAAGGATTTTCCGCGGAGTGAGTATCCAAATCTTTGGGAACAGCTTGGGCATCATGCAGGAAAAATTGTTTTATTAAATATAATAAAGGGGGAAATAAAAGGAAGAAAAAAATTGCACGACTATATCAAAAATAAAAAATTCATTATTGATAAATTAACACCAGAAGCTAAACAGCCCCTTTTGCAGTGGGAAAATATATACGAGCCTGATATGGATAAATCAGGTTGTGGTGAGAAAGATTTACGTCTTATTGCCTATGCTAAGCACCATCGACTGACGGTGGTAACGGAAGAAAAAGTTCAAGATGAGAATCCCAGTAGAAAAGAGAGGAATTACAATATTCCATCGGTTTGTCGTAAAGAAAATGTTAAATGTATCAATTTCAATGACTTACTTGAGAAACTCGGCATAAAAATTGAGTAAGACTCCCATAAGGCAACGTGAGGACATCAAAAAAAAGAATTGTTTCACGTGAAACAATTTCATCGAAAAAAAATCGAATGTTTCACGTGAAACATCGCGGGTTGGGTCAGGGTGATTTTTGGTGGTCGAAGAGGCTTTGGATGACGCCGCGCAGGAGGCGCACTTCGGCGGCGTTGGGGCGCATACGGAGCAACAGGTTACGTAGACGCATCAGGGTTACGTCTTTGCGCAGCGGGTTGTGCAGAAACCCGCTTTGTTCGAGGCTGGTCTGTCCGTGTTGGAACAAGGCGTTGAGGGCTTTTTTGGTGGCGGGTTCTGTCGTTTGTGTGGGCGGGTTTGGCATCGCGGCGATGGGTAGGGCATCGTGCCAGGCGTAGCATACCAGAAGGACGGCTTGGGCGAGATTGAGGGAGGGAAAATGGGGATGAAGGGGAATGTGGACGATAGCGTCGCACAGGTTAATCTCGTGGTTGCTGAGGCCGCTGCTTTCGCAGCCGAAGAGGACGCCGCAGCTGTGCCCTTGTTGGGTGTGTTGTGCGAGCTTACGGGCGGTCTGGTGGATATCGAGGGTTGGTTTGTTTTGGTTGCGGATACGGCTGGTGGTAGCGAGGGTGCTGTGCAGGTCGTCTAGGGCTTCTTGTGTGTTGGTGTATTCTTGTGCTGTATCGATGATGAAGTCGGCGGCACAGGCCATGGCTTTTGCGTCTTTGCGTGACCAGCGTGGTCGTGGTCGCACGAGGCGCAATCGATGAAAGCCGCAGTTGAGCATGGCGCGGGCGCAAGCGCCGATATTGACTCCCAGTTGGGGCTGGCTGAGGATGATGACCCCGCTGTGTAAGGGGGGCGGGGGGGGTGGGTTTATGTGCGCAGAGCCCATAGGATGCCGTCCATCAGGGCTTGCCAGGAGGCGGCGACCACGTTGTGTGATACGCCTACGGTTGCCCACTCTTGTTTGTTGGCGTCGACGTAGTCGATGATGACGCGGGTTTTGGCGGCGGTGTCTCGGTGTTGTGCCATGATACGCACCTTGTAATCCATGAGGGCTAGTTCCTTGAGGGAGGGGAACAAGGGTGTCAATAAGCCGCGCAAGGCTTTATCTAAGGCGTTAACAGGGCCATTGCCGTTGGCTTCGTTGTCCATGCGTTTGCCTTGATAGTCGATGACGACGCGGGCGTGGGCGTCTTGGGCGGCTGAGCTGGTGACCAGGTAGTCGTGTACGGTGAAGGGTGCGGGTTGGGGGTCGATGATGGTGCGGGCGAGCAACTGGAAGCTGGCATCGGCGGCGTCATAGGCGTAGCCTTGGTATTCTCGTGCTTTGACTTCGGCGATGATGGCATCGAGGTGGGCGGGGGTGACGTTCTCGATACCGCAGAGGGACAGGCGGTGGCGGATACTGGCGCGCCCAGCTTGGTTGGAGACCAACAGTGCCCGTTGGTTGCCGATGAGGGCGGGGTCGATGTGCTCGTAGCTGGTGGGATTTTTGGCGACGGCTGAAGCGTGCAGACCGCCTTTGTGGGCGAAGGCGCGTCTGCCGACAAAGGGTGCGTGCGACTCGGGCGGACGGTTGATAATCTCATCGATGCTGTGGGAGATAGAGGTCAGACGCCGCAAGGCATCGTCATGTAAAGTGGTGCGGTAGCCCATTTTGTAGACGAGGGTTGGCAGAATGGAGACGAGGTTGGCATTACCGCAGCGTTCTCCTAATCCATTGAATGTGCCTTGAATCTGGCGTGCGCCGGCTCGCACCGCTGCCAACGAACAAGCGGTTGCCATATCGATATCGTTGTGACAATGGATACCGATACGTTCGCCGCCGAAGCGTTGCACCACGTCTTGTGTGACCCGCTCGATGTCTTCGGGCAGTGTGCCGCCGTTGGTATCACAGAGAATCAACCAATCGGCGCCCGCTTGTTGTGCTTGGTCGAGACAACGCAGGGCATAATCACGAGCGTTGCGGTAGCCATCGAAGAAATGTTCGCCATCGAAGAGGACGAAGCCGTTATCTTGTTTCAAATAAGCCACCGAATCAGCGATGATACGCAGGTTTTCCTCTAGGCTGACTCCCAGGGCGTGTTGGGCATGGAAGTCCCAGCACTTGCCAACGATACAGAAGCCATCGGCAGAGCAGGCTTTCAGCCGTTGCAGTTGGGGGTCTTGTTCGGCGCGCACGTTCTTTTTGCGAGTCATGCCGAAGGCGATACGTTTCGATGTTGTGGAGCGGGCGGGTGTTGCGAAAAAGGCATCGTCGGTTGGGTTCGAGCCGGGCCAACCGCCTTCGACGAAATCGATGCCGAAGGAATCGAACAACGACTCGATGTGCCTTTTATCATCGACGGAGAAGTCCACATCGAGGGTCTGGGCGCCGTCCCGCAACGTGCTGTCATAGAGATAAACAAGAGGCTGTTCTTTCATAGGGGCTACCATAGCCTTTAACGGACGTAATGCAAGGGAGCTATCGGCGGCGTTTCCATTGCACCCCTTGGGGGGTGTCTTCGAGGATGATGCCTTGCTGATAGAGCGTATCCCGCAGTTCGTCGGCTTTTTGGAAGTCTTTTGCGCGGCGCGCCTCTTCCCGCTGAGTTATCATGCTACGGATGAAGGTTTCATCGATGCTCTCTGTCGTCGTGCTTGTGTTGCTCTGGAACCAGTCTTCTGCTGACAAGGTTACCAAACCGAGTAAATCTTGGGCATCACGGAAGGCGCGCACGGCAGCCCGTAAGGGGGCACCGGTTACGTTCTTGGTGATGGTCTTGGCATGCCGATGGAGGTGGGCTAAGGCGAGGGGCGTGTTGAGGTCATCGGCTAAGGCGTGTTGGATGTCACTGATTGATGCGTCCGAGTCGGGTGTGTCTGAATCGGGCGTGTCTTTGAGCGGTGCGACCGCGGCGAGACGTGCTTGAGCTTCATAGAGGGTATCGAGGGCGCGGGTGGCATCTTTGAGGGCTTTTTCCTGCCAGGGCGTTGGTTGGCGATAGTGGGCGCTGAGCAGAAAATAGCGGAGGGTTTGGGGCGGGTAGGTGGCGAGCAGGTGGCACAAGCGGACGTCATTGCCGAGGGATTTAGACATTTTTTCGTCATTCATGACGATATAGCCGTTGTGGAGCCAGACTTGTGCCATGTTGGTGCAGTTGAAGGCACAGCAGCTTTGGGCGACTTCGTTTTCGTGGTGGGGAAAGAGCAAGTCGATACCGCCGCCGTGGATATCGAAGGGTGTGCCGAGGCAGGCGTTGCTCATGGCGGAGCATTCGATGTGCCAGCCGGGTCGGCCCTTGCCCCAGGGCGAGGGCCAGGCGGGCATATCTTTGTGGGATGGCTTCCACAAGACGAAATCGAAGGGGTCTTTTTTGTAGGGGGCGACATCGACCCGCGCCCCAGCGAGCATCGCCTCTCGCTTGCGTTGGCTGAGGGCACCATAGCTGGGCATGGATGGCACATGAAACAGCACGTGTCCTTCGGCAACGTAGGCGTGCTTTTTTTCCAGCAAGGTTGCGATGAGGGCAATCATGGCATCGATGTGGTGTGTCGCCAGAGGCTCTTTATCGGGGGGCAGAACCCCTAGGGCATCCATCTGTTCGTGAAAGCGCACCACCATCCGTTGACTTAGCTCTGCTGTGGATTCGTTGTTTTTGTTGGCACGGGCGATGATCTTATCATCGATATCGGTAATGTTACGGGCGTAGGTTACGCGGGGATAGAGTCGCCGTAACACCCGCACCAGCACATCGAAGACGACCATAGGGCGGGCATTGCCGATATGGATATCGTCATAGACCGTTGGCCCACAGACGTAGACTCGCACGTTGCGGGCATCGAGGGGATGAAAGGCGCTTTTACGCTTGCTTTGCGTGTTATAGAGAGTCAGCATGGGATACGTTACTGCAGGCGTTGGTGGGCGCGGGTAAAGCCGATGAAGGGCAGGAGTGCCGACATCTCTGGCCCATGCGCCTTACCCGTAAGGGCGAGACGCAGGGGCAAAAAGAGCGTTTTGCCGCGCCGACCGCTGGTGGTGGCGAGGGCTTGACACCACGTTGTCCACGTTGTCTCGTCCCAGGGCGGTTGTGGTAGGGCATCGATGGCGAGACGCAGATAAGCGGGGTCGCTGTCTGGCTGGGAGTCCCAGAAGGGCTTGTCTTCGAAGCAGATACGTTGCCACTCGCGGCAGTCCTCTAAGGTATCGATGTTGCCTTGGATGACTTGCCAGAAGGCTTCATCGATATCGATAGCGAGGGACTTTAGGCGGGGCTGAATGGTGGTAAAGGTGCTGTGCTGGAGTAGCTGGCGGTTGAGGGTGCCTAAGCTGTCGGCATCGATGCGTGGCGCGCTTTTAGAAAAGGCGCGCATGTCGAAGGCACGCGCCGCTTGTTGCCACGTGCTGTGGGCAACAATGGGACGACTGCTCCCCAAGTGAGCCAGCAAAGAAATGATGGTTAACGGTTCATAGCCTTGTTCTCGCAAGGCATGCAAAGCAAGCGATTCGGTGTTGCGTTTAGCAAAGGGTTGCCCTTTATCATTGAGGATAAGGGGTAAATGGGCAAAGAGCGGCGGCTTGGCATCGAGGGCGTGGAACAAATCAATTTGGGCGGCGGTGTTGGTCATGTGATCCTCGCCGCGGATGATGTGTGTGATGGCGAGGGCGTGATCGTCCACGACAGAGGACAGGGTAAACAGGGGTCTGCCATCGGCGCGCACCAAGACGGGGTCAGAGATATCTTTTAAGGCGTGGCGGTGTTTGCCGAAGACGAGGTCATCCCAGTGGACAGCTGTGTCGCTGAGTTTGAATCGCCAGTAGGGCTTGTTGCCTTTGTCTTCTAAGGTGCGTTGCTCGGCAGGGCTGAGGCGGAGGCTGGCGCGGTCATAGATGGGCGGCTTGCCTTGTAGGCGGGCGAGTTTGCGTTTGCGTGCCAGTTCGCTCGGGCTCTCGAAGCAGGGATACAGACGTCCCGTGCTTTTCAGCTTGTCGATAGCGTCTTGATATAGGCTATGGCGTTGCGATTGATAGAGGGGCTCAGGGTGGTCGATACCGAGCCAACGTAGGTCTTCTTGGATGCTGTCGATGAAGGTGTCTTGGCTTCTTTCTGTGTCGGTATCATCGATACGCAACAGCATCATGCCGTTATTTTGTGCGGCATACAGGGCATTGAGCACGGCAATGCGGGCATTGCCGATATGTAAATGACCGGTGGGACTGGGAGCAAAACGCAAAAGGGGGCGAGACATCATGAGGGGGACGGTGTGGGGGCGCGCTGATAGTGATTAAGCAGAGGATAACGGCGGTCGCGTCCGAACAGACAAGACGAGAGCTTTAAGCCGGGGGGAGCTTGTCGCCGTTTGTATTCGGCGTTGATGACTCGCTGCCAGATAGCGATGATCTCGGAGGATGTAAGGTGCGGCGATGTCAGCGCGGCGGGTTCAGCGTTGCCTTCGAGCAGCTGATAAAGGAGCGGGTCGAGAATGGCATAGTCGGGCATATCATCGCTGTCTTTTTGGTTGGGTGCGAGTTCGGCTGAGGGGGCTTTCGTCAAAAGCGACTCGGTAAAAGGCTGGTCAGGGGCAGAAGGATGAGGTTTGTGCTGTTGACGCCAACGGGCAAGTGCATAGACTCGAGTTTTATAGACATCTTTAAGGGGGGCAAGCCCGCCGCACATATCGCCATACAAGGTGGCATAACCCATAGCGTATTCGGATTTATTGCCGGTGGCAAGCAGTAAGCGATTGTGTAGGTTGGCTTGTGCCATGAGCCACAGACCCCGCAAACGTGCTTGGATGTTCTGGCGGGCAAGCTGTTTGTTTCCTTGGGCTGCGCGAAGCTGGGTGTCGAAGGTGGCAAGCCAATCATCGATGGCAACCTCCTCAAGCTGAAGCCCTAGGGCATGGGCGAGCGCGTGGGCATCGCGGCGACTGAGCTCAGAGGTATAGGGGGAGGGCATCATAATCGCATGCACGCAAGACGCCCCAAGGCTATCGACGGCGAGGGTCGCGACAAGAGCCGAATCGATACCGCCGGATAAACCGAGCAGAACGTGGGGCAATCCGCTTTGACGGCAGTAACTGGCTATGCCGCAGAGCAATCCGTGATAGTCACAGGCAAGGCTATCCATGGGTGTAGGGGGCGAGTGACGTGCAGGTGAGGGGTCGGACGTGAGGGTGTTGGTTTCTTTGTTGTAGGAGGCAACGAGATGGGCTTCTTGCCATTGGGGGGCTGAGGCGGTCAGGTGTCCGCGGGAGTCGATGATGAACGAGCCGCCATCGAACAGCAGTTCATCTTGTCCACCGACGGTATTGACGTAAAAGAGCGGCGCGTTGAGGTGTGTTGCTAGTGTCTGGGCGATACGTTGGCGTTGTTGTAGTTTGTTGGGCTCGAAGGGGGAGGCATTGAGAACGATGATGAGGTCGGTGTTGTCGCTGTCTATGGGGGAGGGCGTAGGGCGATCGGTTGCGTGCCAGAGGTCTTCGCAAATAAGAATGGTGCAGCGATGATTGTGAAAGGGTATGGGTGCTGAGGGGTGTGGGGCAGGGTGGAAGACGCGCTTTTCATCGAAGACGCCGTAGTTGGGGAGTGTGCTTTTGGCGATGATGTGCTGGATACGCCCATGCTGGAGGAGCAAGGCGGCGTTGATACAGTGGTCGTTGTGCTGCCAGGGCGTGCCGAGCAGAATAGCGGGCCCTTCTTTTTTGGTCTCGGCGGCGATGTGTGTGACCGCTTGTTGGATAGCGGACAGAAACGGCGGATGAAGCAGCAAGTCTTCGGGGGGATAGCCGCTGAGGAAGAGTTCGCTGGTGACGAGGAGGTGGGCATTTTTTTTTGCAGCCTCCTGTCTTTTTTGCAGGAGTGTTTGTGTGTTGTGGTCGATGGCGCCAACGTTGCTGTCCGTTTGGCATAGGGCGATGGTGAGCATGGTGCTTGGGTTAGGACGCGACGGTCTTTGCGCTCGGGGTGGTGGTGCGAGTCACTTCGCTTTTGAGCTCATCGGCAAGCAAAAATGCCAGCTCGAGGGATTGACTGGCGTTGAGACGCGGGTCACAGTGGGTATGGTAGCGGTCTTTCAGGTTTTCTTCTGTGATTTCTTGCGCGCCGCCGATGCACTCGGTGACGTCTTTGCCGGTCATTTCGATGTGGATTCCGCCGATGTGAATGTCTTCGTTGCGCAGATGGGCGCAGAAGGCTTTGGCTTCTTTCAGGATAGAATCGAAGGGACGGGTTTTGTAGCCGGTTTTGCTTTTGATGACGTTGCCGTGCATCGGGTCACAGGCCCAGATGGCGTTGAGACCATAGGTTTTGACGTGTCGGAGTAGGGGCGGGAGTTTTTTGTCGATGTTCTCGTGTCCCATCCGCAGGATGAATGTTAAGCGGCCGGGTTCGTTTTTCGGGTTGATGATTTCGGCAAGCTTGAGGATTTGCTCGGAGGTTGCGAGGGGCCCGATTTTTATGCCGATGGGATTATCGATACCTTTCATGAAGGCTACGTGCGCGCCGTTGGGGTCTCTGGTGCGTTCGCCAATCCACAGCATGTGGGCGCTGACATCGTACCATTTGCCTGTGGTGCTATCGATGCGGGTGAGGGCTTCTTCGTAGGGCAGAAGCAAGCCTTCGTGCGAGGTATAGAAGTCAGTTTCTCGCAGTTGGCGCACGCTGGCGGGCCCCACATCGAAGGCTGCCATAAAGGCGAGGGCTTCGCTGATGCGGTCGGCAATTTGGCGATAGCGGTGACCTTGCGGGCTGTTCTCGACAAAACTGAGCATCCAGCCGTGGACTTTTTTGATATCGGCATAGCCGCCTTGCGCGAAGGCACGCAGCAGGTTGAGGGTCGCCGCCGCCTGATGGTAGCCTTTGATCATGCGTTGCGGGTCAGGGGTGCGGGCAGAAGCCGTAAACTCGATGTCGTTGACCATATCCCCTAGATAGCTGGGCAGTTCGGTGTCGCCTTGTTGTTCGGTGGGGCTGGAGCGGGGTTTGACGAACTGGCCGGCGGTGCGTCCGACTTTGACGACGGGCATGGATGCCCCGAACGTCAAAATGACCGCCATTTGCAGCATGACTCGGAAGGTGTCTCTGATGTTGTCGGCGTTGAACTCTTTGAAGCTTTCGGCGCAGTCGCCGGCTTGCAGCAAGAAAGCCTCGCCCTGGGCGACTCGAGCGAGTTTGCTCTTGAGCTCGCGGGCTTCGCCGGCAAAAACAAGCGGCGGCAACGCATGCAACGTGTCCTCGACCCGCCTGAGACCCGTATCATCGGGATAAACAGGCTGATGAAGGGCGCTACGCTCCCGCCAGAGATTCGGTGTCCACGAAGGGTTCAGCATAAAAAAAACAGATGGGTGGGCTCGGGTGACGATATAAATCCTTGACGTCCGCTTGTAAAGGTATTATTTTAGAGACGTAACGTCATACGTTGTGACAGAGTTGTTGTGACAGGGTTTTGATGGGCGTTGCGAGTCGGTGGCTTCAGACATCCACAGGGAAGGGAACAGGGGGACACGGGGGAAAAGGGGGGAACAAGCGGGGAGGCACAGGGGGAGGCGCAAGGAGGGGGCTGGATGGATAAGCCCCTCATCTTTTACTTGGAGACTAGAAACAATGAAAATGATGAAAGCTGGTATGATGTGCGTCGCACTGTTCGCCCTATCCGCAATGAGTTTGGTAACGGCACCTGCGCAAGCGGGAGACAGGCACGACCATGACGATATGATGCACGACATGATGCACGAAGGTTCCATGGTGCCGATGGTAGAAATGCCCAGAAATATGTCGAAGCGTGACTTTCCCAAAGGCATGATCATGATGATGGATACGCCTGATGGCAAAAAGGCATTCGTCCCATGGTACTTGACGAAAGCCTTCAGCTCGACAAAGAGAATGGCTGACCGAGACAGCATGGACGGAGTCATGATGCAGATGGAGGACGGCTCTTATGCCTTCCTGCCCTGGTATTTGTCGCCGCAACACTCTGATATGCTGATGCACAAAAAAGGCAAAATGATGGAATCCGATGGTATGCGATTCGTCGTTGTGCCGTGGTATAAGCAATAAGCTGCAAGCCTTTTCTGGCTTATTGAAACACCGAGCGCCCGCATCATGTGGGGCTCGGTGTTTTTTTATCCTCCGTTATAGGGTCGTCCATTCTTCAGCGGTGGTGGGGTGAATACCGACAGTGTTGAGCATATCGCTGTAGCACATCCCCATGGTGAAGGCAACGGCGAGTCCTTGCATCATTTCGGGGGCATCTTCGCCCAGCATGTGCAAGCCTAGAACGGTCTCATCTTTGGCATGGTAAAGCACCTTCATAAAGCAGGGGTAGCGCGCCTTGATGGTGCTGTCATTCAGGCTATATTTCATCGGCGTAAACTCGGTGGTCGCGGTTTTGTATTCAATGGCTTGCGCGTCTAGTTGTTCTTGAGTTTTGCCGATGCTGGCAAGAGGCGGCGAGGTAAATACCGCCGTCGCGATGGCATCCTTATTTAAGGGACGAGGTTTGCCACCTGTGAACAGCTGGGCGAGATAGTTGCCTTGGGCAATGGCGACGGGAGTCAAGTTCACGTGGTCGATGCAATCGCCAATGGCATAAATGGATTCTTTGTTGGTGCGGAAGTTGTCATCGACAAGAATAGCACCTTTTGGGTTGGTTGCGACTCCTACGTCTTCGAGTCCAAGCCCCTGCGTATTGGGCAGACGTCCGGTGGCGAACATGACTTTATGGGTAGATAGGGTTGTGCCATCTTTCAAGGTTAGGGTGTAGCTTGTGCCGTGTTGCTGGATGCTATTGGCTTCCGTGTTGAAGAGGACTCGGATACCTTGCTGGTCGAAGGCATGGGCTAGGCGTTTGCCGAGTTCGTGGTCGAAAAGAGTGAGGAGTTGGTCGCTACGATTGAGCAATGTGACCGCAACACCTAAGCCGTGTAGGATGGAGGCGAATTCGACGGCGATATAGCCGCCGCCGATGATGGCGATGCTGGTTGGCAGCTGGGGCAGATGAAAGATATCATCGGAGGTGATAGCCAGCTCAGCCTCGCTGATAGGGGGTCGGAAACAGGATGAGCCGCTGGCAATGATGATGTGCTGCGCGCTGTAGGTCTTGTTATTGATGGTGATGTGATGGTCGTCTAAGAGGCGGGCGGTGCCGTCATGGCGGGTTACGTTGTGTTGCTCGAGCAGCTTTTCGTAGATAGCGTTGAGTCGGTGGATTTCCTTATTTTTGTTGGTGATGAGGGTTTGCCACGAGAACGAGGGCTTTTGGCTGTGCCAGCCGTAGGCTTGTGCTTTTTGTTGTGTGTTGTAGGCGGCGGCGTAGGCAAACAGCTTTTTGGGCACGCAGCCGAGATTGACGCAGGTGCCGCCGTAGGCTTTGTTTTCGGCAATGGCGACTTTTTTTCCTGTGGCGGCGATACGGCGCGCGGCGCGCACACCGCCTGAGCCAGCACCGATAACGTAAAAATCAAAGTCATACATAGCAAGTCTTAAGTGACAGGGGATTGAGATGTGTGTTGTTTATTCGACTGTGACGGCTTTAGCGAGATTTTTGGGCTGGTCGACGTCGGTGCCGAGGCTAACAGCGGTATGGTAGGCGAGCAACTGGATAGGAATCGTATAGAGGATAGGGTTGGTGAAGTCGTGGACTTCAGGCATGGCGAAGGCGTGTTGCGGTGCGCTTTTTTTGATGGCGCGGGCGTCGCTGATAAGGATGATGGGCCCGCCGCGGGACGCAATTTCTGCCATGTTCGACAAGGTCTTGACTTGCACCGCTGAGGGCGGGGCAAGAATAATCGATGGCATCGTTTCATCGATGAGGGCAATAGGCCCGTGTTTCATTTCGCCCGCAGCATGCGCGTGCGCGTGAATGTAGGCAATCTCTTTCAGCTTAAGCGCGCCTTCTAGGGCAATCGGGTAAAGACTGTCTCTGCCGAGATACATGACGTGGTGGGCTTTGGCAAGGTCGTGGGCGATGTCTTTTATCGCATCTGCCTGCTTAAGAATTTGGTTGATGCGGGTCGGCACTTCAATCAGGGCGTTTGCCAACGTTTGAATGGTGGCTTGCGGCAGCGTGCCTCGATGGTCGGCAAGGGCAAGGGTCAAACAAGAAAGAGCCGCTAATTGAGTCGTAAAAGCCTTGGTGGACGCAACGCCAATTTCGGGCCCTGCGTGAGTCACAATAAAGTGATCCGATTCTCGTGCGAGGGAGCTTTCGGCAACATTGACGAGGGCGATACAGGGATTCTTTTTGCCCTTTTTGTGTTGGCGCACCAACCGCATGGCTGCGAGCGTATCGGCGGTTTCCCCCGATTGCGAGATAAACAGGCATGGCTGTCCGTCACGTAGCATGGGGTCGCGGTAGCGGAACTCGGAGGCATAGTCGCAGTGGACGCTGATGTGCGCGTAGCGTTCCAGCAGAATACGCGCGACCTGTGCCGCGTAATAAGATGTGCCGCAGGCAATAAGACGACAAGTGGTGCTTTGTCCGAAGATGGTGCCAATAGATGGCATCGTGATGGTGCGTTTCAGAGAATCGATGAAGGTCTCTAGGGTTTCGCCAACGACGGCGGGCTGTTCGTAAATTTCTTTCAGCATATAGTGGGGGAACTCGCCTTTGCCGCTGATAGCACCCGATGTTGCGGTTAATGTGAAGGCGCGTTCGACTTTTTTGTTGTTGGCATTATACAGGGTGAATTGGTGTGGCGTTATGACGGCGTGGTCGCCTTCTTCTAGGTAGCAAATCTTTTGGGTGAAGGGCGCGAGGGCTATGGCGTCTGAGCTGAGGTACATTTCTTCGGTGTCTTCGCTGATGCCGATGGCGAGGGGCGAGCCGCGCCGCGCGCCGATAAGCATCGTGGGATGCTCACGGAACAAGATGACGATAGCAAACGCGCCTTCTAGGCACGCAAGAGTCTTTTGGGTGGCTCGCAGGGGGCTGTCGCCTTGCTTCAGGTGGTGGTCGATGGTGTGGACGATGACTTCCGAGTCGGTCTCAGAGGTGAAGTGCACGCCTTTTTTTTCTAGTTGGCTTTTGAGGGTGCGGAAATTCTCGATGATGCCGTTATGGACGACCGCGACGTTGTCGCTGATGTGCGGATGCGCATTGTTCTCGGTGGGCCTGCCGTGGGTCGCCCAGCGCGTATGACCAATACCACAGGTGCCAGGTGGCGGCTCATGGCTGCGGGCAATAAGGGCTTCTAGATTGTGCAGTTTGCCCTGTGCACGCCATAAATCTATTCTGCCTTGGGATGTTGTCGCCAGACCAGCCGAGTCATAGCCGCGGTATTCCAACCGCTTTAGCGTGTCGGTGATGAGCGTATAAACAGGACGCTTGCCGGTGATGCCGATGATTCCGCACATGACAGAGCCTTCAGGGTGCGCGCTTGTATCGGGGGATGGTCTTTTGGCGACAACGAGCAACCCCTAGCGCGCCTGACGGGACGTCCTGAGTCAACGTGCTTCCTGCCGCAACGACCGCCTTTTTTTCGATGGTGAGCGGCGCGATGAGTGCACAGTTGCTGCCGATGAAAGCATTGTCCTCGATGATTGTGGTGTGCTTGTTTTTGCCATCATAGTTGCACGTAATCACACCCGCACCGATGTTGACGTTGTCGCCAACGGTGGCATCGCCAATGTAACTGAGGTGATTGATGTTGGTGTGCTTGCCGATACGGGCATTTTTGATTTCAACGAAGTTGCCGATACGACTATGGGTGCCGATTATCGATGACGGACGAATACGAGCATAGGGCCCAATGGTTGCGTCCGTATCAATCTGTGCGCCTTCGATAGAACTGAAGGCTCGAATGGTGCTCCGATCGCCAATACGCACGTTGGTGCCGATGACAACATGGGGTTCAAGGGTAACCTGAGTGCCGAACTGGCTATCATAGCTTAGGGTGGTTGTGCTTGGGTCGATAAGCTGGACGCCGTTATCGAGGGCGCGTTGGCGCAGACGCATCTGCATGAGTGATTCCGCCTGTGCCAACGCCGAGAGCGTATTGACTCCATGCAGGGATTCGCTATCAGCCATAAGATAATTGACAGGGATTGTTTTTTGAGTTGCGTGCTGGACAATCTGCGTCAGGTCGTATTCGCCGCTCTTTGGGTTTTGGGTAACGGCGTGGAGAAGGGGGGCGAGGTGCGCGGTTTTGACAACGAAAATGCCGCCATTATTGAGGGTCAGGGCATATTGTTCGGGGGTTGCGTTGTGGGCTTCGACGATGCGCTCGATATGCCCTTGGGCGTTGGTTATGAGACGCCCGTAGTCACAGGGGGGCTCCTCGTGGACGGCAGCAAGAACAAGACCGGCATCGGTGCGGTGACGATGAGCAAGCAATTCTCGCAACAACGTGGTCTCAACCAGAGGCGTGTCACCAAAAAGAATCAATGTATCGCCCTTTGCTCCCGTTGCTAATGATGGCAGAGAACGGACAGCACAAGAGACCGCATCGGCGGTGCCGAGGGGTTTGTCTTGCGGGACGTAAACGGTTGTGGGAATGTGGCTGTGAATGTCTGTGCCGTGGGGCGGGGGCGGTAGAACGCATAAAATTTGGTGGGCTTGTAAGGGCTCGACCGCACGGATAACATGAGCAATCATCGGCGCGCCCGCCAGACGCTTGAGGACTTTTGGCGTCTCACCTGCCATACGGCGAGAACGGCCAGCAGCAAGCACAATAACGGCATCAAGAACAGGCTGTTTGGCGGACATCAGGTTTTTTTGCTGGTGTTAAAAGACGTTGGGTGCGATGATACAGCAGCTACGTTTTTTTTTCTATAGGGTGTTACAATGCTTCTTTATGGTGCTCTCGCTCTTGTTGCTCTGGCGGCGGTGCTTCTGGTGCTGCGTCTTGCGGTGCGGGCTTTTATGGCTTATCGGGATAAGACCCACAGCAAAGCACGAACGTGGTGGATTGTCGCTATAGGGGTGCTGATAGGTGTTTTGGTGTGGCGCGGCTATGTGACGGCAGCTCTGTCGTCACTGCCTGCTTTGTTGGCTTTTTTTGTTCGTTGGTTGCCGTTGTGGGAGATGGCTCGTTCGTTTTTTCTCTTTCGGCGGGGCGCGGGTGCAAGGGGGCAACAGCGGACAGGGGCACAGAGTCGAATGATGAGTCGTGACGAAGCCTTAGATGTGCTGGGTTTGCGCGGGGTTACGCCGTTGACGGACGTGGCGATTAATAAGGCGTATAAGGACTTGATACGGCGTGTTCATCCCGATAGTGGCGGCAGTAGCGGTTTGGCGGCGCGCTTAAACGAGGCAAGAGACGTGTTGTTACAGCAATCATGACAGTATCTTTGAAGACAGCCATTTTCCCTATGGCAGGGCGAGCAAGTCGTCTGATGCCGCTGACCAAAGCAGTCAACAAGGCGTTGCTGCCGATTTATGATAAGCCTTTGTTGCACTGGGCGTTGAATGAGGCTCGTGCCTGTGGTATCGAGCGATTCGTCTTCGTCGTCAATGAAGGCGACAGGAGCCCTGTCGATTATGTGCGCACGGACGAGAATTTGCTTGCTTATTTTCGCAACAAGAAAGACCAGCCGCAAGCGGAGGCGATGGTGGATTTTTTACAAGACCTGTCTTTCTTTGAAAGGCGGGCGACGTTGGTGGCACAAAAAACGCCGAAAGGCTTGGGTGACGCCGTCTTGTGCGCGGCAGATTATGTGGAAGGTATGCCTTTTGCGGTCATACTGGTGGATGATTTCATTTATAGTGCTAAGGAAGGGTGCTTACAGCAGCTGCAGCGAGGATGGCAGACTCAAGGTGGGGCGTGGGTGGCTTTGCAAGAAGTCGCCGCTGAGGATGTGCATCGCTATGGCATCATGGCTGTGGATGAGGACAAGAGAGAACAAGGCAACGATAAAGCTATAGGTTATCGGGCGGCGGGGATTGTCGAGAAGCCCAGCGTTGCGGCGGCACCCAGTCGCTTGGCGGTGGTGGGACGTTATATTTTACCCTTCGAGATTATGGGCTTACTGCGGCAGACACAGGTCGGTGCGGGGGGTGAAGTGCAGCTGACCGATGCTTTGGCGGCGTATAGGCAGGAAGGCGGTGCTCTTTATGGCTTGCCGTTTACGGGCAGACGATTTGATTGTGGGTGCTTGGATGGCTGGCGCGAAGCTAATCGTGCTTTGGGAGGGCAATGATGGGGCATCGTCTTGACTCGTCTCTTTTGCGTTCTTATGACATCCGCGGGATTGTTGGTGAAACCTTGAGGGAAGCCGATGCTTATGCGGTGGGACAGGGATTTGGTAGCGTGCTGAGGGATGACGGCGCGCAAAGTGTTTGTGTTGGCTATGACGGGCGTTTGTCATCAACGGCACTGGCAGCAGCCCTTGTGGAAGGCTTGCAAACATGTGGCTTGCGCGTCATCACCATTGGCTTGGTGCCGACACCCATGCTGTATTATAGCGTCTATCATTTGGCGGCAGGCGGCGGCGTCATGGTAACGGGCTCGCACAATCCGCCTGACCATAACGGCTTTAAGTTCATGTGTGGCAGACGCAGCTTTTATGGCGAGGATTTACAAAAACTTGGCAAGCGTATTGAGGAGGACAACGTCAGACAGGGACAAGGGCTCGTCCATCGTGAAGATGTGTCGGCTCCGTATCTCGACTTGTTGCAGATGGTGGTTGCAAAGGAGGAAGGGATGCCCTCAGTGGTGTGGGACTGCGGCAATGGTGCCAGTGGGGACGTGGTTAAAAGACTGGTTGCGCGTCTTGCGGGCAGGCACAAGCTGATATGCTGTGATATTGACGGGACGTTTCCGAATCACCATCCTGATCCGACGGTGGAAGAGAATCTGGTTATGGTGAAAGACGAAGTGGTTAAGGGGGGCTATGATTTGGGTGTTGCTTTTGATGGCGATGGCGACAGAGTCGGTATTGTCGATGAACGGGGGCATACGTTGTATGCGGATATGATGTTGGCGTTTCTGGCTGAGGATGTGTTGGCTCGTTATCCGAACGCGGTTATTGTTAGCGATGTTAAGGCGGGGCAGAGCTTGAGCACCCATGTGCGCGCCTTGGGTGGAACGTTACGGTTGGTGCCGACAGGCCATTCGATTATTAAGACGAAGATGGCTGATCTGCGCGCGCCTTTTGGCGGCGAAATGAGCGGACACATTTTCTTTGCCGATGACTATTATGGCTATGACGATGGCTTGTATGCGGCGTTGCGCTTTGTGCGTTGGTTTCAGGGGCAGGGGGGAAAAAAACTGAGTGTGTTGCGCCGTCAGCTGGTGCGTAGCTATCATTCTGGCGAGGTGCGCATCGACTGTGCCGATGGCGAGCAGTTCCAGATTGTTCAGGGTGTTGCTGACGGTCTACGTAGCGAGGGCATCGAGTTTTCTGAGGTGGATGGTGTGCGGGTCAGCGATGAGACGGGTTGGTGGTTGATACGAGGCTCGAACACGCAAGGCGTTATTGTGGCGGTCTGTGAAGCAACAACGGAAAAAGATTTTAGAGCTAAGGCACAGGACATGGGTCAACGCCTAAAACAAGGGGGTGTTGATTTACCGCCTATGCAACCGAGGGCTTAGTTGCTTGATTGCTCACTGTGATATTTACGAGTCATGACCTGATACATATTGTAGCAGTCGGTCCCAGTCAATAGCACCATCAGGGTGTGAAAATTGATGTGATATTTCAGAAGTAAAACGGTTGATAATCTTACTCTTTTCGATGTGGAACGTTTCCGTTTCTTGTTTGGCATCTTGACCAAATGGAATGATGAGTTTTTTATAAAACTCTGGCTTGCTGGTCAGTTCCTGCCAGAACGCCTGACCACATAATTTAATATAGTCTCCTTTATCGGACGTGTCGCGTCCGTAACAGCATCCATTAATAGCTTTGATAGTGACTTTGGCACCGCTTGTTCTTAGGCTTTTTTTTGCCTGGATAAAATCTTGTCGCATTTTTTCTATTTGGCTACTGTTGCCCCAATTGGGGCCTGATTTGATAGCTACAATATGGCGTGTACCGTTCTTTTCATATTCGAGATCTATTCCTTTTATGCCTGATTTTTTACCTCCGAGAAATTTCTCTGCAACGTAGATTGCCACTTGCTCTAGTAAATTACCGAACATGGTCTCTTCCTGTGAAGACAAATGTGCTGACATGATTGATTCGACCAATTCTTGAAAAGTAAGAATATTCTTGGCACGAAAAAGATAAGGATTTTTGCGCTTCAAGACCTCTTGGATTTTGAGTTTTTTTAGTTTTTCGAGTCTGTCTTTACGGTAGACATCAAGCCTTTCTGAGATGAATTTCTCAAAATTGGAGAATCTATCAATCATAGACATGCTGTGCCTGCTTAATATAATCTTCGACAGTATCAATTCCAACAGAATGTCTGTTGAGTTCATGGGCTACATGACAGGAAGTGCCTGAACCAACAAAGGGGTCGAGCACATAATCGCCTTCCTGTGTGAAGAGTTTTATGAACCATTTCGGTAAACCCTTAGGAAAAGTAGCACTGTGATTTTTGTTTCCACATTCTGTTGCCATATGTAGAACATTCGACGGATAGGCTAAATCACGTCCAACCCAATTCTGAATGTTTTTTCCGAAACCGCTTTCGACTTGCGAGGTAAATCGTCTCACATCATTTTTACCAAGCTTTTTAAGACGTTCTTTTGACCAATCTCCCATTGGTATTCTTACGGCATCTTGGTACATATTGAACTTACGATTGAGGTTGAACTGTAAACATCTTTCCCAAGCGTCGCGAAAACGGTTTGGCCATTTTCCTGGATGACAATTTTTTTTGTGCCAGATAAACTCTTCTGTCCAGAGCCATCCTTGTGTTCGCAAAGCAAGAATTAAGTCAAGGACATAAGTGTGTCGTTCGCCATTTTTTGCTTGTTCTTTAATATTCAAAATGAAAGTGCCATTTGGCTTCAAAACCCGCTGAAAGACGGCGGTGCGCGCTAAGAACCAAGTGACATAATCATCAGGATGTATGCCTCCATAGGTGTTCTTACGGGCATCGGCATAAGGGGGAGATGTAATAATCAAATCAAAATAATCATTCGGATAATCACTGAGAATATCTCGACAATCTCCGAGATGAAATGTTGGACCAGCTTGTGTCCGTGTTTCAGGCTCTACGTGAATTGGCAACGGGATGATACCAGAAGACATACCGACTCCTTTATGTTTTAAGGCTTTACGACTTTTAAGGGGTGTGCGTGTTTTTTACGTATCGTTTTGACGGCGCGGCGTAAGCTCGCACGGGTGACCTCGAGACCTGCCAGCTGAGCACCGGCAAATGCGGATTCGACGGTCCCTTGCCAAAGGGCTTCTTCCTTTCTGTTGTCTGTCTTTTTTCGAGGTGTTAACACCGCTCGTGAGGGCTGAGGCATACGACTCGATAGTCCTTTTCGTAACGTGACACCAACTCGGGAGGTATGTTGCATAATCTTTCCGAAGATACTCTCTGAGAGATAGAATTAGTTACTGGCGTGACTCTTTCAACAAGTCACCCTCAGTGACTATAAACTTTAATTTCCTATTTTACAATTTTTTTATGCTAGAGTCGTTTGGTGCTGGGGGAGCTGGATTCGAACCAGCATTGACGGAGTCAGAGTCCGCTGTCCTACCGTTAGACGATCCCCCATCAGGGCCCCCACCAGGGCTCCCATTGGGTTTTTTCAAGATGTATGATGATTTTTTAGCATAGAGTCTATGGGGATGAAACGGCAAAATAGGTTTTCTGTTTCGTCTCGTCGTTGGTTGTCTCGTGCCCAGCGTGACATTTATGGTGTTCGTGGTCAATCTTTGGGTTTTCGTTCTCGTGCGGCGGCGAAGTTATTGTGGTTGGATAAGGCGTGTGGTTTGTTGCGAGCGGGGCAGTGTCTGTTGGATTTGGGGGCAGCCCCGGGCGGCTGGAGCGGCGTTGCTTTGCGTCATAAGGGTATGCGGGTGATTGGCGTTGATACGCATGATGTCGCACCGATGGCGGGGCTTCAGATGTTACGAGGCGATGTTCGTGATAGGCATCTGTTGGCTGTGATACGACAAGCCGCGGGCGAGGGCGTTTTGTTCGATGGCGTTCTTGCGGATATCGCCCCACCTTCGAGCGGGCATAAAGCCTTGGATCATCAACGGCAGATTATTTTGGCGCGCCATGCTTTTCTTTTGGCACTTTTTTTGTTGAAGCAAAATGGCTTTTTCTTATGTAAAGTCTATCAGGGCGCAGAGAGCGAACGGCTGTTTGCTCGTTTGTGTCATCATTTTTATGGCTGTCGCCGTTTGAAGCCGCCGTCCAGTCGTGCGGAATCAGTCGAGTTTTACGTGGTGGGGCGGCTCAGGCGATGCAGAACGGTAGGTGTTGCGTGATGGATAAAAAGAAAAAACAACAGACGTTCGCGGTACATGGCGGACAACAACGTTCGGCTTTCATGGAGACCAGCGAAGCGTTGTATCTGACGTCGGGCTATGTCTATGACAAGGCTGCTGAAGCGGCGGCGGCGTTTCGCGGCGACAACGAGCATTACATTTATTCTCGTTTCTCTAATCCGACGGTGACCATGTTCGAAGAAAAGATGGCGGGAATCGGCGGTAGCGAAGCCTGTTGGGCAACGGCAACCGGCATGGCGGCGGTTTTTGCTTCCTTGATGTGTCAGCTGCGTGCTGGACAACGAGTTGTCGCGTCGCGGACTCTGTTTGGTTCCTGTGATTATATTATCCGTATGTTGTTGCCGCGTTTTGGCATCGAGAGTGTTCTCGTTGATGGCGATGACCGAGACGGCTGGCAGCAGGCTTTTGCTCAGGGAGTCGATGTTGTTTTTCTGGAGACGCCGTCTAATCCGACGTTGGGGATTATCGATATGGATTGGGTGTGCGGTGAAGCCCATAAGCATGGGGCATGTGTTATTGTCGATAATGTGTTTGCGACACCTGTGTTGCAAAATCCTTTTCAATGGGGTGCGGATATTGTTGTCTATTCTGCCACAAAGCATATAGACGGGCAGGGGCGTTGTCTCGGTGGGGCTGTGCTCGGCACAAAGGCATTCTGTCAGGATGTCTTGAAGCCCTTCATTCGTAACACGGGCCCCTCGTTGAGTCCCTTCAACGCGTGGGTTTTATTAAAGGGGTTGGAAACATTAAGGTTGCGTGTCATGAAGCAAAGCGAATCTGCCCTTGCTGTTGCGCGTTACCTTGAGGAGTCGCCTATGGTCGCCCGTGTCTTTTATCCTTATTTAGAGTCGCATCCGCAACACGGGCTTGCTGTCAAGCAAATGTCTGCGGGCGGAACGATGATCTCTTTTGAGTTGGTGGACGGCACACAAGAAAAAGCTTTTGCCTTTCTCGATTCGTTGACGTGTTTTCGTATATCGAATAACCTAGGCGATAGCCGTTCTTTGGCGGTCCACCCGGCGACGACGACTCACCATCGTTTGACTGTCGAGGAGCGTGCGGCGGCGGGCATCTCCGAGCACTTGGTGCGGCTGTCAGTCGGGCTGGAGGACGAGCAAGATATTCTCGCCGATGTGGCTCAGGCTTTGGCAGGCGTTGCATCGACGGCTCGGATGGTCTAGATTGGAGCTCTTTCAATTGTGTGGGTATGAAACAGATGAACTATAGCAAAGAGACGCAGTCCATCAAAGTCACGGTGCATCCAGTGTATCTCGAGGAGCAATCCGAGCCTGAGCGCGGCTATTATGTCTGGGCTTACCACGTGCGTATCGAAAACAAACGTGAGGATTCTGTTAAACTGATTAGTCGTTGCTGGAATATTACCGATGCCAACGGCACTGTTAAGGAGGTTAAGGGTGCGGGAGTCATTGGCGAACAGCCTGTGCTTGGGCCGGGGGACGTCTTTGAGTATACCAGCGGCGCGCCGTTGCCGACGTGTTCGGGGTTTATGCTCGGCAGCTATCAGATGGTCAGCGAGAACGGCAAACGCTTCAGCATCGAAGTGCCGGGCTTTTCTTTGGATATTCCAGACCCGTTGCGCGTGGTCAATTAATCCCCCCTTAGACACTTATCAAAGACACTCATCAAGGTATCACATAATGACGGAAAAGAAGGGCGAAACGAGGGGCGCAAAGAAGAGCCCAGAGAAGGGTCATGTGTCAAGGGAGCAGGCAGAAGAAGCCGTGCGAGTCTTGTTGCGCTGGGTCGGCGAAGAGCCCGAGCGAGAAGGCTTGTTCGATACGCCGCGGCGATTCGTCGATGCCTTGCAGGAACATTGCGAAGGCTTGCATAAAGACCCCGAGGCTGTTTTGTCCCGCACCTTTCAAGATGTCGATGGCTATGAAGACATGGTTCTTTTGCGGGACGTGCATTTTGTTTCTCATTGTGAGCATCACATTGCGCCGATTCTTGGTCGTGCCCATGTTGCCTATTTGCCCTACAAGCGAGTCGTCGGTATCAGCAAGCTGGCAAGAGTCGTCGATATTTATTCTCGTCGCTTGCAGGTGCAAGAGCGTATGACCGCACAGATTGCTCGAGTCATCGATAAGGCTCTTAAGCCCAGGGGTGTTGCTGTCGTCATCGAAGCCGTCCACCACTGCATGACCACAAGAGGTGTCCACAAGCCTGATGTGGCGATGGTCACCAGTCATTTGACCGGTGCCTTTCGCGACGATTCGTCGACCCGTGCGGAGTTTCTCGACTTAATTGGTCGCAGCTTGCTAGGCACGCCCTACAAGAGTTAAAGCCTGTCACGGGTCATGTTAGATTTTAAGCCAGTTTTGTATATTCTGGGCATCCTGTTGTGCGTGTTGGCGATGTTCATGGCGGTGCCGATGGTTATCGATATTTATGATGGTCATGCCAACGGGCATGGCTTTGCTATTGCGGCAGGTTTGACCCTGTTTGTCGGCAGTGGTCTGGCACTTGCTCATCGTATGGCTGTCTTTCAAATATCGGTGCGGGAGGGATTCTTGCTGGCAACCAGTGCATGGACAGTATCGGCAATTTTCGGCGCGCTGCCTTTTCTTCTTGTGGTTGATTCGTTGGTGCTGACCGATGCCTTGTTCGAGTCCATATCGGGCGTGACCACAACCGGCTCGACGGTGGTTGTCGATTTAGAAGCACGTTCTCGCGGTTTTTTATTGTGGCGTGCCATCTTACAGTGGTTGGGGGGCATTGGCTTTATCGTTATGGCGGTTGCCGTGTTGCCCGTGCTACGCGTGGGCGGCATGCAGCTGTTTCAGCTGGAGCAATCGGCAGGCTCACGCAAGGCTTTTCCACGAGTCGGACAAATCGCTGGTGCCATTGGCGGGCTCTATGTTTTGCTGACAACCCTATGTGTTCTCGCCTTAATTTACGTAGGCATGAACGGATTCGATGCCATCGCCCACGCCATGACGACCATTGCCACCGGCGGATTTTCGACATCGGATGCCTCCATCGGCGGATTCGACAATGCGGGAATCGATGTTGTTCTCACTGTGTTTATGATTTTGGGCTCGATGCCCTTCATTTTGTATTTGCGCGCCCATAAGGGGGGAGAAGGCTCGCTGTGGCAAGACCAACAAGTTTGGGCTTTCTTGCTGACCTTGGCAACCTGTATCGGTGTGCTGACGTTGTGGCGGCTCAGTCAAGAATATAACTTAGACGGCTGGCGTGCCTTGCGAGAAGTTGCTTTCAACACTGTATCGTTGATGACGGGAACAGGTTTTACGACGACAAATGTGACGCATTGGGGGGCGTTTGCGGTCACGTTGCTGTTTTTTTTGATGTTGACGGGTGGTTGTGCGGGGTCGACGACGTGTGGCATCAAGATTTTTCGTTTTCAGATAGCCTATGCGGCGGCGGCATGTCAGATACGTCGTATTATGCACCCTCGTGGCGTCTTTATACCGTATTATAATCGCCGTGCGGTGCCGCCTGAGATTGCTGAGGCGGTTATGGGTTTCATTTTTTTGTTTGCTTTTTCCTTTTTTGCTTTGGCGTTGGCTTTGACGTGGGCGGGTCTTGATTTTCAAGCCAGCATGAGTGCTGCGGCAACCGCTATTGCCAATGTGGGCCCTGCTCTGGGCGAGAATTTGGGCCCCGATGATACCTTCGCTTATCTGCCTGAGCCCGCCAAGTGGTTGTTGAGTTTTGGCATGCTTATGGGACGACTCGAGATTTATACGGCTTTGATTATCATGTTGCCGCGCTTTTGGCGGTGGTAGAAGAAGAATCGGGGAGCGCATCCAGACACCAAGCAATAATGGCTTTTTGCGTGTGCATGCGGTTAGCAACGCCCTGCCAGACCCGCGAGCGTGTGCCTTCGAAGACGGAAACGGATACTTCTTGTCCAATGTAAGCCGGCAGACAGTGCATAAAAACAGCCTTCGACTCGGCGCGAGCCATCAGCGTATCGCTCACCTGATAAGGCTGTAACGCACGTTTCTTGCGTCTCAGAGCAAGACGACGTAGCAACGACCCCCGAGATGTTCCCATAGAAAACCACGTATCCGTAATGACGGCATGACAGCCAACGACCGCTTCATAGGGGTCATCGAAGGAACGGACAAAAGAAGTCCCTCTGGGCAGGGCGGTCGGCTTGTGGCGCGGCGGACACGAAAGGTGAAGATGAAAGCCAAGATTGTCGGCAGCGTGTATCCACGAGTTGGCAACGTTGTTGCCATCGCCGACCCAGCACACAGTACACTCGGTAATGGGGCAATGGAATTCTTCTTCAAGGGTCATAATATCGCTGAGCACCTGACAGGGATGACTTGTGTCGGTCAAGCCGTTAATGACCGGGATGCGACTGTAGCGGACAAAGGCATCGAGGGCTTGATGGTGGGGGGTGCGCATGACCGCGCACTGGCTGTAACAACTGAGCACCCGTGCGGTATCTTTCAGACTTTCCCCTCGTTGCATTTGGCTCTGGGCTGTATGAAGGGTTGTGACGTTACCGCCGAGACGATACATGGCATTTTCGAAGGACAGGCGCGTGCGCGTGGATGGTTGCATGAAGAGCATCGCAAGAGTCTTGCCGTGCAGCAGAGAATCGAGAGTTTGGGGGGGGGTGTGCTTCCACACTTTGGCGACATCGAGAATATGGCGTAGGGTCTCGCCAGACAGCGTGTCTCGGTCAAGATTAAGGAAGTGGCGTGGTGTCGTCATGCCCCTGAATGTTTGTTGCTTTGTTTGAGGTGTTGATTGTCCCGGGCCAGCTGGGCGCACGCCTTGTCCATGGCAGTAAGCGATTCAGCGATGACCTCAGCCGTGATGGTGAGGGGCGGGAGCAACCGCACAACATTGCAGCCAGCAGGCACAGCAAGGACGTTGTTCTGGTGGAAGGCTTCGATGACGTGGTGATTGCCGATGACACAAGGTAGTCCAATCATCAGGCCCTTGCCGCGCCATGGGTGGAGAATTTGGGGATACGTTTGGCACAGCTGGGTCAAGCCGTCATGCAGCTTTTTGGCGTTGCCCATCATGGTGGGTAAAAAGTCTTTGGCAAAAAGCAGCTCGAGGACTTTGTCGGCAACAGCCATCGCCAGAGGATTGCCGCCGAAGGTGGAGCCATGACTGCCTTTTGTGAATCCTTGAGCGGTCTGTTTATCGGCTAAGCATGCCCCGACGGGGAAACCGCCGCCCAGCCCTTTTGCCATAGCGATGATGTTGGGCTTGATAGCACTCCATTGGTGGGCAAAGAGCTTACCGCTACGCCCCATGCCACACTGCACTTCATCGACAATCAGCAAACACCCACGTTGCTGACACAAGGTTGCAAGCCCTTGTAAGTAGACATCATCGGCAACATGGATACCGCCTTCCCCTTGGATAGGTTCGATGAGAACGGCGGCGGTGTGTGCCGTTAGGGCACGGTCTGCCTCCTCGAGAACACCGAACGTGATATGATCAAAACCGCTGGGTAGCGGGGCAAAACCATCGGTGAGTTTTTTCTGGCCAGAAGCAGCAATAGCCGTCATGGTGCGTCCATGAAAACTATGGCGCGCGGCAACAATGCGATACCGCTCGCTTTGTCCGCGCTGCTGAAAATAACGGCGAGCCAACTTGATACTGGCTTCTATGGCTTCGCTCCCCGAATTACAGAAAAAAACCTGCTCGGCATGGCTATGCTCACACAGACGGGCGGCCACACGTTCCTGTCTGCCATCTGTAAATAAATTGGATAAATGCCACAGCTGGGTGCTCTGCTCCTGTAAGGTCGCAACAAGGGCTGGATGACTATGTCCCATACAGGTCACACCAATACCGCTGGTCAAATCAATATAACGATTACCCTCTTCGGTGTAGACATAAGCACCCTCGCCACGGACAAACATCGGCAGAGAAAAATCATAGGTAGGAAAAACGTGAGGAGAAACGTTGGACATCCGTCAGCAAACAACAAAAAGGGAAGAAAAAGCACCATAAAACGTAACAGAGGCACACGCAAGAAAAAAGCAGAACGTAGCCGTTTTACCAGCAGGGGCTAGGGTTTTAAGCCGACGCCGTGGTGAAATAGACGCCAAGTCGTCAAAAACAAAAGCCCATCTATGAGAGCAACAAGACAAAGGGTGCTCAGAGTCGTTGGCGTATGATCGCTTGCTCCAATGAATCCGTAGCGGAACCCATCGATGTGCCAGAAGAACGGGCTATAGCTGAGGATGGTCTCAACCAAGGGCGGCAGCTGGGCGGTTACGAAAAAAGCACCCGAAAGAAACGTCAGAGGCACAATAACAAAGTTCGTTAGCGCGGCGAGATGATCGAATTTGCTGGCGACAAGCCCGCAGATGACTCCCAAGAGAGCGAGCATGACGGCAGCTGAGGCGCCATAAAACAAAATATAAAAGAAGCTCTGGTAGGTCATATCAACAAAAGGCATGACTCCTAGGGCGGTGACCAGACCGACGGCGATTCCTCGAGTCAAACCGCCCAAGCTGTAACCTAAGGTGAGTTCGAAAGGTGATAAGGGAGGCATGATGATATCGACGATGTTGCCTTGCACTTTTGCGATGACGAGGGAAAAAGATGCGTTGGCGAAGGCATTTTGCATGATAGCCATCATGATGAGGCTAGGCACGAGGAATTGGGAAAAGTTGACTCCCAAGAGTAAGGTATCGCCTCGTCCTAGGGCGGTGTTGAAGACAATAAAGAACAAAAGCGTCGATGCCAGAGGGGCGGCTAGGGATTGCCCGGGGATGCTGAGGAATCGCCTTATTTCTCGTAGGTATAGGCTCCATAAGCCGCGCCCGTTGATGCCGTGAATGACACGGGTGTCTTTTTCTGGTAGAGGTGGAACGATGAAACGTGGGGGCGGGCGGGGCGACATGAAAGCAGGGATGGTAAGTTATCGTGAATAAAAAAGCATGGATAGAAGAGCAGTTGCGCAAGGCGTTTTCCCCGACTCATCTTGTGGTGCGTGATGACTCGGATGCCCATCGTCATCATCAGGCGATGATAGGTCGTCCTGCCCAAGAGACTCATTTTCACGTTGAGGTTGTCAGCGAGTCGTTTCGTGGCATGGGGCGTGTCGAGCGTCAGCGCGCTATCTATCGCGTTTTGGCGGCGGGCATGGGCAAGGGCGGCATACACGCCCTCGAGTTGGCGACACACACACCCGAGGAGAGAGCGGGAGACGAGGATTGAACTCGCGACCCTCACGTTGGCAACGTGATGCTCTACCGCTGAGCTACTCCCGCCTGCTTTTCCTCGCCCACACTTACGTGCTTTATAAAGAAAAGGGCTCGTCTTGCCAAGTGTTATATAGCAAAATAGCCTGCTTGGGGGTGGTGAACCACGAGGGCTGAGGTGGATTGTTCGGGGTGGAGTTGGTCATCGCTACTGAGGGTAACGCCGATGCGGTCGGCACCCAGCAGCTTGAGGATATGCTTTTGGTCGTGCAGGTTGGGACAGGCGGGGTAGCCGAAGGAATAGCGCGCCCCTCGATAGTGGTGTTTCAGCATTTTTTCTATGCTGTCGGCTTCTTCATTGGCGAAGCCCCATTCGCTACGGATACGGCGGTGAATGTACTCGGCAAGGGCTTCAGTCATCTCAACGCCCAGACCATGCAGATAGAGATAATCTTGGTAGCGATCTTCTTTGAACCAGCGTTGCTCGATTTCGGCACCGCGAGAGCCCATCGTCACCAGCTGGAGGGCAATACAATCGCGCTGGGAGTCGTCAATGGGACGGAAAAAATCAGTGATACAGCGATTGTCGCCGGTTTTCTGGCGAGGCAACGAGAAGCGGGCACATTCTTGTGTGCTGTTCTGGTCGAAGAGGACGAGGTCATCTTTGTCGGCGGCACAAAGCCAATAGCCGTAAAGGGCTTGCGGTTGTAAAATGTCTTCTTTGTCGGCGCGCTTGGCTAAATCGAATAGGATTGGGTCAAGGTTTTGTTTGGCATGGGCGCGAAATTCTGCGACGGTTTTCCCTTCTTTCTTGTAGCCCCAGTGGAACTGGTAGAGCATGGTGCGATTGACGTAGGGCAGAAGAGTCTTGAGAGGGATTTTGTCTACCAGTCGAGCACCCCAGAAGGGCGGTTGCGGCACTTCTGCTTGTGCGAGAGTCGAACGCACAAGGGGAGTCTTTGCTACGTCTTTTTCTGTCTTTGTCGCTGTTTTTTTCGAGGGCTCGGTGTCTTGTTTTGTCTCCTGCTGAGCAGCAGAGGGCTTACGGTGGTGTGACACGCGCTTGCGTTGTTTGTCGAGGGCTGTGTCGAAGGTGCGTTCATGGATATGATTCATCAGCGTCAGCCCTTCGAAGGCGTCCTGAGCATAGGCAACTTGCCCGCAACCATAAGATGGTATGCAGCTGTCGACGACGTAGCGGCGGTTCAAGGCAGCCCCGCCTAAGAGAACGGGGACGTTCAGCTTATGACGGGTCATTTCCTCGAGATTTTCCCGCATGATGACGGTCGATTTGACGAGGAGCCCTGACATACCGATGGCGTCAGCTTTGTGTTCGCTGAAGGCGGCAAGGATGTTCTCGATGGGTTGTTTGATGCCGAGATTATAGACTTTGTAGCCGTTGTTGGTCAGGATGATATCGACGAGATTTTTGCCGATATCGTGGACGTCGCCGCGCACGGTGGCGAGGACGATGGAGGCTTTGTGTTGATTTTCTTTGCTACGCGGCATGTGGGGTTCGAGGAAGGCAACGGCGCGCTTCATGGTTTCTGCCGATTGGAGCACGAAGGGCAGCTGCATTTTTCCGCTCCCGAACAGCTCGCCGACGACTTTCATGCCTTCGAGGAGAAGCGTGTTGATGATGGTGAGGGCATCGTATTTTTTCAGGGCGGCGGCGAGGTCGTCATCCAAGCCGACTTTATTGCCGTCGATGATTCGTTGTTTGATGGTGTCTTCGATGGTTTGTTTGCCGCGTTTTTTTGTTGTGCGGGTGCTTTTTTTGTTGGCGAAGGCAGCCAGCAGCGCGTGCAGGGGGTCATAGTCTTTTGCTCTTTTATCGTAGATAAGGTCGGTTGCGATTTTTTGTTCTTTTTCGGAGATGGTGTGTAAGGGCATGATGGCGCCGACATGTAAGATAGCGCCGTTCATGCCGTGTTGGAGGGCATGTTCGAGGAACACCGAATTGAGCACACTACGGGCAGCGGCATCGATACCGAAGGAGACATTGGACAGGCCAAGAATAATTTGGCACTGGGGCAGGGCTTTGCGGATGGCTTCGATGCCTTTGAGAGTCTCGAGGGCAAGCTTGCGGTCGTCTTCGTTGCCGGTGCAAATCGTAAACGTAAGCGGATCAATGAGCAGGTCTTGTGGCGGGATGCCGTGTTTGTCGCAGGCGAGGTCGTAGAGTCGTTGGGCGATGTCGAGCTTACGTTTTCGGTCTTTTGCCATGCCTTGTTCGTCTATGGTGAGGGCGATGAGGGCGGCGCCGAATTGTTTAGCGAGGCGTATTTTTTTCTCGGCACTTTCTGTGCCATCTTCGAAGTTGATGGAGTTGATGATGGCTTTTCCGCCGTATAGGGCGAGGGCTTTTTCGAGGACGGGGTATTCTGTCGAGTCGATGACGAGGGGCACGCTCATTTTGCCGCGCAGGAGTTTCATCAGCTCGCTCATATCCTTGAGTTCGTCTCGTCCGACAAAGGCGGTGCACACATCGAGGGCGTGGGCGCCGTCGGCGATTTGTTGGCTACCGATAGCCGAACAGGCATCCCAGTCATTTTTGGCTTGGGCTTGACGGAATACTTTCGAGCCGTTGGCGTTGCAGCGCTCGCCAATAGAGAAGAAGGCATTTTCTTGTCGATAAGGCACAGAGCTGTAGAGCGATGCACAGCCTTCGAGGCTTTGGGGCGTGCGTTTTTTGACTTTTGGGCGGTGTGCCCCTTGCGGGGCAAGACGGCGCAACATAGCATCGAGAGTGCCGATATGCTCAGGGGTTGTGCCGCAGCAGCCGCCAATCAGATTGACGCCGATTTCAAGGACAAAACGCTCGAGCCAACGCGCGAGCTCTTCTGGCGTCAACGGATAATGCGTGCGCCCATCCACAAGTTCAGGCAAGCCGGCATTGGGGATGACGGAAATCATACGGGGCCACGTGGCACTCAGGGTCTGCAGATGCGGGGTCATTTCTTGCGGGCCTGTGGCACAATTCATGCCGATGAGTTTGACGTCATCGTAGGGCTCGAAAATGGTCGCGGCAGCCTGAATGTCGGTGCCGACCAGAAGTGTGCCGGTGGTTTCGATGGTTACACTGCAGAAAATTGGCAGTGAAGTGCCGCTCTGTTTGAAGGCATGGCGGGCAGCGTTAATGGCGGCTTTGGCTTGCAGAGGGTCTTGCACGGTTTCGATAAATAGAGCATCACATTGTCCATCGATGAGCCCCAGGCATTGGGTGGTTAAGGTCTTTTCTAGGTTGGCGTAGCCGACGTGGTCGAGACTGGGCAGCTTGGTGCCGGGCCCAATAGAGCCTAAAACGAAGCGCGGGTTGCCATCTTTGGCATACGTATCGGCACACTCTCGTGCAATCTCGCCGCTGAGTTTGTTCAGCTGCAAGGTTTTTTCTTGCAGGTCGAACTCGCCCAGGGTGAGGGGCGATGCCCCAAAGCTGTTTGTGGTTACGGCATCGGCGCCAGCAGCAAAATACGAGTCGTGAATCTGACGAATAACATCAGGGCGACTTAAGCTGAGAATGTCGGTGCAGTTCTCGCAGGAGCAGTAATCTTTGAGGGACAGGTTGCGGTCCTGCACCTGTGTGCCCATAGCACCATCAGCGAGCAGAACATGGTCGCGCAGATAATCTTCGATGTGGGGGCGGCTCATGGTGTCGATGTCGGTCGTAAACCTAAGATATGACAGATAGCGAATGTCAAGTCGGCTCGGTTCAAGGTGTAAAAGTGAAACTGACGCACGCCATGCTGATAGAGATGATGGCACTGTTGTGCGGCAATGCTGGCGGCGACCAGCTGGCGTGTTTCGGGGTCATGGTCGAGTCCCTCGAACATGGCACGCATCCACGTCGGCACAGATGTGCCACACTTCTGCGAAAAAGCCAACATGCGCGCGCAATTGGTCACGGGCAAGATACCCGGGATTAAGGGCACACGTAAACCCCGTTTGTGGACTGTATCACGGAATCGTAAAAAGACGTCATTGTCAAAAAAGAACTGGGTGATGGCTCGTGATGCCCCTGCGTCAATTTTACGTTTGAGGTTGTCGATGTCGGCATCTAAGTTTTTGGCTTCGGGATGTTTTTCGGGGTAGGCGGCGACACTTATGTCGAAGTCGGCAACTTTTTTTAAGCCTTGCACGAGTTCGGCGGCGTAGGGGTAGCCATCTTTGGGCGGGGCTTGCATCTGTGCGGTGGCATCGCCGCGCAGAGCAACGATGTGACGGATACCACTTGCGTGATAATGGTGGGCTATGGCATCGAGGGAGTCCCGTGACTCGCCAATACAGGTTAGATGGGCGGCGGGCATCAACGTGGTATCCTTAAGAAGACGCACGACGGTGTCGTGGGTGCGACTGCGCGTCGAGCCGCCCGCGCCGTAGGTGACCGAGACAAAATCGGGGGCTAAAGGCTCGAGTCGGCGTATCGACCGCCACAGCTGGGACGTCATGGCTTGGTTGTTGGGGGGAAAAAACTCGAAAGACACCCGCACACGAGACGGAAGACGCACAGGGGCAACAAGATGGGGAGAGGAGGAGGGGGATACCATCAAAAAAACAAAAACGCAGGCAGAACCAACTCAGGGTTCTTTCTGCCTGTGCCCTACGGGTTTTTACGTGTTTTTACGTGTTTTCAGTGTTTCTAGAGTGCTTCATACAGACCATCATAGTGTATCGCGGGCACGGTTTATAGCTTAATTTTTCATTCTTGGTGAGTTGACAAAATATTCTTTGTTTTCTAATTTAGGTTTTGTTTTGTTGGGTTGTGTAATGTTGCGTGTTTTTTCTATTGTTTGTGTTATCAGCCTTGTGCTGGGGGCGAGTGGCTGTGCCAGTACCTCGGGCGGTTCGCAGGACGCCTTCGATGATGTCAACGACCCGTTTGAAAGCGTCAATCGTGCGATTTTTGATGTCAATATTTTTGTGGATCGCTGGACGTTGCGCCCCTTGGCGATAGGTTATCGTGCGCTTTTTCCTCGTTTTGTTCGTGAGCGTGTGCACAACGTTATCACGCTGGCACAAGAGCCTCGTAATTTTGCGAATGCGCTTTTACAGGCGGACATATCATCGGCAGCCACTGTGCTTGGTCGTATCCTTATCAATGCGACTTTTGGGTTGGGCGGCTTGTTCGAAGTGGCGGAAGGCTGGGGGCTTGAACACGAGAACAACGACTTTGGCTTGACTCTTGGCACGTGGGGTGTGCCCTCGGGGCCCTATCTCATGCTTCCCTTTCTTGGCCCCCACAACACGCGCCATGGCATTGGCAGAATCGCTGATAGTTTTGCCGACCCTCTTTTTTATGTCTATCGAGACCTCGATGTAGACCCCGAAGCCAACTACGGGCAAACCTTCGTCACTGTGCTTGACCAACGCACTCGGTTCCTCGATGAACTCGATGCCCTTGAACGAGACTCTCTTGATTTTTACGCTGCGGTGCGCTCTTTGTATCAACAATCTCGCCAAAGCCGACTCGGCGGCGCAGAGATGATGTCGCCCGCGCTCTCGCAAGATGATGACAGCTGGGATGACTTCGATAGCTTAGGACCTGGACCTGGGCCCTCTCCCTGATAAATTATGCGACAGACTATTTGCTATGTCGGGCGTTTTGTCGTATAATCGCGAGGGTATGAGGGGTCTTTATCACGAATAGGAGTATGGTTGGTTATGTTACATCGTGGAATTGTTTTTGCCTTGTTGGTTTTTCTTATGCCGTCTTTCGTGTCGGCGGCGGGCTCTGAACAAGGCGCACAGACTTTTATCGAAGAGTTTTCCAAGAAGTCTTTGAATAGTTTTCGGGGCAAGGATAACGTCAAAGACATCGAGCGCATTTTTTCTGGTATCTATGATAAGAACTTCGACAACGACTCCATTGCCCGCTTTGTTTTAAGCCGCAACTGGAGAAAGGCATCGGCAGACGAGCAAAAAGAATTTACCAACCTGTTCAGAAAATATATTGTCCGTGTCTATTCGGCTCGTTTCCATAGTTACAGTGGCGATGTGCGCGTGACCACGACTCGCTCGGAGGGAGCAGGCATTTATATCGTCAGCTCGTCCTTCGTGCCAAAGGAAGGCGAGAACAACGGTAAACCCGTGGTTGTCGATTGGCGAGTCGGCTACTCTGACTTGGGCTATCGCATCTATGATATTACTGTCGGCGGCGTCAGCCTTGCGGTGACACAACGTTCAGAGATTGCCTCTATCGTCCGTAACGGCGGCGGTAAAATCAGCAGTATGATTGATGTTTTGCGTAAAAAAGTCGGGTCGTAAGTTATAAGGGCTTGTGGGTGGGCACAAGTGGGCCCGGCAGGACTTGAACCTGCAACTTAACCGTTATGAGCGGTTCGCTCTAACCAATTGAACTACGGGCCCGACAAGAGGCAGAAAGACGGGGAAGAGGTACCCTAGAGGAATCCGCGCAGTTTGCGGGAACGACAGGGATGTTTGAGTTTGCGGAGGGCTTTCGATTCTATTTGTCGGATGCGTTCTCTTGTGACTTTGAATTGTTTGCCGACTTCTTCGAGGGTGTGGTCGGTGTTCAAGCCGATACCGAAGCGCATGCGTAAGACTTTTTCTTCTCTTGGGGTCAAAGACTGCAAGGCGAGTCGGGCGTGTTCTTTCAGTTTTTCTTGTTCTGTTGCTGCTTCTGGTCGGATGGTGTCCTTATCTTCGATGAAGTCGCCTAGGCAGCTGTCGTCCTCGTCGCCGACGGGGCTTTCGAGGCTGACGGGTTCTTTGGCGATTTTGAGGACTTTGCGGACTTTTTCGACGGGCATATCGAGTTTTTCGGCAAGCTCTTCGGGTTGGGGCTCTCGTCCTTCTTCATGGAGAATTTTGCGTTGGGCGCGCATGATTTTGCTGATGGTCTCGATCATGTGGACGGGGATACGGATGGTGCGTGCTTGGTCGGCAATAGAGCGGGTAATGGCTTGTCGGATCCACCACGTCGCATACGTGGAGAACTTGTAGCCGCGGCGGTATTCGAATTTATCGACGGCTTTCATCAAGCCGATGTTGCCTTCTTGGATGAGGTCGAGCAGCTGTAAGCCTCGGTGCGTGTATTTTTTGGCGATGGAGATGACAAGGCGCAGGTTGGCTTGCACCATTTCTTCTTTGGCTCTTTTGGCTTTGCGTTCGCTGGTCGAGATACTTTGGGCTAAATCCTTCAGTTCCTGTAGGGGCATGTGATAGGTTTCGGCAATCTGGTGCAAGTCGTGGAGCCACGAGCGTACACTGCCGTCGCTGTCTTCGGCAAAGGTTTGCCACTCGGGGGCGTTACGTTTGGCAAGGGATTTTAGCCATTGTGGCGATGTGCCGTGGTCTTCATAGACTGTCAGAAAATCCTGTCGGTCGATGCGGCATCGTTCGGCTTGCTTGAGAATTTTGCCTTCGATGACGTGAATATCGGCACTCATTTTTTTGATATGTTGGATGATGTGCTGAGCCTTGTTCTCGTTGAGGGGAATGTTGGCTAGAATTTCTTGGATTTTCTCTTTGTTTTTTTGGCAGCTTGCGTCGAGCCTTTTGTTGGGTGTCTTGCTTTTCAGGCTGGCTTCGAATCGTTTCTTATTGTTTTTGATGAGCAGGTCGCACTGGCGTTTGAGGAGCCCCATTTGCTCGATGACTGTGTCGTAGACGGCATCTTCCATGACTTTGTGGGATTGCGTGTTGTGGACGAGGTCATCGTCAAAGTCGTCATCGGCGTTTTTGTCGCTCTTTTGTCGCGAGTGGGCCTTAAGGTGATTGTTGTAGACGGCTTCCAAGTTGATGATCTCGCGCAGGGGCTTCTCTCTTTTGACGAGAGGCTGATAGGCTTCGATAATCAGCTGCAGAGTCAGAGGACACTCATTGAGGCTTGCGGTGACGGCTTTTAAGCCGTCTTCGATTCTTTTGGCGATTTCGATTTCGCCATCTCGTGACAGCAAATCCATGTGTCCCATATCGCGCAAATACATTCGGACGGGGTCGTCGGTGCGGCTGGCTTCGGCGTTGCCGTTTTTCTTTTTTGTGTTACCACTGGCGTTCTCGTTCCCCTCGCCGTCTGTGCCATCTGTTGCACCTTCTTCCGATTCGTTATAGGACTCATCGCCGCGCATCAGGCTGTTTTCGTGGGTGTCTTCACTGCCCTTGCTGTCTTTTGAGTCGGGGCGTGACTCGGCAGGCGAATCCGGGGACAGACTCGTTGCCAGATTTCCTGTATAGGTCGCGTTAGCGTCAAGGGTGGTCTTATTAGTGGCAGACATCAGCATGCAAACGTTAAAGGTGAAGAGAATACCATGGACTCAAAACACGATACCAGCGATGCGCCATCGAGGTAACGAGCATGATAAAACACGCCCATCACTCTGCCCATCACTCTGTATGAGCGCGCGGGACGATGCCATGCCTGTCGTGTTTGACCCCTTATATATCCCCTATGTGAATGACACAAAAAAAGCACACTATCACAGGTGAACCTATCATAGCAACACTTTTTATTTAAGCTGTTGTCAACGAGAGTCAAGGCGAGAGTCAAGGGAGCGAACAATACTTTCTGTCTTTTTCAGCTTGTCTTTTGTGGGGAGTCGGTCGCGGGTCTCTTCATCGAGCAAATCCTTAAAAGCTTGTTCGGCTTCAGTGAAAGAGACGTTATCGTTACATTCGCGCCGTAACTTGGGCTCTTCCAGGAGAGCCAAGGCTTTTTGGCAGTCTTGTTGAGCCAGCCACGCACGCAACTGAGCTGTATCGCTGTGGGTGGAGTCGGGGCTTTCAATCATCTTTTGTATGCACGTATCAAAAACGGCAACAGAAACCTCCACTCGAGACAGCTCTTCGCTATACAGGCTCAGCAGCTGCGGGTGATACAAGCAGTAGGCGAGGATACGCTCATACATTTTCCTCAGACGAGTCTGATTCGGTTGCGTGCGACGGTGGTGAGCAAAGACGTTTTGTGTCGCAGAAGAGAGCTTTTTCTGTTCCTTCTTGGTGTAAAGTAACGCACCGACTCTTTCATAAAAATCGTTCTTTAACTCTTTCTGTAAGATTTTGTCTTCGATGGCATCAGGTAGTCGTCGGATATATGTTTGGAACTGGGCGCGTTCTTCGGGTTGGGGTTTCTGTCCTTTTGCGAGCATGGGTAGGTAGCGTTCAACGGCTTCCTGCCAGAGCACTTCGGCAAGGCTATAGGTTTTTTTGAGGATTGTGTCAAAGACGCTTGCGTCTTTTTGCAATAGACTTTGGGGATCTTCGTTGTCGGGTAAAGGAATAAATTGGAGCGATGTTTCAGACGTGATAACAGGGAGCATGGCGTGGGCGACTTTTCTTGCGGTTTGGATTCCTGCGGCATCGCCATCGAAGAACAAAGTGGGCTTACCCGCGCCGCTCTGCCAGAGGGTTTTGATATGGTCCACATTAAGGGCGGTGCCTAAGGGAGCAACCGCGTTATGTATGCCGTGTTGGTGCAAGGCAATGACGTCCGTGTAGCCTTCGACAACGTAGGCTTCTTTACTTTTACGGATAGCCATGTTGGCGTGGTGGAAGCCGTAAAGTAACGTCTTTTTGTGAAACAGCTCGGTCTGTGGTGAATTAACGTATTTCGCTATGTCTAGGGAATCATCGAGGCGGCGGCCACCAAAGCCGACCAGTTGGGCGCGCTTGTCGTGAATCGGAAACATCAGGCGTCCGCGAAAACGCGCCACCAGCCTGCCATCGTCTTTTTTGTAGTAGAGGCCGCTATCGAGCCAATCCTGTTCAACGATGCCTTGAGCGTGTAAGGCTTGTCGCAAGCGGGCATCGCTGGTATCGGCAACCCCTAACTGGAACTGGTCAGCGGCATCCCGACTGAGGGCGCGCTCGTGAAGCCACGTACGGGCACGCTCCACAAGAGGAAAGGCAGGCGACTCATTGCCGATAAGGTTGCTGTGAAAGTGCTTTAAGGCACACTCGAGGGCTTTGCGTAGCCGCTCATCGCGCTGGCGCAGTTCCTTTTGTTTGTCGCTGTCTTGTTGTGCTTGATAGACGATAGGAATACCGTGCATTTTGGCGAGGTATTCGACGGCGTCGGTGAAGCTGAGGCCCAAGTGTTCTCTTATGAAATTGATAGCATCGCCGTGGGCTTGGCAGCCGAAGCAATGATAGGTGCCTTGTGCGCCGAAGACGTGGAAGGACGGCGTTTTTTCTTGGTGGAAGGGGCATAAGCCTACGTGGTTGTGTCCCCGTTGCTGTAGTTTAACGTGGGCGCGCACGACTTGGACAATATCGACGCTGTTTTTCAGGGTGTTCAGGAACGTTGGCGAAAAACCCATCGTGTTTCTGTGGTGTTCAGGTTTTTTGTAGGCGTGCTTTGATAAGGGCGCTGGCTTTACCCATATCGAGGGTTGTTCCGTGCTCTTTGCGTAGCAAGCCGAGCACCGCGCCCATCTGGGCAAGACTGGTTGCCCCTTGTTGGCGTAGGGCGGCATCGACGGCTTTTTCGGTCGCGGCGGCGTCCATCATCTCTGGCATGAAGGTTTTGATGATAGCGATTTCTTGTTGCTCTTTGTCGGCGAGTTCCGCCCGTCCGCCTTTTTGGTAGAGTGCGGCACTTTCTTGTCGTTTTTTGACCATGCTGTGCAGCAGTTTGATGATGGCGTCATCGCCCGCTTCGTTGTCCTTGCCTTGTGAGCGCGTGCGGACATCGATATCTTTCTGTTTGATTTCGGCAGCCACCATGCGTAGCGTATCACGAGCAAGGGTCTGTCCGCTTTTTATCGCATCATTGAGAGCAAGACGTAATGTTTGACGTAAGGCTGAGGGAGCAGACATGAGCAACAGAATCGTTTTGCAATTAAACGGACAGCGGGGTATATACGAACGTCACAGGGTGTTGATAGGACATAGGCACGTAAGATGATTGTTCTATGAAACACCAGCTGGGCCCATAAAGCAACGTGATTTTGATAGTCGATGATGGATGCGTGTCAACGAACAGGTGTGCTTGCTCTGAGTGATGGCACGGTTTTTGTCGGCATCGGCGTCGGTGCTGTCGGCAGAGTCGCAGGCGAGCTGTGCTTTCAGACGGCTATGAGCGGCTACCAAGAAATTTTGAGTGACCCATCCTATAACGGACAGATTGTCACGTTTACGTTTCCGCATATAGGCAACGTTGGTGTCAATGACGAGGATGACGAGTCGGGTCATTATGCCAGCGGTATGGTGAGTGCCTGTCCGTTGACGCCGCCGTCTAACTATCGCAGCCGTTCTTCTTTGGCTGCGTGGCTGACGGGTCGCGGCATCGTTGGAGTCAGTGATATCGATACGCGGGCTGTCACTCATCGCTTGCGGGAGCATGGTTGCATGAATGCGGTTGTGTGTCATCGCCCTGAGGGCATCGATGCCGATACCATTGCTCTTGTGCGGGCACAAGCCCGTGAGCATCCCAGCATGGACGGGTTGCGTCTCGACCAGAACGTAACGTGCGCGAGCCCCTATGGGTGGTCACAGGGACTCTGGCAGGGCAATCGTGCTGGTGGGGGTAACGATTGTGCTGACGAAAAACGTCCTTTGGTTGTTGTTGTGGATTATGGAGTCAAGCGGTCGGTGTTGCGCACCCTTTACGAGAGTGGCGCAGGGGTGCGGGTTGTGCCGTCGTCATTTTCTTGCGAGGAGATTTTGGCGTTGCAGCCGCGGGGCGTGTTGCTCAGCAATGGCCCGGGGGATCCTCGTTCTACCTATCCTCATGCCAAGGCGATGCTGAGGGGTTTGCTGGACTCTCGTGTGCCGATGTTGGGGATATGTCTTGGTCATCAGCTGTTAGCGTTGGCTTTGGGGGCGCGTGTTATTAAGATGCGTTTCGGTCACCACGGCGGCAATCAGCCCGTCTGTTCTTTAGGGGATGGTCATATTGACATTACCAGCCAGAATCATGGCTTTGCGGTGGTGGAGGACGGCTTACCTGAGCATGTGCAGGTAACCCATCGCTCGTTGTTTGACGGGAGCGTCGAAGGGTTGCAGGTGCGTGGACAAGACGTCTGTTCCGTGCAGTATCATCCTGAGGCGGGCCCTGGCCCTGTGGATGCGCGCTTTATCATTAAGGACTTTGTCGCGACGTTGACGGCACAAAAGGCTAACGGGCCCAATAACGCCACGTCAAAAGAGTGAAGGTAACTGCGAGCAGGGCGAGTAACCACGTTGGCAACAAGGCAGAGCGGTGGCTGGTGCCGTCGCTGATGCGCTGTGTGGTGTTGGCAATGCCGAGCCATGGATTGAGGGACAAGCTTTTGGATGCCCACGATGATTGCGGGGCATCGAGAAGACGCACCGTAGGTTGAGGGTGCTGGGGTAAAAAGATACCGCCCTTCGCCCCGTCAACGAGTTGTTTGAGTTTGTTCGGGTCGGGGGCTCTGTCGTCTTGGTCGAGGGAGTCGCTACCGAGACGCACTGTCACCATGCGGTCGTCACTGGCAACGAGGTATGTGCCTTGTTGGTCGAGGCGCGCTTGTGCGGTGGAGTCGTGCGGGCTGTTGCCTTGTTGCCAAGGGATACGTTGTTGACTTTTGTCGGGTGCCGTCAGGGTTACATGAGCATCGAGGGGGTCATCGAGGGGGATGCTGTGTCGCTGTAGGGTGAGTTGGTTATTGTTGAGGGTTGTGCTGAGGCGTGTGTCGTGCATGGAGGGATGGCGAGTCAGCCAGTTGGCGATGTGGCGCACGAGTTGGCGTGGCGTTTCATCGCCTTGTTGCGTGCGCCACCAGAGCCAGAGGTGGTCGCTTGTCAGTTGTGCGCTGCGCCCTTCGTGGTACGTGGTGACTGCCAGCAACGGCACCGCCTGCGGCGTCGCGAGTAACGTGTTGGCATGGGTGTTGCTCGTTGTCATAACACGTAGCCAAGGGCTTTCTCGTGGAAAGGATAAGCCTTGCGTGATGGGGTGGTATGTGCCTTTGTCGGTTTTTTCAGGAACAAACGAGATGCGTTGCTCGGCTACGGCAGCCCCTAAGGGCAGAACCGGGCTGAGGGGCGTATAGTTCAAGCCCATGGCACCAACAGACTCGGGCCCAAGAATCTCGAGAAGGGCACCGCCATTCTTAACGTACGTGTGCAGTTTATCGATATGCCGTGTTGTTAACATGCCGCGGCGTTGGTAACGCTCGAAAATGACCAAATCGAAATGGTGCAGTTTATGGATAAAAATTTCATCAGTGGGAAAGGGGATCAACGACAGCTGGGTGGACGGCACTAAGACGGGCGTTGCTGGTGTGCGTAAAATAATGAGATGCACAAGGTCGAGGGTGGCATTTTGCGTCAACATGGTGCGCCAAAAACGTTCGCTTTGACTGGGTTGCCCTGAAACGAGAAGCACCTTGACCTTTTTGCGCCACGTGGTGATGGGGACGATGTGGTGATTGTTGCTGAGTCGCTCTTGGCTTTCGCCCGTTTGCGGTGGCACAGAGAGTTCGATAATATTTGCGCCTTCTTCTTTGAGGGTTATTGTCAGGGTATGGGGCGTATCAGGTTTGAGGGTGTGGGTGGCGGTAAGGGTGCCGTTGATGCGTTCTTCTACGGTAACGGGGGCGCTCGTTGGGTGTGTCGAGTCGATGTGCAGGCGGATAGAGACGGCTTCGTCTTTGAGGGCAAAGCGCGGGGCTTGTAGAATACGCAGGCGACGGTCGATGGTGTCGGTGTCGCCGGTGATAAGCACATGAATGGGGGTGTTGCGTAAGCTTGGGGGCACGTCGTCTATGGTTAGGGCGGGTGCGTCGTGGGCTTGTCCGTCGGTGAGAATGATAATGCCGCCGAGGTTGTTCTCGTGGTTGGTTGCCAGTTTATCCAGTTGTGGGCGTAGCCAGCTGCCGCGCTGCGAGGTGCTGCCGCTCGCCGTGCGTTCGGTGCTCTCGTGCCACGTCATACGGTCTATGGACGTAATCCCTAAGGCTTTCAGTTGGCGAGTGATGTCTTGTAGCCATTGGTCTCGTATGCGTGCGCCGTTGTGGTGGCTCTGGCTGCTGGTCTGGTCGATAAGAAGGGCGACTTTAGGCGGAATGGTGTGGTAGGTGATGTGCTCTTGTTGCGGATGGGCAAGAGCAAGCAACAACGTTGCGTAAGCACATGCCTGCCAGAAACGTGGCTTGACGAGAAGGACAAAGACAACCGCTAGACAAGCGAGTATGCCTAGAACAGCAACGGGGATAAGGGGCTCGATATAGAATTCGGTTAGGGACATCATGGCTTGTTCCTGAGACGCTCGATGATGGTGAGGGCATGAATCTGGTCTCGTTTGTAGTTGCCGGTGAGGGCATAGAGAACGAGGTTCAAGCCGAAGCGCATCGCGAGGGTCTGTTGCGTCAAAATGCCCGTCAAACTTGGGTGTTGCGGCATATAGAGGTGATTCTGCCAGAGCTGCGCCCAGTTCTGTTGTGAAGCAAACACCGATGCGGTGGGAATGTGGGCTTGGGCATGGTGGTCGCTCCATGGCACAGGCGTGTTGGTTTTACGCCACAGATTGAGGGGAAGCAGAAAAAACGAGCGCGTCACGGTGTGCTCGTCATCAATCGGCGTTAGGGGCGGCAACGATAAAGAAGGCTCGAGATTTGCCTTCGGGGTGAGGGTATCAAAGAGAATGATACCGCCTTTGCTGAGGTAGTGCTCTATGGTGCGGGTATCTTGCGGGCTGAGGGGGGTGTTGCTCGAGGTTACGGGCCAGTAAATCAGTGGAACAAAAGGCAGAAGCGGGCTTTGTGGTGTTAGGGCTAGGGGTTCTGCCAGCTGTGCTACGGTGCGGGCGTTGATGAATCGAGTCAGTTGGCTGAGTCCTTTATGGCTGAGGCTATCTTGTTCTTTGTCGTTGCTGAGCATGTAGCCGATACGTGGGGCATAAAACGGCGCGTCCCCAGCAAGGTCTTGGGCTGAAGTTAAACAAGGGAAGAAAGCATAGCAAAAAACGAGGGCTGCGGCGGTAGCGGTGGACGTCGTGGACAATCGTGAAGGTTGAGTTGGCGATGGGCGATGGGCGCGCCGTAGCAACAGTAACGTGTGGATAGCAAGGAGCAGAATAATGGCGGTGAGTAACCAGCCTTGTAGGGTGTGTTGGTTGTGTTGGGGGGGTGTGGGTTGCAGGGGAGGGGGGGCGTTGATAAAGGGGATTGGCGGGGATAGATTGTCGCCAAGATTGAGGGCGCGTCTTTCGTAGGTTGTGGCGTAGATACCGGGGGGCGTTTGGGGTGATGGGCGGGCATCGGCATTCAAGGCTTGGGTGGTGGCGGTGGGTGAGGACAGCTGCCCCCAGCCATCGAGGAGCTGGAGGGGCTGCCATAAGGTGGAAGGGGTGTGGCTATTGAGGCTGGTGCTTCCTTGGTAGGTGCGCAGGCGTGTCAGGGTTGCGAGTATGGTTGGGAAGAGGGTGTCTAAGGCGAGATCTGAGCGTAGCGGGTGGAGGGGGGTATGGAAGAAGACGAGCCAGCCGTTGCCGACGCGGCGGGCGGATATGAGGGGGCGGTGGTCATCGGTATAGGCCCAGATGTGGACGTCGGGGGGTGGTTCGATGAACGCGAATGTTGGGGCGATGTGGGTTGGCGTTGATGGCAGCTGGTGGAAGGGGCTATGTTCGGCAAAGTGTAAGGTGGACGAATCGGTGCTATCGGCAAGAAACCCGCGGGTGCTGGCGGTAATCTCGTAGAGGGGTGCGGGCAGAAGGTTGGGGTCGGCATCGAGGTCTTGGACGTGGGGTGAGGCAAAACGCACGAGAATACCGCCTTGTTCGAGCCAACTGAGCAGGTGGCTTTGCTCGTCCGTAGGTATGCGTGTGGTCTGGTCGTGCCAGAAGATGATGTCGGCTTTTTGCTTTAGGGCGTTGGCTAGGGAGGCGTTGCGTGTTGGTCGGTTGAGGGCTTGGGTAATGTAGTGGTTCGAGTTAAGAAGGGGCGGGGGCGACTCTGAGCTTGGGTTGAGAACAAAAATGCTCGGTTGGCGGCTTTGGCTATCCCGTAGGAGCACTGTTGCGGCGTGGCGTTGGTGTTGGGGTGTTCTCAGGCGCAGATTGTGCAACTGGTGGAGAAAATGGGCTTGCTCGGCAGAGGCATAAACAGGGGTTTCTTGGCTATCCAGGGTCAAGGGCTTGTCGAACAGCAAGCGGTTGTCGGCGTCGAAGCCTTGTAAGTGATAGGAGGGGGAGTCAGCCCTCTGGGTCGGTAACGTCGGCGGGGTGAGAACATAAGCGAGAAGCTGGGGTTGGGCGGTTTTGGGCGGTGGGGCGAGAACGATTGGCAGACTGAGGGAGGGCTCTGTGAGGCTATAGAATGGTATATTGAGGCGGTCGGCGTGGGCTTGCAGGGTGTCTTTTAGGGTGTTTTTGTCGGGCGAGTCAATGGCGTCATGGGACCAGAGGATAGCACTGAGGTGGTTGAGACGGGGGGTGTTTGTGTCTTTGTTGGTGAGGGTTTGGGCAATGATGGCGTTTTGTGGGTGCCAAGGGTGTGGGTTGAGGGAGTCGAGGGCGGTTTGGGCTTGGCGGGCTGAGAGGATGGACAGGGTGTTTGGGTCTGGTGGGGTGGCGGTGGGTAGAAGAATGAAGCGGTGGTCGGGGAGGGACGCAAGGGTGTCTCGTAGGGTTTGCATGTGTGTGTGCCAGTGGGCGGCGGTTGCCCAGCCGTTATCGATGACGAGCAGGAGGGGTGCATCGTTGGATAGGGTGTTTGCGGGGGGTGTATCGTTGTCGGGTGTGGGTATGTAGGG
>JACONH010000014.1 GCA_014323835.1 Alphaproteobacteria bacterium GM202ARS2
ATTGATCAGGACACGCTTCCAATGTTTACAGATAGTTAAAGAAGGGGTGCACAATGACTGATGTGTCACCAAAGGGCGCATGGCTCGCTCGGCAGCATTGTTGTCGATGGCAACGGCTGGATCGTTCAGGAACAAGGTGAAGGCATCCCATCTTGAGAGGCCGTAGTTGATCGCCTTGGTGAGATCGAATTTTTCTGGCAGTTCCTTGAGCCTGGCTTCGAGCCAAGTCTTTAAGCTTTCGGTCAAAGGGCGGCTCTTGGTGTTACGCAGGGCCTGACGCTGTTCTTTGGTTTTGCCCTTGATCGTCCGTTCGATGTCATAGAGTTTGCCGATCCGATCGAGTGCCTCCTTGGCAATGGGTGAGTCCGTGGATTTGTGGAAGTCAAAGAACTTCCTCCTCCAATGGGCCCAACATCCTGCCTCTTTGACCTGAACCTCTTGGGTCAGTGGATCAGGTTCATACATCGCGTTGAAGCCGGTGAAGCCATCGGCCTGCAGCACGCCATTGAAGCCTTTCAAAAAACGCCTTGGATGCTCACCTTTGCGATCCGGACTGTAGAAGTAGACGACAGCTGGAGGGTCGGATCCTTGATAGGGACGCCCATCCTGCACCACGACCCAGATGTGACTAGTCCTGGTTTTCCCAGTCTTGGGTGCGAGCACTGGTATCTTGGTGTCGTCGCAATGCAAATGGGTCGCTGTCAGCGTCGATTGATGGATCAATTGAGCGATGGGACGAAGCTCGGCAATGGCTGATCCTGTCCAGTTGATCAAGGTCGAGCGGGGAATGTCGATCCCTAACCGAGCGAACATCTCACCTTGTCGGTGCAAAGGAAGGTGATCATCGAACTTCGAGACCAGGATGTGGCTGAGAAGGTTAGCACCAGCCATGCCTCGTTGGATTGGCGTTGACGGGGCCGGCTCCTGGACGATTTTCTCACACCGCCTGCAGCTCTTCTTCAGCCTGGCGATCTGCAGCACCTTGAGCTTGGCGCTGACGAAGTCGAGCAGTTCGTTGATATCTTCACCAAGCAGACGAAGCTCACCGCCGCAATCCGGACAGGTGTCACCGGGATCGAGAACACTGCGTTCTCGCGGCAGATGGGCGGGTAGCTTCTTGCGACCGCGTTTCTTCTTGTCTTTTTTGTTTCCGTCTTCGTGATCATCGGTGTCGCTGTTCGCTTCAGCTTGCTCGGCGGCACGGTCCGTCTGAAGCTCCTCGAGCGACAATTCCAGCTGATCAATCTGACGCTCGATCTTTTCGGATGATTGGCCAAACTGCGAGCGCTTGAGCTTGTCGAGATTGAGCTGAAGCTGCTCGATGACGACATCGCGAGCCTTGAGCTGGTTCTTGGCATCCTCTAAGGCGGCTGTCTGTTCAGCCAGCTCTTTGGCCTGTTTGGCGATGATTGCCTGCAGGGCCGCAATGTCATTTGGGAGTTGGTCAGGCGCCAAGGTCATCCATAGATTCTAACCGGATACCATGAGCAAATACAGTCTTATCTTGTTGAAAATCAACGGTGAATCATGCAATCCGTCTGGGCGGAGAACTCCACGCTGGCCTTCTCCAGTCAATGCCCTCCCACAACATCGCAAGCTGAGCTGAGGTCAGCCGAACAACCCCGTCCGCCGGCGATGGCCAGGGGAAGCGGCCACGTTGCAGGACTTTGTAGTACAGGCAGAAGCCCTGCTGGTCCCAGTATAAAAGTTTCACTCTGTCGCCTTTGCGTCCCCGAAAGGCGAAGACGGCTCCAGAGCACGGGTTTTGCCGAAGAACCTGCTCGGCTGCAGCAGCAAGACCATGGATCCCTTTGCGCATATCTGTGATGCCGCTGGCGACATAAACACGAACGCCAGTACCAGGTCCAATCATGCCGCCTCGACCGCAACAATGAGGCGGCGGATCTGATCGCAAGCCAGATCCGAGGGAATGCGAAGTGTTCGCTCATGGCGAAGCTCAATCGAAATTAAAACACCAGACGATGATGACAAGGTATCGACCGGCGGGCCCGCTCCGTCCTCTTCATCACACACCTCGACAGGCAAGAAGTCGACAACAGCCAAGGACTTCGAGCGAAGTCTTCCGGACCGAAATTCCCGGCGCCACTGATAAATCTGTGAACGGCAGATGTCATGTCGACGGGCCACAGTGCCAACCGATGACCCAGGGGCAAAAGCCTCATGCACAATCTGAAGCTTCTCCTCAGATGACCAGCGACGACGACGCTCGACGCCCGTCAAAATCTCCATGCGACCCAAGCTCTCTGTCCTTAACTACGTACTTAATCACGCCTTTAAGGACGTATCTTAGCAACGCATAGGCTTGGAAAAACGGCGGTACTCAATGGCCGCTTACCAAAGTCGACAATCTCCAGAAGTTTCTCTAACGGATCGCCCTGCGCCGACAACTCGCCGAGACGATCTTCAACGCTCCAAAATCCTAATGGCTTCGGCAAATGCTCTTCCTCCCAGTACGCAGGCAGAGCTTACTAAAATCTACTTAAATAACCAGGTTTCCGGAGGCGTCCAAGTGGATGGCGTTCTTCAAGGCATGGTGAGCCTCACCCTTGTTCAGGCTTATCTCCCGTCAAAGCGGCAGTGCCGAGGACAGTGTAGGGAGTAAATCCAGGTTGAACGGTGTTAACTGACTCTTTGATATGCCTGAACTTGTCTCGATGAAAGCACTATCTATGATGTCGTCTAATATACTGGCAAGCTCTTCGGGCGAAATATTGTCACTTTCGATCCCTCGAGCTAGCTCATATCCAAGGTATTCACTGCCATGAACTTGCATCCCAGGCTCAACACCAATCCAATCACAAAGATCATCCTTAAGGCTTCTATTTTGAAGAATTTTCATGTTCAAACAATCACGTTGCATGTGAGTTCGCATCCGTAGTTCATCATCAGGCCATATAACTCCACCCCAATTTAAAGCACGATCTTTGACTAAACTTAATAAAGGCCTGTCATAATCTTTTATTGGCTTATATTGAAAAAAGTCTACCATACGCGCGCTCAAAGGAGAATGTACACACCCATGTGCTATTTGTACATTACATGCTTGAAAGGACATATGCTCGCCAGCAGCCAAAGTTATTCCTAGGTTAGTTAACAATTTCTCTGCGTGTTTTGGCAGCATTCCCCTAACTGGTTTTCCAGCATACGATGCATAGCATAGACCGTTCTTATTTCGGCCGATCATGAACGTTAACGAATCACTCCTAGTAGAGGAAATTCCATGTAGTCGAAGTATCAACTCAATCATTATCTGTACCAACTGGTCATCACTTCCGAAAAATGGCAGATCTAGGCCGTTCGCAGGTCGGCGGTGCCCAGAACGAACCAACGCAGCACAGCGCGTCAGATTCTTTCTATCATGATTTCGTGCATAGAATCCTAAATCTAAAATAGCGTATACTGGCACCCCACATACATCTAGGTTCAATCGGCGCATTATTTCTTCGATTATCATTTGGTTTATTAATTCTGCAATTGCAATATCAAGCTGCAAAGTTCCAGTTCTGTAATCAGCGATCTTTGGAATCAATCCTTGAGCGATTCCAACGCCTTTTATGTCAAGCAAGCCAATAGACGATGTAGATATGTCTCTATGTAAAAGATCAAGACCGAGAGGATAAGCTCTGGTTACTAAAGCTCTACCATATCTAGGAGGCCTCATGGCTCGCCGCTTCTCTCCCGTCGTCTTAACACCCTCTGTAACAACATTTTCGTTAGCCAACGGCGTAGAGATAATTTTTGCATTTTCAACTATAAAACGTCGCCTCAACTCACGTGATTCTGATTCTTCTACAGATGCTGTTTCAGCCCAGGGCTTTGGGAAATCTCTAGCAATAGCACTGTCATTCACCCATATTATTTTTGGCGAAGATAAAACTTCAACGTCTTCTTCCAGCATTTTCGGCTGCTGAAGATCTTCCGGTGTCCGGATGATCATGTGAAAGGCTCCTACTGAAGTGTCCAGATTCGCATCCAGTAGTGAAGGCATGCTATCCTAATTTATGCGCCAAGATTTGGCGGATGTTGCTCTCGATTTGATATATTTTGAGAAATTGTTGCCAAACCAATTTTTGGCCGAACTTGCGTGAGCCGCGTCCGCCATGCTGTATCATACGCTGTTGCCGATTGCTCTACCAGCCATCAAGCCGAAGAAGGTGATCGGTTGAGTTCAGTTTAGAGAGGAGATCATCCCCATGGCTGTTAGGGTTCGTGTGTGCCTCGGTGCGCAGCGCTAACATTGACTCAACTTATGAGAGCGTACTACGAATTCTTTTTTAAAGTTCACGATAGATTGTTGACCGCGCCAAGTCGACTTGGCGCGCGGCACTGGTCGGAGAAAGACCAGCATCGACTAACTTAAAGATAGCGTAGCGCTTGTCAGCGTCGATTGAAGAGCGCCCTGGCTTTCTGCCTCGAGCTCGTGCGGCCTTGATACCGTCCTTGGTGCGTTCAGAGATGAGCAGTCGCTCGAAATGCGCGATAGCGCCGAAAACTTGAAAGACGAGTTCCCCGGCGGCGCTTGTCGTATCACTTTTCCAGACTGATCAGATTGATCTGGCGATCTCGGAGCTTATCAACGGTCTCAAGCAGTTCCTTCAGCGAGCGGCCAAGACGATGAAGACCCGGATGGCACCGGACACCTCTAGCCTCTTGCGCTGAGCACTGGCGTGCTGCTTGTTGGTGGAGGCCCCTGGCATAGTCGAGCGTGTTGACGTTTCTGACCATGGTCCTTTTTGAGTTGGCATCTACACGCGCTCCCGAACAACTCCCGCTAACCTCAGCAACTGGATCAAAAAGAACGGCATCAAAAAACCAGGAATCTGAAAAAATCCTGTGGTGGGTTTGGTACCTCTTTGCGAATAGAATCGATGCCGTTCGCACATCATGGTCGCCATGCTGTTCTGTTTCACGATGACTGATCGTGGAAATAACCTTGTCAGCTTGAGGATAACACCGTAGGCTAATATGCTGTTGTCTAGAGACTTGCTGCGTCTCTTTCAACGACCGGTCAGACGGAAGTGACATGACGGAGCAAGCAACCATAGGCGGTGAACGCACGCGACGGGAGCCGTTGAGCGGCATCCGGGCAATGCGCCGATGCTGCTGGACGGCTCTGCTTCGTTCGGTTCTGTCTGGAACGCGGCTTTTCCACCGCGTAATCCGTTCGCTGTTCAAGCGCGTTGCCGACCGCATACCGTTCTTGCGGTTGTCCATCAGTTTCCTCCTGCTGAAACCAACGCTAGCGTTGAGGCTCATGGGCATCCGCTGCGGAGGCGCAGGAGGCGGTGGACCGGGGCACTGCCCCCGAGACGGCATGTCGGGTCGCCAGGCGTCGACCTTGTATCGCCGGTCATGTCCGCCCCTCGTTTTCATCAAGTGAGATCAACCCTTCGTAACATCGTTCGGCCGTTGCTCCCAACGTCGTTTGCGTGTCCGTTCAGCGGAACCCTTCAACCGCTTTATGAGCGATGCCATCTGGACGATCGACGACCGAAGATGGATGTCAAACCGAGTTCAACAGCTCTGCCGCGGCAATCCCTCCAACGCCGTGGAAATCGAAGCACTGAAACGGTAAGCAGGCATCACCCAGCGGAGAACTGATCAAACGATGGGGCAGGTGTGATCGTCATGACTTTGGACATGCCGTCTCACCTCTTGTTTCGATCGAAGCAAGAAGACTCAAACAACGCGGATTGCGGCGGATCGGAATTATTAGTGCAACTGGGTGCAAATCGACGTCATAGCCGACGGCGTTTCTTATAAGATTTATGATAATCAGATTTAATACGTGATTTTGATCTGGGGATACCCGCTTTACCGATAGGCCGACTTGACCAATATTCACGCAAAGAAGCAATTTTTCTTCCAGAAAACTCAAGGATTGCAACCTGCTTCATCAAGATTCGCGTATTCGTTCGCACAACATCGAATTTGGCTTGCCATTCAGCGATCACATTCATGCCGTCGATGTATAAGTTTAAGATTTTGAATTCTATGTTTTTTTGTCCGCGACCGACTCGGTTCTGCCAGTAACTTTGGATATTGCGCCGTCCACGGATCGGATCGCTGAGGACTTGCTCATGATAGGTGGCATCGGTGGTGAATAGGGAACCGATCAGTTTTGAGTCTTTCTTTACCCAGGCCTGACCATAAGAATGAACTACTCCTTTCACATATTCACGATCAAGCGATGGTGACGGATCTTCCAAATTCAAGCCCCGGCAAATTCAAGCGTGAGGTGCAGCACCGTCGCGGATAATGCTATCCGATTGTTTCGGAACAAGAAACGGTGTTACGCCGAGAGGATACACGCAGCTCAGCGCTAAAGAAAGCGATCGGCTCGCGCTAATGCGTGTAGTGGGCGGGATTCGAGCGATGGCCCGCCAAGTCCGGCATAATACTCTGTTGCGCGGCGGTTGCCAGCCGAATCATGCCGACGGCGCCTATCTCCTGCGGCGGTACGTCAGGTCATGCTCAAACGTGGCGAGCGCTTGCGGGCATTCGTAATCCAGCGTCTGAGCGAAGGCTGGTTCCCTGAGCAGATCGCCAGCCGGCTACGTAAGTGGTCGGAGGGCCGTGCTTTTTCACAGCGTCTTTCGAGACAGGTAGCAGCTGTAGGCCTTGAGGCGTCAGAAGCCTTTGGTAGCCCGCGGCGGTCCAACGCTGCGCCATCTTCGCGTTCCGCCAGCGCTTGACGGCATGGCAGACTGCCTGATCACCGCATTCATCGATTCGATGATGTTGGTCGAGTGGTAGGTCGAGGCGGATGATGGCCGGAATCTCGTCGATGCCTTTGAGGATGGATGTCAAGACGCCCGGCGAATGCTGGCGTGCAGCTTCGGAGCGATCCGCTAAGTGATGTTTCGAGCCTTGTGGGTCTGGCTGAGGCTGCAGCTGCGATCCCTCAGGCTGTCTAAAAATCTCTGCACCGCTCCCCGGTCACGAGTGGCTCGAAAGCCGAGCGCCCGATCGGTGTCGTCCTGCTCAAGCAGAGCGACGAATGAACCATAACCAATCGCTGCATGCAGCTTGAGGCTTTGGTCCGAGTCGTGCAATCTACGGCCATCGAGCTGCCGGCCTTACCGGCAGCCGATTGATATTTTGCCCATGACGTCACGCGGGCCTTCATGCGCCACGCCAAGGGACACAATCCCTAATGCGTCGGTTGAGAGGATTAATTTCGATGTCCCAAGACATGTCGAAGCGACCCGCTCCAAGCAGCAAACCAAAACGCCGCCGCCGCAAATCAGCGGTGAAGAGCACACCGGACGGAGGCGCGCCCAGTCCATTGCCCAAAAGCGGCGCAGAGCGGAAACAAATCCGAAGTAAGAGCTGGGACGCAGTGGCTGGGTGGTATTCGGGATGGTCGGGCCCAGAGGGCAGCCGGCACCATCGAGAACGAGCCATGCCCACGCTCATTGAGCTGCTTCAGCCCCGCAAAGGCGAGCGTATTCTCGATATCGGATGCGGCGCCGGAGCGCTCTGCTCTGCGGTTTCAGGATGCGGCGCGGACTATGTCGGCGTTGATCTCAGCGAGAAATTGATCGCTCTGGCGAGGAAACATCACCGCGGGCGGAGCTTCCACGTCGGCGACGCTACGCGCTTGCCTTCAGTTAACGCGTTGTCTAAGGAAAGCTTCGACGGCGCGACGTTTCTCCTCAGTCTCCAGGACATCAACCCGCTCGGCGATGCCATCGACTCAGCCGCTTGGGCTCTGAAGCCCGGTGGGCGACTCGTCTTGCTCCTCATACACCCTTGCTTCCGGATTCCTCGGCAAAGCGGATGGGGTGTTGACGAGCAGCGCAAGCTCAAGTTTCGCAGGGTGGATAAATACCTTTCGGAGCTTGACGTGCCCATGCAGGAATACGATGGCGGACGCCAGGGTGTCACGCGGAGCTATCACAGGCCGCTGGAGGCATACGTGAACACTCTCTTTGCGCATGGTCTGGTGACCGAGGAGCTTCGCGAAACGCCAGCGCCACCGCCGAAGGGTACAGTACAGGAACCAAGAATCGATAGGCTTGCTCGCGAGGACATTCCTCTATTTCTTGGGTTACGTGCTCGAAAACGCCAATTAAGGGTACCGCTACGAACGGGTAAAAATACCCGCTAAGGACGCCTGAAAACAGCTCTACGCTGCAAAGCGGCCGACGTCTGGCATGCCCAGCGGGAATGGCGGCATAGAATTCGCAGACGGTCGTGTAGCGTGTTCATTGCCCCACAGATTTTGGTGTTCTCTCCCTAAAGGTGGCGGGCAGTCTCCCGCATCGCCGACCTGAAGATGGATATCGTTTTGTCAATATCCTCGATCGTGTGTGCCGCGCTTACGTACCAGTGGTGGCTTGGATGTAGAAACAGCCCCGCCCGGGCGGTCTCCGTAAAGAAGTGGACTTTTGCGCGCTGGTTCGCATCCGCATCCATGCAATCGAATTCAAGATGCGGACAGGGCGGATAGCCGTATACCGACGCGAGTCCACCTTCTGCCTCGACCGCAGCGGACAAGCCGGTCAGGAGCCGCTCCCCGAGCATCCAGACCTTCTCCGGAACCCGCTCTGCCTCAACTGTGCGCAGGCAGCTCAAGGCCGCAGCCATCGCCTCCGAGGCTGCAAAGTAGGTGGCAGTCATTTTCGTCCCGCTCAACCCCTTCAGGACGTCCGCCCGCCCGGCGATGCAGGAGATCGCAAAGCCGTTCGCGATTGCTTTGCTGTAGGTCACCAAATCGGCCTTCACGTCTAAAAACGCCTGGGCACCGCCCATGCCGAAACGAAACCCGCTGCGCATCTCGTCCAAGATGACAAGCGCTCCGTGCGCATGAGCGAGGTCACGTACCGCTTGCAGGTATCCCGGCTCCGGCGGTTCGACGTCAAACGGCATCATAAAGACGCAAGCAACCTCACCCCGATATCTGTTCAGAAGCTGCTCCACCGAGCTAACGTCGTTGTAGTTGAAGGAATGCACAAGGGCCTGTGTCTCCTCAGGCACACCCCCTGGCCGGGGAGTGCTCCAATCGTGCCAGCCATTGTAACCCCAGCGGAGAACGCGCTTGCGACCAGTGAAGAGGCGCGCCAAGCGTACTGCACCCGTGGTCGCATCCGACCCGGTCTTCATAAGGAAGGCCCTTTCGCCATTTGGCGCATGCCGACAGATCATCTCGCACAGCTCAGCCTGCATCGGCTTCCACAAAGGTGACAGGCAGGGGCCGCGAGCAACCTCCTCTTGGACCGCCCGCGTTACGGCGGGGTGGGCATGCCCAAGTAGGACGGTTCCATACCCAAGTGTGTAGTCTATATATCGGTTGCCATCGATGTCCCACAGATAGGCCCCTTCAGCGTGCGTCGCGAAAAGTGGGTAATGGTTGTTAATGAACTGATAATTCTGGCGGGCCGGATCCGTCGTCTCGGCCTCGACCCAGGCGTCGTGCCTGGCGGCTTGCGTGGCAAGTTCGCGGCTTTTCTGGTAGCGGTTAGACATCATGCCTCTTCGGTCAGAAAAAAGCCCAAGAAAAGCGCAGACCCGAAGGCTGCCGTCTCTCGGAGCACTCCAGTATCACGGTGCGAGCATGAGGACGGTATGGCTCTCGATTAGAGCCCGATCGCGGAGGGGATCTCCGGGATCGGGCGAACGGCACCCCTTTCGGCGACCGACTCATAAGCGGTCTGAATCACCGCGCAAGTCATCCATGCTTCTCGCAGCAGCGCGCGCTGCTTGTCAGCGTCGCCGATGCTCACCTTGAAATCCTGAAACATGTCGACGAACCATTTCCTGTGCGTCGGGTCGTTGAAGTCAGAGACTACGTTCTGCCTATGGACACTACCTGCTTCGCTCAGCCACCAATCGTCGTTCTCAACGATAATGTTCTGCTTGCTGCCAATCAGCGTGTACGCCGTATGACGGTAGGCGCAGGACCAAGTTAGATCCAGACTAATTTGCACCGAATTGGGGAAGTAGAGGTTCAAAAGGACGGTGTCTTCGGTCGTCGAGAAGACATCATTGCTCAAGTTGCCGGCCACGCAGGAGGCCGCTTCTGGCCAGCTGTTGCAAAGGTAACAGGCGAGATAGATGCTGTGTGTCGCGTGATCCTGAATGATCCCGCCTCCAGAGTAAGCGAGGTCCCGGCGCCAGTCTGGCCTCCACTCTGGAACGCCGCGAGCGTGCCCTTTGCGCATCGTCTGGAAGAACCCGCGCAAAACCTGCCCAAACTCTGGAGATCGCACCTGCTCCACCAGTCTGCGCATGACCGGAGAGAACTTATAGTTGTGACTTGGGTAGATGAACGTATCGGTTTGCTTCGCCATATCTAGGAGATAGTCGAAGCTCCGCAGATCGAGCAGAAACGGCTTCTCGCACAGCACATGGCAACCAGCCGCCAGCGCGGCTAAGATCATGTCTAGGTGCATGGACGGCGGAGTGCAGATGTCGATGAAATGGGGCTGCCGTGCACCGAAAAGCTCTTTCATTGAGCTGAAGACAGCGACATCTGGGTCTCTTTTCTTCGCCGCCTCACGCCGTTGTGGCCGCTCGTCTACGATGCAACTGATTCTAAGATTCGGTGTCTGCAGATATCCTTCATGATGGCCAGCTGCAATCGTTCCATAACCCAGGATGGCGCCCTCCATCATGCCTCTTGCTCCAATCGAATTTTTATAAGATCTTGTTGTCGGGTTGGCCTTCCGTATCATAATACCCAATCTCCAGTTCCATGGCCATGATCTTATCTTTGTGTCCACGAAACCGGCAGCAGGCCAAGGAAGTCATACAAGAAATGAGGTAAGCTATGAAAATTGGCACACCTAATTCGAAGACCGGTATGAAAGTTGACCAAGCTCTTAAGCAGGCTGGCGGTTCAGCGTCGGTAGCGGATTGCCTGCGGGCGGGAAGCCAGATAAGCGTGCTTGCTGAGGCCATCCAGAACGAGACCCTTCCGTTGGCTATGCAGGAGGCTGTCGTTGCCGTTGCAGAGGCGCAAGATGTCACGGCTTTGACCGCCGTCGCCGAGGCGGTGGAGGAAGCGGGTGGAGCCTTTGCCATCGCGGAGGCGCTAGATTCCGCTCACGGAGCGATGGCCGAGGCCGTACGGGAAGCCGGCGGCGCCTTCGCAGTTGCCGAGGCGCTCAGCGTTCCTAGCCGTATGGTGCTGATGCAGAAGCTCAAAGACTAACCCACCGATGAGCCACTCGGCAGTCTTGCGCCAAAGGCTGTTGGCGTCGACCCTGAGAAATGCTGCCCAGATCCGCTTCTACAAGGATCTGTGGGAGAATGTGCGGCTGTCCGATATCACCTCTGTCGCCGATCTGCCGCTGATCCCGACACTCAGCAAATCCCAGTACCGATCGGATTTCATGTTTGACCGTCGCTCCATCGGGGCGGCAGCACTGATTACTCATACCAGTGGCACCACGGGTGACCTTACCTGGCGCCATCGGACCTCCGATGAGGCTGCTGTCATTCAACACCTGTTCGGATTAGCGAGGAACGAGACGGATGCGGAAAGTCTGTCCCTAGTGGTACAATACGGGCGTCATGGCCAGGCCATGCCGATGCCAGGTGCCGCAAACAGTTTTCCGATCGCGTTGAGCGACGACACCGAACTGGACCAAGCCCTCGCTGCTCTTGCTGCAACGTTCCGCTTCAAGGGGAAGGAACTGCGGCCAACCGTATTATGTGGCGGAGGTATTCACCTTACTTTGCTCGGGCAGGCTTTACAGGAGCGTGGCTTGAAGAGAGATCCACCCTCGATCCGCTGCCTGCAGGTCCTTGGGTACACGGACCCCGGGCGGTATCGCTTCCTAATGGAGGCTTTCGATAATCCGCTGCTCGTCGAGAACTTCTCGATGGCCGAGATATTCGGCGGCGCCTGCAAAATCTGGCCGAACGGTCACTTCGTGCTTGACCCGCACGTCATAGCGGAGGTCCTCGGTGAGGACGGACGGCAGGTGCGTCGGGGGGAGGTCGGCGAACTCGTCTTGACCGAGCTTTTCCCGTTCGTCCAGATGCAGCCGCTAATCCGATACAGAACGGGGGATCTGGTTCGCCTTTTGATCGATAATACCGATGCAGGTTTCCATTTCGACTGGATGGGCCGTCGGGAGGACGGGTTTCTGTGTCCGATACCGGGCGATCCGCTCTGGAACATCGCCTTCCGTCCATTGGCCGACTGGCTGTCCGCCCAACCGCTGGCGGCCCGCGAGAGTTACATCAGTCATCTGGACATTCAGAGTTGTGACTTCGGCTCGCCATGCTTGAAGCTCTCTTATAACAATGCTGTCGGAACGATGTCGATCGACATTGGTCTACGGTTCAACCCTTGGATGTCGAGATCGGTGACCAACGACTTCGTTGGCGCGCTTTGGGGCTTTTTGCAGGAAGCTACGCAAGGTAGCGAGTTAGATCCGATGCTCTCTGTGACACTGGTCGATGCCAGGGACACGTCATCGTTCTCGAAGACGACAGATCGGCCGCGGCTTGAATTGGCACCGAGGCGACTCTCCGCTGCGGTTGAAAATTCGTCAACCATGGCAGTGTAAAGTCTAATGACTGATATTGGTAACGAAAACGCCCCCCAGAATACGGGAGACTGTCTTCGTTCTTCCCAAACAGGAGAAGATTAACATTGAGAAGCATCTATTTTCCGTCCGACAAGGAACAGAGAACCCGGGAACTCTTGAGGACTCTCTGTGAAGGCACGCCCATCCCAAAGGAAGACCGGTTAGACCATCTGGAGGTCTACATGCGGCCTCAGAGGGTTTCCGAGATCTTATCGCTTGACGCGCTCTACCGTCGGATCTTGGGCGTTCACGGCGTTGTGATGGAGTTCGGAGTGCGCTGGGGCCGGCATCTCTCTATTTTCATTGGCTTACGCACCCGGTACGAGCCGCACAATCTCTATAGAAAAGTCATTGGCTTCGACACGTTCGAGGGTTTTACTACGCCTACAGATAAAGATGGTAAGTCGGATCGTGTCCATGGCCATGCGATGAGTGTCTCGACTGACTATAAAGCGCATCTTGAGGAAGTTCTGACACTTCACGAACAAGAGACTCCAGGCGCACACATCCGCCGATTCAGCTTGGAGAAAGGCGATGCTCCAGAGGCACTCACGCGCTACCTCGCCGATCATCCCGAGACCATCGTCGCAATGGCCTACTTCGATATGGATATTTACCAACCGACAAAGGAATGCCTCGAACTTCTGATGCCACACATGACGAAAGGAGCCGTCATAGCGTTCGACCAAATCTCCCACCCCGACTTCCCAGGTGAAACGATGGCCTTGAAAGAGAGCGCGTTGTTCGGCTCATTGCCTCTGGAGCGGTCTCAGCATGCTCCCTATCCCACCTTCGTCACGCTCTGACAGATCTCACTTGGGCGCTCCCGCCAGAGACACAGAAGATCTGAGCAACGAGGACGTTTTTCTGCTCGCGGTGGCCACCGGCAGAATGGAAAAGCTGCCAAGTCAGGTCCAAGATGTGGAACTTTTGGTAAAACTCATCGCGGAACACAACCTCCAAGGCCGTTGCCTACGCCACCGACAGGATCTGCAGGAGCGATTTCCCGGCCCCCTCCTCGCCGAGATTGCAACAACCCACCAACAAACGGAAGCGAACTACCGACGTAACGTTGGTGCCTTGGGCGCAGTGATTGATCACTTTGGCCACGAAGTCGGCACTATAATCAAGGGTTTCTCCATCTTTCTACTGACGAGGGATCCGGCACTGCTACGGTGTGGCGACATCGATCTGGTCCTTGCTGACGCGCGCGCGCTCATCGAGCACCTCCTCGACACGGGATACGTTCAAACCCGGCAACCATTTATGCATGAGATCGGAGAGTTTACCCGAGACGGGGTAGAGTTCGACCTTCAGTGGGGGTTTCCGATCAGCCGGTATCCCGACTCCATCTGGGGTGCCCCCAAAAGACCAGTGTGGGGCGCCGGCCTGATGCAGGCCACCCTTATCGAAGCGGCCGAACTGAATGCGGACAATACGCACCTGTCTACCGAGACGCCGCCGATCTGTATCCCTTCGGCTGAATTCGCCGTACTGATCGCCGCGGCTCACAGCTTCATGAACTTCACGAATCTCTGGTCGATCTCACACAGGGAGAAGACGTGGCTGCGGCTTGCAGAACTGGCAGACGTCCAGGAAATGACTGTTTTGGACGGCTTCTCTCGGGCACGCTTCGCGCAGCTGGTCGAGCGCTATCAGGCATGGGACATCGTCGCCTGGATTGACTGGATCTGGACGATGCTTTCCGGTCGGCCGATCTTCAACCTTTCGTCCCAGCGCCCCTTCCCGTCCGCCGCACCGTGCTGCCTGTGGTGGAACCTCTGGATCGACCTGCTCCCCCCGATCTCCCTAATGCTTGGGGATCGTTGGTACCCCCACGCGGCAGTGACGGAGCGGGTGATCGCGGACGCCGCATGCCTTGGCAATACAACGGAGAACAGTGGCACGGCCTGGAGAGATCTGAGCTTTACATGGGTCACTCCCGGCCGGGAGGGTCTCTACCAGCTGCAGGGGAGCCTTATCGAAGGGTGGATTGGGCTCCGAATCTCCGGAATCGAGCCCCTACCGGGTATCACGGTGCGGGTGCGCCTGGATTGCTCAATGGCGGAAGAGGAAGTGGTGGTGGCATGCCAGGATTTGAACCACCGCGTCGAACGCGCGGGTAGTTCCCTAACAGTCGATGTCGGCCAAGGCATGGTCCGTGCAACGGCGAGTCTGGATAACCTGTCCTCTCGGGGGGCGATCAGGGCAGCCGACCGGGATGGGTTCCTCGGTATTCTGGTCGAGGAAGGTAGCACGGTCACGGCGTCCGCTTTGATCCCCCTCGCGACGCCCTGATGGTAAATGCGACACGACACGGACACGATCGCCAGTCTTTTAATGCAGAACCCTTCGGCTGGGCTCAGGATCTGCGCACAGCCTAATCTTCTCGCGCGCCTCATAGCGACTCAAATTTGCAAGGCATGGCCGGCACGGACGTCTTGGGAGGCCCTGTCTCGTCTCGCGCCGGACGACTATCGAAAACTCGCTATCTATCTCCATAAAGCGGGCAAACCCTTGGAGCAGTGCTTCCCAAAGCCAGACTCTCTACCGATCGAGAACGGCTGGGTGGAGGCTGAAAGTCTTGACGCCCTGGACCGGACCGCGACCACAACAGTGTACTTTGTCAACCCAGGTCACCATACGGAAGTAGCCGCTTTCCTGGGCACAGTGAACGGTCATCCAGCGCGATTCGTGGAATGCCAGCTCGACGTGCCAGGGCGCAACGCCGCATTTCGGGATGGTGTGGTTAAAGCGTGGATGCTCCCCTTCGGGACGTCAGTCGTCAGCAAGCGCGACAACCCTCGCAAACCTGGCCGACTGCTGGCGGAGATCAACGCAATTTCGTCTGTCCTGACCAGATTCGGTCAAACCCTGGAGGGCTGTGTCTCGCTTGGAGCGGAGCCCTCCAGTGGCACATTCACCATGAACCTGCCGATAGCGGTGATCCGAGACGCCCCTACTTCCTACACGTACGCGCTTTGGTCGACCAAACAGGGTGAAACGTTGGAGGAGCTCCTCCTTACTAACGACCTATGCGGAGCACGGCGAAACTCTCTACTGAAACAGTATAGGCGCTGCCTAGACGTGCTCTTCGATCACGGGGTAGTCTGGCGTGACATGAGTCCGCGCAACATCATCGTCGAGGCCGGCCTCGACGGCGGCGACGTTTTCCACTTGGTAGATTTTGAGAAAACCGAACTGCACGAATCACCGCTATCGCTCGATGAGCGTACCTCCGCTTGTCGAATGCAGTTCTGCGTCGAAGAACTCGGCGTCATCTGCGAACGCTCGGAGCTCCTCCAGACCTTCGACGGATTGTTCGATCCGCAGAGTTGGGATTTTGAGAGCACCGCCGCCCTCGGCACACCACCAAGGGCCGAACTGGCCGATCTGCTGAACGCCCGGCACGTCGGCACTCCCATCAGCGTTGGTTCTCTAAACATGTTGGACAAGGAGGTGTACGAGATCAGACGCCCCCGCCGAAAACCCAACGGCGATCTGATCAGACCTGGCCTCCTCGGCTTCCGAACCGAGCACTATCTCTCCCTGATGCCGGAAATCGATGCGACGGACTATGACCGCAAGGTAACCGAGATTCTTCTAACGGCCGAGCGCGCTGGCCGGCTCTTTGCGGTATTCGACGCCTTGTGGGTCCAACTCGCCCAGTTAGAGACCATGGTTCTGGCTCGAGAGTTTGAAGCCATTCTACGCGACGGCAACAGCCAACGGCTCGACTACCCGCGTGAACAGGCGGATGCCGTGTGCGTCCTAATTGACACGCTAATGCGTTGCGCCATCCCATCCGAGTTCGACGTCGTCCTGCATCCCACCGCCAGAGAAATTGTCCATGGATGAGCTCGAGAGCTTCTTGCGCCGAACCAGTGCCTCAAGGGACAGTTTAAATGTTTTCCTTGGCAATACTACGGCATGCCTCGTCACCTCGGCCTCTGCTTCGGCGGCGCGTGGCTTCTTCAGTAGCCGTGCCGTGCTGGACCCGCACGCGCCCACGGAATTCGAGCTTTGGTGCATCGACGACACCGAGGGCATCGTCCGAGAGCACATTGCCGACTACCCGCCCGACCCCAGCTACCGGGCGGGCGCGTTTGCCATGGGTTACTTTGCAACAGACCACTTCGGCGCACCGGTCGTCCTGCACCGGTTCGGGCGCCGCTATTACATGGTCGGTGTGGAACTCGAACGCCCGACATGGACTTATTTCGTCAAGTTCTTTGTCTTCACGGCGGCCCTGGAGAAGCAACAGCTGTTTTTGAAATCGGCAGCTGTCGAAATCGACGGCCAGGGCGTTCTCATCGCGGGACGCGGCGGCGGTGGCAAAACGACACTCGTGGAAACGCTCTGTCGGTATGGCGCGCGCTTCTTGACGAACTCTCACGCCATTGTCAGCAATGGTGAGGTGATTGGGGTTCCGAGCAACATGCGGGTTCGTCCAAACGACACGGCGGCGGACCATGCACCAAAGCTCCCGTCGCTCCGGGAAGGCGAGAGGCTTCGTGACCCGTATACCGACCTGCCAGCCGCTCCAGGCATGTCGGCCCCGCTACACCACACCTTGATCATCGATTACCGGCCGGAGCAGGAAGACTGCGTCCGCCGGCTGCCACCCGACGAAGCCGTCGGCTTCCTCGACCAATTCTCGCTCGGCGTTAACGTCTACGGCCTGGAGGAGGAACTGCTCGAATGGTGTGGTCACGACGTGGCCCGCTTCGGGCGGGAGATGATGCAGCAGTGGGGTCGACTCAGAATTTTGGTCGAGGAGCACCCCTGCTATCTTGTTCGAACCGACATTCTTGACCCCGACAATCGAGCTGTTTTGTTTGATATGCTCGGCATCCATTCGCGGCTCAATCCGCCCAACTCAATTTCCTGTAGAGATTGAGCATGACACAGAATGACTTGGCCAGGATTGTCAGCCAGTCCGACCTCGCAGAGATCCGCAAGTGTGAGCGAGACAGATGCCTAGTCTTGGCGACCGGGTGCTTCGATCTGGTCCACAAAGGGCACATTCACTTTCTTGGCGAGGCCGCCGCACAGGGTGATGTTCTGGTGGTGGGTATCAACGACGACCGCTCAGTGCGCGAACTCAAGGGCCCGTCACGGCCGATCGTATCGGGCGCGGATCGCGGCGCGGTCCTGGCCGCGTTCGGCTGCGTAGACTACGTCTACGAATATCCCGAGCGATGCGCCGGCGTGTCGATCGAGCTCCTAAAGCCGGACGTCTTCTGCGTTGGCGAGGAGAGCATCGGTGCCTATCTCGACGAGATTGAGGCCGCCCGCAGGAACGCCGTGCGCATCCACCCCATACCGAAGGTCAAGTCATCTTCGACCACGACTATGGTCGATCATATCCAACAGACGGATGCAGGTAAGGACCCGCTGGTGATTTCTGTCATTTATGTGAACTGGAACACTCGGCAGCTTCTCAAGGATTCTATCGAATCGCTCAAGAAACACCGTGGCAACTGCTCACTCGAAATAATCGTGGTCGACAACAACTCGAAAGACGGAACGGTCGAATGGCTGCAAGCCGAGCATCCTGACGTTCTTGCCGTTCCCCTCACCAAGAACGTCGGGTTCAGCGTCGGCAACAACAAGGGACGCGAAGTGGCCACAGGTGACTACCTGCTGCTGCTGAACACGGATACCGTTGTGTTACCATCCACGTTGCCGGGCATGGTCTCCGCTATCGAATCCGACATCACGATTGGCTGCGTTGGCGCACGCCATCTCAACGCCGACCGCACGCTTCAGCGATCTATGGACAGTTTCCCCAATCTCGTGGCGGACCTGCTCACACACAGCGAACTCCACCGCCTGCCCTGGGTCGCCCGTTGGTTGGGGCGCCGCCATGCCTGGTGGAGTGCGCATGACCGGACGCGGCAGGTTGACTGGGTAAATGGCGCCTGCATGCTATTCCGCAGGGAAGCGTTCGACGAAGCTGCCGGCTTCGACCCAGAGATCTTCATTTATGGCGAAGAAGTGGATCTGTGCCGTCGACTCTGGAACAATGGTTGGAAGGTAGTCTTCTCAACCGATGCCGAGATAGTCCACCTCGGCGGCGCGGCGATGGACCATGTCGCAGCCTACCGCCTCTTTCTGAACTACAAGGGACTGATCCGCTTTTACGACAAGCACAAAGGTTGGGCATCCCGGCTGGGAATCCGTACCATTGTCCTTGGAACCCTGCTCGCTCGCTTCGTTCTTTTTCTACCTTTTGCCGCCCTACCCTCACGGTGGATCTTCGTCCGTCGTATCCGAGGCGTGCTGAGCCAAATGGGGTCGGAGGCAAGCCTGTCCGAGATAGTACGGGCTTGGAGCCGAATAGCCGCAACCATCGTTACGTAGGATCAGATTGGTGACCCTGCCCTCTGCCAAAGACACGGATGCCGGCCAGATCACTAAGGGGCCGTTCTTCCTTGGTATCAACTGCGCTCACGACGCCGCCGCGTGTATCGTCGGTGACAGTGGCATTCTTGCCGCGGTGCGCGAGGAGCGACTGGTACGCACCAAACACTACGAAGGATTTCCCCGCCGCTCGATCCAGTATTGTCTCAACGCCGTCAACCTTCCTTCTCTGCGCGGGGTCTCCGGTGCGACCATCAATCAATATCCGAAAATGGACTGCGAGTACGACCTTCGGGCCATGGGATACGGAGGACCGCTTTCCGTCAATCCATCACATCATCTACTCCATGCCTTTTACGCGCGCTACTTCACCGGAGGCCGCGACGGTCTGATCGTGATCGTCGACGGCAGCGGATATAGCTTCGCTGAATATCTTCGTGGCGAAGGGGAGATGCTGGGTGAAGAGGTGCCCGATGGCGATGCTGATGAAGCGGAAGCTGTCTTTCTTGTAAAGGACGGTGCGCTGTTCCTGATCCACAAACGCTGGGGTGTGTGGAAAGCGAGCATGCCCTACTTCCGGTTTCCCAGCCTTGGCCACGCCTACGCCATGGCCGCGCAGCATATCTACCAAGACATCCGCGGATGGCAGTATGCCGGCAAGGTGATGGGGCTTGCTCCCTATGGCCGTGTTTCCGATCGGATTCCCCAGGTGATCAGGCTCGGGAACAAGGGCTTCGAGATCGATCTCGAATGGGTCTGGCGCTTACCGAAGCTGCGACCGCGCACAGATTACTGGGCGGATCTGGACCGTCAGGACATAGCGGCGCGGATTCAGCACGATCTAGAGATTGCTCTCTTGGCTTGGCTGGAGCGGTTGTCGCACAAGCACGAAGCGGCTCCTCTGTGCCTGACCGGTGGCGTAGCACACAATAGCGTCGTGAACGGTAAGATCGCCCAAGTCTACAGGACCAGCCGGTTTACGCCCGCAGCAGACGATGCAGGCACTGCGATCGGCGGAGCGCTCTACGCATTCGAACGCACGATGCAGCGCCAACCTGTGATCGGTTACGGTGACGAGTTCCACGGTCGCCCCTATAGTACGGAAGAGATCGAGCATGCGCTTAAGGGCGACCGGCGGATCCAGCTTGCATACTTTGATACAGAAGAAAGCTTGGCCAAGGACGCCGCAATACGTCTGTCTCAAGGTGCTTTCATCGCCGTGCACGACGGTGGTAGCGAGTTCAGCGCCCGAGCGCTCGGCCACCGGAGCATCTTGTGCGATCCCCGATCACCAACGGCGAAAGACGACCTTAACCGCCATATAAAATTCCGAGAAGAGTTCCGTCCTTATGCGGCGATGGTCCTGGCCGAAGAAGCACACGCGTACTTTCACCTGCAAGGCGACAGTCCATACATGATGGTCGTAGCCGACGTGGTGCTGGATCAGCGCGCAGCCATTCCTGCAGTTTGCCACATCGACGGTACCGCTCGGGTACAGACCATCGACCGGTCCTACCGAGGGATAACAGCCAAAATTCTCTCGGCCTTTCACCGTCTAACGGGTATGCCTGTTCTGCTCAACACATCCTTCAACGTCCGTGGTGAACCGATCGTAGAGACGCCGGAAGAAGCCCTCGAATGCCTGTGTACAACAGGATTGGATGCAGTCTACATCTCGCCATACAGGGTGGAAACCCACTCTGTTTCGTGGGACCTGAATGATCCCAGCATGAGAACGTACATTCCCGTCGTCAATCAGAGCTTCAGGCTTGGCAGCACCTACATCACGCACGGCACAGCAGGCTGGAGCGCCGACCATCACATTCAGTCACGCACCGGCCATCGTATCTCAGTACCAGCGGACCTTTTCGAATTTCTCCGCAATATCGATGGCTCCAGGACGGTGGGCACCCTGATCTCCGAAACTGCTGATGGATTACAGGCGATGGAGATGCTCCGGTCCCTGAATCGAATGGGGGCGGTTTCGCTAACTACCGCGATGGACGTGTCCGATTCCGACTCGTGATCGTAGCAGTCGGCCAAGATTGGGAAGTGGCCGCTGGGGTGGGTGCAAACGACGACACCCGACTAAGTGTATGATGATTATGTATCATCAAAAGAGCCTGGATGAATTGACCAGCAATTTTCTAGATAGCTACGAATGTCGACAAACTGCGGTAAATTGTCAATTTTCCTTATGACACTTATCATTAATCCTTCTTCGTAGAAATTTGGGACTACACACCCTCGTTGGCTCCACAAGTCACAGCTATCTGATTTTCGGAAGAAATATGGCATACGACAACTCATTATCTCTTCTGACTCATATTTGATAATATCCATGTTGCCCTTTATATCTCTATCAAACATTGATACAAACCATTCACTATCAATTAATGAAATATTTCTCTTATCCAAAGAAAGATTTTTCTCATAAATACTTAGAGCTATTCTATATGATCGAGAGCTAGAAATTAATACCCTTTGTTGAATAGATTTATTTTCAAATTTTCTCAACAAGAATTCCAATATAAAATCTAAGTTGTATTTTATATTTTTATGCATTTCCTCATAACCAGCCCAAAATATTTTTTTATACGGAGAATCAATGAGAGGAAAGAAGAATTCATGATCAATACTGTAATATTTTTTATATCCAATACGAATTGGCGATAGGTCAATTACAATAGGATTGTAACATATATATTTCCGGGGGTGACTGTCAAATATAGAAGGATAATATCTAATATTACTATTTTTAATCATGACATTACGAAGTCCATATCCAATGCAATATTTATCTATGTTTGTATGTTTATTGTTAAATGCGGTTTCCATGTCAATTTGTAATATTTCTTTGCCTGTGAAAATAAAATTTGCGATGTGGCGGTCAGTGATGCCCATAGCCATAGAAAAAGCCATTATTTTTCCGAGGTCATGGTATATATTTTTCCGATCAAATCTTTTAATGCTTCCTTTATGCCTTCTTATTATTTTTTCATATGCACCCTCAGTCATACTTTCAAAAAAAATACGCTTTATATTAGTATTATATTGTTGATTTTTTGATATTATATTATATAGATTACTAAGATTTCTATCTATATAATATCCATATGGTTTATATATAAATCCATCATTATTTTGATTTTTTATCATAATAGTAGATTTGTCAGTTATTAGATCATATGAAAATAAAAACTCAATTTTGTATATAGATCCCAAATAAAATTTCATAATTTTATTTGATTCTATATCATTATCAATGATTTTTATTGAACGGCATATATAATTAACAGCTTCATTTATTGCTCTGTGCAGAGGCATCAATACAAGAGAATATTTATTCTTAATTATTTCGATAATTTTTTGATGATTTTCTGGAGAAAATATATGATGATGATCAACATTCATATTATTTGATATGTCTTCGATGGTAAAAAGCATATGATGATCGATAATTAGTGACATATTTTTCATAATTTTCGAAACTATATAGTGCGCACGACCTTTATGAAGTGATTTCATTGATACAAGCTTATCGTGAATCACGGGTGAGTGATGACCGAGAAATGCCTTTGTCCACAAATCGAGCCGAAGGTCGGTACTAGTTTTGCTCATTTTGGTCCTCCCAGGCGGCGTTTTTGAGGGTTTGGTCGATGACCACGGAGAGCGGCAAAATTCTTTGGGTACCGTTGGTCTAAGGAACTACATCTAGTGCAGTGACGCATTCATAGGATTCACATTGTTGTCAGGATATGCGATACCATCCGCATGTCCCAAGATGTGTGTCCCCTTGTTACGGTCGAGGATCGTGTTCGCTTGGAAGCGATCATCGCCGATCGTAATCGTTCTCAAAAGCATGTGGCGCGGACTCGGATCATTCTGCATTCGTCCGACCGGCTGAACGTCGCCGAGATTGCCAGGCTTTCCAGCGTCAGCCGACCGGCCGTCTGGCGCTGGCAGCGGCGGTTTGCCGAGGCAGGCGTCGACGGTCTTCTTCGTGAAGTCAGCAGAAAGCCTGGCAAGCCGCCTATGCCTGATGCCGATGTCCAGCGGCTGATTGCGCTGACTTGCAGCGAGCCGCTGGTTGAGGCCATGCACTGGACCGGCCGCGCCATGGCCAAGGCCATGGGCGTATCTTTGCGTACGGTTCAGCGGATCTGGAAGGTTCATAAGCTGCAGCCCCACCGTCTCAGAACCTTCAAACGCTCGAACGATCCCGATTTCATCGCCAAGCTTGAAGACATCGTCGGCCTTTATACGGCGCCGCCTGCCCACGCCCTTGTCCTGTCGATCGACGAGAAATCTCATGTGTGGATGTATATGGACCCCGGCTTGCAAGAGAAAAGTTAGCGTGTGGCATAATGTGATTGCTTTGCAGTCATGTGTCCGGCCTGTTGACACGGTCGACACATGACCGCTGGCCCCGATGGGTTGCGCGGGCCGGGCTGCCTTTGAACGCAGCAGGACGGTCTGGCCCCCCACGATCAACAGCTGACGGACATACTTGTCGCCGAGCCGACTGATCCGACCGAGTCTTTGCTTGCCGCCGGTAGACTTCTGCCGTGGCACGAGGCCAAGCCAGGCTGCAAATTCACGCCCACTACGGAAGGCGTTAGGATCAGGCATGGTGGCGGCGATGGCCGAGGCGATCAGTGGCCCAATGCCTGGAATGGTGGCGAGCCGCTGGCTGACAGGGTGGGCCTTGTGCCATGCCCTAATCCGAGCATCGACCTCAGCGATCCCCTGCCCCACTTCGTCGAGCTGCGCTGCGAGGAGCTCGATGACTTGTCGCGCCAGCTCCAGCACGCGCTGGTCCTCCTGCATTCTCGCCAAAAGCTGTGGCACGTTCCAGGTTCCCTGCGCCACAACAAGACCGAACTCCGCCAAGTGCCCACGAACCGCGTTGATGAGTTGAGTTCGCTGCCGGACCAGCAACTCACGGACCCGGTGCATGGTCAATGCCGACTGTTGCTCTGCCGTCTTGACTGGCACGAAGCGCATGGACGGTCGCGTCACGGCCTCGCAGATTGCAGCTGCGTCGGCAGCATCATTCTTGCCGCGCTTCAGGTAGGCCTTGACGTACTGTGGCGGCATCAGGCGCACCTCGTGTCCCAACGAGCGCAACTCGCGCGCCCAGAAGTGGGCGGTGGCGCAGGCTTCCATGCCGATCAGACAGGCTGGCAGCGAGGCGAAGTAGGTGACGACCTGAGCACGCCGGAGGCGCCGCTTCACGACGACGACGCCCGCTTCGTTCACGCCATGGACCTGAAAGACCTGCTTGGCAAGGTCGAGGCCAATCGTTGTAATCTCCATCTGGCTGACTCCCTCTAGTGGTGTTTGAAAGCCACCACCTTGGCACGATGATGCCGTGAGGGGGCCATCCGCCCCATCAGATCCAGGCCCTCGATCGCACCCAGCCCGGCAAATGCGGAACGATCACCCACGACTACAAACGCAACGGCACCACCACGCTGTTCGCTGCTCTCAACATTCTCGATGGCACGGTCATCGGCCGCTGTATGCAGAAGCACCGTCACCAGGAGTTCATCCGCTTTCTCAATGCCGTCGAGCACGAGGTGCCGGCAGGCAAGGTGATCCATGTCGTCCTCGACAACTATGGCACGCACAAACATCCCAAGGGCATCGCCTGGCTCGAGCGTCATCCCCGCTGGGTCTTCCACTTTACGCCCAAATCGGGTTCTTGGCTCAACGCCGTCGAAAACTCCTTCTCCACCCTAACCAGACAACGATTGAAGCGCGGCGTCTTCCATTCCGTCGTCGACTTGCAGGCAGCTATCAAGCGATACATCGACGAGCACAACGACGATCCCAAGCCGTTCACATGGACCAAATCGGCAAAAACCATCATCGAAAAACTGAATCCTGTGAATGCGTCAGCGCACTAGTTAGGTTACGAAGTCTGTGACCTATTTCCTCGGAAAATCGAGAGGTCCTACCGTGAAAGAGTGCCTCGACTCTTCGGTGTGCTGCAAGACTCGATCTTTTGGCTCAAATTCGGCTCTCGGCATCAGTTTGCTGATCCCAACGCCTCATACGCACTCCGTGTGAAATATGCGGTGTGATCCAAGCGGTCATGTATGGATGTAGATGTACTCTGCCCGATTACAATAGACTGACCGGATCAGGATGATGCTCATAATTACTAGGCCGTAGACTCATTAAATTTGAGCCATAGCCTGATAGCGACGAGCTTGATGGCTGCGAGGAAGTTTTCAGCTTTTCGGTCGTATCGCGTCGCGATCCCTCTGAATTGTTTGAGCCTGTTGAAGAACCGTTCGACCAGATTTCGCTGTCGGTAGACCCAGTGGCTGAACGCGAAGCGTCCCTTTCGATTGCTTTTGGGCGGGATGTTGGCCCAGGCTCCACGGTCATCGGCAAACGCTCGAATGGCGTCGGTGTCGTAGGCTCGGTCAGCCAGGAGCGTCGAGCCATTGTCGAGTTCGTCGAGCAGTAACAGCGCTTTGGTGCTGTCGTGGTCCTGGCCTGGCGACAATCCAAGCTTGATGGGACGCCCCTCAGCATCGACCACCGCATGGATTTTGGTCGTCAGCCCGCCTCGGGAGCGGCCCATAGCGCTTTCGTTGGCGGCGTCCGCCTTCTTTTTTTAGGCGCGGCGCCATGCTGATGGACACGGACATGCGAACTGTCGATCATCACGATATCACCGTCGCAGGCCTCGGTCATCGCTGCCAGCAGCTTGTCCCAGATCCCTGCGTAGCTCCAGCGAACGAACCGATTGTAGCAGGTCGTGTGGGGTCCGTAGCGCTCGGGAATGTCCGCCCAGGGCGAGCCTGTACGAAACCGCCAAAAGATCCCATTGAGCACGCCCCGAGACTTCTGCGGCAGCAAGGGTTCGATGACGGACCACTCGAAATCCGTAAGATCGTGACGGTGCATATTTACCTCCTCAATGGAGGAGCATTGAATCACAATACAATGGTTATGTGTACTTATTTATGAGTTTGCGGCCTAATATCCCAACAATATACCATGCAAGTTAGGCGGCATATTTGACGGTAGCGGGCGTAAAGTAACTTCGGATCCGCTGAGGTGACCGCTGAATGGCGCGCATCACGGTCCGCGTCATCTCGACCAACTCATCCTTGGTGCCGGGTTGTGGTTTCTGCCGAAGCTTCTGCTTCAGATCGCCGTTGAGAAACTCATCGGGATTATAGTCGGGTGCATAGGACGGCAGATAGAACAGCTCGATCTCATGGGCATGGCTCGTCACCCAGGTCATGACCTTCTTGGCATGATGAACCTTGAGATTATCGACGATGAGGAACACCTTTTGCTCGGCGTCCTTGATCAGCCTTCGGAGAAAGGCGATGAACAGGTCGACATTGAGGGCGCCGTCGTAAAACATGAAGCGCATCAGGCCACGGTTGCTGACCGCCGAGATTAGGCTCTTCGAGGCCCGCTTGGCGGTGCGACGGACTATCGGTGTCTGGCCTTTGGGCGCCCAGCTGCGGCCGATCTGATCCTGGTTCGAGATCCCGGTCTCATCGCCCCAATAGATGACCGCCTTTTCCGCCTTGGCCCGCTTAACGATCGCCGGATATCCTTCTCCAACCAGGCTTTGATCGCGGCTGGTGAGCGCTCCTTGGCGCGGCGGGGCGAGACTCGCCGGCCGTCCAGCAAGCCGTCCTCGCCTTGTCCTCGATAACGCTTCAGCCAGATATTGACCGCTTGCCGCTCCACGCCGCCTCAGCCTGAGTCAGGCCTTCGTGCTCGACCAGGTAGACCGCCCGGCGCCGAAGTTCTTCCTGCGCCGCTCGACCGATGCTTCCAAAGTCCCGTATATCCATGCAAAGAGTATAACACAAACTCAAATGTATGTATGGTATATACTTGGAATATTAGTAATAACCTAAATTCCGCTTAAGCCGGGTGTCCGGTCAAAATGGAGGCCAGTTCACAGCAGGGCTAAAGTAATAAGAGAAATACTCCGACCACATTCTATTAAGAAATTATTGACATCCACAGCACATCGAGCCAACGTATAACTGGTTTCAACTTTCGACATAAAGGAGTTTAACGATGGATGACAAGATCCAGAATGAGTCGACTCCAGAAACTGAAACTAGTGAGACTCACGGTGATTCGGAAATCGTTGAAGAGCTGACTTTCGAAGATCTACGCCTTGTCGTTGGCGGTTCGGAATCGTCTTCTAGTAGTTCCGGCTGGTCGTAATACCAATCGCTGTGAATAATGGTAGCCCGAAAGCCGGGCTGTATAAATAATTAATCTGTTATATTCTTCTGCGATTCTGCGGGGTATTATCCCGCAGATATTTCTATGTGTATAAAGCTCGGCATTATTTGAATGTCTATAATTGTGGCGATCGATTTTAGCTTCTTTCGTAAAGTAAAAAATGTAGCCTAATTACAAGATATCTTGTTGCCATAGTGTCTCCTATGATTGGTGAGTGCGCTTTGAATCATGAATTACCACACAAAACCTCACTACCCGATGTGCCTTCAACTGGCAAGTCACTATTCCGTTCAGAAGTACGTATTAGTGAATATGCAGACTATTACTACTCCAGGCCGATAGTTTTTCCTAAGAGAATATTTGATATTTTTCTTGGTGTATTAGCTTTTATTCTATTCTTTGGGTGTATTGCTCTCTTTATCATTCCAATAAATCACCGAGTTCAGGCAATCGGCTATTTGATGCCGTCATCAGGTTTGATCGACATTCTTGCACACTCTTCGGGTGTTCTCGATGCCATTCATGTGCGTGAGGGGCAGCGAGTCACACAGGGCCAGACTATTGCCGACATAATCAGCCCATTGATGCAATCCGATACGAATGCAGCCTCCGTTGAGCTCCAATCGCTAAGACACCAATTGAGCCTTCTCGAACAGGAATTTAGCCAGTCACGCCAGGAAATAAATGCTGAAATTGATAGCATATTGGATCGCCTTAGTCATCGCGAGCAAGAAATTGCTTTCTATGAGCTGGAGCAACTTGAGCGTACTAAGCTAGTGCGCCTTACTGAGCAGGAACTGACTCGTGCTCAACAGCTTCGCAAGAGTGGGTTGACCTCCGACGCTGACGTAGAAGCACTAGAGAAAGCGCTAGTTGAGCAAAGGATTCCCATTCTTGAGCTCCATCGTGACATCGCTGCTTCTCATCGGGACAACGAAGAGCTTCGAACTGGTCTCATCTCCCTTCGTGCACAGTTGGCAGGGCGTACTACTGATCTCCGCCGGGAAGAAGCCGAGGTTCGATCTAAGATAGCAGCACTCAACGAACGCAGACGCCGGACTGTTATCACATCTGTTACCGGCATAGTGGAAGAACTACCCTTGAACCTAAACGCTGCTGTTAAGCCAGAAGTAGTTATCGCAGTTGTCAATGCTGCCTCCGAGGCACAAACCAAACTCACACTTTTCGTCGAAGAAGCGCAGAGTTTTTCAATCAATGTTGGCGATCCTGTGGAAATCACTTACGAATCCTATCCAGTTCATGAATTTGGCACCTATCTTGGTAGCGTAGACGCTATCAGCCAACTACCGATCTCAGGTGATCAAGTTTCTCATCTTATCCTACCTGCAAACATGCTATATCGTCGCCTTGATGTTATTCTCAATGATGATATGGTTACTTCACGCTCCGGATATGCTCCGCTCAAGGCGCGGCAGCGTGCTTCGGCAACCATCATCGTGGATCGGACGGTTTTGTGGCGTTGGTTGCTCAAGACTTAGAGCTATATATCAGCCTCCGTTTTTCCTAACTGTCTCTGACCGCCGAGCCTCTGGGTAGTCACTTCTGCAAGATGCCCTACTTCCATCGTCGCATCCGTCCAATTCTCCAGGAAGAACCCACTGAATGCGGCCTTGCGTGCGTCGTTATGGTGGCAAACCATTTTGGTCATCGGGTTAGCCTTTCCTTGTTGCGCGATAAGTTTCCCACCTCTGTCCGCGGAAGTTCGGCACTCGACTTGATCGACGTCGCTGATACCCTCGGGCTGAAAGGACGTGGTGTCAAAGTCGCTGTCGCTAATCTCAAAGGCCTGCGTTTGCCAATTATTCTCCACTGGAGATTAAATCATTTTGTAGTTTTGCAACGTATTAGATCTGATCGTTTTCAAATACTCGACCCAGCTATCGGACAGCGCGAGATTGATTCCGATGAGTTCGGACGCTGCTTCACTGGCATCTGCATCGAGTTTCATAATTATAACAACATTAATAGCGAACTATTCGAGCGAAAACAAGAAACAATTCTTTCTACTTTGTGGCATGATTCAGTAAATAGACAATGGATTATACGTATCGCTATCGCATCTTTCTTTCTTGAATTTGGTTTGATTGCTCTTCCATTGATTCAACAAATAACTATTGATAGGCTTTTTATAAAAGAACAGGATGATTTACTATTTTTTATTTGCGTGGCCATAAGCTTGACTTTTCTCTACCGATTTGCTCTGACAGCAATTAGACAGATTTTGCTACGTGGAATGCAAAGCGAGGCTATGCTTCACATATCATCAATATTCGCTGATCGTATACTACGTATGCCTATTCGCTTCGTTGAACGTCGCCATGCTTCCGATATCATATATCGTCTGAACTATGCTCGCTTGGCGTTCACAGCAGTTATTGCTTTATTTGCTGAATCAGGCTTCAGTACCATATTTGGCCTTTTCTCTTTGTTTATTATGTTTATCTATTCTTTTGAGATATCTGTATTTCTACTATTATCTATGCTTGTATATAGCGGTTACCGCTGGTTTAATACGATAAAGATGCAGAATCTGACGGCGCAACGCCAACAACACTATTCCGATGCGCATGAAGTATTTTCAGAAACCATCAAAGCGCTGTCTCATGTTAGGATGAGTGGTATCGAACGATCTCGGTACTATAAGTATACACATATTCTAAGCGTTGCGATCAGTAAAGATATTGGCCTACTCCGCTATCACATGGGATTCAATTTAGCCGACATTCTTCGTGAGGGCATTGATTTCATGATTATCATTTATTTCGGCTGGTCTCTTGTAAATTCTGATCTAATGACTGTTGGTATGTTCGTTGCTTATTATAATTTTTATCGCCACTTCAACGAATCATTTTCGATGCTTATAGAAAACATTTCAGATTATGTGGTTCGCAACGTTGATTACACGCGATTTTCGGAGATAATGCATGCTGCTGAGGATTCACCCCCAAAGAAGCCAGACCACAAGCTGCCTATCGGCGACCTTTCTAATAAGGTTTCCCTCTCAAAAGTTTCTTTCGCTTTTCCCGGCGAGCGTCGAGATTTGATTCATCGTCTTGATCTCAGGATCAGTGCAGGCGAAAAAGTTGCTATCCTAGGAAAAAGTGGTTGTGGAAAGTCCACATTGCTTCGCTTAATCTCTGGCATTGAAATACCTCATGATGGAAGGGTAGAAATCGGGGGATTTACTGTCAATGATTTGGGTCATAATACCTACCGTCAATTAGTGAGTTGGGTGCAACAAGATGAATATTTGTTCACTGGCAGCATACTCGATAATATCGTTAATTTTGAAGAACAGTTCGACATGGAACGATTGTCGTGGTGTTGTGAAATGGTCGATCTTCAGCAAGAAATAGAAACCATGCCCATGGGGCTTAACACGATGATTTGGGGGGGCGGCAAAACTTATTCAGGTGGACAAATTCAGAGAATCGTCTTGGCTCGTGCTCTTTACCAGCAACGTCCTGTTTTATTGTTAGACGAGGCTACAGCACATCTTGACGAAGCGTCAGAGGGAGCTATCCTTGATAGGCTTGTGAAGCTCGACACCACCCTCATAGTCGTTACTCATCGTTCGCAGTCTGTGATCAATCGTTGTCGCTGCATTCATTTTGAGCGATCAGCCGGCGGTGTGCTTCAGTGTCAAAGTCGAAGATTGGGAAAATGAATTTGAATGTTTCGGGGATACCTGACCTCTTGTGGAGGAGCACGTCACGATGCCATGGCAACACCACTTCCTTGCAGAGGCGGATGCCAAAATAGATTTTCGCTCAACTTCTTTTCGAATGGGCTCTGATAGCGGCAACGGCCACCAAAGTCGGCAAAATTACATAATATGTTTTGTTAAATTGATAACGCAAGATTTGCAATAATAGGATAGTGGTCACTTGGGAAGCATCCGTCGCAGGATGTTTGTATTATGTTATAGTCATTGATTGTTACTTTATTCAATTCATCCTTGAAAAGGATCCAGTCAATGCGGAAGGCGACTTTTGGAAAACGATGCCCTTCAAAATCATGGTATGTATTCGTATCAAGGCTTTCCGCGAACCCTGCCTCAATAAAGGCGTCCCTGAAGCCGGCAGACGAATATAGAGCATAGACGGTGCCGGCCTCTGGTAGGTATTCGGAAAGCACGGGGGGGGGATACGCCGCCGGATTTTCGTCGCGCGGCGCCCAGGCTCTAGAGTTGAAATCACCTGCTAGGAAGACCGGCCCCTCCTCATCCTGCCAAATGGTACCGAGACGTGTGATGATTAATCGGCTCGCTTCCGTTCGTGCCCGTCGGCCCCGATGATCTAAATGCGCGTTACACAAAAGGAGTCGTTGGCCGCTCTCCCGATTGCGCAAATGAATCCACGTAGCGCTGCGTACATTGAAGGCGTCCCAGCCACGAGACCAAGTTCCAGGTGTTTGAGAGAGGAAGAAACTGCCGCTTCGAACAAAACAAAACCGGTTTCTCCGCCAGAAGATCGGGTTATAGGTAGCTTCCAACGAAGGTTGGGGTGTATGTGTCGCATGACCCCAAAACACAGCGTGGTCGGGCAACGCACCACGCAGGACATCAACATTACCTGGTTGAACTTCCTGAGCAGCGACAAGGTCAGGTTGCCAAGTACGCAGGAGTTCTGACACCAAAGGCGCCCGCCGCGACCAGTGATTGCAAGCGGGACGATTGCTAACGAATCCGCCAACGTTGAAGCTCATTAAGCTTAGAGCTGCGCACCGCCGAGGGCTGGTGGAAAGCGTCATTCAGACCCGACAAAATTTGCAAGAGCGAGCCTCGCCTCATCATCGCGCATCTGCCGGGGCGGACGCTTCATTAGGTACGCAGAGGCGGCCTCCAACGGTCCGCCAATTCCCCTATCCAGTGCTACCTTGGCATAGCGCAAGGCATCGATCGCTACACCTGCCGAGTTGGGTGAGTCTTCTACGCTGAGACGGAGTTCCAAATGCATTGGCACGCCACCAAACCCTTCCCATTCAATCCGGACAAATCCGACCTTATTATCCTTCATCCAGGGCACATAATCCGACGGGCCGACGTGAATTGCGGTCGCATCTAACGGAACCTCTAGCTGGGACTGTACCGCTTCGGTTTTCGACTGCTTTTTTGAAACTAGTCGTGACCGCGCGAGCATGTTCATGAAATCTGTATTGCCTCCAACGTTGAGTTGATAAGTGCGCTTAGGCTGGATGCCGCGGTCCCGGAGCATGCGTACTAGCTGGCGGTGCACTATCGTGGTGCCGAATTGGCTCTTGATGTCATCGCCCACGATAGGGACACCCGCCTCTCTAAACAATGCAGCACAGCCTTCATCACTCGCCAAGAAAACAGGAACACAGTTGACCATGGCCACGCCTGCGTCAACGCATGCATCCGCATACGCTCGAACCGCTTGCTCGGATCCGACTGGAAGGTAACACAACAGTACGTGTGCACCGCTATCCCTCAAAGCCTCTGCTAAATTGACGGGATGCTCTTCAGCTACTTGGAGAGCGTCCGTCTCCGGGAATTGGTTGAGGTGATCTGCGCAACTATCGAGGACGGGGCCCATTTTTACGATGACATCATAATCAGGCAACCCCGACTCGAATACTGTGGTGCAGTTCGGGGGTGCGAACACAGCCTCTCGAAGCGGACGGGTAACTTTCCGTCGATCGATGTCGAAAGCGGCAACTGGGACAATATCCTGTACTGTATAGCCGCCAATTATTTCGTGCGCCAAGCCGTTGCCACCACCGAGTTGTTGATCTTTGTAAAACTGAATACCTTGAAGAAGGCTGCTCGCACAGTTCCCGATTCCAGCAAGTGCAATTTTTATTGAAGGCATCTTGATGCTCCCTATGAGAAGGATTTGTTACGCCATGTGTTCGGCATGAGATCCGAATCAATCTCTAGCTCCAAGTGATATTCAAATTGCTGGGTCCCTCGTTCCTGAATGTGATCGACAATAGACTTTAGTCCTGTTTGTATTTTCGTCTTTGGCTCATAGCCAAGTAGCCTCTTCGCTTTGTCAGATGCGCAATTTGCTTCTTTAACTTCTTGCGGCCGATCAGGCATGTGAATCGGCTTTCCATTGTATCCCGTAACTTGACGAAGTTTCTCAAATAGCTGGTTGATTGAAATGAATTCGTCGTCTGGACCAATATTTATCACTTCATTAGTGGCGCTTTTGGCTTCAAGCATCAAAGCCAGAGGTTCGACACAGTCCTGGATAAAGGAAAAGCAGCGGCGCTGATTACCATCGCCATAAATGATAGGGCGGCGACCCTGGAGAATTAGGTTAGTCATTATCGAAGCGACGTTTCTGTAAGGGTCGTTGTACTTCTGTCGTGGTCCGATGATGTTATGGGGTACTGCAATAACGTATTCGACACCATGAACCTCGCACATGTTTTTCAGTAATTGTTCAGCAGCTAGCTTAGCTATCCCATATGGATCTTGGGGAGCCGGTATATAGGACTCCTGGAAAGGCACAGAGTTCCGGCCATAGCGCGCCATGGATGAACAAAAAATGATACGCTTCACACCGCTAGCGATCGCAGCCGAGAATACGGAGGCTGACGCATCTACGATGCTGCGTGTCACCAGATGTGGCGAAAATATCGACAGTCCTTCGTAGGCGAGAGCCGCACAATGGTAGACCACATCACAACCGCTTAACAAATTTTGAACCGTACTGCGGTCGCGACAGTCACATTGGTAGAAATCTACTCCATCCGGAATATTGCGTTGATCCCCACCGATCATGCTGTCGATACCTACAATCTCATGTCCTAAATCTTTCAGCCGTTCGGCCAAATGACTCCCGAGAAAACCCGCGACTCCAGTTAAGAAAATCCTCACAGTCTGACTCCCAATGTGAGAGAATGGAGGGACAGCTTTCTTCTCGCAATTCCATCTGAGCGGATTGCGGCTGCATGTCAGTCTAACGCAATCAATCATAGAAGAAGTGCGAGAATCCAGGCAACCTCGGTTTGAACCGCGCCGGGTTTGCCGGAGGCTCCAAATCTTGAGAAGTTGGAGCCATGACAAAGACATCGACACGCTATTCACCTGAGGTTCGCGAGCGCGTTGTACGGTTAGTTCATGATCATCAGAAGGATCATCTGCCGGAATGGGCCGCGATGGAGTAGATTGCTTCGAAGATCGGCTGCTCACGAGAGACGCTTCGTAAATAGGCCCGACGCACAGAGGTCGACACAGGACAACGGGCTGGGTCGACCAGCGACGACCTTGCCTGCCTCAAGGCGCTGGAGCAAGAGAACCGTGAGCTGCGCCAGGCCTCCGCATTTTCGCCCAGGCGGAGCTCGGCCGCCCTATGAAGAAATGAAGATGTTCATCGACGAGCATCGCCATGAGTACGGGGTCGAGCCGATCTGCAGGGTTCTTCCGATCGCTCCGTCGACCTATCGTGCTCACGCCGCGCGTCGAGCTGAGCCGGCGGTCAGCAAAGTTCTTAGACCCAATGAGCGTCTTGCCGAGACGATAGCCGTTGCCACGGCGGAAGAAGGGCGGGATGGCGAACTCAGGTTTTATGGGATAATCGCCAACACAGCTGATGCGCTCCTGCGCCTGACGAAGACTTTGTCAACTCGAGACGATGTTCTCCGCTTTTGCTATGAGGCCGGTCCTTGTGGCTACGGCATTTACCGCCTGTTGAAAAAGCTTGGACATTCTTGTGCTGTTGTCGCGCCAGCGATGATACCGCGCGAGCCAGGTGATCGGGTGAAAACCGATCGACGGGATACCAAGATGCTTGCACGACTCTGGCGGGCAGGCGAACTGACACCCATCTGGACACCGGATGAGGAAGATGAGGCACTGCGCGATCTGGTGCGCACACGCAAGCAGGCCGTGGAGGCGCTGAAGATCGCCAAGCAGCAGCTCCTGAGCTTTCTTCTGCGGCATGGGCTGCGTTATCATCGTCCGACACGCTGGACGAAAATCCATTGGCGCTGGATCAACGAGTTGAGAAGGTTCCCTTTCCCCCATCAGCAGATAGGCCCAACAGGCCCGAGCGTGCATATATGGACGTCTTGATGCCCGATGGAGGGCAAATTTGGCGTTGACCTCGCCCCTTCCAGCTCGAACATGCAGGATGCGTATGGGCGGGGGGAAAGATGGCGGAAAGATCATTCATTGAGACCTGGAGCTTGGGTTTTGATGAGATGGCGTGGGTGGAAGGCTTCAGTCGCGAGAGCCGCGTTTGGGCAGCGTTTCAACTGCGTTTTTTCCGGCAGCATGGTCGGTTTCCTTCGCGCGATGGCGACCTCGATGAGGAGAGCCTGCGCTATCTTACCGAGCAGCTTGGCCTGTCAGCTCCCGACCTCGGTGATTTCCACTTCGGCCATGTGAATGCGCGCCGGCAGCGGGCGGCGATTTTGCGGCATCTCGGGTTTAGGCAGGCGTCTAAGCGGGACAGAGAAGGCCTGCGGATCTGGCTTGCAGACGGGGGCGGTGGCTCTGCCGGTACCGTCGACGAGCACGTAGCGTCGGGATATCGCCACTGCCTGGAGATCGGTGTCTTCATCCCCTCGGACAGGATCATGGAGCGCCTGGTTCGCGGCGCCAGGCATGACTTTGTCGAAGGTTTGCTGACGGCCATTGTGAGCCGGCTTTCGACAGATGTGCGGGCCAAGCTTGACGGTTGCCTGGCGGATCCGAAGGCGCCGACCGGTTTCCTGAGCCTGAAGAACGATGTCGGGGCCGCCTCGCTAAAGAGCATTCTCGCGGCATGTGATCGGCTGACATTCACCCTGGAGCTCGATCTGCCTGATGATTTATTGGCCGGGATAGATCCGTCTTGGATTCGCCGTCTCATTCGGCGCGTAGATGGTGAGACCGCGGCCGAGATGCGCCGTCATGGGACTGTCCGGCGGCTGGGGCTTTTAGCGCTCTATCTGATAGACCGACGCCGCAAGTTGATCGACAGCCTGATCGATCTTCTGCTGGACATTGTCCATCGGATGCAGACGCGATCCCGGCGCCGGGTGATCGGTCGGATCGCCAGGGACATCGAGCGGGTCTATGGCAAGGAACGTCTTCTGGTCGATATCGCGATGGCAGCGATCGACGATCCTGAAGGCCGTGTGGTGGATGTCATTTATCCCGTTGCGGGCGCCGCGAAGCTGAAGGCGGTGATCGAGGAAGGTCGCGCCAAGGGTACGCTGGATCGGCGCATTCAGACGGTAATGCGGGGATCCTATGCCCGTCATTACCGACGCATGCTGCCCCGGCTTTTGTCGGTGTTGCGGTTCTGCTCGAACAATACCCGTTGGCAGCCGATCTTGGATGCGCTCGCGCTGATCGTTCGGTTGGGTCGGGAGGGACGACGCTTCGTTTCGGCCGGCCTGGCTCCGGAGGGATCCATCCCCGATAAATGGAAAGACATGGTGGTCGACAGCTCTGGCCGTCTGAACGTGATCTCCTATGAGCTTTGCGTGCTGGCGCAGCTACGTGATCGTGTTCGGTCCAAAGAGATCTGGATTGTCGGCGCCGATCGCTATCGGAACCCGGATGAGGACCTGCCCGCCGATTTTGCTGTCAATCGTGACAGCTACTATGCCGGTCTGGGATTGACCCAGGACGCACAGAGTTTCGTCGCCAATGTCCGGGCCGAGCTCGAGGATGAACTCTACCTTCTAAACCGGACTCTGCCCGGGAATGACAAGGTCCGGCTGCGGTGCTCTGGCGAAAACCGCATTCGGGTCACGCCCTTCGCAGAAGCCGATGAACCGCCTGGACTGAACGCCTTGAAAGGCGAGGTTGGGCGGACATGGCCGATGACCGGGCTTTTGGATGTGCTCAAGGAGGCCGCGCTGGACATCGGTTTTCTCGATGGTTTCGAGACCTCGGCCAGATTGTCGGCTGAAAATTTGTAGCCACGTCCATCGGCGAGTCGTTCAGCGCTAACCGGGTATTTGGGGCGGTTCGGCCCTGTCGTCGACGCGCTTCGGGCGTTGCGAGGTGTTGATACCATCATCGCGGCCACGGTGACCGCAGAGGTTGGTGACATCAACCGGTTTACCACCCCACGGCAACTGATGGCCTGGCTCGGTCTCGTCCCTACCGCAAACAGCCCGCAGCAGTGGTCTTTCGGATGACCAACCTGGGACGGTCCCGAACCTGCAGCAACAGGTCTCCGCCCTTCGCGATCAGCTGATCAACACGCCCCCGACAGACAAGACCGGCGTGCTGGTTCAAGTGGAGACGCTTTGGCGGGAGTAGGGCAGGGCCAGGCCGCCAGAAACGCGGCCTCATTCCCGCAACACGAACTGGTCGTGATTTGACGTCATTTGGCGCCGCTCTTTGATGACCGCGCCGCTACGGAGCGTGAATTGACGTCAAATCACGACCAGTTCGTGCTCCCCTCTCTTTTCCGTTGTGCTCTGGATCTGACGTCAACTGGCCCCCGCCTGCAAGCCTGGACTCGTGGCTCCGATCAACATGTCAGCCACGGTCTCCTTCCTTTGGAAAACAGGGACAAAACCCCGCCGATCGAGCTTGTCTCGATTGGCTAAGAAGAAGCCAGCGCAGAGCGCTGACATCAGCCTTTTGGTTGGCTCGCCAGGAGGCTCGCGTCGCGTCGACTTTTGATGAAGCCGCTCTCTGTAAGGGCTAACGCCCTCCCAGAGAGCGGCGGCGGGCAGCGTCCGAGCTTTTCCCACCCGGCGACTTGTCCTGGGTCGCTCAGCTTGCGATTTCAGGCTTTATATCAACGCTTTAGCTGAACGCTAAGCGTTATCGACCCGCCCTCATCGCGCCGCTGGTCACCCCAGGACAAGCGCCTATCACCAAAGGAGAGGAGCGCACACTACGTTCTTAACGCAGTGATCTCAAGACAGCCTGCAAACGCAGATCCTTTGCATAGGTTGATTCAAGCCTTTCCCAGTGTCATGCTGCCCGTCGATGCATGATCAATTCAAAAAAAATCATGGAAACGCAGGAACAGAAACGACAACGCTACGAGCAAATGGCGGCCATTCAAGCCGATAGGAAAACCAACCGCAAAAAGACCATGCGC
>JACONH010000015.1 GCA_014323835.1 Alphaproteobacteria bacterium GM202ARS2
AAAAGTCACTTGCTCTACCGACTGAGCTACGCGCCCTTGATGATGAAGGTTTAAGCGGCAGAAGCCATTAGGTCAAGGGGGGGAGGGTAAGGGGTGGGTTTTTTTGTTTGTTGATGTGTGCTAGTGTGAGGGCATGGCTGGTCATTCGAAATTCAAGAACATTATGCACCGCAAGGGTGCGCAAGACAAGAAGCGAGCTTCGTTGCACGGGCGTCTTATTCGGGAAGTGTCTGTTGCGGTGCGTCTTGGCGGTGCGGACGTATCAGCCAATCCTCGTTTGCGTCTTGCCTTGAGTCACGCCCGCGCTGCTAATCTCAACAAGGATGCCATCGAGCGCGCTATCAGCCGCGTCAGCGGCAAAGGGGGCGACAGCGACTACCAAGAAGCCCGCTACGAAGGATTTGGCCCCCTTGGGGTGGCTATCGTCATCGAGGCACAAACCGACAACCGCAACCGCACCGCAGCAGAACTACGTGCCATCTTCAATAAGAATGGGGGCAATCTTGCCGAGCAGGGCAGCGTCATTCACGGCTTCGAACATATCGGCTTAATCGTCTTCGACAGCAAGACTATTGACCCAGACCAACTTTTAGAGGTTGCCGCACAAGAAGGCGCGCAAGACATCAACATTCAAGACGACCAATGCGAAGTCGTGGTATCGCTGGAATCCTTTCATCAGGTGCATAGTGCTTTGGAAAAGGCGATAGGCACGCCACAACAAGCCTCTCTTGTTTGGCGACCGTTGACTCAGGTTGACATCAGCGGGCAGGCAGCGGAATCCTTATCGTCTCTTTTGGATCAACTGACCGATAACGAAGACATCAGTGCAGTTTTTGCCAACTACACTGTGGACGAGACAACAGCAAAGAACTTCGGGTTGTAGGAGCTATGGTGGTGCGTGTTATGGGTATTGACCCGGGGTTTCGCTGTAGCGGTTGGGGCGTTATTCGTTGGGCAGGGCATAACGTGCATTACGAGGCAGGCGGGCTGGTGGTGCCGAATGCACAAGAGACAATAGAACACCGCTTAGCTCATCTCTATGACAACTTTCATCAGCTGGTTGCCTCGCATCGCCCGGATATTGTGTCTTTGGAAGAAACCTTCGTGCGTGAAGACCATCCCAAGTCGGCATTGTCGTTGGGACAGGCACGAGGCGTTATTATGGCTGCGGTGGGGGCACACGGTCTTAATGTGGTCTCTTATGCCCCGAATGTGATAAAGAAAGCCCTGACGGGTTACGGTCATAGCGACAAGCAAGGCATGATGAAAATGATAAAGATGATTTTGCCACAAGTGCCGTCAGGTGCAAAGAGCGACCTGTATGACGCTTTAGCCGTTGCTTTGTGTCACGGGCATCAGGGGCATAGCGGGCAGACGGTAGGGGGCGACTAGGATGATTGGACGATTGACAGGGACAATTTGTGCGTTGGATGACGACAGCCTGATTATTGATGTAGGGGGCGTTGGTTATCAGTTGCGGGCGACACAGAGCTTACAGGCGTTGGCGGGGCAACATGTTACTGCCTTCATTGAAACGGTGGTGCGTGACGAGCAAATCATGCTGTATGGGTTTTTGCACGCGCAAGAGCGAGTCTTGTTCCGCCTGTTGGTTTCTGTGCAAGGTGTGGGGGCGAATTTGGCGATGCGTCTGTTGTCGTCTTTGGGCTTATCGACGTTGGTGGGGGCGTTGCAACGGGGTGACGAGCGTATTCTTTCCTCCGTTAGCGGTATCGGGGCAAGAGTCGCCCGCCGCCTCTGTAACGAGCTGCCGAGTATCGATGCTCTCGATGCCTTAGGCACACTGCCAAGTGGGCAGGGCGAGACACACGTTGATGGCTATGGCGATGCTCTCATGGCTCTGGAGTCATTAGGCTATGGCCGGCGAGAAGCCGCCGCTGCCCTACAGACCATCGATACCTCTGGCGATAAAGCCGTGCCTTTAGCCGAGGTGGTTAAACAGGCTTTGCGAGTCCTTGCGTCATGACAGAGGATAGGCGTGTGTTGTCCCGCACCGCCGAGGAAGGCGACTCGGCATTGGCGACGTTGCGTCCAACGTCGTGGGACGACTTTATTGGACAGGAGGAGGTCAAACGCAATCTGCGGGTGTTCATCGATGCTGCTCGCAATCGTGGGGAGCCCCTCGACCACGTTCTTTTGTGTGGGCCGCCGGGGTTGGGTAAAACCACGTTGGCGCGCCTGATTGCGCGGGAAAGTGGTGTTGGCTTCCGTCAAACGTCGGGTCCTGTGCTTCTCAAACGAGGCGACTTGGCGGCACTTCTTACGGGCTTGGAAGCAGGGGACGTGCTTTTCATCGATGAGATTCACCGATTGTCTTCGTCCATCGAGGAAATTCTCTATCCGGCTATGGAAGACAAACAGCTGGATATCGTTATCGGCAGTGGCGTGTCGGCACGTAGTCTGCGGGTCGATTTAGTGCCGTTTACGTTGGTTGGTGCGACCACGCGTTCGGGGTTGTTGACGAGGCCCTTGCGAGAGCGTTTTGGTATTCCGTTGCACTTGCAGTTTTATGATACGGCGGCGTTGGCTACGATTATTGCGTCTTATGCGGTGCGTCTGGGTGTCTCGATTGATTCGGGCGGTGCGAGCGAAATTGCCACCCGCGCCCGTATGACTCCTCGTGTTGCCTTGCGTCTGCTCCGTCGGGTGCGTGACTTTTTAAGGAGCGATAGCCAGACCATTGATAAAACCCTAGCCAACAAAGCCCTCAGTGCCATGGGAGTCGATGAGCACGGTATGGACGGCATGGATAGACGCTATCTCGATTGTTTGTTGAACCATTATCACGGAGGCCCCGTTGGAGTTGAAGCCCTCGCCGCGTCTTTGTCCGAGCAACGGGACGTGGTGGAAGACACCATCGAAGCCTTTTTGTTGCAGCTGGGCTTGTTGCAACGCACGCCACGAGGACGGATGCTCACCGCACAAGGATGGCAGTTCTTTAACCGCACGCCACCAACGCACTGGACAGGGCAGATGCCCCTGAGTTTTGATGAAGAAACGAAGAAGGATGAGTCATGATGAAACCCCTTGATAGTGGCGTTATTACAGGCGGGGTGCACCATTTTCCGTTGCGGGTCTATTACGAAGATACCGATGCGGGGGGTATTGTCTATTATGCCCGCTACTTGTATTTTGCCGAGCGCGCCCGTAGCGAATTCTTACGGGCATTGGATACAGACGGGCACGATATGCACGGGTTGATGGCACAGGAGTCTTGTGCTTTTGTGGTTAGGCGTGTGACAGCAACGTATCACCAACCAGCGCGCTTGCATGATGCCCTTGTCATGGTAACACGTGTGTGCCAGCTGGGGCGCGCCTCTTTGGTCATGGAGCAAAACCTCTATCGCCAAGACACACCGCTGTTTACCTCTGAGGTGCGTCTTGCCTGTGTGTCTATTGGGGACAGGGGGGGCAGGGCAGGAAAGGTTGTTGCGATACCCCATGCTCTTTGGCAGGCTATGGTGGCGATGGTGCACAAAGAAGGACAGAAAGAAAAGGTCATAACATGATACAGCTCGATTCATGGTTGAATGGTTGGGAGCAAGGTGCGGTCGCAGTGGGGGTCGTCTTTATCCTTATGGGTGTGACTCTTGTGGGTCTGTCTTGTCTTGCTTTGTGGATTATCCTCGATAAGGTCTTTTTGTTGCGTCGGGTGGAGCGGAATTGTCTGGAATTCGAGCAGGCTTTTTGGGCGCACCGGGTGCTGAACGACTTTTATGAAAAGGTCAAACCGCTTGATCCGCACCCGATGCGTGAGCTGTTTATGTTGGGCATGGAGGAATACCGTCTGGTGGTGTCGGCGGGCATGGCTCTGCCGACTGGTGATAGCTGGCATACGTATATGAGTCGCCTGATGCACATTGAGTTGGGGCGTATGGCGCATACGTTTGACTCTCGTTTGAATTGGCTTGCTACCCTTGCCACTACGGTGCCGTTGTTGGGGGTGCTGGCAGCTCTGTGGCATACCATTCAGGGCTTACAAGATGGTATGGATGTCGCTTTGGCTCTTGTTATGGTGAGGGAGTCTTTGCTGTTTATTTTTGTTGCTTTGGGGGTGAGCGTGCCGTCTATTGTGGGCTATAACTTGCTGGCGGGGCGGACGAATCGATTGCATGAACGGCTGAGTTCTTTTATCGAGGGCTTGAGTAGTATTCTTGCTCGTCACCTGAACGAAAAAGGAGAAAGCCGTGCGCGTTAAGGCTTTTACCCGTCAGTCGTTATCGCTGATAACGCCCTCACCAATGGCATTGATGGGGTGGGTGCTGGTGTTATGGGTTATGGGTGTTGCTGTGGTGGTTATTAGTCAAGGGGGATATGATGGACAGATACAGGCAGGGGCGGGGGCACATGAAGGGGGCATCGATGTTGTGGTGCGCGGTGACGGGACGGTGGGGGTCAATGGCATCGATGTGCCACGAGAGAGCTTGGTTGCGACCCTTAGGGGCTATGGCAACGAGAAGCAGGGGTCTGGAGGGATGGTGGTGCGTTTGTATGGTGCGTCGGATGTGGCGTATGGCAGTGTTGTTTCGGTGATTGAGATGTTACGTTCGGCGGGTTTTTCTCGCATGGTGGTTATGTCGGGTGTGCGTCCTTAGGGGCTAGAGTGTGATGAGTCGTGCGGCATTTTTATCTATTTTTTTGCATGGTGCTTTTGTTGGGGCGTTGTTTTTGGCGTCATCCATAGGCGACGAACCGCCTTTGCCGAAGCCGCATAGCGTTGCGATGGTGGATATTGGCTATGGGCCCGGGGTTGGCGTTAAGAAGGAGGATGATTTCGACCCGACGGCTTATGGCTCGTTGTTGTTGCCGCCGTATGTGCCTCGTCCGCCGCAACCGCCGTTGGTGCTGGTGCGAGAAGGCGATGTGCCGCCGGTGGTGCTCCGTCCGCCGCCGCCCAAAAAAAGCGGTGACCCGTTCTCTGCCGACTATGGCTTGTTGTATAGCAACTATGCAACGGTCAAGGAGCACTTTCGGGCATGCTGGCGACAGCCGTCACTGGTGGATCATAGCAGGCAAGATAAATTGATACGTGTCGTCATTAACATCGATGAACAAGGGCGTATCTTCAGTGGTGCCGTCAAAAACAAAGAAAAGGTTCTCGCCGATGACCAGCTGACACGTTTGTATGACAGCGTCATGCACGCTATCAGTCATCCTATCTGCCGTAAGGTCTACTTTAGAAAGACGGATTACCCGCGCTTTCGTGAGATTGAGCTGGAGTTTTCAGCACGATTCATGGCGGAACCGTAGTCTCGAGAGGGGCAGGGGGGGGCAGGGAGCATTTTTTGTTGTCCGTTGTGTGCGTATATCTGTTAAGGTTGTGCGGCTGGGGCTGTAGCTCAGTTGGGAGAGCGCGTCGTTCGCAATGACGAGGTCAGGGGTTCGATTCCCCTCAGCTCCACATCCCCTTTAGTTAATGAATAGGTCTTGCATGGGCACTGCCGTTATTACCCTAGAGTCGCCGTTGGGCGGTTTGGAGTCGCTGTTGGCTCTGCACCGCCGCGAGCCTATGTGTTACCCTCATTTGTGTGCCAGCACCGCTTGTGCGTCTCGGGGGGATAACTACAGTATTCTGTTTGCTTTTCCCGATACCACGTTGGTTTTGGAGCACGATTATCGTCTGCGTGAGAATGGTGTCGAGGTGGACGGGACATTCTTGGCGCGCTTCGATGGGTTGTGGCAACAGGCGAGACACAAACAGGCGGGGGCAGGGGAGGCAACGGATACAGGGGCAACGACAAAGGGGCTACCTTTTAGGGGGGGGTGGTTTGTTTATTGTGGCTATGAGTTGATAAGCCAGTATGAGACGTTGGCGTTGCCTCGTGTTCGGTCGGATTTTCCCTGTGCGTTTGCGGTGCGTATACCGGCGGCGGTGATTTACCACCACGAGTCGGATAGGTTGTTTGCTCTCAGCGAGGAAGATGATTCCTGTCGTAGCCGTTTGCGTGCGATACAAAGGGCTGTTGATTCGCTTAAAGCTGCTGAGGATGGCAAGCCGTCTCGGGACACCCCTGTTGCGCCTTCAGCCATAGAGGAAGACAGTGTTGATGCTTATTATGCTGCCCACCAGAAGTGTTTAGATTACATTTACGCGGGGGATGTCTTTCAGGTCAATTTGTCTCGTTTGTGGCATCTGCCGAGTGGTGCGCCTTCTGCTTATGACCTTTTTTATCGTTTGTGGCGGCATAACCCGTCGCCTTTTGCGGCGTTGTCGGTGTGGCATGATGACAATGGCGATAAGGCGATTGTCAGTTCATCGCCGGAACGTCTTGTGCGGGTGTGCCCGAATGGCCGCATCGAGACTCGCCCGATAGCGGGCACACGTCCGCGGGCACAGGAACGTTTGCGTGATACGGAGCAATCTCGAGTTCTGCTTGCCCACCCGAAAGAGCGTGCCGAACATATCATGCTCGTGGACTTGGAGCGCAACGACTTGTCGAAGCTGTGTCTGGCGGGGAGCGTGCGAGTCGATGAAATGATGGTCTTGGAGTCTTATGCTCATGTGCACCATATCGTATCGAATGTGTGTGGTCGTCTGTTGCCGAATGTCTGTCCGGGGCAAGTGGTGGCAGCGGTGTTTCCGGGCGGGACGATAACGGGTTGTCCCAAGTTGCGTTGCATCGAAATTTTAGCGGAACTGGAAGCCGTGGGACGCGGCGCGTATACGGGGTCTTTGGGCTATGTCAATCACGATGGCAGTCTTGACTTGAATATTTTGATACGCACCATTGTCTGCGAGGGCGACTCGTTGTCGTTTCGAGCAGGGGGCGGTATCGTTGCCGATTCGCAAGCGAGCCACGAACTGGAAGAGACTCGGGCAAAAGCACGAGGCATGATTCACGCCCTGAGTCGCGGGTAATGATGATACGTCCGCTCTGCCTTGTCGATGGGGCTGTCGCCACCAGCATCGATAGCCGTGACCGCGGCTTGGCGTTTGGTGATGGCTTGTTTGAAACCTTAAAGGTAACAGATAATAACGTGCAATTGTTTACAGCGCATTGGCAACGTTTTGCAGAGGGGTGTCGACGCTTGCGGTTGCCGCCGCCGCAACAGGATGAATTCAAACGAGATATAAAGAAACTCGTGACCGATGGCACGTACGTTATCAAATGGCTGTATACCCGCGGAAGCGGTGGCCGTGGCTACAACGCACCCAGTGAGCCGATGGCACGGCGTATTGTCATGCGCGCTGGCTTCGATAGTGTGGGCTACGCCAAAAAAGCCCAAGAAGGAATCAGCGTCCGTTATAGTGACATGCGTTTGTCGCGTCAGCCGTGTCTTTCTGGTATCAAACATTTGAATAGATTAGAGAACGTCCTTGCTCGCATGGAGTGGCAAGATGATACCATCAGCGAAAGCCTGATGTTCGATGAGGATGATACGTTGATTGAGGGGGTTTTCAGCAACGTGTTTGTCTACGTGCATGGCTGTTGGTGGACACCCGAACTGGAGCGATGTGGTATTGCGGGTGTGATGCGGGCGGTTGTTTTGGATACCTTGCACCAGCAGGGAATCGAGGCGCGGGTGGGGGTGATTGGGCGTGCCATGCTCGAGGGGGCTGAAAGCCTGTTTATGACGAACTCGTTGATGCCGATTTGGCCTGTCCACCGCTGTCAAGGACGCACCCTGACCATAAGACAGGACGTGCGTAGGCTTCAGCAGGCTGTTGCGGCACACATCGCAACGCAAGGCTCTTTGACGTTGTGAATGTTCTGTGGTATAAGGGGTTGAGGGTATACGTTTCATCGAACAGATAGAACAAGGGAGAATAGGATGTCGTCATTCAATGAACCGGGGCTTTACTTCCACCAGTTGGGTCGTTTCTATAAAAAAGGCGAGGCTATCAGCTATGCTGTGTTGCGTTTTGTCGCAGGAGGCTTTTTTGTCCCGCATGGTATCGGCAAAATAGGTGGCTTTGGTGTCAAAAGTGGCTTTGTCGCTTATTTGGACAAGCTGGGCGTGCCGCTGCCGACTTTCACCGCTTACACGGTAACAGGCATCGAGGTCATCGGCGGTCTTTTGATAGCCATCGGTCTTTTCACTCGAGCAGCTGCCGTGACAGCCATGGGCTTGATGGTCGGCATCATTGCTTGGGTGCACTGGAAGAATGGCTTTCTGTTCACCAATAACGGCTACGAGTATCAACTCATGTGGTTCTTCGTGCTGACCTATATCTTGTTCCGTGGCAGTGGACGCTACTCTATGGATGGCATGCGCGGCGTGCAAGTCTAGGTTTCGTGCTGTAGGAATTGTTTCACGAGAAACAATTCGGTTTTTTTGCCGAAATTGTTTCACGTGAAACATTATTTTTTTTTACTGTTGGAATTGTTTCACGAGAAACAATTAGGTTTTTTTTGCCGAAATTGTTTCACGTGAAACATTATTTTTTTTTGCTGCTGGAATTGTTTCACGTGAAACATTGTTTTTTTTGTCGTGGGAATTGTTTCGCGCGAAACATTGGGGGGGTGTTTTTTTTGTTGTAGGAATTGTTTCTCGTGAAACAATTGGGGGAGGGGGGATTAATGGTCTTCGTAGAGGGCAAGGTTATCGATAAGGCGTGCTTGTCCGAGGTAGGCGGCGGCGAACAGGCGCGCATTGGTCTGGGGTTTGTCTATAGGGGCGAGGGTCGTTTCATCGCAGAGGGTCATGTAGTCGATAGAGTTAAAGCCGTGCTGTTGGAGACTCTTTTGGGCATCGCTGAGGGCATCGGTGACGTTGGCTTTGTCGTTGATGATACGGTTGCGGATGTGGTGCAGGGTTGTGTAGAGGTGTGGGGCGATACGACGCTGGTGCGCGCTCAAGTAAAGGTTACGGGACGACACCGCCAAGCCATCGGCTTCGCGCACTGTTGGGACGGCGACAATGGTGGGAGAAAGGGCAAGGTCGCTGGTCATGCGGCGAATCAGCTGGAGTTGCTGAAAGTCTTTTTCGCCAAACACGGCGTAGTCGGGGCGGGTCAGTTGAAACAGGCGGGCAACGACAGTCAGCACACCGGGAAAGTGGTGAGGGCGGTGTTGACCGCACAGACGATTGGATAGCTCGGGCAGGGTAATCTGGGTGCAAAAGTCGGGCGGATACATGGTGGCAACGCTTGGCATAAAGACAACGTCGATGCCTTCCTTGTCGGCAAGGGCTTTATCCTTGTCGGGGGTGTGCGGGTAGTTGGCTAAGTCTTCCTGCGGGGCAAATTGGGTGGGGTTGAGAAAAATCGAGAGGATACGCTTGTCGGCTTTGTCTTGGGCTGCCCGCATCAAAGCGCGGTGCCCGTCATGGAGACAGCCAAGGGTCGGAATCAGGGCGATGCTGTGGTGCTGGTGTCGCCATTCCTCCAGCTGTCGTGTCAACCCAGAGAGGGTATCAATGACATTAGTCATTGTTTTTTATGGGATGTTTTTTTATGGGCAGAGGCGCGCGGTGGTCTTTGTGGGTCGAGCAATGCTCGGCAGCGGGAAAGCGTCCTTGGCGCACGTCATCGGCATAGTTTTGCACCGCCGCTTCGATGGTTTCAGCGAGATTGGCGTAGCGTTTAAGGAACTTGGGCGAGAACTGCTGGCACAGCCCCAGCATATCGTCAGTGACGAGAATCTGCCCATCGCATTGGGGGGATGCACCGATACCAATAGTGGGTATGGCGATGGTCTGGGTAATCTGGTCGGCAACGTGTTGGTAGGTGGCTTCGATGACACAGGCGAAGGCGCCGGCTTGGGCGATGGCTTGGGCGTCTTGCACGATTTTTTGAGCCGAGCGGGGGTCGGCTCCTTGTGTGTGATAGCCACCCAAGGCAGAAAGGGCTTGCGGCATCAAACCGACGTGTCCCATGACGGGAATGTGATGTTTCACGAGAAACGCTATGGTCGGGGCGATTTCTTGTCCGCCTTCGATTTTGACAGCGTTTGCGCCCGTTTCAGCAATGACTCGGGAGGCATGACGAAAGGCAAGGGCGGGCGACTCATGACACGTAGCAAAGGGCATATCCACCACGACGCAGGCGCGCTTACTGGCGCGCATGACGGCTTTGGCGTGCTCAATCATCATCGACAGACGCACCGTGTGGGTCGTCTCCATGCCATAAAGAGTCATGGCGACAGAATCGCCCACCAGCAGAATGTCGCAGTAGGGGTCGAGCAAACGAGCCATGGGCGCGCTTTGTGCCGTCAAGCACACCAGCTTGCTACGGGCGTTTTTGCGCGCACGTATCTGCGACACTGTGATACGATGTAAGGGCGTAGGGGCAACAGACATACCACAAACATAGGATAAGATAGCCATGATGTCGAGCAGGGTGTTATGGAGCGTTATGCTCATGGTTTTATGTGTGGGCTGCGACAGCACCATGCACGAGGCACAACCTGAAGGGGCGAGTGGCTTTCGCCATCTGCACGCGGTTACCAGCGATGATTTTATGGTGGCGACCGCTAATCCCCATGCTAGCGAAGCGGCAGCTGCGGTGTTGGGTGTTGAATGTGGTTGAGCCGCAATCCTCAGGCTTGGGAGGAAGCGGATTCATGCTGTATGCTGATGCCGAGACCAACGACATTATCGCCTATGAAGGCAGAGAAACAGCACCGCAGGCGATGCCAAAGGATGCCTTCGTCGATGGGGGTAAACCCTTGGGCTTTATGGATGCGAGTAGCAGTGGCATGGCGGTGGGTGTGCCGGGCTTGTTGGCGATGTTGGCGCGGGCACATCGTCAGCATGGCACCATGCCTTGGGCACAGACCTTCGAGCCAGCCATAAGCTTGGCTGAGGCGGGCTTTGTTGTATCGCCGCGTATGGCGATGTCTATTGCCCGTCATCCGTTCTTGTTCGAGCAAGACCCGCACGGGGGCTTCTATGATAAAGAAGGCACACCCTTATCGGCAGGCACAATCTATAAAAACGAGGCGTTGGCAGAGACGTTCCGCCGTATCGCCAAGCAAGGCAGCGATGTTTTTTATCGCGGCGCGCTGGCGGACGACATCGTTACGCGCGTGCGTTCATCGCCGCGCACGTTACCGGGGGGCATGGGTGCATTGACGCAACAAGACCTTGCGGATTACCGCGCTGGGGCGCGCCCGCCCTTGTGCGCGCCTTATCGAGTGTGGCGAGTGTGTGGCGTGCCGTTACCCAGTTCGGGGGGTATTGCGTTGTTGCAAATTCTGCAACTGCTCGAGCCTTTTCCTCTGGCGAGCATGGATGAAACCGCACGTATGCACGTGCTTGCGGAAGCCATGCGTCTGGCTTATCGCGATCGAGCTGCCTTTCTGGGCGATGATGCCTTTAGCCTTGTGCCAGTGGCGCGTCTCTTGTCGCCCGACTATCTCGACCGCCGCCGCCAATTGTTACGTGCGGACAAAGCCCTCGATACCGTCCAGGCGGGTTCGCCTGAAGGGGAAGACACAGAACAAGACGGGCAAGAAGTAGAACGGGAATCTACGACGCATCTGAGTATCATCGACCGCTATGGTAATGCGGTTGCTTTGACTTCGAGCATCGGGCCCAGCTTTGGCTCGGGCTTGCGGGTTGGGGGATTTTATTTGAACGGTGAATTGACGGATTTTGCTTTTGTTGATGGGGGCGATAAGACAACAAACAGCATCGAGGGGGGCAAGCGTCCCCTGAGTTCGATGTCACCGACCATTGTTTTTGACAGCGAGGGGCGTGTGCGTCTGGTGCTTGGTTCGGCGGGGGGCGTGCATATTATTGCTTATGTTGCGCGGGTGCTGATGGAGGTTCTCGATGGCGGTAAAGCTATTCAAGAGGCTTTATCGGCGAGGCATTATGTCAAAAAAGGGCAAGGACGCACGTTGTTATTGGAAGAGCACCACAAAGGGCGGCAGGGGCAGGACAGCGCGCTGGTGCGGGAACTGAGACGAAAAAATCATGGTATCGAAAGCAAAAAAATGACGAGTGGCTTACAGGCGATTTATGTGGATGATAGGGGTGTTTTGTGGGGGGGCGTTGACCCACGTAGGGAGGGTCTGGCGGTGGGGCAATAGGATGGTTGAGAGCGGCGCGTGTTTGCCTTATGTTAGGTTGACTGATGAGCACCCGTAGCTCAGCTGGATAGAGTGTCGCCCTCCGAAGGCGAAGGTCACAGGTTCGACTCCTGTCGGGTGCGCGTTCAACGAGGATGTGGAGGTGGCTTATGCGTTTGATGGTGTGTGTTTTGGCTCTTGTTGTGTCGTTGCCGTCTGCTGCTTATGCGGAGGCGACTCGCATCAAGGTGTCGGTGTTGAGTAAGGGGGCTAAGTTTATTGGCTCGTCTTTGGGCGGGGCGCGCATTATCTTGCGCGATGCCGAAAATGGCGAAGTGCTTGCCGAAGGCATCACGGAGGGCACCACGGGGGATACGGCAAAAATCATGATGGACGACCACGAGCCGTATGAAGCCTTATCATCGGCGGATTCGGCACACTTTACGGTGACTCTTGACCTTAAGCGTCCTCGTCTGATTGAATTCGAGGCTTATGGGCCCCTGAGTCAACGCCAAGCCGCCAACCGAGCCACCATGACGCAATGGGTGGTGCCGGGCAAACATATCGATGAAGGAGACGGCATGGTGCTGGTCATAGCCGGTATGGCGGTGGATATTCTTAATCCTGCTGCGCATCGTCGTCTCGAGTTGGGTGACTCCACGACAAAGCAGGTATCTATTGTTGCTAATGTTACCATGATGTGTGGCTGTCCTATTTTTACGGATGGTTTGTGGCCCCCCGAGGAATTCGAAGTCAAGGCGGTGGTGTCTTATCAAGGAAAAGTGCTGGCAACGCGCACCATGGGCGTTAAAGAGATTCCGAGTCAGTTCGAAACCACGTTGTCGCTGTCTGATAAGGGCTGGTATGACGTTGTTGTTTATGCCTATCAGCCTAAGACGGGCAATAGCGGTCTCGACCGCAGTAGTTTTGCTATCACGCGCTGAAGCGAGCAAGAGGATGAAGCGTTGCGTTATGTGAGCACTCGAGGCGGCGTTGCGCCTACGTCCTTTACGGATGTTTTGTTACAAGGGTTGTGTGCTGATGGCGGCTTGTTCATGCCGCAAGACTCTTTGCCGTCGTGGTCGATGAGCCAACTCAGCCGTTGGCAGTCGCTGTCTTATCCGCAGCTGGCTTTTGAGGTGACGTATCCTTTCGTTGAGGGGGCTATTCCTGCGGACGTCTATAAGAAGATTCTTGCGACGTGTTGGAGTCGTTTTCCTCATCCGCAGGGTATTCCGTTGACACAACAGGAGGCGGGCATTTATTTGCTCGAGCTGTTTCATGGTCCGTCTTTGGCATTCAAGGATTACGCGTTACAGAGTCTAGGGGAGTTGTTTGCTTATGTGTTGGGGGTGCGTGATGACTGGCTGACGGTGCTTGGGGCGACCTCGGGTGATACGGGTGCGGCGGCGATTGAGGCGTGCGTGCGTCATGAACGGATGCGTATCTGTATTTTGCATCCGCACGAGCGTATTGCGCCGAATCAACGCAGGCAAATGACGACTATCGACCATCCTCGAGTGTTGAATATTGCGATTAAAGGTGCTTTCGATGACTGCCAGACCATCGTCAAAAAGTTATTTTTAGATACGGTATTTGCGGGCACGACTCATTTGGCGGCGGTCAATTCGGTTAATTGGGCGCGTATCATGGCTCAGATGGTTTATTACGTGCATGCTTGCTTGCGGGTGCCCGAGTGGCACAACGGCGTGTCGGTATGCGTGCCGACAGGGAATTTTGGTAATATTTTTGCGGGATTCATGGCAAAAAAAATGGGTTTGCCTCTTCGTCGTCTGATTATTGCTAGTAATCATAACGATGTGTTGCCTCGCTTGTATGAGGAGGGCATTTTGGCGACGGGCACCACTCGCCCGAGTTTAAGCCCGAGTATGGATATTCAAATTCCGAGTAACTTCGAGCGTATGCTTTATGACCTCAATGACGAGCAAGCCGCGCCAACGAAGGCGATGATGGCACGTCTCACTGAGGCGGCACGTCTTGTTCTGTCGCCCGACTTGCTTGCGACTCTGCGGGCAAGCTTCAAAGCCGTCAGGGTCGATGACGAACAAACGAAGGAAATTATGGCTCGTAGCAAGAAAAAGACGGGCACCCTCATCGACCCGCACACGGCTGTTGGTGTGGCTGCTGCCCTGCAAGAGACGGAAGAACGCCCGATCATCTGTTTGGGGACGGCTCATCCGGCTAAATTTCCGGATGCTGTGCAGGAATCATGTGGCGAAAAAGCGAATCATCGTCAATTTATCGAGCAAAAACACAAAAGAGAACATTACCTTATCATTGCCAATGCGATGAATGAAGTTAAATCTGTGATTTTGCAATATTTTAATTTTGATTATAAAGTGTCTTAAGGGAATGAAAAAGCTTGACTCGAGGGTGTTTTTATTTTTATTGTTATAAAAGAACTTAGAGTAAATCATTACTCTTTGGATAGCCGTTTTTATTGAGGAGGTGCGTTATGATAGAGCGGTTGACGGTCGTGGGTGATAAGCGTCATTTGGCGTCTTATCCCCTTTTTGTTGAGTCTCTCGAACACTTAGGTGTGCCGGTGTCGAAGGCAGATTTGTCTTTCGATATTGGTGGTGAGGACGCAAATGGTCTGTCAGGCTCTCATGGTATCGTTGTTTTAGCGGGGACAGATTCTGATAAAGAGTCGCTGTCGTCTCTTTTTCGCCGTTGGCGTTCGGAGGGGCTTGCGTCTTTTTGTGTGGTTTTGGTGCCCGGTGATCGCGGTGTGTGGGATGCAGACCTGGTGAACGCTGGAGCCGATAAAGTTTTATTTGGTTCGGTCAATGGGCAAGATGTCATGTCGGCTTTTCAGTTACTGGAAAATCGCTGGTCGTCTTGGCGGGTGACGCGTTCTGCTGGAGGGGCTGCTACGGGGACGTCAAAGTCTCGTGGCGGTTCTGCCGACAGCAAGCCGAGCGAAGAGTCGGTTCTTGTCTTTGAAGATCTCTTTCTTCATCTTGACAGGCTGATTGTCCGTGTCGGCGACAGGCGCGCACGGATGACATCGAAAGAGCATGAACTCCTTCAGCTCCTGATGCGTCATCCCGAGCGTGTGTTCACCAAAGAAGAGATTCATCGTCATCTTTACCCGAATCGCAAGAAGCCGGATATACGTATCATTGATGTTTATATCTGCAAGTTGCGTCGTAAGCTGATGGATCTCAGCGGTGGCTCTGATTATATTCAGACCGAGTGGGGACGTGGCTATGTCTTGTCGAAGGTGATTGTCGAGGGCCCCGCCCGCAACGGGCGGGCGTCATAAAGGACATCGTTAACAGGTCATAAGAGGGTTTATAGGGGGGGGGCTTATGACGACTGCCTTATGACGACTGCCCTATGGCAGCTTGCTAATGGTTTCTTTTTTGTGTTGTTATGGAGGGGGGCTGTGACATGACATGGTTTGATGGCGACACGAATAGGGATTATAGGCGGCGGCGTTCAGGGCTTGAGTTGTGGCTGGTATTTAGCCCAGCATGGCTTTTCGGTCTCTCTTTTTGAGCGCGGCGTTTGTGGCAGCGAAGCAAGCGGTGCATCGGCGGGCTTGCTCGCCAGTGCTGGCGATAGCCATGCCCATGATGACAGCACCTTTTCTGTTTTGCGCCGTCATTCTTGCGCGCTCTGGCGGGACTACGCCGCGGCGTTACAACGTGCGAGTGCTAGCACCATAGACTACAAGACGACAGGCTCCTTATGCTTAGCTTTCGATGGCGATGAACATCGCCATTGGCAGCACCATGATGGGGGAACAGGGGTGCCTCTCGATGATGAAGCCTTGTTGGCACGAGAGCCTTTTGTTTCCCGCGATGTTTTCTCGGCGGTTTATTATGGTGAGGATAGCCACGTTGACGGGCGACTCGTCATGCGCGCTTTGAGCAAGGCTTTCGTGCGGGCAGGCGGACATCTGCATGAGCAGGCGACTGTTACCGAGATTAGCAACAAACGGGGGCGGGTGAGCGGCGTGCGTTTGGCTGATGGTACGTTTTGTGCGTGTGATTTTGTTGTTGTCGCGGCAGGGGCATGGAGCGGCACCATCGACGGGGTCGCACAGGCATGTGTCGTGCGTCCCGTCAAGGGGCAAATGCTGTCTGTGGATATGGGCGACAAGGCGTATGTTCGGCATGCTTTGTGGTGTTTGTCGTCCCATCGAGATTTTTTCGATACGTTTTATATGGTGCCCCGTAGTGATGGACGTTTGTTGATAGGGGCGAGCGTCGAGGATGTTGGCTTTGACAAACGGGTTACGGCGGGCGCGTTGCATGCGCTTCTGGATTCGGCGGTGCGGGTGGTGCCAGCTCTACAAGCATGCCCGGTTGTCGCAACGTGGGCGGGCTTGCGTCCCTTGGCGTATCAGCAAACACCTTTCATTGGAGCCCTCGATGGCGATCCTGACGGCTTGCTGTATGCTTGTGGACACTATCGCCATGGTTTCTTGCTGGCACCTTATAGCGCGCAGGTTATTACGGACATGATTGTGGGTGAGGTGGGGGCAGACAAAAAAGTAGCAGGAGGTGTCGCATGATGGTGCTTAAGGTGAATGGCGCGCGGGTCCACTATCATGAGAAAAGCTCTACGGTGCTTGCTTTCTTGCGGTGGCGCGGTATCGATGCAGAGCGACGGGGATTGGCGGTCGCGGTGGATGGTGTCGTGGTGCAGCGAGATGATTGGCACAGCACAATTTTACGCAACGGACAGACTATTGAAGTGGTTACACCGATGGCGGGCGGGTGAGTCATGAATTCGGCAAGGGACTTGAAAGAGCAAGATAGTTTCCGTTTGGGTAACGAGACCTTGAATTCGAGGTTGTTGCTTGGCACGGGACGCTATCCCAGTATCGAGGTGATGCTCAAGTGTTTTGAACGCTGTCGCCCGGCTTTTGTGACGGTGGCGATGCGCCGTTTGCCGCAAAACGACCATAAGAACAGCGATAAGAAGGGCAGTAAAAATCAGAGTTTTTTTGATATGGTCTCTGCTTATCGTTGTTTACCGAATACGGCGGGGTGTTGGACGGCAAAGGATGCGGTTATGACGGCGCAGTTGGCTCGAGAGGCTTTGTCGACGTCATGGATTAAGTTGGAAGTTATTGGTGATAGAGAGACTTTGTTGCCGGATGGCGAGCAGCTGTTGCTGGCAGCAAGGGAGCTGATTAAGGACGGCTTTCATGTTCTGCCTTATTGTCTCGATGATGTGGTGTTGTGTCGTAAGTTGGCGGATATGGGATGTGTTGCGGTTATGCCGTTGGCAGCACCCATTGGTTCGGGTTTAGGGATTCGCAACCCGCATGGTCTTGCGATGATACGGCGGTATTGTCAGGTGCCGATTATCGTTGATGCGGGGCTGGGCACTGCTTCTGATGTTTGTCTGGCTATGGAACTGGGATGTGATGGCGTGCTGGTGGACTCGGCTATTGCTTTGGCGCGTAATCCCGTCATGATGGCAGAGGCTATCGCTGCTGCGGTGACCTCAGGACGGCGGGCTTATCTTGCCGGGCGGATGCCTAAGCGGTTTTCCGCCCAAGCGTCCACGTCTTTTGAAGGCTTGATAACAGACACATAACCTTGACATACGTGCGTTGAGTCTTTAGATAAAGGCATAACGGGGCTTATGGTTGTGGTGGTAAGAATGTTTGCGGTTGTAGAGACAAGTGGACGGCAATATAAGGTCAGCGAGCAAGACCATTTTGTTGTGGACAAGGTGGATGCTGAGGTGGGGGCGCGTCTGGTGTTGGCACCGGTGGTGATGATGGGGGATGCGTCGGGTGGCGAGGCTCTCGTGGGCAAAGCCTTGGCGAAGGCGTGTGTCTCGGTGCGTGTCATCGAGCATCGCCGTCTGCCCAAGCTCATCGTTTTTAAGAAGAAGCGTCGGCAGAACTATCGCCGTCGCCGTGGCTTTCGTGCCGAGTGCACAGTGTTGCAGGTAGAAGGTATTCACAAACAGGGATTAGGAGGAAAAGATGGCTCATAAGAAGGCGGGTGGTAGCTCTCGCAATGGAAGAGATACGGCAGGGAGACGACTCGGCGTCAAGCGATTCGGCGGCGAAAAAGTGCTGGCGGGCAACATTCTCGTCCGTCAAAGAGGCACGAAGTGGCGAGGCGGCACCAACGTAGGCATTGGACGCGATCATACGCTGTTTGCTCTGTGCCATGGCACTGTGCAGTTTTACCGCAAACGCAACGAGCGAGTCTATGTGGATGTCGTGCCTGACGAATCGTGACGTTCGTTGACGTTGCAAAAATATTTCTGCGGGCAGGGGACGGCGGCAACGGCTGTGTTAGCTTCTGTCGTGAGCGTAACCGACCGTTTGGGGGCCCCGATGGTGGCAACGGTGGACGTGGCGGTGATGTCGTTTTTGTTGCGGACAAGGGCATGGCTCATTTATTGGCGTTTCGTTATCGTCAACACTTTAAGGCACAGCGCGGCGGCGATGGGGCAGGACGGCTACGTAATGGCGCGCAGGCACCGCCGTTACAGATTAACGTACCAACAGAATGTGTCGTGCTGGCAGAAGACCGAGCCACAGTGCTTGCGGATATGACCGAGTGTCAGGGCGCGCCCGTTGTGGTCTGTCGCGGCGGTGATGGCGGTCTCGGTAACCATTGTTTCAAGTCATCGACCCAGCAAGCACCAAGAAAGCATACGTTGGGTGGTAGCGGCGAGGAGCGCTGGGTTTGGCTACAACTTAAGCTGTTGTCTGATGTGGGGCTGGTGGGCTTACCGAATGTCGGTAAGTCAACGTTGTTGGCTTGCGTGACTCGTGCTCGTCCGCGGGTGGGGGCGTATCCTTATACGACAGTGCATCCGCTTTTGGGTGTCGTGGACGATGACAGCAGCCGTTTTGTCATGGCGGATTTGCCGGGCTTGATAAAGGACGCCCATAAAGGGGTGGGGCTAGGGACGCGCTTTCTTAGTCATGTGGAGCGGTGTCGGTGTTTGCTTCATCTTATCGATGCCCACAGCGCGCACATCGAAGAGGATTACGATACGATACTGCATGAACTCGCGTCTTATGGGCATGGCTTGATGGATAAAAAGCAACTGGTGTGCCTCAGCAAAATCGATGGATTGGACGAGGGGGTTGTCGCCAAGAAAGTGGATGCTTTGCAACGTCATTGTGGTCGTGAGGTGATGGCTTTGTCGTCACTGTCGGGACAAGGTGTCGGCGAGGTTATGGGCGCGCTTGTCGGTATGGTGCATGTGCCTGAGGAACGAGGAGACGTATCGTGGCAACCGCTGTGACGAAACTTGCCCCCTTTTTTAAGGCGAGCCAGCGTCTTGTGGTTAAGGTTGGGTCTCGTCTTTTGGTGGGCGAGTCGGACTTGCGTCCTGACCAGCGTTGGCTGCAGCATCTCGCCGCTGAGCTGATGGCACAGCGCGCGGCGGGCAAAGACGTTGTTGTGGTGTCATCCGGTGCTGTTGCTTTGGGGTGTCGGTTGTTGGGTAAAAAACGTAGCACCTTGCGCCGTCTAAAAGATAAACAAGCTGCTGCTGCTCTTGGGCAGGGGGCGTTGTTGTCGGCATGGCGAGATGCCTTCGCTGATTATAACGTCCACGTAGCCCAAGTGTTATTGTCTCTAGATGATACGGAGGATAGGCAACGTGCTTTGAATGCTCGAGCCACCTTCGATTCGTTGTTGCGTTTTTCTGTTGTGCCGTTGGTTAATGAAAATGATACGGTGGCGACCGATGAAATTCGTTTTGGCGATAATGACCGATTGGCAGCACGTATTGCTCAGATGATTGCGGCGGATATGTTGGTGTTGTTGTCCGATGTCGATGGGCTGTATACGGCGTCACCTCGTCAGGATAAGGGGGCGCGTCATATTCCTGTTATTGAGTCGTTGACGCCTGAGATTATGAAGATGGCGGGCTTGTCGGATTCCGAGTCGGGCAGTGGCGGTATGGTTACCAAGTTACAGGCGGCGCGTTTGGCAACGAGTGTGGGGTGCGGGGTTGTTATCGCCAGCGGGCATGAGAAGAATCCGTTACAGCTGGGAAGGGCGGGTTATCGTTGTAGCTGGTTTGTGCCTAAGAAGGTGGACCGCAAGCGCGCGTATAAGGGGTGGTTGTTGGGGGGCTTGCGGGTGCGTGGGAGCGTCCACGTTGATAGGGGTGCCTTAGAGGCGTTGCGACTGGGTAAAAGTTTGTTGCCGGCAGGAGTCATTGCCGTGCAAGGAAACTTCCAACGAGGCGATATGGTGCGAGTCGTCCACGCCGAAAAAAAAGACAAAGAAGAACAAACCTGTGCTCGAGGCTTAGCGTCTTATTCGTCCCACGATGTGACACGTATTATGGGCAGACGAAGTAGCGACATTGAAAGCATTTTAGGGTATAGTGGCGGTGATGAGGTTATTCATCGAGACCATCTGGTTTTAGCGTAACGAGTCATGAAGAAGGACAATCAGGGAGCGATTACGGCTTTGGATGATGTAGAGAGTCTGGTGCGTCATCTGGCGATGGACGTCCAGCGTGGCTCTGCGGGTTTGGCGTATGCTTCTTGTGAGCAGAAAAACGAGGCTTTGCGTGCGGGTGCGGCGCGCCTGCGTGAGCAAAAAGCGACTATTCTACAAGCCAACGTGCAAGATGTCTCGGCGGCGCGGGCAGAGCCGACCATGACCAAGGCGTTGCTCGACCGTTTGTCTATGGATGAAGCACGCTTAGAAGCGATGGCAGCGGGCATCGAGACGATTATGGCGTTGCCTGACCCGGTGGGACGTGTGCTGGAGGCATGGACGACTGAAGGCAACGGTTTACACATTCAGCGTGTGGCGGTGCCGTTGGGTGTTATTGGTGTGATTTACGAGTCGCGCCCGAATGTGACGGCAGATGCGGCAGCCTTGTGCTTGAAGTCGGGCAATGGGTGCTTGTTGCGTTCGGGCTCCGAGAGTCTGGGCACCTCGCAAGTCATTGTGCGGTGCTTGCAGGAAGGCTTGCAGTCGGCAGGGCTCGAGCCCGCCTGTGTCCGTCTGATTCCGGTGAAAGACCGCAAGGCAGTGGGCGTGATGTTATCCTTATCGCAGTTCATCGATATTATTGTGCCTCGGGGCGGCGAGTCGCTGATTCGTCGGGTCGAAAAGGAAAGCCGTATCCCGGTCATCCGCCACTTGCAAGGGCTATGCCACACGTATATTCATAGCCTTGCCGATGGCGACAAAGTCCGCCGTGTCGCCTTTAATGCCAAGATGCGCCGCCCCGGTATCTGCGGAGCGACCGAGACGATTTTGATTGATCGCGATGTGGTTGCAACCTTATTGCCGCCGTTGCTGGAGGCACTGTTACAGAAGGGCTGTGAGGTGCGCGGCGATGCGGACGTCATGGCTCTCGATAAACGGGTGACATCGGCGAGTAGCGATGATTGGGCGACAGAATACCTCGATGCCATTGTCTCTATTCGCACGGTGGCGGGCATAGAGGAAGCCATCGAGCATATTGCTCGTTATGGTTCGAAGCACACCGAAGCCATTATCACGGAAGATAAAACCGCAGCGGGGCTGTTTATGGCACGAGTCGATGCGGCTATCGTTATGCACAATACGTCGACGCAGTTTGCCGATGGCGGCGAGTTCGGCATGGGGGCAGAAATTGGCATTTCCACAAATAAGCTGCATGCCCGTGGCCCCGTTGGTGCCCAGCAGCTGACCAGCTACAAATACTGTGTTGTCTCGGATGGCTCGGTGCGCCCGTGATCCAAGCGATAGGCTCTTTGCCAGAGCTGTGGCACCGAGACGCCGCATCGGCATTTTAGGGGGCTCCTTTGCGCCCGCCCACAGCGGACACGTGCTGATTAGCAAACTGGCTTGCAAATATTTGGCTCTCGATGAACTCTGGTGGGTTGTCGCCTATCACCACCCCTTCAAAGACCATAGCCCGCGGGATTACGCGAGCCGATTACGCCAAGCAAAAAACGTAGCAAGTGCGTTCCCGATGATTCGTATCAGCAGCTTAGAGGCACACATCAAAAGCCGTTCCACCTATGCGCTGATTACAGCCTTGCAGAGTCGAAGGCCTCGTCAACGCTATATCTTAATTGTGGGGGCGGATGTGCTGGCGGAACTGCCGCGCTGGCATCGCTGGCAGGACGTGGTGCAAAAAATACCCCTTGCCATTTTTGACAGACAACCCTACACTTATAAAGCCCTGTTGGGGCAATTCGCTCAACGCTATCGAAGGTATCGTACGTCTTCGATGTGTTCTCATCTGGTCTCTGTTGCTCCTCCTGCATGGATCTTTTTCAATGCTTTCCCTCGCTCGCATCTCTCCTCGTCTGAGCTCAGAGGACAGAGCCGTCCAACAACGCTAGCATGACAAAAGCAACGGCAACCGCCTTGGATACTCGAGTCGACCACATCGTTGGCGTCCTCGACAAACACAAAGCAGAAGACATAACGACCATCGCTTTAAGCACAGAAGCGGGGTTTGCCGACTATATGATTATCGCTTCGGGACAGAATCCGCGCCATGTGCGCTCCCTTGCCGATAAACTACGGCGAGACCTGAAAGGACGCCTGCAACACCCCATAGAAGTAGAAGGCATGCCCCAATGCAACTGGGTGCTCCTCGATACCGGCGATATCATCATCCATATTTTTCTCCCGGAAGTGCGCGCCTTCTATAAACTAGAAAAACTATGGGGAAGCAACGCCACCATCACACACAACACCAGCGGGCACGACAAAAAAACCGCCCTAACACAGCAGGCGCCCCTTTAAGGCACGATTTTAAGACATCTTTTCGGTGGGAGACAATCCTATAGAACATAAAAAGAACATAAAGGGGGTATAAAGAGCATAAATGTCCCCACCCTCAGCAACGCTACGCAAAACACCCTGTTTTAAGGGTGTTTTTTTATTACCTATGCCCTGATGTGCCGGTGGATAACTTTTGGATAACTTTTTTTTCTTAAAAAAAGATTTGCATTTTTCTATTTTATCCTATACTATCCTATATAAGACTATAAATGAGCAGGTCATGCCTATGAAATGTGTGTGACGTGCTTATGGTTTTTAACGAGGAACAGAGGCTCAAAACGAAGAGAGGCTTGTAGCGATGGCACTTTTTGTATCGACCACGTTGAATAAGTTGGACGCGAAGTTTCGTGTGTCTGTTCCCGCGGACTTTCGCAAGAGTTTGGAGGGGGATTCTTTTAAGGGTGTTGTTGCTTGGCCCAATGTGCCTGAGAAGATGATTGAGGCGTGTGATAGTGGTCGTGTTGAACGTATCGCGGCGAGTCTGGATGATAGGGAGCAATATCCTGAGGATGATTCTTTGCGTTTGGATTTGGCGCGTGTGTCTTTGGCGTCATCGCAGCGGTTAAATTTTGATGTGAATGGTCGCATTATGGTTCCGCCCGAGTTTCGTGAGCATGCCGGCATTGGTGAGGAGGTTTTATTTGTTGGTGTGGGTCTTACGTTTCAGATGTGGGATCCTGAGCGGTATCGTTTGTGGCAGTCTTCTCGTTTGCAGGCGGGCAAGGAGCAAGGTATTCGTTTACAGATGCGTCCGTTGCCGTCTCGGGTCGATGGTGGCAGTGGCAAGGGGGGTGCGTGATGGCGGGTCATCGTATGGTTATGGTGCCGCAGGTGCTCCAGTATTTAGCGGTGCGGGATGGCGGCGTGTATGTGGACGCAACCTTTGGTGGTGGGGCTTGTGCCTGTGCTTTGTTGGAGCAGGCTGATTGTCGGGTTGTCGGCATCGACAGGGATCCGACCGCTATCGATGGTGGCGCGGCGTTGACTGAACGTTATGGCGAGCGACTGCTGTTGCACTGCGGTCGTTTTTCTCGGTTGCGGGCACACTTGCAGGGGTTGGGAATCGAGGCTGTGGACGGTGTGATTTTTGATTTAGGCGTATCATCGATGCAGTTGGATGATGGCGAGCGGGGTTTTTCTTTTATGAACGATGGCCCCTTGGATATGCGTATGGGCGGCGCACGGGGGGGCGGAAAACGTGCCGCCGATGTCGTCAATGAATTGTCGCAGTCGGCTTTGGCGAATATTTTTTATACGTTGGGCGAAGAGCGACGGGCAAGGCGCGTTGCCACTTTGATTGTGCAAGAGCGTGAACGGAAGCCATTCCAGCGGACACGGGAGCTGGTGCAGGTCATCGAGCGGGCGTTGCGCGGCGAAAAAAGACACCACCATTTGGCAACAAAGGTGTTTCTGGCACTACGGATTTTTGTCAATGGTGAACTCGATGAACTGACGGCAGGGCTGGCTCAAGCGGTCGATGTTCTGTTACCGCAGGGTCGTCTCGTTGTTGTGTCCTTTCATTCTTTGGAAGACAGAATCGTTAAGCACTTTTTACGCACCATGAGTGGCAAGGATTCTGTGGGCAATCGTCATTGGGGACGGGGGAATCAGGGGAGTCAGGGAGGTCATGCAACCGATGGCGATAATGTGGCTTCAGTGGTTTTGCTTCATCCGGGGGCGGTTGTGCCGAGCGAGGAGGAGGTTTCGGTCAATCCGAGGGCGCGGTCTGCCAAGTTACGTGCTGCCGAGAAAATGGCAGGGAGGGCAGCATGATGATGCACGGGCATAATTTTTTAAGGTGTGTTGGTCTTTTTGTTGGGGTGATTGTTGTGTCTTTTGTTATGGCAGAGCGTCATCGTGCTCTTGATGACAAAGAGCGGCGCGTGCAGGCGGGCATGGTGCAAGCCGAGAGGGACATACGCACGTTGCGGGCAACGTGGAGTGCTCTTAATGGCTCGGCGCGTTTGGCGACATTGAACGAGCGTTATGTCTTTTTGTCCGGCGTTGCCCCCGTGGTCTTCGAGCATGGCGAGCGAGCAGAACTCGATGAGGTCTGCAGGAGGGGCACATGTTGAATCAGTTTTGGTTGGATGGACGACAGCGTGATGGTTTGCGCCGACGTCTTGTTTTGTTTTTTCTGTTGACGGCGACTGCCTTTGCGGTGGTTGTGGGGCGTCTCGTATTTGTCTTTTGGCTATATGAGGCGCCCCACAACAAGGCAACAGGTGTGCCAGATATATCTAGGGGCAGTATTTACGACAGGGGGGGCTATGCTCTGGCGGTCAGTCTGCCGGCGGTGTCGGTTTATGTTCATCCTTATCAGGTGAAGGACAAGCTGCATGTGGCACAGACGTTGGCGGCACTTTTTCCGTCAAAGAGTGCTGCGCGGTGGCTTAAGAAGCTTCAGTCGCCGCGAGCCTTTGTTTGGATTAAGCGTCATTTGACTCCCCGTCAGCACGAGCGTTTGCTCCAAGCGAACATTGCCGACCTTCATATTATGGATGACGAACAGCGGGTTTATCCGCAAGATTCTTTGGTGTCTCATGTTGTTGGCTTTACGGACATTGACCAGCGAGGCTTGGCTGGAATCGAGCGGGGACTCGATGAATACCTCGCACAAGGCGAGGATGTGGTCTTGACCTTGGATATGCGTTTTCAAGGAATCATGCGTGCCGTCTTACAGGATGCTGTCGAGCGGTATCGTCCTCAGGGTGTCACAGGAGTCTTGTTGTCGGCAGAGGACAGCGATGTTATGGCTATGGTTTCTTTGCCTGACTTTGATGCCAATCATGTGGGTGCATCGCCGCCGCAGGCGCGCTTTCATCAAGCAGCACACGGAGTCTATGAATTGGGCTCGCTCCTCAAGCTGTTTACGGTGGCTCATGCCTTAGAGCAGGGAGTCGACCCCTACGAGAGACGCTACGATACCAAAGGGACGTTTTTTGTCGATGACCTCGAGGTTAAAGATGATCATTTAGATGAGGGAGTCTTGAGCTTGGCACAGGTGCTGACGTATTCATCGAACATTGGTTCGGCACAGATGGCTTTGTTGTCGGGCATGGATGCACACTTAGGCTTTTTGCGCCGTTTTCATTTTATGGAGTCGTTGCCCATCGTTTTGAGGGAGCGTGGCTTTCCGTTGTATCCGTCTGTCTGGCAGAGAAGCGATTGGGTGTCCACGTCCTATGGCTATGGTCTTGCCTTGTCGCCGTTGCATTTGGCGGCGGGCGTTGCGGCGTTGGTGAATGGCGGACTCTATCGCTCGCCTCGTTTTGTGCACAGTATGCGGGAACAGGTCGTGCGTCCACGTTATTCGGTGGTGTCGTCTCATACGTCACTGTTGATGCGCCGTTTGATGCGCGACGCCGTTCTGTATGGCACAGGAAAGGCAGCACGAGACCACAGCGTGTCTATCGGCGGTAAAACCGGGACGGCAAAACAGTGGCATAAGGGGACGTATCACTCAGATCGTCTGGTGGTATCCTTTGTTGCGGCATTTCCCATAGAAGCACCCGTCTACGTTTTGTTGGTGGTGCTCGACCGCCCGTCTTTTGGCGGTGAAACCGCTTTCAATGGTGTTACCGGCGGTGACATTGCAGCACCCCTTGTTAAAACGTTGGCACAACGTTTTATGGCTCTTGTGCCTTATGGACGAGACGGGTCTGTCGAGGAGGTCAGCGATGGAACTTTCTGAGTTGATGCGTCAGGTTGGCTTGTCCGAGAACGTTGTTGACGGCGATATGCCGAAAAAGCCGTGCGTCTTGCAGGGGTTGACGTGCGATTCGAGGGCTATTCAGCCGGGCTTTCTCTTCGTTGCCTGTGCGGGAAGCCACGCCCATGGCGACATGTATATTACCGATGCCGTTGCTCGTGGGGCTTTGGCTATCATGCTCGAAAGAGCATCCACCATGGATAAAGCCCAGTTGGGCGTGGTGGTGCTCCGAGTCGATAATCCCCGACGCTACTATGCTTTGATGTGTGCCGCTTGGTTTGGTTACCGTCAACCCTCGACTCTGGCAGCGGTCACAGGCACCAATGGCAAGACCTCCGTTGCCGACTTTGTCGCTCAGTTATGGCGACATGCTGGTGTGCAAGAGGCACACTGGGGGACTCTCGATGTTTTGCGTCAGGGGACGCACCACGCGACGCTGACGACTCCTGATGCTTATGACGTGCATCGCCGTCTTGCCCATGCGCAAGAGGAGGGCGCGACGCACGCTGTCTTGGAGGCATCCAGTCATGGCTTGGCTCAACATCGTCTCGATGGCGCGCGAGTCGATATCGCTGCTATGACGAACATGAGTCGCGATCATCTCGACTATCATGGCGATATGGACTCCTACGTTGCCGCGAAGCGGCGGCTGTTTACGGATGTGCTCGTTGATGACAAAAAACGTGCCGTTGCCGTCCTCAATCATGACGATGACTGCTATGAACGTATGCGCGAAGCCGTTGTGGCTCGTGGGCTGACGGTTATGACATACGGTCGCCATGAGGAAAGCACAATACGTTTATGTGACGTGCGTGAGGACGAGGAGGGGCAGGCTTTTCGGGTGCGAGTCCATAGCCAAGAACATACGGTGCGTGTGTCTTTGGTCGGTGAATTTCAAGTGATGAACGTGTTGTGCGCGCTGAGTGTTGTTCTGGCGAGTGGCATCGAGCAGAGCCGCGTGCTGGCAGGATTGCCCCATTTGCAAGGGGTTGTCGGACGTATGCAGCGGGTTGCACGGCTCAAAAGTGGCGATGGGGGCGTTTATGTGGATTATGCTCATACACCAGATGGCTTGGCACGGGCCCTCAAAGCACTACGAGGCAGAAAAGGCATGGTGTTTGTTGTCTTTGGCTGTGGCGGCGAGCGGGATCAAGGTAAACGCGCCATGATGGGTTCTGTTGCGGCACAGTATGCCGATGGTGTTGTGGTGACCGATGATAACCCACGGGGCGAGGATGCCGAGATTATTCGCAAACAGATTGTAGAGGGCATAAAGGGGGACGTTCAGTTGGTATCGTATGGGGACAGGGGGCAGGCGATTCGTTATGCTATGAACCAGTTGGCACGTGTAGGGAGCGGAAGTGTGCTGGTGGCAGGCAAGGGACATGAGCGCGGACAAATTGTCGGCACGCAGGTCGTGCCGTTTGATGATACGGAAGTGGTGCGGGAGGTCTGTCGCACTGATGCCCAGCATTGGGAGGTTGTATCATGACGGCTTTTGTTTGGGATGAAGCACAGGTGGGCAAAAAGGGTATCGCCGGGCAGAGCACCGCCGCGTGGCAGGCACGAGCCTTTGCCATCGATAGCCGCCGTATCGAAAAAGGTGCCATGTTCGTTGCACTGCAAGGACGTAACCACGACGGCCATGCCTTCTTGGCACAAGCCCAGCAAAAAGGTGCGCGCTGTGCCATGGTCACTCACGTCCCGACCGATGCACCCAAAAATATGGCGTATTTTATTGTGGACGATTGCGTCAAAACCTTGCGTGCTTTGGCAGTCTCGGCACGGCAACGCTCGCAGGCTTTTGTTTGTGCGGTCACAGGCTCGGTCGGCAAAACCACAGGTAAGGAATTTATCGCCCGAGCTTTAGCTGTTCAGGGAACAGCAGGGGTCTATAGCAGTCAAGGCAACTGGAATAACGCACTGGGTGTATCGTTGGCTTTGGCGGGCTTGCCTGAGCATGCCTCCTATGGTGTCTTCGAGCTCGGTATGAACCATGCTGGCGAAATACGAGAATTGTCCGCTCTGGTGCGTCCCGATATGGCGGTGATTACCCGTGTGAGCGAAGCCCACTCCGCTCATTTCAACGATGTGCGAGATATTGCTCGGGCAAAAGCCGAAATTTTTGATGGCGTAGATAGAAGTAATGGTAGCGTTGCCGTTTTGTGTCGCGATGATGATTTTTATGTGCTGTTGCGGGCGCGCGCGCAAGAGCATGGTATGCGTATCGTGACATTTGGTAGACACAAAGAAGCTGATATTCGTTTGGACGACTATCGTCAGCAAGGCATGGTGGGACAAAGCACGTTGTCTATAGAGAATCAGACGTATCGCTTGTCTATGGCGGCGGTGGGTGAGCCGTATGCTATGGCTGCTTGTGTGGCGTTGGGTGTGGTTTATGGCTGTGGGTTGTCATTGTCGAAGGCGGTGCAGGCTCTCGAAGGGGCACCCGCTTATGCGGGTAGGGGGAGTCGCGATAGGGTTACGCTGCCCGATGGCGGACATATCACGGTTATTGACGAGAGTTACAATGCTTCGCCCTTGTCGATGCAACTGGCGTTAGATACGCTGGCACAAGAGAAGACGGAAGGACGTAGAATTGCCGTGTTGGGCGATATGCTCGAATTGAAAGAGGCGCGTGACCGTCACCGCCAGCTTGGGGCTCACGTTGCTTCGCGGGATATTGACATGGTCTATGTTGTCGGTGATGCCATGCAGAGTCTTTATGATGTGTTGCCGTCTGCTTTGCGGGGTGGGGCTTTTTCTGAGGTCGGGGATTTGGCTTGTGTTTTGTGCAATGATGTGCGGGCAAACGATGTGATTATGGTCAAAGGCTCGGCAGGTATGCGGATGTCTCTTGTCTGTGATGCTTTGCGTGCTTTAGCAGGGGGGTCGTGATGCTGTATCATTTTCTTGCTCCTTTGGCGCCGATTTTTGGGCCCTTTAATCTTTTTAACTATATCAGTTTTCGCTGTTTTGGTGCGCTTCTGACGTCTCTTGCGTTGTGTTTTATTATTGCGCCGGCGTTTATTCGTGCTTTGAAGCGGGCACAAGTGGGACAACCTATCCGTGATGATGGGCCTAAACAGCACAGACGCAAGGAAGGAACGCCAACAATGGGCGGCGCCTTGATTTTGATATCGATGATGGTATCGACATTGTTATGGGGAGACCTGAATAACGTCTATTTATGGATAACGCTGGGGGTTGTCTCGTTGTTTGCCTTGATTGGTGGCATCGATGATTACAAGAAACTACGGACACGGACTCATCGGGGCTTATCGGCACGCACGCGCCTGTTACTCGAGGTGATGGCTTGTTCGGTCGGGCTGGTCTTTTTGTATGATTTTATCGGTGGCGTTCCGCCTTTGCAGGTGCCGTTTTTCAAGGATGTTCTTGTGGATTTAGGTTTGTTCGCGGTGCCGTTTGCAGTGTTGGTGATTGTCGGCTCGGCAAATGGAGTCAACTTGACTGACGGACTCGATGGTCTGGCGGTGGTGCCGGTCATGTTTGTTCTGTTGTGCTTCTTGGTAATTTCGTGGGTTGTTGGACATAGTGTTGCGGCATCTTATCTGCAACTCAGTCATGTCCCTGCAAGTGGTGAGTTGGCGATTTTCTGTGCGGCAGCTCTCGGGGCGTGTTTGGGCTTCTTGTGGTATAACGCACCGCCCGCCATGATTTTTATGGGCGATATGGGTGCTTTGGCTATCGGCAGTGCCTTAGGGTGCATCGCGGTGATTACTCGTCATGAACTCGTGCTTCTTATTGTTGGCGGCTTGTTCGTTGTCGAGACTGTGTCGGTGATTATTCAAGTGCTGTCTTACCAGCTGACGGGCAAGCGGGTCTTTTTGATGGCACCCTTGCACCACCACTTCGAGCAACGTGGCTGGCAGGAAGCAACGATAGTGGTGCGCTTTTGGATTATCTCGGCGGTGCTGGCGCTGATGGGTCTGGCGACCTTGAAAATACGTTGAGGATAGCCATGTTGTTACGTCATTACGAGTCGAAGCGTGTTGCGGTGTTGGGCTTAGGGGCTGCCAATAGGGCTGCCGCGCATGCCTTGCAGGTCAGCGGTGCTGAAGTGTGGGGTTGGGATGACGATGCGGGTGCACGTGCGAAGGCACAAAAAAACAACATAAATCTGGTCGATTTGTATCAGGCGAATTTGTCCGAATGTTCGGCTTTGCTGGTGAGCCCGGGTATTCCTCATCGTGGCGCGCGTGCTCACGCACTGGCACGGCGCGCTCAGGCGGATGGATGCCCGATTATTGGCGAACTCGTCCTCCTAGACCATATCGAGGGCACCTACAAAAGTGTCGCTATCACCGGCACCAACGGCAAGACCACGACAGTGTCGTTGCTCGGGCATATTCTTACCCACGCCGGTATCAAGCATCGACTGCTTGGCAATATTGGCACACCGATTTTTGCCGAAGAGACATTTCAAGACGACACAGTTTATGTTTTCGAGTTGTCTTCTTTTCAGTTGGATTTTGCTCATAAGCAAGGCTTTGCTGTAGCCGTCTTGTTGAATATGGCGAGCGACCATGTGTCGCACCATGGGGACGAGGGTGCCTACTATCGAGCAAAAGAGCAGATTTTTGTTGGTGGGAGCCGCGAGGATGATGCCTTTGTTAGTGTTGATGATGCTTTATGTTGCCGAGTCGCTGAGGCACTCAGTAGTGGTGGCAGGCACGTCATTAAGATGAGCACGCAGCGCGCTGTTGCGGGTGGAATCGGTATCGAAGACGGCAAATTGGTGGACTTGACGGGGGAGTCGTCTTTTGTCTCGCAGGATGTTGTGGGTCTTGGTGTGCCGTTGATGTCGGTTGTTGCCGCTTATGGTGTCGCAAGGACTCTGGGCGTGTCTTCAGAAACGATTATGGCAAGTTTGTCGTCTTTTGTGGTGTTAGCGCACCGCCTCGAGGTTGTTGCGTCCTGTGGTGGTGTTACGTATATCAATGACAGCAAGGCGACCAACGTTCATGCTTGCCAGTATGCGTTGGCGCGCTATGACGCTCTATTTTGGATTGCGGGTGGCTCCTCTAAGGGAGAAGATTTGACACCTTTGGGCGAATCGATGGCTCGGGTGCGCCATGCTTTTCTTATGGGGGAAAGTGCTTTGTCTCTTAAGGAAGCGTTGGGCGGACGAGTTGATGTGACTGTTTGTGCGGATATGGCGGGTGCGGTGGCGTTGGCTCATCGCCAGGCTCGTGCTTTTGTTGAGGAGAAGGCGGGACGCACGGCAACAGTGCTGTTGTCGCCGGCGTGTGCGTCTTTTGATCAATTCGGTGATTACAAGGAACGCGGGCGGGTGTTTACGCAAGCGGTCAAAGCCGTATTGGCACAGGACGGTGTGTGATGGTGCCGATGACAAGGATACGGCTATGGTGGTGCGGTCTTGACCACACGTTTTTGGCTTTGGCTACGGGTTTATCGTTGTTTGGTCTTGTCTCGGTAACCGCTGCCAGCTTTAGTCTTGCTGACAGGCTCGGTTTTGAGTCGTTTTATTTTGCCTATCGACAAGGCACAGTGTGGCTGATGGCGGCGTGTGTCGCGTTGATGGTGTCGATGACGCCGAGGGCATGGTTACGGGCGGGAGCAGCGGGTGCTTTAGCGGTTGTGTTTGTTTTGTTGCTTTGGGTTTTGGTGGATGGTGTGCTGATTAACGGCGCGCGGCGGTGGTTGGCTATCGGGCAGTTCGTCTTCCAGCCGAGCGAAATCGTTAAACCCTTAGCTGTGATTGTGTCGGCATGGCTGTTACATCGAGCACGGCAGGAGCAACGTGCATCGTTGTTCGTATGGAGTGGCGTGCTCTTTTTTGTTTTGTGGGTGGTGGTGACGTGGCAGCCAGATGTTGGACAGGGGGCTTTGCTCTTGATGGTTTGGGCGGTGCAGTGTTACGTGGTCGGTATTCACCGCCGCATTTTAATGATGATGGTCGCTTCTTTTGTTGGTGCTGCGTTTTTTGCTTATGTGTTTTTTCCTCATGTTGCTGTGCGGGTCGATGGCTTTCTTTTTGCGGGCGGCGATGCCTATCAGATAGAACGCTCTTTGGCAGCTTTCGCACAGGGCGGACTCTTCGGACAGGGAGTCGGACAGGGCGTTGTCAAAACATCGCTACCTGATGCTCATAGTGACTTTATTTTTGCGGTTATCGGCGAAGAGTGGGGCTTGCTTGGCTGTATGGCTGTCATGCTTGCCTTGGTGGCTATGGTCGCTTTGGGGGCGTGGCGTCTACCGCGAGATGCTTCTTTGTGGGTCATTTTGTCAGTCTTGGGTCTGGGCAGTCTGTTGTTGTTCCAGAGTTTCATCCACATGGCATCGACTTTGGGCATGATTCCGACAAAAGGTATGACTCTGCCTTTTATATCCTATGGTGGCTCGTCTCTTTTGGGCATTGGCGTGTTGACTGGGCTGTGGCTGGCTTTGACTCGCCGTGATGGACGGGTAGCGTATCGAGGGCATCCGTCATGACTGTGCCTTATCGTATAGGTCTTGTTGCGGGGGGAACCGGCGGACATGTCTTTCCGGCTCTTGCGTGTGCCCGTTGTTTCTTGCAACGAGGGGCACAGGTCGTCTTCTTTACCGATGGGCGCGCCGCTCGCTATCTGGACAAGGATGCAACCATGCCCATACGGCAAGTCATTGCCGCACGCTATACAAAAGTGTGGCTTCTGCCGATGATGGCAGTGTCTTTTGCCGTGTCTTGTGTGCAGGTGGGTGTTTTGCTGTTACGCTATCGAGTGCGTCATCTCGTGACCTTTGGGGGGTACGTGTCGTTGCCATTTTTGTTGGTGGGCTGGCTTTTGCGTTGTCGTCTGATTGCTCACGAGCAAAATGCGGTTTTGGGGCGGGTGAATCGCTGGATGCTCCCGTATATTGATAAACTTGGGTTGGGTTTTGTGCCTGTGCGTGGTGTAGCGAGCAAACATAAGAAAAAAACCGTGCATACGGGCACGCCGGTGCGGCCCTCTATTGTGCGAGGGGTGAAAAGGCAAAACACGAAGAGGCAGAGTGGCGCGTTGCATATTTTGGTTTTGGGGGGCTCACAGGGTGCTTCTGTATTTGCCGAGATGGTGCCGCAGGCGATAGCTCAGTTGACTTCACCGATGCGGGAGAAGGTGCGTCTTGTGCAGCAATGCCGTGCAGGGCAGGAGGAGGAACTCAAAGCGCGTTATGGACAGTTGGGCGTGCTCGCAGAGGTGCGAGCGTTCTTTAAGGATATCGATGCTCGCTTGATGTGGAGTGACGTGGTGATTTGTCGAGCAGGAGCGAGCATGATCAGCGAGCTGTTGGTTGTCGGTCGTCCGGCGATTTTTGTGCCGTATCCTCATGCGATGAATGATCATCAGCGTATCAATGCGGCGGCTGTGGTTGCTGAGGGATTCGGCTGGAGCATCAACGAAGGCGAGCATGCAGCGTTGGCGATAAGGGATATTTTGGCAGGGCTATCGCCTGCGGTTGTGCAAGCCCATAAGCGCGCGGCAAAAAAACTGGCAAGAACGGACGCGGACGCGCGGGTCGTCAATTTGGTTATGGAGGCGCAATCATGAAAGGCTCTGAATGGCGAGGCGTGATTCATTTTGTCGGTATCGGCGGAATCGGCATGAGCGGCATTGCCGATGTGCTCTGCACGCTGGGTTATCGCGTGCAAGGGAGCGACCAAGCCGAAAATGCGCAGGTAAAACGCTTGCGGAGCAAGGGCGTTAAGGTCTTCATTGGCCACAGGGAAGACAATATACAAAAAGCCGAAGTGGTGGTGGTATCATCGGCAATCAAAAAAGATAACGTCGAGGTGCAGGCGGCACGTGCGGCGCGTATCCCGGTTATCCGCCGTGCCGAAATGTTGGCGGAGTTGATGCGCTTCAAACATTCGGTGGTGATTGGGGGGTCACATGGCAAAACAACGACCACGTCTTTGGTCGCGTCCGTCTTATCTGTGGCATCCTATGACCCGACTGTGGTTAATGGCGGCGTCATAGACCAGTGGGGGAGCAATGCTCGAGTGGGGGCAAGCGATTGGATTGTCGTAGAAGGCGACGAATCCGATGGCACATTCACGCGACTGCCGTCGCGAGTCAGTGTGGTTACCAACATTGACCCTGAGCATATCGACCATTACGGCAGTTTAGCGGCGTTGGAGGAAGCCTTTCTTGTTTTTGCTTCCAACGTTCCTTTTTATGGTTTTTGTGTGTTGTGCATTGATCATCCTCGAGTGCATCGTTTGGTTGCATCTTTGTGGGATAGGCGGGTGATAACGTGTGGGTTGTCATCGAGTGCGGATGTGCGGGGCGTCAATTTGCGTTATCGTGGCATGAAGACGTTGTTTGACGTGGAATTTTCTGGTCTTTTGAGCGGTTATGGGCGTCTGTCGGATGTTGAGGTGCCTTTGGTGGGGGAACACAACGTCAAGAATACGCTTGCGGCGTTATCTGTGGGGGTGGGTTTGGGTATTGCAGGGGTTGATATGAAGCGTGCTTTGTCGTCGGCACCTCGGGTCAGGCGGCGATTTTACAGCGTGGGCGTATCGCCACGTGGGGCGACAATTATTGATGACTATGCCCACCATCCTGCGGAAATTCGTGCGGTGTTAGCGGCGGCACGTGCTTCTTTTCCGCAAGGACGATGCCTTGTCATTTTCCAACCGCATCGCTATAGCCGTCTGCAAGCCTTGTTCGATGACTTCTGCTATGCTTTGAGTGATGCGGATGTCGTCATTGTCGCGCCGGTCTACGCTGCTGGCGAACAGCCTATCGACGGTATCGATAGAGACCATATTATTGCTCGCCTGCGCGCCCATGGTCACTCGGAGGTTGTCGCTTTGCAGGGCGAAGACCAGCTGGCAGAACTCATCCACACACACGGCAATAAGGGGGATGTTATTTTGTGTTTGGGGGCTGGCTCTATCGGGCAGTGGGTGCAAAATCTGCAGGGCTTAGCGGAGGCACAGGTATCATGATGCAAGCCGCTCAATATAGGGATACTTTAGTCGCAGGCTTGCGACAGGATGTTGCGCTGGCACCGTTGACGTGGCTACGGGTAGGTGGTCGTGCGGAATGGTTCTTTGAGCCAGCAAGCCTAACGGCTTTGCAGGCTTTCTTGCAGCACAATGAAAAGACCATCACGTTACTTGGCGGCGGCTCGAATGTGCTCGTGCGCGACGGCGGCATACGTGGAGTCGTTATCCGACTCGGACGAGGCTTTACCTCGGTCGCATGGCAAGACGGCACCGTGCGAGTGGGGGCAGGTGTGCCTCTCGTTAGCCTCGCTCGGCAGGCACAGCAAAAATCGAGGGGCGGGCTCGAATTCCTAAGCGGTATTCCCGGGCGAATCGGCGGGGCTGTTGCTATGAACGCAGGGGCTTTCGACAACGATATGAGCCACATCCTGCAAGAAGTCACCATCGTAGATAAAACAGGCACAGTGCGAGTCGTCAAAAAGGATGGCTTACAGTTTCATTATCGCGGCAACAAATTTGTCGGTGATGGTGTTGTGGTAGAAGCGGTGTTGGCATGTCCACACCGCAACAGGACGTCCATTGCCAAGACAATGATGGAGATGCGCACGCAACGACAGGGCAATCAGCCCATAGCGGTGCGCACTGGCGGAAGCACGTTCAAGAATCCACAAGGCTATCAAGCATGGCAGCTCATTGATGCCGCCGGCTGTCGAGGGTTGCGTATCGGGCAGGCATGCGTGTCACAGAAGCATTGTAATTTCTTGGTTAATGAGGGCAAGGCAACAGGAGAAGAACTGGAACGTCTCGGTGAAACCATACGACAAAAAGTCAAAGCCCACAGCGGTATTGCTCTGGCGTGGGAAATTCAACGTTTAGGGGAGGCTTGTTATGACGAGAACGCCTAAAATTGCGGTGCTGATGGGCGGACGCTCTGTCGAAAGAGAGGTGTCTATGGCAAGCGGACAAGCCGTCAGCGCGTGCCTGAAGAGCTTGGGCTATCAGGTTGTCGCTATCGATGCTGTCGATGTGCGCGCATGGATGCCTCAGCTGGCAGGAGTCGATAAGGTCTTTAATGCGTTGCATGGACGTTTTGGCGAAGACGGCTGTATTCAAGGCATGTTGGAGTTGCTGGCGATACCTTATACCCACTCGGGGGTGCTTGCTTCAGCCTTGGCAATGGATAAGTATGCTGCTCAGCAGGTCTTCGAGCACCACGGCTTGCTCTGTCCTGAAATGAAACGTATCAAGCGGTGTCAGCTGGGCACAAGCAAGCCCTTCGATGATGATGCTTATGTCGTCAAGCCCGTCCAAGGTGGCTCTAGCGTTGGCGTTTACGTCATACAAAACGATACCGATGTGCAACAGGCCATCGACGATGGCGACGACAACGATGTCGTGTTGGTGCAGAGGTGTATCCATGGACGAGAACTCAGCGTTGCTATCATGGGTGATAAGGCTCTGGGTATCATTGAAATTATAACTGAACGCGGATTCTACGACTATCAGGCAAAGTATGACGAAGGGGGGTCTCGCCACGTTATTGCCGATATACCGCACGCTGTTTCCGAGCATCTGCTGAGGGCGAGTTTGCATGCGCATCGCTGTTTGGGGTGTCGCTCGGTTAGCCGAGTCGATTGGCGGTTGGCTGAGGACGGCTTGGCATATCTGCTCGAGGTCAATAGTCAACCCGGCATGACAAAGGTCTCTTTGTTGCCTGAGATAGCCGCGCATAAAGGAATCGATTTCACCGAATTGGTGTCATGGATTGTAGACAACGCCTGTTTGGATGAACAGGATCAGGAGGTGTAACATGATAAAGCAGACATTCAGCAGATTGTGGCGGTGGTGGTGGGGCGATACGCGCCATGCCTTGAAAGTGGGAGTCATGGTTGTGGTGGGGGTGGGCTGTGTCTTGTCGTTTACGAGCGTGCGTGAGCCTCTTGTTGCCGCTGGCTATCGTCAAGCGGTCAAGGTCAGCACGGCTTTGGGCTTTCGAGTGGCAAAAGTAGAGATAACCGGTCTGCGTGCGTTATCCCGCAAGCAAGTCATGGAAGCCTTAGGTCTGGTTGAGGGGATGCCTTTGCTAGCGTTTTCGCCTCGTCTTGGCTGGGAGAAGTTGCATCTGTTGGGTTGGGTGCGTAAAGCAACAGTGGTGCGTGATTGGGGCGGAGTCGTGCGAGTCGCCATAGAAGAAGGACAACCGGCACTGGTCTGGAAAAAACGAGGACGATTTTATGTCGTCAATGATGACGGCGGCATCATCATGGAAGCTCAAAAAGAAAAAGTCGCAGAAAGCAAACTTGTCATGGTCAGCGGCGGCGAGTCGCCCATGACGCTTTTCTCGTTGTTGTCGCAGCTGCAGTCGATGCCGCTGGCACAGCGAAAAATCCGAGCCATGGCGCGTATGGGCGGTAAATACTGGGATGTTCATCTCGATGATGACACCATCATTATGTTACCGGACAAAACGCCCCTAAAAGCATGGCAGATGATGGCAGACACACAATCGAAGCGTGCCTTTCTTGATGAAAGCATCGGCTACGTGGATTTGCGTGTCGCCAATACGCTGACAGTGTTGCCGCCGAGCGATAGTAATTCGTGGCGGCAACGCTTCCATGCACACATGAGCATGCGTAAGGCGCATGCCACAAACAACAACCGATAGCCTAAGGAGGATAGACTCATGGCACTCAAACTGGATATCCCTGTGACAGATGTGGTTTTCAAACCGCGCATTTGCGTCATGGGCATTGGCGGCGGCGGAAGCAACGCCGTCAATCGTATGCAACAAGTCGGCTTAGAAGGGGCAGAGCTGGTTGTCGCCAACACCGACGCACAAGCCTTGTCAACATCGGCGGTGCGCTCACGGGTGCAGCTGGGGCCCGTGTTGACCGGCGGACTCGGCGCGGGCTCAGATGCCTCTATTGGTCGTCTCGCCGCCGAAGAAGTCGACGACGTCATCAATAACCGCATCGACGGCACGAACATGCTGTTCATCGCCGCCGGACTCGGCGGCGGCACCGGCAGCGGCGCAGCACCGGTCATTGCCCGACTCGCTAAAGAAAAAGGCATCCTCACAGTCGCCGTCGTCACCATGCCGTTTGCTATGGAAGGACACAAAAAACAAGAACGAGCACAACTCGCCCTGACAGAACTAGAAGGGCTTGTGGATACGCTCATTGTTGTGTCGAACGAAAAACTCATGCAGGTGCATGGCACAATGGGCGTCCCACGCGCCCTACAAGAAGCCGATAACGTCTTGATGCACGGCGTGCGCAGCATCGTTGACTTGATGGTCAAACCCGGTCACATTAATCTCGATTTTGCCGACATACAATCCGTCATGCGACAAATGGGGAAAGCACGAATCGGCAGCGGCGACGCCAGCGGAGTCGATAGAGCCATTGTCGCAGCAAAAGCCGCCATCACAAATCCACTCTTGCAAGAAGAGTCGGTGGAAGGTGCAAGCGACGTGCTCGTCAATATTACCTGTAGCGACAGCGTCGGACTCAGCGAAATCAACGACGCTATCACCTACATCAGAGAAGTCGTCAATATGAACGCCAATGTGCACCTCGGGCTGTCAGAAGAACCCTCGTTGCAAGAACATATGCGCGTCTCGGTGCTTATCGCTGGCTCGGCACAAACCGCCGACAGGAGGAGTCTGCCCACAGATAAGCAACAAGAAGAAGAGACAGACAGCGAGCAAGAAACCCACGAGGATAACAACGCTGAGACGCAGGAAACGGTTGCCTCAAGTCGAACCCCAAGGCGAATCGGACGCTTGCGGACATTCTGGCGGTGGCTCTGGTACGGAAACGGGCACGGAAACCAAAATGAACAAGAGGTGGAAATGCCCACACAAGAATCCGAAGATAAGTCTAGCGTAGAAGCACAGCTGCCAGCACAGAAAAAAGTCGAAAGACCAAAGCAAAGCCCCACTGTGCACCATGATACCCGCACCGATACCCACGCGGATACAACGTATCATGATCGCTTCGTTAAATCTGTCGATGGCTCTGCCAGTGTTACCGCCCCTTCGCTCTTCGATGGTATCACCGACAGCAATGACCGGCAGAAAACACCCCGTGAGGCACCCCATCAGGCACCCCACCAGGCATCAGTGCACCGACTCGACACGCACGCTCGATATACGGAAAAAAAGCAAGATGAAGCGAGGGACAAACCCGACCACAAGCCGTCTCCTCCCCCAGAGAGCAACCAGAGCGAGCCCAAAGACGAGTCAACACAGGATGACAAGAGGGAAACCTTGCCACAATTCCTGCAAGACAAAGGATAATCGGGTTTGATATCATGTTTTTATCCTATTATGACATCTTGTCACAATTGTTGATTTGCTCTATCTCCCGCCATCCCTTACGTCTTGCACAGAGGGGCAAAGATTAAAGGACAACGACAAGGGATAACAGACAATGACAGGTATCAAAGTGCGTCAACGGACAATCGCTCACTGGGTGCGGACTCAAGGCATTGGTTTGCATCGTGGTCGTCCTGTTTTTATGACGTTTTATCCAGGTGAGGTGGACAGCGGTCTTGTGCTCCGTGTGCGGGGGCCCAGTGGGGTTTCTGACGAAGTGGCTATGCGTTGGGAGAACGTCTCGGACACGCGTATGAACACGACAGTGTCTTCTGCCAAATTCTCGGTCTCCACAGTCGAGCATGTGGTGTCGGCTATAGCGGGGTGTGGGGTCGATAACATGGTCATAGAGTTGGACGGCGATGAGATGCCAGCCATGGATGGTTCGGCTCGTGCGTTTACGGATATGATTCGTCGGGTTGGCGTTGTCGAGCAGAAGGGGTATCGCCGTTTCATTGTCCTCGATGAAACGGTCGAAGTGCATGATGGCGAGCGTTTTATCATCGCTGAACCGAGCCCACAGATACGTTACGATTATTCTATTGACTTTACGCATCCGTCTATTGGCAAGCAACGCTACGTCTATGAGCATCGAGGCGTTCGTGGCTTTTGCGCGCACATTGCCCCGTGTCGCACCTTCGGCTTTTTGAGCGACGTCGAGCGTCTACGGGCAGCAGGGCTCGCCTTAGGGAGCGGCGAAAATAACGTCATTGTCCTCAGCGATGGCGGCGTCATGAATAAGGATGGCTTGCGTTTCCGTGATGAGTTTGTCCGCCATAAACTGCTGGACGCATGGGGCGACCTCTACTTGGCGGGGCGTCCTATCGTTGGTGCGTTGCGCTTCCACCGAGCGGGACACGACTTGCATCACCGCTTCCTTAAGGCGTTGTTCCAGCACAAAGACGCATGGCACGAAACAGACGAGTACCCCGATATACCCAAAGACAATGTCGCCAGCGGATAGATAATTGTCCCTTTGTTTTTGTCGAATAGTTGACTATAATACTGCTGGGCGGGCGTATATCCATAGTGGAGTTCTTAAGTCGTGTTGTTACGTGTTCTTTTATGTGTCACGCTGTTGGTGAGTGGCTGTGCCAGTGCCGACGGTAGTGGCTCTTTCAATGTTGGTAATTATGGCGAACGCTCGGTGGCTTCTATCTATAATGAAGCCCTCGATGCCATGTATAGCGAACGCTATAGCGACGCAGCCAAAATCTTCGAAGAAGTCGAGCGGCAACACCCCTATTCGTGGTGGGCACGCAAAGCACAACTCATGGCTGCTTTCTGCTATTACCGTATCAACGAGTATCAAGACGCAATTTTAACTGCCGACCGCTTCATCAGCTTGCACCCGGGTCATCGCTACGCACCCTATGCCTACTACTTGAAAGGTATTAGCTATTACGAGCAAATCAAAGATGTCGCCAGAGACCAACGAGACACCGAACTTGCTCTCGAAACCTTCCGCCAGCTGGTAGACCGCCACCCTGATTCCGTCTATGCCAAAAATGCCGTAGCAGAAAAAATTGATGTGCTTGTGGACAATCTCGCCGGCAAAGAAATGGAAATAGGCCGTTTTTATCAGCGACGCGGCAACTACATTGGCGCACTCAATCGCTTCAATAAAGTGGTGCGAGATTATGAAAATACGGTGCACGTCATCGAAGCACTACATCGTCTCGTGGAAAACTATCTCAGCCTTGGGCTTGTCATCGAGGCACGCCGAACCGCCGCCGTGCTCGGACATAACTATCCCGAAAGCGAATGGTACCAAGACAGCTACAGTTTGCTTGCCGACAATGGGCTCGTAGACAACAAAAAAGATTACCGTAAAGCCGCTATCTCGCTATCAGATATTAAAGGCAGCTTGAAGCTCACGGAAGAAGGCGGCGGACAGCAAGCCGTCGTCAAGTCATGGGAAAAACTCTTGGCTGAAGAAGACAACGGCTTCCGCAGACACCTGGAGCAGAAAAAACAAGCTTTTCGTTGAGCCTCAGCAGGGAAGACGCTGGGATGTTATGCCATCTATCGATCAGGAATATTTTATCCCTCACGTCCATAGATGTTGACCTCTCGAAGGGGTTAAGCGTTCTCACAGGCGAGACAGGCGCGGGAAAGTCAATTTTGCTCGATGCTCTAGGACTCGCCCTAGGCTTCCGCGCCGAATCGGGCTTGCTCGACAAAAAACAGAAACAAGGCAGCGTTGTCGCAACCTTCCGAGTCGATACATCCTTACAAAAAGACCTACAGGCTTTACTGGCAGAGCATGGAATCGATGTAACCAGCGGCGAAATCCTCCTACGGCGAGTCTTGACCGAAGACGGACGTAGCCGAGCCTTTATCAATGACGTCATGGTTGGAGTCGCCCTGATGCGCGCCTGCGGGTGTATGCTCGTGGAAATCGAAGGACAATTTGCCGACCAAGGACTGCTAAGGGTTGCCCACCATCGCACCATCGTTGATTCCGTTCTTGCCCTCGACGAACACGTAGCGACTGTGGCACGGCTCCATGACGTATACCGCACCGCCGATGAGGCATGCCAGAGTGCACAGACAAGCCTACAGAAGCAAAAAGAACAGGAAGCCTACGACCGAGCCTGCTTGGAAGAACTCGACCGTATCAATCCTCTAGAAGGAGAAGCCACCCAACTAACCGAAAAAAGACGCTTGCTGGCATCGCACGAGCAAATTCACCAGCACGTCAACGATGCCCAGAGTGCCATAGAAGGAGGAGATGTTGACAGTGGCAGTGGCAACAGGCAAGCGGGCGATGGATTGAGCGGGCGCATGCAAAATTTGCGCCGTTCCATTCATTTTCTTGCCGAAAAAGCCCCCGAACGTTTCGGCGATATGGCAAAAAGCATCGATAGTGCTTGTCTCGAACTGGCTGAGGTCGGCACAGCCCTTACCAACTATCACGCCAGTCTTGCTGAGGGTAACGACTCTCTTGAGTCCGTTGAGGAACGCCTGTTTACGCTACGGGACGTTGCTCGTAAACATAACGTAGACCCCGATGCGTTACCTGCGGTGCATACGGCACTGGCTGAGCGGATCAGCACCCTCGAACAAGGGGCACACGCCATCGAAGCACGACAGAAAGCAAAAGATGACGCGTGGCGTGCCTATCGCCAAGCCGTCTTGCAGCTGCGAGAAAAAAGACAGAAAGGTGTCAAAGACCTCGACCGACAGATTATGGCAGAACTCGCCCCTCTCAAACTGGACAAAGCCCAATTCGAAACAAGAGTCGAGCCCCTCGATGAAAACAACTGGGGAGCAACAGGCGGCGACCGAGTCGTCTTCATGGTCGCCCTCAACCCGGGCAGCGAAAAGGGCCCCCTTCACAAAGTCGCCTCAGGGGGCGAACGCTCCCGACTCATGCTCGCCCTACGCGTGGTAACCTCGCAAGCATCCTGTCCGCCAACATTGATTTTCGATGAAATTGACCGCGGCATCGGCGGGGCGGTTGCCGACGCCGTTGGCAAACGTATGGCGCGACTCGCACAAAAAACGCAGGTTATTCTCGTGACTCACTCGCCGCAGGTGACTTCAGTCGCGTCGCATCATTATCGCATCGACAAGACGATGGGCGACACGCAAGCGATCACCAACGTTTTTCCCCTACAGGAGAGCGACAGAGTCGAGGAGGTCGCTCGTATGTTATCTGGCGAGCAAATTACACAGGAAGCCCGTGCCGCTGCTGCACGTCTTTTGGCTAGCCACCCGATCTCATGAACAGACAAGAAGCACAACGAGAGCATGCTCGTCTGGTTCAGCTTTTACAAGGCTATGATAAAGCCTATTACGCAGACGGTGCGCCCCTCGTAACCGATAGCACGTATGATACGTTGCGCCGTCAGCTGGAAGAGCTAGAAGCACGCTACCCGCATATTCAACCTTGGCAGAGCGTCGGTGTCACCCCGTCCGATGCTTTTGGTAAGCGCCGCCACCATGAAGCGATGTTGTCTCTCGATAACGCCTTGCATGAAAAAGCGATGCACGAATTCCTGTCTCGAGTGCGCCGCTATCTCGGCTTGTCCCCTGATACCCCTGTCGTCTTGCGTAGCGAGCCCAAACTCGATGGTTTATCCCTCAATCTCTGCTACCAGCACAGACAGCTGCTGTGGGCAGCAACAAGAGGCAACGGGCAAGTGGGCGAAGACGTCACCGCTAACGCCCAGCATATTGATGGCATTGCCACGACTCTGCCCGCTGATGCCCCCGAGTTCCTAGAAGTGCGCGGCGAGGTCTATATGCGTCACGATGACTTTGCCACCCTTAATCGCCAGCAAGCCGATAAGGGCGGGCGTATCTTTGCGAATCCCCGCAATGCCGCAGCAGGCAGCTTACGGCAACTGGATGCCTCTATCACGGCAGCACGTCCCCTGCACTTTATGGCGTATCAGATGGTTGTCGTGACGGACGAGGGGGCTGGCGGGGCAGTACATGAGACGCACCACGAAGCCGTTGCCGCTTTGCAACGCTGGGGCTTTGCCACAGACGAGACCGCACGGCTATGCCACGACTGGCAACACATACAGGATGCCTACAATACCTATGCCGATGCCCGCAGCCATATTCCTTGGGACATCGACGGAGTCGTCTATAAAGTGGACTCCTTTGCCTATCAGCAACGTCTCGGTGCCGTCGGACGAGCCCCACGCTGGGCTATCGCATGGAAGTTTCCTGCCCAGCAAGGAGTCTCCACCATCGAAGACATACAGATACAAGTAGGACGACGCGGCACCCTCACGCCAGTTGCCCACTTAAAGCCCATAGGCATCGGCGGAGTCATGGTGCGGCGAGCAACCCTGCATAACGCCGATGAAATCAAACGACTCGATATCTGTGTCAACGATGACGTCATCGTCCAGCGGGCAGGCGACGTCATCCCGCAAATTATCAAAAAACAAAAGGACGGCAAACAACGCAAGCCCTTCGTCTTTCCCAAACGTTGCCCGGTGTGTGGCTCGCCCGTCCACCGCAAACCAGACGAAGTCGCCTATGTCTGTCAGGGGGGCTTGTCTTGCTCGGCACAAGCTATGGGATGGCTACGCCACGTGGTCTCTCGCACCGCCTTCGATATCGTCGGACTCGGCAACAAGCATATCGAAACCCTCATGCAGCAAAATATTCTCAAAGAACCCGCTGACGTTTTCACGCTCCATACGCACCGACAAAAACTCGAAGACCTAGAAGGATGGGGCAGCTTGTCGGTGGACAATCTCCTTAAAGCCATAGAAGCCCGCAAAACCATGACTCTTGACCGATTCATTTATGCCTTAGGCATCCCGCAAATTGGCGAAGCCAACGCCCGCTTACTGGCTGTCACCTATCGTGATTTACCAACGTGGCTACAGGCTATGGCTCAGGCAAAAGATACAAACAGCGATGCCTGGCACGACCTCCTCGCTATCGATGGCATCGGCGACTCCGTTGCCAACGATACAGTGTCATTCGTTGCCACCTACCGCACCCTCATCGACAACCTCAGTGCCGTTATGCAGGTGCGCCCTTACGCACAGAGCAAAGCCGATTCATCCTCACCCCTACAAGGCAAACGAATCGTGTTTACCGGCACCCTTCAGCACATGACTCGAGATGAAGCCAAAAAAAGAGCCCTCGAATTAGGCGCATTAGTCTCGTCATCGGTGTCGACTAAAACCGATTATGTCGTGGTCGGCGACAACGCCGGCAGTAAAGCCAAAAAAGCACAAGACTACGGCGTTGTCGTCCTCGATGAACAAGCATGGCTCCAGATCGCGGAAGCAAACACCCCCCCCGCCCACCCCCACCCCCCCCCCACAAATGCGCCATCAGCCAGGACGGATTGACGGGATAAGCAAGCCAACCCCGACTCGCCCCCCGACACAAATGCGCCATCAGCAGAAGGAGGCGACCAACGACAGTTGCCCTTCGAGCCATGAGCGTTCCGTGCTGGTGAGCAAAGGGCTTATCTGCTCATCGATACGCTGATAATACTGCTTGAGATAGGCACGTTCATCTTCGCTCAGCAACGCCGGGTCAATAAGGGTGGAATCGTAAGGCACAAGGGTGAGGGACTCAAAACAATGGAGGGACAATCCGTCCGTTGTTTTTTGTTGTGGACGCACGACCATGAGGTTTTCGATTCGTATGCCGTAGTGTCCTTCTTTGTAGTAGCCGGGTTCGTTCGACAGAATCATGCCTTCGTGCAGAGGCGTTGTGCTTTTCGGCGCTAAGGAGGGCGGATGTTCATGGACGCTGAGCACACTGCCGACACCGTGGCCTGTGCCGTGCCCGTAGTTTAAGCCTTCCCGCAAAAGATGTTGACGGGCAAGGGCATCCAGCTGCGCGCCGCTCGTTCCGGCGGGAAAACGTGCCTGCATCAAAGCAAGATGACCCTTCAGCACCAACGTATAATGACGCTTCATCGTTGCCGTTGGCTTTTGGGTCGAACTGCCAATGAACACTGTGCGGGTTACATCTGTGGTGCCGTCTCGATAGTGCCCACCGGAATCAATCAAATAGAGACTCCCTGCTTGTAGGGGTATCGTGCTGGTCGCTGTTGCTTGATAGTGGACAATAGCCCCATGCTGAGCCGCGGCAGAAATGGGCGGAAAACTGTTCTGTAAAAAAAGTTTATCGCGCTGACGTAAGGAGGTTAGCATGGCACCCGCCTCGAGTTCATCGACAGAATCGGGGGGCTGTTGGTCGAGCCACGCCAAAAAACGGATTAAGGCATAGCCGTCCCGTACGTGGGCGTTGCGTGCACCGCTAATTTCCACGTTGGTTTTACAGGCTTTTGTGTGCAGGCACGGGTCTGGAGCAAGGTAAATGTTGGCTTGCTTATGCCGCAACGTCTCGTAGACAGCTGAAGGACACGAGCGCGCATCGAGCCATAGACGGGCTTTTTTGTCGGTCGCCAGACGAGCAACCGACTCCTCCCAAGCGTCTTCGGGGGTCAAGTTATACGGGCTATCGGGATAGCGCGCTTCGTTGATGAACAAGCTGTAGCTGCCGTTGGCGTAAATAACAGCACGAGCCAAGCAAACGGGCGTATGGGGAATATCATCCGCACGTAGGTTGAATAACCAACACACCGATAGCGGTGACGTCAGCACCAGGGCTGTGCACGAGTGTTGCTTAAGAGTAGCAATAACGCCTTCGAGTTTATCTTGTGTGCTTGCCCCGCTCAAAGAGTCGGGATAATCCCACACGTGAGTCTGGGGTGGGGGCGGACGCTCTGTCCATAGTTTATCGATGGGGTTGGGGGTTATGGCTTTCAGTTGCGTGCCACGTTGTGCTGCTATTTTTTGCCATGACTCCAGCTCGTTGACGCTATGTAACCAAGGATCATAGCCGAGCACACTTTTGGACGACAGGTTGGCTTGTAGCCACGCCTCGCGCTCGTTGACAATCAGCGTAGCTTGAGTCTGTTGCTGTGCCTGCAAGGTATAACGGCTATCTGTAAACAGAACGGCGCGCTTGGCAAAAATCAGCGCGCAGCCGGCTGACCCGGTAAAGCCCGTCAAAAAGGCTAGGCGTTCCGAGCAGGCGGGCAAAAACTCGTTTTGGTAGTCGTCACTGTGGGGAACAATAAAGCCATCAAGAGCCTGTGCCTGCAACCAAGAACGCAACTGCGTCAAACGAGTCTTGTGGGGGTTTGCTGTCATAGCTTTTTAACGTAGCTGCTGAGAATTTTTTTTGCGCCGGACTTAAACAGAATATCGAGTCTGTCGCCATCGACGTGGCGGATAACGCCGTTGCCGTATGTTGTGTGTTCCACGCTGTCGCCGGCATGAAAAGACGATAGTTTTTTGACAGGGGGGGGTGGTAATACTCGGGCTTGTGATGGGGTTTGCGTTATGAATTCTATAACGTCTTCAGGTAATTCCCGAATGAACCGCGAGGCTTGTGAGGGTATCCATTGATTATACATGAGTCGTCTGGTGCAGTAGGTAATGACGGCGCGCTTGCGGGCGCGGGTGATTCCGACATAAGCCAGACGGCGTTCTTCCTCCAAGCCGTGCTGTCCGTTTTCTTCTAGGGCGATTTTGTGTGGGAACAATGCCTCTTCCCAGCCCGGCAGAAAAACAACATCGAATTCGAGCCCTTTGGCACTATGGAGAGTCATCAGTGACACGCGTTGCGTGTCTTCGTCTTGGTCGGCTTGCGTCAGCAGGCTTACGTGGTCGATGAACTGGGGCATGGTCTCGTAGTTTTTGAGGGTGCTGATGAGTTCATCTATATTTTCTTGTTTGCTTGTAGCGACAATGTCTCGGTTCTTGTGCCACAGGGCGAGGTAGCCGCTATCCTCGAGAATCTGGCGCGCTGCTTCTTGGTGTGGAAGCGTCTGGAGCCATGTATGCCACTGGCGGGCTTGCTGACAGAAGAGAGCCAACGTCTGATAGGCTTTACCGCTGATATGACCGTCACGCACGGCTGTTTCGATGCCGATGAATAGCGATGTCTGATTTTGGCGAGCAAGAGCCGTCAGTTTGTCGAGGGCTTTGGGTCCAACGCCTCTTTTGGGGGTATTGATGATGCGAATCAAAGCCAAATCGTCATCGAGATAAAGAGAAAAACGCCAATAGGCTAAGACATCACGAATTTCGCTCCGCTCGTAGAACCGCATGCCACCAACGACTCGGTAGGGCAGCTGGTAGTAGTTGAGACTTTCTTCGATGGCGCGGGTTTGGGCACTGGTGCGCACCAGCACTGCGATCGAATCGGGCTTGTAGCCCGAATCGAGAGCATCAGCGACTTGTTGGCTGAGGCTATTGGCTTCTATCTGGCTATCGTAGAATTCATAGACTTTGATTTTGTCGCCGCTCTTTTTTTCTGTCCAGAGGGTTTTACCGAGTCGTTGCTTATTGCCTTGAATGACGCTTGTGGCGGCGGTAAGAATCTCGGGTGTCGAGCGATAGTTTTGTTCTAGACGGATAATTTGTGCTTTGGGAAAGTCTTTTTCGAAACGGAGAATGTTGCTGACCTCGGCGCCGCGCCAACCATAGATGGATTGGTCGTCATCGCCGACACAGCAAATATTATGGTTGTGTTGAGCCAACAGACGCAGCCACAGGTATTGAATCGTATTGGTGTCTTGATATTCGTCCACGAGAATATGTGTCCAGCGACTCTGCCATTTGGCGAGTATTTCCCTGTTTTTTTGTAGGAGGTCAACGCAACGTAAAATCAAGTCACTGAAGTCTACGGCATGGTAGGTATTGAGAGCCTTTTGATAGTGTTCATAAACCTGCTGAATTTTTTGCGTGTTGGGCTTGTGGTCGCCTTGGTGTAACAGGTCTTCGGGATGGAGCCCTTTATTCTTCCAGCGTTCGATGATATTGACAATCATTTTTGGCTCGAAAGATGCAACATCGCTGGGGTATTCCTTGAGAATGGTCTTGATGATACGAATCTGTTCGTTGGCATCGATAATCGTAAAGTGCTTGGGCAGGCCAATATCATCGGCATGGATACGCAAAATTCGATGACAAATGGCGTGAAACGTGCCCATCCATAAATTGTCGAGACGATTGAGACGGAGCAACGACTGAATACGTTGTTTCATCTCGTTGGCGGCTTTGTTGGTAAAGGTGACGGCTAAGATGTGCTGTATATCGGTCTTTTTTTGCTCGATGAGGTGGGCGACTCGATGGACGAGCACTTTTGTTTTGCCGGTGCCTGCGCCCGACAGCACCAGCAAGGGCCCGCGGTGGTGGCAGACCACTTGTTGTTGCGGCGGGTTTAGGGTATCGAGAAGATGAGAAACAGCTGACATTGTGGCACACCATACAAGCACAATGGGGCAAAACTCAAGAGGCACGTCAATTATGCGCACCATGGCTCGTAAGCACACATTTTTTTTGTTTTGTCGTCTCCTTGTTGTGGTAGGAGTCTGCGGGTTTGCCCTAACGGATACGGCTGTTTTTAGTTATAGCCACGCCTATGCACAGGACAAGAAGATAAACAAATCTTTGAAAAAAAATAATAAAGAAGGGAGAAAAACAAAAAAGACGAAAAAAACAAAGAGCAAATCGGGCAAGCCTTATTTTGCATCGTTACGTCAGAAGGACGTATCGATGCGTTCTGGGCCTGGGGTGCGTTATCCGGTGCAGTGGGTTTATACCCGTGCATCGATACCTTTAGAGGTTCTTGCTCATTATAAGGAGTGGCGGCGGGTGCGGGATTGGGATGGCGAAAGCGGCTGGGTGAAGGCTCAGTTTTTAGCCAAAACGCGCTTTGTTGTGGTCACCGATGCGACTCGAGCGTTATACCAAAAGCCGTCAGTGGACTCGAGCGTGGTGGCAAAGATACAGCAAGGTGTTTTTGCCCAGCTGCAACGTTGCCAGAGGTCGTGGTGTCTTGTGACCGCGGACGAGCATAAAGGTTGGCTACGCCGCCATGAATTCTGGGGCACGCACCCTGACGAAAGAATAGAGTAAGCATAAAATAAATGCGCATATTCTGGTGCATCTTGCCACCATAAAGGCATGGGGGATGTCGTATCAAAGCCCGTCGAGGGGTGCTTCATGCCTGTATACCATCCTGCGTTTTCGCCGCAAAACATTCATGCTCTGCCGAGCCGTGATGTGCCGTTGGTTATCGGGCGTGATTCGAGAGGGCAGAGCCGTCTGCGGACTCGCAACGTGCTGGGACGAGTCAAGATAGCGGTTCTACGTTCCTTAGGTCGAAAAAATGTCGAAAGTCACGATGCCCACAATCATTTTTGTGATTTTTTGCGTCATAATTATGGTGATGAGGTGGCTTATGATGCGTTTAGACAGGCATCTATTTCTACCGAGAAACCGCCGAATCGTGATTTAACGGCGCACCAAGCGCGTTTGGCTTTAAGTTATGCACAGCAGAGTCGTTTTAAGAACATCCAGCACAACCGTCGTTTAGCCGAGGCAATACTCCCTGCGCCGCCAACAACGTCTCAGCATCGGGTTGCTTTGCAGGCTATGTGTGCCGAGATGCACCCCCCTGTGGATATTAATGCGTTCAAGCCTGAGCAATGGCTTTATGCTCGCAAAGCTCTGGTGCGTTATTTTAATGTTCATAGTCCGGATGCCCCTATCAGTGAAGGTAAAGCCGTCGTTCTGGCGTCGCACATTGTTGGGCAGGCTCATGCTCTGGGTGCTGAAGGGTGTGCCGGTGTTGTCAAAGCACGGGGCTCGCTCAATAAAGCCATGGCTGAATTCTTCAGTGCCAGAGCCCGCGGCGATAATAGCGATGCGGTCGGGCAACTTCTGCGCATCAGTCAAAGGGTAGACAATCTGCGCCAGCTGGAAACCGCGCACGCCCATCCCGCCGCAAAGGCGTATATCGATAAGGCTTACGAGAAAGGGGCTGCGGGCTCTATGACGGCTTATTTGCAAGATAACGTCAAGTCGTCTCATGACTCGTCGCGCTTTCATCATATTTTATCGTCTTTGTCTCGTGATAGCTTTGTTGACGTGATGCGTTCTTCGTTTCAGGTGCAAAAAGCCCAAAGAGCCTTGTCGCAAAAGATGATACAGCAGATGGAGCATGTCACGGCAATGTTGACTCATACGGAGCAAGAGCTTGGCGTTTATGGTGCGAAAGAGAGTGTTGCGCCATCGAAGCTGCCGTATTCGCATGCGTCCTTGTATTCGGATGTGACCGGGCAGATGCGTGTTCACGGCGGCGTTGCCGATATCGCTGGGCCTCGTCACCAGACTCGAGTGCAGATGGCGCACCATGCTTTGCAGCAAGCCGAAAACAACATGCGTAAGGGGGCGCGCTTGCCTGCTCTTATTGCGCCCAGTGCAGAAGGGAGGGGACCCGAGAAAAACAGTCAGTCTTTGAACTTTATGCGGCAAGCCTTAGAATCGGCATTGGAAAACGATACCAACATCAAAGAAATGAGACGCCTGAGTGCCCAAATCGTCACCATGCAACGTCTGTCGGCGGAAGAAAGACCGCCAAACTATGAAGACCAGCAAAAGAAACTTTTCAAGGCTATCGACCAATTAAGAGACAAATTCTTTCAATCGCAATCTGCTTATACGAAGCTTTACGGTGCTATGGAGCGTTTTGCGACTCAATGGTCGGCGCACAATCCTGCGCCGAGTTCTCTCGAAGCCAAGCAGTATCAAGCCGGGCTTGATAAAATGCTTGAACTGTATGAGCCGAGTCAGCTGCTGTCTCTTCCTCGCCATAGTTCTTTCCAGTGCGATGAAAAAGGGCAGGTTCGCTTTGTGCGTGCCCCTATCAGGCCACCAGAAAATAGCGCACAGATTATTCAACAAGGCATAACGCCCAGAGCCAACGAGAGAGAATGGCAAGTCGATGACAAAAAAATGGGGGTTAACGCCCAATTTGCTGCCGATATTATGCGCCAAGATATCATTGTCGATAACAATGGACAGCAAGAAAATATTAGAGAATGGGTCGCACAGCAAAAACAGGAGACAGACAGCGAGAGAAGCAAGATAACAATGGCAGTCAATAAATTTCACGAGATGATAGGCAACCGCGAGGATGCTTTTTTTCTTTCGCATTTTCTCAATCAATCCTTAGGCAATCAAGGCACTGCTTTTATGATGCGGCACGTCGGTTTTGCTGATTCCATGCTGACCCATACGCCTTTGGGATTCACAAATAGAATTAAAAATCTATCTATGACTGTTCATAAAGTGCCCGAAGGCGGTTATACCATCGATTATCAGGGTCGATTTGAGACTCCCCATTTTATGGATGGGCTCGGTGGTAGTGAAATGCTTCATGTCAGCCCCGAGTCCGGGTGGTGGTTGACATACCGCATCGCCATGAGCTCGGAAGACTTAGCCAACAAAACGTTCCAGGTCGGTCACCCACATGTGGGGGGTTCTATCGTCATCGAGTAATGGTTGTTTCCCCGTCTTTTGTTTGTCGTGGCAAAAGTCATGCTGAGGGTTTAGGGGTTTTGTTGCGGGCGTGTCATGATTTTTGTGTTGCTCATGCTCTGCCGTTGCGTGCGGTTTCGCAGATTTTTGTTCTTTGCGATGAAGTGATAGCCAACATCGCTCGCCATGGTTACGGTAACAAGACTGCGGGGCACATCACGGTGCGGATGCGCTTGCGAGCAGGGGGCTTGCTGATTGTCTTCAGCGATGAGGCAGAGCCTTTTAATCCGCTTGTGTTTCGTGCCACAAGAACGAATACCGCGGGCGGATTCGGCTTATCTTTGCTGAAGAGCTTTGCGGATAAAGCCCGCTACTATCGCCGGCGAGGATGCAACGTGCTGGTGCTCTGGAAGAACATAAAATAAAAACAAATAAGGCTTTTATGACACCATAAAAAGACCCTCGTTTTTTTATGGTGGTGCTTATGTTTGCTTCTTCTGCTCCTTTTTCTTCTATACAGGATATGCGTCATATTCCTTCGGGCAATGTTCCTGTTGTTATCAAGGCGGATGCGACGGGTGCGGTGCGTATTCATGCTCTTGGGCTTTTGGGTCGTTTTAAGGTTAGCTTTTTATCCCATTTGAAAGGCAGTCAACGGCAAGTCCAAACCAGTCGCAAGCAGTTGCACCAATTTTTGAGGCATCATTATAGCGAGGACGTAACCGATGATGCTTTGAAGCAAGTGGGTCTTTCTGCCTCTCGAGGCCATTGGCGTGCGCTTACGTCTCGTCAGGTGCGTCAAGCCTTGAGTTATGCCCATCAGCACAATGCTATGATTCGCCTAGAAGGGCGTTTGTCCCATCTGCAGGAAGCCCGCGCGATGGCAAAAGACTTAATCTGGGAGACCCCCTTTACGGAGAAGGGGCATGAGCTATCTCGAGATTACCTTGAGCTGCGTGATAAGTGTGCTCGGCTGCGTCCGCCGATAAACATTAGAACCATGAACCCAGAGCAATGGCGGTACGCTCGCAAGAGCCTTTTGAACGACATTTACATAAAGAGTCGCCACGGCGTAAACCGCATGAGCAAAAAGGAGATTATGACAATGGCTGTTGCGGTGTTCGCTCAAGCCAACGAGTTGGGTGTGGAAGGGTGCCAAAAGGTTGCCCTCGCCCGTAACGATGCCCGCAAAGCCCTGCAAGCCTTCTTTAAGGCACAAAAGAACGGCGACACCAGTGCGCTTGTCTCGCAGCTGGCGCGTATCAGTCAAACCCAAGATGTGCTGAAACAAGCCAACATGGCAGCCGTTCATCCCAAAGCAGAAGGCTATATCAGTCGCGCCTATCAAGGCAATGAAATTATGGGTTGTATGATAGCGCATTTAGAAGAGGAGGCACGCACACCGGACAAGATGATGACGCATTTTCAAGAGCTGGGTTCGAGTTTGACCCGCGATGGCCTTGTGCAAGGGATACGGGATGTCTTCGAGCGACAGCAGCTCGAGGGCATCCTATCGAAAGAGTCGGCTCACCATTTAGAGCGTTCGGCTACCATGCTCGAGCATCTGCACAAGCATGTGCAGCCCTATAGTCAGGAGCAGGGCGTCCCAGCGCGGGCGTCTCATTCCGATGCTTTTCCCTATCGGGATGTAGCCGACCAGATGCGTCTGTATGGCGGTGGTGAAAAAACCAAGCACTTTGCGCGGGTGCGTCACGCCCGAGCCGTCTTGAGCGAAGCCCGTAGCGTCCTTAAGCATAGTCTCAACGCACCAAGTCCTATTGCTATCAGCGAATCGGGTAGGGGTCATGAAAAAAGCGAGCAATCCTTAGATTTTTTGCGTCTTGCTCTGCAGTCGGCAATGAAAACGGATACGGCATTGACAGAGCTGCGCGCTGTCAAACGAGAGCAGAATCAGCTGAAGCAAAAATTCGCCCAAAAAGTCGATACCTTCGATGACGAGCAAAAGTTTCTCCAGTTAGATAATAAGATGCGGCATCTGGCGGCGGATTTTTTGAATTCTCACTCGGATTATATGCAGTTGTATCGTGAAGTTCAGCAGTTTAGCCGTGATGTTCGGGCGTATGTTCCGTCGCCGTTGTCTGCGGAAGAAGAGTATTATCAGGATAAGCTTGATGCTCTGGTGGCGTCGTATCATCCCGAGAATTGGGCTTTTTCATAAAAAATGCAAACGGGCGACCGAAAATTGACACCATAGACGTGTTCGGGGCGTTTATTTGTTTTCGTTATCATTATCATGGCTGTTTCTGCTTTTTCTGCTCAAGATATTTATCATCTTCCGTCGGCGAATGTGCCTGTTGTTATAGCGTCTGATTCGTCTGGTCGAGTTCATGTTCGTGTTCGTGGTTTATTGGGTCGTTTTAAGGTTGCATTTTTGCGTTATTTGGGGCGCACGCCGCGGGAGGCGCAGTCTACGCACACGCAGTTTCGCCAGTTTTTAGAGCACCACTATGGCGAAGGTTTAACCACTGTTGCTTTGCAGCAGGCACAGGCTGCCTGGCAGGGCAGCCGCCGAGAGCTGACCTCACGGCAAGCCCGTCAGGCTTTAGATTACGTTCAGCGTCAGCGTATCAACCACTTGAAGCATAATCGTGCGGTCGCCCATCACTTGATTCACGAGGATTCCACCACCTTTAAGTTGTCGGGCAACTATCAGTTTTTCAAGCAAGCCTGTTCTGCTCTCGACCCGCCTGTAGATGTCGGCAAGATGACATCGAAGCAGTTGCGGTATGCGCGTCGCTCGTTGGTGCGGTATTTGCAGGCGACGAGTCAGCATGGCAAAATCAGGTTTAACGATGACCAACTCAAAGAATTTGCCACCCAGATGCTTGCTCGTGCCGATGCTCTGGGCGAAGAGCACTGCCAGCGTATTGTGCAGGCACAAGACGACGCCCACAAAGCCATGACCGACTTATTCGACTCTCGCGAGCGCGGCGACAACAGCACCATCGTCAAGCAGCTCATGCGTGCCAGTCAAACCATGACGACCCTGCAACAGCTTGAGACGACCGCCGACTACGATAAGCCGCAAGCTTATCTCGACGGCGTTTACGGTCAAAATGCCCTGAACGAGAGCATGACCGCCCACTTGGAAGACGTAGCGGTTTCTTCTGAGAATGCCTTAAAGTTTCATGCTACGTTATCGTCATTTTCTCGCCATGATCTTGCTCAGACTCTGGGCGATGCCCTTCAGCGGCAGAGTCAGGCGGGCACGCTTTCTCAGGATGCAACCACGCACCTTAAGCGCGCCCTTGCCATGACGACACACCTCCAGAAGCAGTGGGGTGTCTATGGGACGAGTCATGGCTCTGCCCCGGGTACATCCGGCACATCCGGTATATCCCGTGCTGACTTAGAGACGCAAATGCAGGTTTTGGGTGCGTTAACCCCACAGGATCAACGCAAAGCACGGGTAGCGGTGGCACATCAGGCTTTACAACAGGCACAAGCCGCCCTCAGCACGGGGCAACCCCTACCGAGTGCTTTGGCTATCAGCAAAGTCGGTGCTGGCAAGCACGCCAATCGACAATCCCTCGACTTCATGCAAAAGGCGTTACAAGCTGCCCTAGATAGCGATGAGAGCGTGCGCGTCCTACGAGAAGGCAATAGAGCGTATGCCAAAATACGGCAACAAGACCCCAGCAGCCTCAATAGGCAGGAAGCGATGAAGCATAAACTCAGCGTCGACATCCATAAGCAAGAAAGCGACCGACTGCGTACCAAGATACTTAAAGGCAACAGCAGCTATGCCACGTTGCATCGAGAGATGACCGAGTTCCATCAGGCGTTACAGCGTCAACCCACGGGGGCTTGGAAAGAAAAAGCCGCGTATCAACAGGGCATGGCGCATTTACTCAAGCATTACGCGCCTGAAAACTTAGAGTCGTTGCCCCTCGGCAGTCGCCTCGATTGGGACGATGACGGCACACCATACCTGAATCACGAACAGGTATCCTTGCCATCGGACAAGGGTGACGCCTTGACAAAAATGGAGCCTATAGCGGTCAGCAAGCAATGGCGGGTCGGCAAGGAAGGCACAGGGGTCACGGAAGAATTTGCCAGCCATATTTTGAATGGACATGTGCTGATGGATGACGGCAATCGAGCAATCAGCATGGAGCAAGCCATGAAAGAACGTTACGGCTATGACAAAAGGACGCATGTTAGCCAGCTGGATGTGGGGCGGGCTCAACTCAACGCCGCGACTCTCTTCCGTGAGTTTGTCGGCACCAACGAGCAATCCCTTTTCTTGTCGCACGTTTTGGCACAGACATTCGGCGAAGGCGGTGTGCGCAACCAAAATGTTCAGTTTGACGAAGGTGTTGTAGACTCGTCGTTGACCCACGCGCCTCTGATTGTCAATTCCCACAGCAAGATGCCATCGATTGTGCTTAAGAAAAACGATGATGGCAGTTTTGTTATCAAGGCACAGAGCACCTTTACCAGCGATGCCCTGCTTACGTCTGCGGATGCCCAATCCACAGCAACCCCGTTACAAGACGGCTCGGGGTGGTCGTTGTCCTACGACCTTCATGTGACACCGCAAGACTTTAACGACAAGACCTTTTCTACGACTCCGCCGCACCGCACTGTTACGTTGAAAGTCTGAGTTTCAGTGTTTGAAGTGGCGTGTGCCGCTGAACACCATAGCGATAGCGTGTTTGTCGGCAGCCTGAATCACTTCCTTATCTTTCAGAGCCCCGCCGGGCTGAATAATCGCGGTGATGCCGTCTTGTGCCATCTGCTCGATGGTATCGGCAAAAGGAAAAAAAGCATCGGACGCAGCAACAACGTTAGGGGCTGTTTTGCGGGCGTGCGCGCTCTTGTGACTGGCGATACGCACCGAGTCAATACGGCTGGTTTGCCCGCCCCCTATAGCAAGAGTCGCCCCATCCGCCGCATACACAATAGCATTAGAGGTAACATGCTTGCAGACCTTCGCGGCAAACAGCACATCCCGCCATTGCTGTTCTGTCGGGTGCTTTTTGGTCACACAACACAGCGATTCCTTGCTCAAGCGTGTCTGCTGGCGTTCTTGTATCAACAGGTTGCCCTCAACGGCACGTATATCCCACGCTGGTGCCTGTGTCGCTGTGGGCATACATAACGTCTCGGACGTAAGAAGACGCAGATTCTTTTTGGCTTGCAACAGAGCAAGGGCTTCCTTCGAGATAGACGGCGCGATGACGACTTCGAGGAACAACTGGGTCAAATGTTCGGCACAGTCGGCATCGATGGGGCGGTTACAAGCAACAATGCCACCAAAAGCACTGGTCGGGTCGCAGGCAAGGGCTTTCAGCCACGCTTGGCTCAGAGTCGTATCGCTGGCAACCCCGCAGGGATTGGCATGCTTGATAATGACGATGGTAGGCTGGGTGAATTCCCGCACCAGACGCAGAGCCGCCGCGCTATCGTGAATGTTGTTCCACGACAACGCCTTGCCCTGATGCACCGTCGCATCGGAGAGGGCAGCGGTTGTCAGGGCTTTATGCGGCACAACCTGTCGATACAGAGCCGCTTGTTGGTCGGGATTCTCGCCATAACGTAAAGGCTGGCACAGACGACCGACAAAAAAGATAAAAGGTGGGGGCGGGGGCGACTCATCTGTCTTATCGCTTGGCAATGTGCTAGCGAACCAGTCGTGAATGGTGGCGTCATAATAGGCGGTGTGGGCAAAGGCGCGCTCGGCAAGGTGCTGACGCAGAGCCAGACTAATCCCTTGTCCCGCCTGTATCGCGTCCATAATGGCTTGATAGTGTTCGGGCTGGGTCGCTACGACAGTGTGCTGATAGTTTTTGGCGGCTGCCCGTATCAAACAGGGCCCCCCGATATCGATGCTCTCGATCATAAGAGGAGGGGGCTGTTTTTGCGTGACTCTGTCGATGAAGGGATAGAGATTCACCACCACCAGATCAATCGGTTCGATGCCTAAGTCTTGTAAGGTTTTTTTGTGTTTGGGGTCATCGCCTTTCGCCAAGATACCGGCGTGAATGTGGGGATGTAGGGTTTTGACGCGCCCATCTAGGATAGACGGAAAAGAGGTTATTTCTTCCACTTCTGTGGCGAGGATAGCGTTTTGTTTCAGGGTGTCGTAGGTGCCGCCGGTGGATAGGATGTGGATGCCGTGGTCGGCTAGGCAGCGAGCAAAAGGGACGATACCGCTTTTATCATAGACGGAAATCAAGGCACGCCGTATGGGCAGAGCCCCTTTTGCTTTGTGTGCTTGAGAGGAGGTCATGGGGCGATGGCATGAAGACTTATGGGGGGCAGGTTATAAGACAAGGTATCGACTTTAAGTTGTTTTACTTTAAGTTTCTCTACTTTAAGTCGGTATACTTTAAGGTTCACCCTCAAAAAAGTATCCGCGCCTTCTTCGCTGGCGTTAAGGCGTTTCATCGGTGGGGCGATTTTCCGGTGATTCCTCAAGGTATGCACTTTGCGTTACCTTACTTTACGTTGTTTTACTTTAAGTTTGCATACTTTAAGGTTCACGCTCAAAAAAGTATTTGTTCCTTCCCCGCTGGCGTTAGGGCGTTTTATCAGTAGGGCGATTTTCTGGTGATTTCTAAAGGTGTTCACTTTACGTTATACTCTACTTTAAGTTTTCCTACTTTAAGGTTCGTTGTGAGGGGCTCAAGGTGTCCCCTCAAGGTGCCCCCGGGGTTGTGCTGGGCAGGGTGGCACGGCTCGATAGCAGTTGCTCCCAGAAGCTCAATTTGCGTCCGGTCGCGGGAGTCTCTCGCAGGGTTGCGGTTACGTCGTATGCCATTTCCTGCGAGTAAAGATAAATGTTATCGACTTTGTTGTCTTTATCGAAGGCGAGGGCAATGACTTTTTGGTCGACCACATCGGGCTCGAAGAAAGCGACAGTGTCGGTTTTTCTGTAGACGTAATACCAGCTGGCGTTATCGAAAAGGGGTCGGTGCGATGGACTCCCCAAAATCTTGCGGACTTGCTCGCGGTCGGTCTTGCCCGGCGTTATCTGAGCCAGCTTGTGCGGGCTAATCAACTGCCCGGCAATATGCACGTGACCGCTACAATGAGCGAGACCCACAAGACAAAGAGCAACAACAATAAAACGCATGATAAACACACCGAGCAATAAACAGATACCCCCACTATAGCTCAGTTGAACGGAAAAGCAAGAGAAGCTTTTTATCTCCCGTCTTTTGTCTTTTGTCACAGGCAACAGTCATGGTATCGTTACAAGCTACGTCCTCGTAGCTCAGCTGGATAGAGCGACTGCCGACCCCTCCCCCATATACGTGTAGGTCACAGGTTCGACTCCTGTCGAGGACGCTCCCGTCCGTGACACTTCGTGCCTGTGACACTTCGCGCCCGTGACACTTCGCGCCCGTGACACTTCCATCCCCTTGTGGTATTGTTGTGCGTTACGTCCTCGTAGCTCAGCTGGATAGAGCGACAGCCTCCTAAGTTGTAGGTCACAGGTTCGACTCCTGTCGAGGACGCTCCCGTCCGTGACGCTTACGTCCCCTTATGATATATATGTGTAGGTCACAGGTTCGACTCCTGTCGAGGACGCTTCCTAAGTTGTGGGTCACAGGTTCGACTCCTGCCCGTGACACTTCGTGCCTGTGACGCTTTACGATAAGGTTTCTTTTGCTTTGCTTTAAGTGTGTTTATGACTATACTGGTGTTTCTTTATTCATCAGGAGTATCGGATTATGGTGATACGTGTTACGGTTGATAAGTGGGTTTTGGTGACGGGGGGATTTTTGTTGGGTAATGGTCTTGGCTTTTTGCTGGGTATTTTCTTTTTCCCGTTTCTTTTTCCGCCTCCCGAGCAGAGGGCGGACGGCATGATGTCTTCTCCTCATGGTGCTTATGAACAGCCCGCGGCGATGGAAGAGATGATGATGCCCGACAGCATGCCCGAGATGCAAGGTATGGACGAGATGCCCGAGCAAAGTATGCCCATGCCCGAGCGTCGCTCATCCCCGCCCGCTCGGGCGCCAGTCAAGGTGGCGGAAGGCACATTTATTCATGTTAATTTTTGGGATCCTGTTCATTGGGGCGAGGGGAATGTCAGCGTTTACGAAGACAAAGTTGTGATGCACGATGACTTTGAGGTAGGCCCAGGCCCCAAGTATCACGTATACTTATCGAAGGCGGATGAAATCGGTGGTTCGAGCGATGTAGAGGACAACGAATTCTATGATTTGGGACAGTTACGTGCCTTCAAAGGTGGGCAATCGTATTCTGTGCCTTCGGGGGTGCGTATTGCTGACTATCAGCATGTGGTTATTTGGTGCGAGGCTTTTGGCGTGCTGATTTCGCCAGCCGCGCTTAAGTTCTAAGCTGTTGCAATTTATTCAGCATGGCTTGTTGCGTGGGTAATCGGGCGGTGTGAACGGATTTGAAGGGCAGCCGCCTTAGTGTTGTTGCGGTTGCTTTGTTTAAGGCAAGGGCGGTTGTGGTGTTAAGCTGTGGGGATTCTCCTGTTGCCTTAAGTGTTGCCATAATTGACAGGAAAATTGCGGCGGTGCGTTGCGAGAAAAACAAGGCATAGGTTATTGCCCCTTTTTGTAGCAGGCGTTTTGCGTCTTCAGGCAGAGTCTTTGCGGCTTTGGCGTGATAGAGGGCGTCTTGCTGGATGTCATAGCCGTCGGTGCGTAACTGGCTAATGACGCTGTCGGCAACAACGCTACCACAGCTGTGATAGAGGTAGCCGGCAGCAGGGCGAAAATACCTATGAGCAAGGGCAAGCATGGTTATCTTTCGGCCATCGCCGACAAGAACGGGCTCGAATCCCCGCACCCGTGCCGCATCGCCACTGGCAGGCCCCATGCACAAGGACGGTGGTGCGGGGGCTGGGGGAGTATGATGACGGGAAAGGGCGTAAACGCCATGGACGCTGGTAAACAGATAGGCTTGTGGCTCGCCCTGTCTTAAGAAGGGCCACGACGGTAGCATGTCATAATATAAAATCCTCAGCAACGGCGCAGAGACAACCGACAAGCCTAAAGATTCAACAAGAGGCTTGAGCGTATCGTTGTGGGCTTGCGGACGAGTCAACAGAACGTGGGTCATGATTTTACGGGGCGAGGGGGGGCAGGAGGGCGAGGGGGGGTTGGGGGGGTTAGGTATTTTTGGCAGAAGTCGCGCCCGGCTTGTTCTCGCAGGTTTGTGCCGATGTGGCATCCGAGTTCTTCCGCTTGTTCTTTATCAGCAGCCCCTGTCATTGTCCACGAGCGTTTGCCGTCTGGGTCGGCAAGGGTGGCTTGCAGAGTCAGGGTTGTTGCGTCTATGGTGGCATAGGCAGCGACGGGGGCATGGCAATCGGCACCCAGAGCGCGCACAGTGGCACGCTCAGCCAACGCGCACAGGCGACTGTTGGGGTCATTAAGGGGCATGAGGGTATCTAGGCAGCGGGTATCATCTTGGCGACAGACCACCGCGAGGGTGCCTTGGCCCGGGGCGGGTAACATAACCTCAGGGGGCAGAAGAAGCGTGATGGCGTGTTCTTGCCCGATACGCTGTAAGCCGGCGGCAGCTAAAATCAATCCGTCAATGGTGGGGGTGCTGTGTAGTTTGTCGAGGCGGGTATCGATATCGCCACGCATCGGCACCAGTCGAATAGAGGGGGCAGTCATACGGATAAAGGCACAACGGCGCAGAGACGACGTGGCAAGGGTTGTGTCGGGGGGTAGTTCTTTTAAGTTTTTGATTTTGATTTTATCGCGGGCGCGGGTAGCCATGACGAGGGCATCGCGTGCTTCGGTGCGGGGCAGGAAACAGGCGATAACAAGACCATCGGCGAGTTGGGCGGGAAGGTCTTTGAGGGAATGAACGGCACAATCGATACGGCGGGCGAGAAGCGCGCGATCGAGGGCACGGGTGAAGATATCTTTACGGCTTAACGTGGCACGTGAGGTTGGGGGTGGGGTTGGGCTTGTGATGGTGGTGATGTGGGAGGTTGCTTTGAGCTGGGGATGGTGGTGCCATAGGGCTTTCGCAAAGAGGGCAGTTTGTGCTTGAGCAAGACGAGAAGAACGGCTAGCAATACGTAACATAATCTAGAACGTAAGGTGTTGGTATGATTGTGCTTGGTATCGAGACCAGCTGTGATGAGACATCGGCGGCATTAGTGGCTTGTGATGATTCAGGTGAGAGCGGGGCTGGGGGGGAGGTTTTGGCGGATGCTTTGTGGTCGCAGCGTGAGCATCAGCGTTGGGGTGGTGTTGTGCCTGAGGTTGCGGCGCGGGCGCATGCGCATTATCTTGCGCCGACGGTGCAACGTGTCTTTCAGCAAGCTAATCTATCATGGCGGGACATCGATTGTATAGCGGTTACCGCGGGCCCCGGGCTGATTGGCGGTCTGGTTGTGGGTGTCTGCTATGGGCAGGCGTTGTCTATTGCCAGTGGCAAGCCTTTTATGGCGGTCAATCATCTGGCTGCGCATGCTCTGTCGGTGCGTTTGAACGTGCCGTGTCGTTTTCCGTATCTGTTACTTCTGGTATCGGGGGGGCATTGCCAGTTGCTTTGTGTCGAGTCGGCAGGTTCGTTTCGGCTTTATGGCACGACTCGGGATGATGCGGTGGGGGAAGCCTTCGATAAAGTGGCACGTATGTTGGACTTAGACTGGCCCCTAGGCCCCCATTTGGAAATGTGCGCGCGGGAGGGGAATCCTGAGGCGTATCCGTTGCCGCAGGCGTTTGTGGGCGCTCAGCACTGTGATTTTTCTTTTGCTGGGCTTAAGAGTGCGGTGCGTCGTAAGGTAGAGGCGCAACCACCACAGACAGATAAAGAAAAAGCCGATATGGCGGCATCGTTTCAGAGGACGGCAATTGCGATGTTGTGTGATAGGAGTGCGCGGGCGATGGAGCGGTTTCAGCGTGATTATCCTAGTAAGCAACCCTATCGTTTTGTTGCGGCGGGGGGTGTTGCGGCGAATGGTGCTTTGCGTCAGGCGTTAGGGGGCTTATGTGCTGAGCATGGGTTTCAGTTGCATGTGCCGCCGATGGAATTGTGCACGGATAATGCGGTTATGGTGGCATGGGCGGGCATCGAGCGTATGCGAGAGTCGGGTGACAATTCGAGGGGGGTGGGGGGGTCGCCCTTTGATGCGATTGGTCTGTCGGCACACCCGCGCTTGCCTTTGGTATAAGATATTGTTTATTAAGGCTTTTATGTTATGTTAAAACATTAAGTATTGAAACATAAAGTATCAAAATATCTAAAGTATTTTAACATTAAGTATTAAGACATAAAGTATCGCTTGTTTGTGTTTGTCTTGCCCCCAATGTTTCACGTGAAACAATTTCATGTTTCACGTGAAACAATTTCTCGTGTGTGGGGTAAAAAAATCGATGTTTCACGTGAAACAATTTCTCGTGTGTGTGGGTAAAAAAAATCGATGTTTCACGAGAAACAATTTCTCGTATGGAGGGGTAAAAAAAATAATGTTTCACGAGAAACAATTTCTGGTGTGTGTGGGTTCGTCACTTAAAGTATCGTTTGTTTATGTTTGTTTTGCCACTTAAGAGATAAGAAAAAAAAATAATGTTTCACGTGAAACAATTCCTAGAGTGGTGTGTGTGGTGTCTTTTCGTTATCAGTTATTGTTTTTGTTGTTGTCGGTATCGGTTCCGCCTCTTGTTGTTGTGAGTGTGATTGATGTTGTGACGTTGCGTGATTTGGCGGAGGTTTTGGCGGAGCGTTTGGGTTTATCGGTTGAGCAGGTTCGTCAGGAGTCGGTTTTTGTGCGTGAGCGTGTGTTGTTTGATGTGGTTGTTGCGTTGGTTGTTTTGTGTGTTGTTGTGGGTGTGTCTTGGTGGTGGGTTGGTCGTTTTAATGCTCGTCTTGAGCCTTTGATTGTGGTTGTGGAGCGTGCGGGTCGGGGTGATTTGCGGGATGAGCCTCGACTGGGCAAGGGGGGGCGGGGTCGGGGCAATAAGGATGGTTTGGCGCGTCTGGGGGTATCGTTGCGTAGGATGGTTGTGTCTTTGCGGGAGCATCAGCGTTTGACGGCGTCGTTATCGTTGGCGAGGCGTGTGCATGAGTCGTTGTTGCCGGCGATGCCGCGGCGGGTGTGTGGGTATAGTATTGCGGCGCGGGTTGATTCTTGTGATTTTTTGGGGGGTGATTATTATGGTGTTGTGGAGTCTGGAGCTGGGGGGGGATTGGCGGTTGTTGTGGATATATGTGGGCATGGTGCGTCTTCGGCTTTGATTGCGGCTCGCACGCAGGGTTTGTTGCGGGGGGTGGATAGGGCGAGTCCGAGTGATGTTGTGGCTGAGGTTAATCGTCGTGTGTGTGCTGATGTGCCGGACATGACGTTTCTGTCGATGATGGCGGTGGTATTGGCGCCGCCGCCGCGTCCGTTGTGTTATTGTAATGCCGGGCATCCGCCGGGGGTGTTGTATCGGGCGGAGCGTGATGATGTTGTTTGGTTGGGTGGTGAGGATTTGTTGGTGGGGGTTAAGGATGATTGGTGTTATCGTGAGCATGTGGTGTCGGCTTTGGGTGAGGGGGATAGGCTGGTGCTGGTGACGGATGGAGTCTATGAAGCTATGAATAAAAACAAGGTTCTGTATGGAAAAGCGCGTCTTGCTGCGTTGGTTAGGGCTCATAAGGGGGAGACGTGCGAGGCGTTGCTGGATACGATTTTCCGTGATGTTTATGCTTATCAGGGGGGTGTGAAGGGGGATGATGACATAACGGCGATGGTGATTGCTCGATGACTGTGAGCCTTTGACAGCGTGGGTGTGATGGGCTAGGTAGGGGGTGGGGGGGTGTTAGGTTGTTTTGGGGGTGTGGTTGAGGAGATGATGGATAAGCTACGTATAGTTGTTGAGCGGTATCGGGTGCATTTGCTTTCTTTTGGTGTTGTGGCTCTTGTGGTGGGTGCTTTCTTTTTTGGCGGTTATTATCGTTATAGTTGTTATTATCCGTTTTGCAGTTATCGCTGGCAGAATCCGGGGCATGATGTGTTGGTTTATGGCAACAATGTGACGTTGCGGGGTCGGCAGATTTTTGCGGATGGTTCTCGTTATGGTGATTTAGCGTCTTTTGGGGGTCGTGTGTATTATGCGAGTCAGTGGGGTCAGGTTTATGATTTGTCGGGGGAGGAGACGAAAGTGTTATCGGCGGAGAAGCTGTTGAGTGATGATGATGTGGAGCTGGGGGGTGGTGTGCGGGGATTGGTTGTGGATGAGGGCAAGGAGGGGAAGCTGTTGTTTTATATGTGGCTGTTGCATCGTGAGAGGCAGGGGGATTGTTGGCGAGTTGAGGTTGTTCGTAAGCATGTTGCTTCTGCTCGTTGGCAGCGTATATATGCGATGCCTGAGTGTATTGGTCAGGCTCGTATGGAGGAGAGTCATCAGCGTTTTGAGATGGCGGGGGGTCGGATGCAGGCTTATGGCGAGCGGTTGCTTATGAGCATTGGCAGTTTTGCTTTGTCGGTGGAGGAAGAGGGGACTCATCGGGGCAAGATTATTGTGATGAACAAGGATGGTAGTGAGGCTCGTATTTTTGCTCGTGGGGTGCGTAATCCGCAGGGTTTGTTGGTGATGGGGGATGGGACGATTTACGAGAGTGAGCATGGTGCGCAGGGGGGCGATGAGATTAACCGCATTGTTGAGGGTGGGCATTATGGTTTTCCGTATCGTAGTTATGGCGTGCCGTATCGGGGTCAGGCTTGGGCGAATAATCGTAAATATGCGGCGGCGGATTATATGGAGCCGTTGTTTGCTTTTGGGGTATCGCCGGGGGTATCGGACATGACGCACGTGCGGTTGGCGGACATTGATGGTTGGGAGGATGTTGTTTTGGTGTCGTCTTTGGTGGGGCAGTCTTTGTTTCGTTTGATTATTAAGGAGGGGCGGGTGGTGTTGGTCGAGCCGTTATTGGTGGGCTATCGCTTGCGGTCGGTGGAGTTTGTGGACGGGCATATTTATGTCAAGGTGGATCAGTATTATAGTGAGGCTGCGATTTATCGTTTTGACGTGCGGTATAAGCATTAAGGTCTTGGCTTGGGAAGCAGGGGCTTGAGATAGCGGGCGGTATCGCCGGGTTGGCTGACGATGTGTTCGGGCGTTCCTTGTGCTATGATGGTGCCGCCTTTGTCGCCGCCTTCGGGTCCCATATCGATGATGTGGTCGGCGGTTTTGATGACGTCGAGGTTGTGTTCGATGACGATGACGCTGTTGCCTTGTTCGACGAGTCGGTGGAGGACATTGAGGAGTTTGCGGACGTCTTCGAAGTGCAAGCCGGTGGTGGGTTCATCGAGGATATAGAGTGTGCGTCCGGTTTGTGTTTTGGCGAGTTCTCGTGCGAGTTTGACTCGTTGTGATTCGCCGCCGGAGAGGGTTGTTGCTTGTTGTCCGAGGTGGATGTAGCCGAGTCCGACGTGCATGAGGGTTGTTAGGCGTGCTTTCAGGGGTGGTATGGCTTTGAAGAAATCGAGGGCTTCTTCGACGGTCATATCGAGGACGTCGGCGATGGTTTTGCCGCGGTAGCGTATGGCGAGGGTTTCGTGGTTATAGCGTTTGCCGTTGCAGGCTTCGCATGTGACGTAGACGTCGGGCATGAAGTGCATTTCGATTTTGATGACTCCGTCTCCTTTGCAGTGTTCGCAGCGTCCGCCTGTGACATTGAAGGAGAATCGTCCGACGGCGTAGCCGCGTGCTTGTGCTTCGGGCAGGGATGCGAACCATTGGCGGATGAAGTTGAATGTGCCGGTGTATGTTGCGGGATTTGAGCGTGGTGTTCTGCCGATGGGCGATTGGTCGATATCGATGACTTTATCGATGTTTTGTAAGCCGTCGATGCGGTCGTGTGTTCCGCCTTGCATCCCGCTTCTGTAGATGAAGCCGTGCATGGCTTGATAGAGGGTATCGATGACGAGGGTTGATTTACCTGAGCCGGACACGCCGGTGACGCAGGTGAAGGTTTGGAGGGGAAAGCGCACGGTGAGGTTTTTCAGGTTATTGTGGCGTGCGCCGATGATGGTGAGGTCTTTGGTGCTGGTGCGTCGTTTTTGGGGGACGTCTATGGCTTTTTTGCGGTTGAGGTAATCGGCGGTGAGGCTCTTTTTGGCTCGGAGCACTTGTTTGAGAGTGCCTTGTGCGACGATGTCGCCGCCGTGGATGCCGGCTTCGGGCCCCATATCGACGATGTGGTCGGCTGCACGTATGGTTTCTTCGTCATGTTCGACGACGATGACGGTGTTGCCTTGGTCTCGTAGGCGTAGCAGGGTGTTGATGAGGCGTTGGTTGTCTCGTTGGTGTAAGCCGATGGAGGGTTCATCGAGGACGTAGATGATACCGGTTAAGCCTGAGCCGATTTGTGATGCGAGGCGTATGCGTTGTCCTTCGCCGCCGGACAGGGTTGCCGAGCGTCGCTCGAGGGTGAGGTAGGTTAGACCGACATCGTTGAGGAAACTGAGGCGTTGGGTTAGTTCGTTGAGTATACGGGAGGCGATTTCTTTTTGTTGGGCGGTGAGTTTTTTGTCGAGTCCGCGCACCCATTTTAGGCATGCGGTGATGGTGAGGTGTGTGACGTCGATGATGGTTTTGTTGTCGATTTTGACGGCGAGGGCTTCTGGTTTGAGTCTTTGTCCGTTGCATGTTGGGCATGGTCTTTCGCTCATGTAGCGATTGAGTTCTTCGTGCACCCAGAAGGCGCCGCGTTGGTATTGTCTTTGCAACAGGGGCATGATGCCGATGAATCCGCTTTTGCGTTTGCTGCCGTCGCCGTTGAGGAGCCACTGGTGTTGGTCGTCATTGAGGCTGTCCCAGGGTGCGTTGATATCGATGCCGTGTTCTTGTGCGGCTTGTAGCATGAGGGGCGTGTTGTATTTGCCGAGTGCCGTGTCGTGCCAGACTTTCACCGCGCCGTTTTGCAGCGAGCGTTGGTGGTCGGGGATGATACGTTCGAGGGCGAAGACTCGCATGGTGCCGATACCGTCGCACGCGCGGCAGGCACCTTGGGGGCTATTGAAGGAGAACAGGCGGGGTTCAATTTCATCAATGGTAAAGCCTGATACGGGGCAGCAAAAGCGGGACGAAAAGGCGGTTTCGGTGCCGTCATCCATATCGACGCTATACATGATGCCGTCAGCGAGGTTGAGGGCGGTTTCGATGCTATCGGCGAGGCGGGCTTCGTCGGCATCTTTCATGACGACGCGGTCGATGACGATATCGATGTCGTGATTTTTCTTGCGGTCAATCAGGGTGTTGAGGGGTGTTGGGCTTTGGTCGGACAACAGCAGGTCGAGCTCGTAGACGTTTTTATCGATGCGGACTCGCTGATAGCCTTGTGCGAGCAGCTCTTGTAGCTTTTTGCGGTGTTCGCCTTTGCGTCCTCGCACGATAGGGGCGAGAATAAAGAGTTTTTTGTTGGCTTGCTGGGTGCGTAGGCGTTCGACAATTTGTCGCACGGATTGCGCGGCGATGGGTTTACCGGTTGCGGGGGAATAGGCGGTGCCGACTCGGGCATACAACAGCCGTAGGTAGTCGTAAATCTCGGTGACGGTGCCGACGGTGGAGCGCGGGTTGCGGGAGGTGGTCTTTTGCTCGATGGCGATGGCAATCTCCTGCGTCGAAGCATCCAGCAAAGTGATGGGCGGGTCGGGCGCGAAGTCGAGGCGATCGCAGCCGAATTCGACGGGCACGACTTCGTCAGGCGCACCGGCAATGGCATTAACCAGCAGCTCGTCGCCACCAAGCTCCGTTGGCTCGAGCAGCACGAGCCCAATGTCTTCTCGAATATCAAGACTGTCTTAGGTTCTTATGACTACATCAACTGGCGCCTTACCGGCGAGCGCGTGATTGAACATAACTGGGCGCTCGAGGCTGGCTTTGTCGATGTATCGAAGCGTCAGATCGATACAGAACTTGTTGCCCTCGCCCATATCGATCCCAGCATTCTACCGCCTATTCGTGCGTCTCATGAGATTATCGGTCACCTTACAGCTCGCGCCGCGAGCCTCACGGGCCTTGCTACCGGTACACCTGTGATCGCGGGATCAGCCGATCATATCACATCAGCCTTCGTTGCCGGAATCCGAGACGATGGCGACTGCCTGATTAAGTTCGGCGGTGCCGGCGACATCATGCTCGCAGCGGCTTCACCAAAACCTGATCCTCGTCTTTTTCTCGATTTCCACATCGTACCGGAAAAATTCATGCCGAATGGCTGCATGGCCTGCTCCGGAGCCATGCTCAATTGGATCGTTGCCAACCTTGCAAGTGATGCCATTAAGTCCAAG
>JACONH010000016.1 GCA_014323835.1 Alphaproteobacteria bacterium GM202ARS2
AGTCCTATTCCCTTGGGGTTGGAAGCGGACACGACGTCCCTAACGGGTTCGTCGCGCCCGCTAGGGTTCACTCGACTGCGCGCTTGGCACGCAGTTTCTTACCCGTTCTTGATAGCACGAAGACCGCATGAACACGACAGCGAAACTGCCCAACACGGGGTTGATCGAAGGCTTACAAATGGAACTTAGAAAGTCTGTGATGAGCCGTGGCGCTAGAGATATTGAGCCTTGGTTTGAGGGTGTCTGTTGCGGCGGCTGTCAGGCGGTGTGCGGAACAGCCGGACAAGCTGACCTATTGCGCCGCCCGGCGGTCGAGGTGAGTCCTCGCTGGTTTTATCTCCCCTGCCCTCCCAGGCTTTGGAGAGCTAAGTTTTATTCCCTCAGGAGACCCGCCGGAGGCGAGTCGATGAAAAGAGACATTCCCCCTATCGACATTTCCAGAAGAGCACGGCGCGCCACCCTGTCAATGACGCTTAGCGCCAGCTTGCTGGTGGCCACTCGTGGCCATCATTGACAGGGTGTCTTAGCGTCCGCGCTAGGATGATTAGAGATAAGGGAAAGGAAAGTTATGCCCGTAGGGCATGCCTTATGAGGTCAAAGCTCTGCTTTGGTGCGGAATGAGCAGAGCGAACGGAGGGTGGGAGATGTTAAGGTATGCTGGGTGGCGTGCCTAACGCGTCAAAAGCGGCGGGAAAAGTGATCCTGAAGTTATCCACAGCCCTAATTCTATATTCGTTATATTCATTATTCACGGTGGAATCGTCGAGGAAAAACAGAAGGTTAACTCACGAAAAGCGACTTTTTGGGCGCAAAAAGCGACTTTTTGGGCCTCCTAAAGCGACTTTTTGGGCGCAAAAAGCGACTTTTTGGGCCGGTCGTTCAGCTAGCCATTGCATACGAAACCAAAATTGGACCACTTGCAGCAATTTCATCACAAAATGTTGCATGTTCATCGTAGTCTGCATGTTGCTACGGGTATCAACTAGCGAATAGCCGTATGAAACAGCCCAAAAGGTAGCTTTTAGAGCTTAATTTAAGTGGCCCAAAAAGTAGCCTTTCCTGGATAGCTACTTGACTAAGTGGCGTAGGTAGCCGTTTTTCAAGTCAGGTTGGTTTGTGTGGAATCGGACAGACAAATGCCCGCCTCTTCTCGATCAATGCCGACAAAGGACGTGAGACCAGGTCTTCGCCAGATGGTTAAGGCCGCTGAACTCATACATACCAGCAGGGAAAATCTGACCAAAAACGAACAACTATTTTGGAACAAGTTGCTTGCGAACGCACACAAGCGTGCTCCGAATGATGAAGGTCAATGGGAGATCCCAAAGAAGGAACTTCTCTTCGGCGGCCACGGAAGCACTGACCGAATATTACCAACACTAGAAGCATTGGTGGATACGCGGATAACGGTCAGCATCGAACGAAACGGCCGCTCTACAAAGGAAGTCATGACGATGCTCGCCTGGGCACGAATTCCTGATGATAGACAGGGTGTCGTCCAATACCGTTTCGTACCCGAACTCTTAGAAGTCCTTGATCTAAGCAATCATTGGGGTCTACTGCGTTGGGATATAATGAACGCAATGGCATCAAAGTATGCACTAGCGCTCTACGAGCTCGGCCAACAGAGAGTGAACCTCAATTTTAAATGGAGTGAAGACATATCGCTTGGTAAATTCAGGGAATTACTCGGTGTCGAGGCAGGTAAGCTCAAGAGATATGACCTTTTTAACAGAAAGGCTATTAGACCCGCCGTCCAACAGGTAAATGCCCTGGCTGAGTTCCATGTTGACGTAGAGCCACTGAAGACAGGGCGAGCTGTGACGGACATCAGACTGAAATGGTACAAGAAGGAAGGGGACGAGTTGAGGGCAGCCTACGAAGAGCTGCGAAGGCATTCAGCAGGCCGAAAGGCGAGGATTGCCGGTACAGTCGAGGATGTCCAAATAACGCTTCCGAGAGAAAACCGATGAGAGCGCTTGCTAATTTTCACTAGTGAATAGTAGTAAAAACGACCTTAAAGTAGCTTTGCATTTATCAAAAAGTTTTTCCTGCTTGAGGCATGTCAAGCTATGATCACGCGCTTTTCCTTCTGTGGCATCGTTAGAACTCATTGTACAACGTAATTCATCGTTTACAGGCGTTTTTGCGTTTGCCTGCTGATATTTCCTCGTTTAAACACGAATGATCTAACGAAAACGAGCAGGACAGAGGGAATGCGCGTACTTACAATGGTTTCACCAAAGGGCGGCGCTGGTAAGACCACAATGGCCATGGCGTTTGCCGGCGAAATCGCACACCGCGGGCAAAACGTTTGCTTCGTCGATGCTGATCCGAACAAGCCATTGTCCTTATGGGCGGCCCAAGGAAACAAGCCTGAAAATATCCATGTGATCACCGACGAGGATAAAGATGGGGACACCATCTACGATTCAATTGATGCCGCTAAGGAGCGCGCAGATTGGGTCATCATTGACACAGAAGGTTCCCCTAATGTGCGCGTCACAAGGACCATCACTGAAGCCGGCCTCTGCGTGATACCCATTAGGGCTTCCTATCTGGATTCAGCCCAAGCAGCTCGAGCGGTGAAGCTCATTAAAGACGCCAGTCGTCAGAACCGTAGGAAGATTCCTTTCGTAATCGCCTTCACGCAAGTCAAGGCAGCTATAGTCACAAAAACCTACAAAGACATCGGCCAGCAAATTCGAGAGCAAGTCCTCCCGGTGCTGCCCGTAGAGCTGTTTGAACGTGAGCCTTTGGTCAAGATGTTTGCCTTTGGGACCACCTTATACGGGTTGGCTGACTCAGAAGTTGGAGGCCTACCCAAGGCACTGGAAAATGCAAGTGCGCTGACCGACGCTCTCATTGAGGCGTTCACCGAGGGAGCTAAGACTTTGGAGGCAACGGCGGCATGAGCGAAAGCGCACCCGAGCGCAAACCAGTTGCGTTGTTTAAAGATCTCGAAGAAATCCCAACCACGCCGGCCGGCCGACGCGATGTTGCCGCCCTAGACGCACTTGCAGAGCAACACGGTTTCGATGGAGGGCAGGGTAGGGGGTCTAGAAAGAAGCAAGCCACCAAGTCAAAGCCGAATACGAAAAAGGCCTCGGACCAGATCGAAGTCCGCCGCATTGGTCGACCGAAAACCGGCCGGAATGTGCAGTTCAATCAAACGGTCCACCCGCATTTCGCCAATGCGATCTATGACTACTGTCGACGTCAGCACACATCCGTTGCAGTCGCCCTTGAGGATGCCGTGTGTGCGCTCTTAGAGGCTGACCTAAAGGACGCCAAGCGGCAGCAGAACCAAGCACACATCGACGAAATTCAGGACGCTTTAAGGAACCTCAGGAAGATATGAAGGAATACTTTGCAGGAAAGGGGCTAATGACACCACTAACGAGTGGCGACCAAGCTTATCTTATTGATACCTTTGAGATATTCTGGATAAGAAAGGGATAAAGTGATAGAAACTCTAATTCGAATAGGCTGATGGCTCTGGTCGCTCAAATCAGCGTTTGCGACACAACTGGTCACGAGAGGCCTGAGACACTAAAATTCGGCCGATTGCATTAGGCTCACCGCGCTTAAGGCATGGTTTACCTCTCTCCTGCAAAGCACCCCAGTTTCGCCGCATAAGTATCACCAATTGGAGTTATGCGGTACTTCCATTATTGATCTTGTGGTCGTGATAAGCCATTGCGTAAATGCGCATGCCAATTTCACCCGAAATCTGGGCAAGGCCAGCTAAGGGCCTCGCCAAATCATTTCTTTGTGCTTGAAAGATTGGATTGTCGGGTTCGGCGAGAAATTGCTCGAGAATATTGACCAGCAAAAGCAGACACACGTGCTTTGATTCCTCCCGGCTGAACTCAAGCGGATCATCTTGGTCGCGATCACGTAGGAAGCCCGGATTCGAAGTGATGCCGGCTATGCTGAGGCTTTTTTCGCTAACGCGACTATAGTGGTGGATGAGCGCACGTTCCTCTGCCGTCAGAAGCGATGCGTCGCAGTCCCCCACCTTGTCCTCAAGTCCAGGATACGATTCAGCACCATAAATTACATGCATCAATCCAGCATGGACGAGTTGCTCCTGCGCACCCGCCTCCTCCAAGAGCGCGCCAACACCAAGGCAGTGGTCCGCTGCTGTGCGTCCGCCATGGCTCACACACCCCCATTCGCCTCTCACGAACGCCCTGATTCGGTTTGTTCTCTCGCTCATTTACCTCCCCATCAGACCATAGCGAGCTTACCCGCATCGACTGGCAGGCTCAAAGCGTTGAGATAGGCCCCCGCGTCGCTCGCTAGAAAGTCGATTACCTGAGATATGTTGCCGATTGGGATGCCGTTCACGCCAGCTAGCGGGTATTGGTCATAGAAGCGGGTGTCATCGATCGATGAGACCGCACTCAGAGCATGAGGTTCCTCGCTTAATACATAGCTTGGATGGAGCGCATGGACCCGAATGCGACGATGACCAAGCTCTACTGCGAGACCTCGGGCAAGACTGGTCAGCGATCCTTTACAAGCAGCGTAGAGCGCCTGACTCTCGGGGCAGCGTTGCGACGTGAGCGAGCCAATGAGGACAATACAACCACCCTTGTCGGGGCGGAAAAGATCCACCATGGCTTTGACCGTCTTTATTGTGCCAGCGACATTCACTGCTACCATACGGTCGATCGCTGACTCGTCGGCACTGGCAACAGTACCGATATGTTGCAATCCCGCATTGCAAATAAGAAGATCAAGATTCTTGTAAGCACCACGAACGGACGCGGCGAAGCCTTGAAGCTGGCCAAAATCGGTAATGTCAATCGACTCTATCAGAGGAGTACTTTCGCCTACCCCTCTGAGAGCGGTGCACGTAGCGTCAAACTCCTCTGGCCCCGAAAGGGCGTACTGTGCCTTAAAGTTATCGGAGGCGCCAAAGAGGTCAAAGCCGCAAACTCGATCCCCTTGTCCAGCAAAATAAGTCAAATGATGCCGTCCCTGACCGCGGCCGCAGCCAGTGACCAACACAACCCGGGATCCTTTCGCCATCATCTAACAGACGCCTTGGTATAAAGCGTGCTATCCGTCACTAGCACTCGCACTGCTTTGGTGCGCAGGAAAAATGAGATCACGTCGGTCTCAGAGTTACAGATCGGCTCATCTCTCCCATTAAGCGAAGTGTTGATCAGCCCAAGCTTGCCATGTTCGGTCTCGAGACGTGTGAGGATAGCATTGAGGAATGGGTCGTTCTCCTCGTCAATGAGCTGAGCTCTTAAGCTCCCATCTACCGGATGAAGTGCAGAGCTCAGAGCCAAACGCCCTTCCGCCGTCGCATGAAAGCTCTCGATCATGAACCGGCCATCGCGGTGGAGGCGATCGTCCTCCAACAGCCGTTCCGCCATCTGGCGCCGCAAGACTGGACCAAATGGGCGCCACAATAGACGGTCTTTGACGACCTGATTAAGCAGCAACCGTAACTGCTGAGAATCGGCAAGCGCAAGCAACGAGCGATGGCATAGAGCACGAGGGCCGAACTCTGCAGCACCGCGAGCCCAGATTACGATCTCGCCTGCGATCAGAAGTTCAGTGATGGTCCGAGTGGCTGGCAGTGTAGTCGCGAGGATGCTTGGTACACGAACGGAAAGCTCAGCTGCGATTGCGGAGTCGTCAAGACAGTAGCCCAAGAACAGATGGGAGAGCGGACGCGCCGGCACCGACGTGGTCTCAAACGCAGCCCCCATTGCTGTGCCAGCATCGCCTGCCACCGGCTCGAAGAAAGCAGGTACCGATAGTGCGACGGAGACCGCACCATTAAGTTTGCAATTGAGATGAACTCCACCTGAAAAGCAAATGGCCTCCGCACTATATTTGCGAACTGCCTGGCAAACGTCGCCTAGAACCTGATCTTCAAGTCGGGTCTGTGCCCAGAGCGCTAGAGACGCTCGGCTCTCTTCGTCATCACACGCTGGCATAAGCGAGCCAAGCGCCCTGCGCAAATCATCGCAAGCGCCTGACGTGTCGAGATATAACCCACTTTGCAAATACCGATCAAAGTTTTTGATAGTGATCCGGCCGTATTGCAAGAACAGACGGTCGAGCGCAGACCAAAGGGCTTCAATTGGGCTACCAAAAGGGGCTAAGGCCATGACTAACCCCTCATCTCTCCAAGGCTGAAAGCCCAACAACGCGGTAATTGCGGCGTAGAAGTAACCTACCGAGGCTGTACAATCTTGGCTTTCAAGAAGTGTTAGTTCGCGATGGTCTGCTCGCCATAAAGTTGAAGATTCACATTCACCAACACCATCGTTGACGACGACGAGCGCACGGTCATAGCCAGAATTAACGAAGGCGCTCCGAGCATGACTTCTATGATGAGGTACGAAACGTACAGGCACGTTCTCAATCTCAAGCGCCTTGTTCACCTGAAGTGCGAGCGCGAGCGTATGGACTATCTCGTTCGACCCGCGACGAGCAGGATCATAACCCACTGCGAAATGCTCAATCTCGCTAGCGTGCAGACCTAATTGCTCCATTCCGTATGCAAAAGCTCGACGCGGAGCTTCGCCCTTCACCTTCGCTCGGGCAAAGCGTTCCTCCTCAGCCGCGAAGACCACCTCGCCGCCTTCAAGAAACACCACGGAGGGATCATGGTAGTTAAGGCCACCGATACAGGGATTGAGCCCGACGATCATTTCGGCGCTCTATTGAAAGATCGGTGCGAGTACGTCATAGAGCTGGTCCGCTGCACTCTCAACATCTTCGATCTTTTCGACAGTCATAGGCGAGATCGAGAAACTGAACCGCTCCGCTTGATTTGCCCCTGAAAGCTTGCCCATGGACTGGACCTGATTTTTGTAAAGCGAAAGCGATCGCGCCAAACTCGGATAGTATAGGCCGAACTTTGCAAAGGGCCCACATTTGGACAGCGCCGCAATCATCTGGGTGCGAAGGGTGATCGAGGGCTCTCTCAGGCTCACCACATAACCTTGCCAGGCACCACGTGTGACTTCTTCTGTCTCCACAGGCAGCCGCAGCGCGTCGAACTCCTTAAGCCTTTCGGCGACGATCTCATAACGTTTCCGCCGAGCGGCAAAGAGTCTCTCCCTATCAGCGAAGCGGGCACGTGAAATCGCAGCCGCGAGGACATGCATTCGAAAATTTAGTCCGTAACCACAGTAAGCATGGCTTCGACTCGCCACCTTAGAGCATTGTATCTGCGCCCGCTGACCAAAATGACCCAAAAGCAAAGCCCGGTCGGCATAGTCGGGGTCGTCGCAAAGAAGCCCGCCGCCCTGACCGCCACTAAAGAGTTTCGTAGATCCCAAGGAGAAGGCGACGAGGTCGGCTGAGGAACCTGTCAGATAGCCGTCGCGCACCGCACCGATAGCAAGTGAATTGTCTTCTATTAAAGGCAGGCCATGTCGGCTTGCAATCTCCCTCAGAACCGCAACGTTGCAGGGATGACCAAACATATTGGTGAAGATGATAGCGCGAGTGTTAGCGTCAATTGCCTCCTCTATCCCAGCATGCGAAATGTTGCATGTCTCCGCCTCGCAATCTACCAACCGAACCTCAGCACCCAAAAGAGCTGCTGGCGTTACGGTCGTCATAAAGGTGAGCGCTGGGCCGACCACGTTCGTCCCTGATCTAATGCCAACGCAAAAAAACGCCGAATAGAGCGCTGCCGTTCCCGAAGACATAAGAATGCAGATTTTCCGCCCATGAAAGGCGGCAAGCTCATTTTCGTAGATTTCAACCACGCCGCTACGGTCGAAAATAGAATTGCGAGGTGCCGTGCCTGAAAGATAGGCTATCGCAGCCTCGGTGTCTTCATCAGTGAAGTGATCGGTTTTGGTCTGCATCATCGTCGAAAGAGCCCGGACCTCAACGCGCTAGTTGCACGAGACCCATCTCTTGTAAGTCGTAAGACAGCGCCTCGATATCCGCAGCGATACGCCGGCCTTCATCCTGTGCAACATGGGAGTGGAAGCGTTCCACCAATGCCTCCAAGCTCAATGGACTTTCCAGCTCTTCAAGCACGGCAAGCGCGGACAGATTGAGTGCAAAGAGCTCTTCTTCGAGATTCAAAATCGCGGCAATATCGGGCACATTCTCAGGTGGTGCGGTGAGCCTTTCAACGCCACTGACACCCTTCGGCAGGTCCGCGTCGACCTGTATACGAAGATCTGGCGTGCGGGTTAATGTGAGAGACACATTAGATTCGTTCACCGCGACACCCATGTCAGTGCTCCTTTCAATGAAAGACCGTGCGTGACGAGGCGTAAGCTCGCCCCGACACGCACATTACCTAATCTATGAGGTTGGGGTTGCCGCAGGAGTACCGAGAGCAGTAACCCGCGGCTGTTCCCACCACAGGACCGAACCCTTTTCTGTCTTGGGGCTAGCCTTTGTCATGTTATCCTCCTTTCCAAGAGATAAATTAGGACAAATGGGCCGTCTCAGCTGAGTCGGGTTTAACTCGGCACTACTGGTCCGGCCAGCAACGGCTCATTCACCGTTGCCTGAGAGCGCTCACTCCCTCCCATGCGTTCCTTGAGCGCTGGATTGGAGGGCGCAACAGCACCGTTCATGGCCTCACAGCCTCCATTTTGTCGGACTTTGGCTAGAAGCTCAGAATTGCGCCAAACGTCCTCAAGTCGAGCTTCGGCTAAACTGCCGCAGACCATGTCGGTATAAGAGCAATGAGTAAGGTCACCATTCGGGCGCAAACAAAGGGAACGCCAGCCGCATGCACAGATTTTGGCTTCATCAAACGCACTGAAGCCGATTACCGAGACTGCAACGCCAAGGTTTTTCCCTTCTGACTTCAGTTCATTGATATCCACAGCGACGTCATCGGGAAGTTCAAACCGCAGTCGGTTTACTAATCCCAATCCGCTCGGACGGAACTTTTTAAACTCAACTTCGTCGGCACCGATCTCAGCAGCAAGTTCGACCATTCTTCTTGCATCCCCGATCGTCTCCTTCGAAAGCACACAAGAAATACCAGTCCTCAGAATGCCTGCCCTCTGACAGAGGCCCACCGCATCCTTTGCTTTATCGAAACTCTCAGCGCCTCGAATATCATCGTTGAGCCGTTCATTCGCACTGTCGATACTTACAAGCACTCGACGAAAACCTGCGTCAGAAAGCTCTTGGGCTCGCTCTTGGTCGAGATACCATCCGTTTGTCGTAAGATAAAGTGCAACGCCGCCTTTGCTCAGAACGCGTCCAATTCTATAAATGTCCTTGCGATAGAGCGGCTCACCTCCACCAAAGGCCACCGTGAAGACCCCGGCCGAAATAATATCTTCAGCTATCTCCAGATATCGATCAGTACTCAGTTCACGTGGATAGCGCGTAGCACGACTATAACAATGCTTACATTTAAGGTTACAAACATAAGTATAGTTCCAGTTGATGAACTGTGGCCCATTGAAAAGCTGCATGGAACAGTTCCCCTCTATATCGGATCCGCTTCAAACGAAGCAGTCCTGATTCTGCGAATCCCAAACTTACGTTCATCAATGTTTTATCCCGACCAAATTGAGTGTCGAGATCGGAATAATATATTCAGAATATTTTATTGTTAAGTATTTGAAATAATGCAATTTTCATCGAAATGCCAATAGCATTACAGATTGCTCAAGAAATTGATGATCGTATAATTCTTTCGGCGCTGATTGACACAATTAGTGCTAAGTCCAAATCGGAAAAGGAGCTTTGTAATGAACAAAATCGGTATTGCGGTTGCAGCAGCAAGCATGGCAGCTTTTAGTGGAGCGGCAATTTCAGCTCCTTCAACAGAGCTGATCAAACAAGCTAATGACCCGAACATCGTGTCGAAAGCTCTAACTACAATTAAGGGAGATGCTAAACAATTACAGAAGTTCGCCAGCGAAGGCGGAGGTGGCGGCTGTGGAGCATGCTAGCCTCTCGTTGAAAGCATGCATCTGATGGAATACCGCTTTGATGATTGCGACTTTATTCAAGTACGGGACTACGTAAGACGCGTTTTGTCGTTGCCGGTCGGGGACTTGGCCGGCAACGACGACGAAGCTGACTTTTCCCCTAGCTCTTGTCTTGAAGAACGCCTTGCTGCTCGCAATGTGTTCCAAGCCCTACTCTTGCGAGAGACCTTGCGCTATGCCCAGTCGATGGTACCTGGACATAAGGCACGACTGTCGACAGAGGATATTTCTTGGCGCACTATCGGCCAGCTGGAGGATATTAGGCATATTCCAGTCTCGGATCGTACATTTCTGTTAGAAAATTATCATAATCTTATTGCACCGAATGTGCCGATAGACAGCTTCCGTAGCACTTCAGGCACTAGCCTTTCAACAAAAGGCAAGAGTGAGAATCAATCCCGGCGCCTTATTATTCCGGCTAATTCCGAAGAATCTGAATTCTGCAATTTGATCCATCGTCGCGCAAATTCTGATCTATCTTCAAATGAGCAAAAATCTATTACCCTCGATTTGCGTTATCCTGCGCGGCGCATCGTCGGTCATTTGAATGGCCATGATAACGGAAATGAAATCATCATTCCGGTACCACTAATACTGCACTACTCTACCTATTCTGGTGGATACGATTCCTTTGATCATCTTTTTAAAATCCTTTTTGAGGAGTTTGATATTCCCGGCATTGCCAGCCGTGCATCGAGCATCATAGCTCTCCCCGCCTTTATGCTTCGCATTATCGCTCAGGAGGCCGAAACACGCGGCATTGACTTGAGAAAGACTGAAATTGCTCAGATTTCGGCGGCTGGCTACCTAATGTCAGAAATCGAACAAGTTTGGGTAGAAAAAACCTGGGGCGCACGCGTCCATACAAGCCTGAGTTGTGCCGAGTCGAACGGGATGGCTTTCCGTTGCCCCAAAGATCGCAAGCTCTATCATTCCAGCGTGGCGCAAATCGTGGAAGTGCTGCATCCCGAAACTCACCTTCCTGTAGCGGTAGGTGAGGATGGGCTCTTTTGCGTTACAACCCTATTGCCCTTCCAGTCGGTGATGCCCTTCATACGCTACTTCAACGGCGATATCGTTCGACGCGGACCTGACGTCTGCAGCTGCGGCTATGTGGGTCAGAGTGTCGCCTTCGTGGGCCGGATTGGCCGATCAGTCGATCTCAGCAATTGGCTAGAGCCCACAGCGCAGCGGCGATTTCTTGGTGAGGGCGACTGCTATGAGATCCTCGACCGCTGCTTAGGCCTCCCGCGCGGCATACAGCGCAAGTTCCGTCTGGATCTTGATGCCCATCCTAGAGAGGCGGCCGTCACCGCTGTGGTCGAGGTAAACTGTGGGATGCCCGAGCCTCAGGCCGCAGAGCTTCGCACCGACTTTGCCGAGGGATGCGCCAATCTCGATCTAAACTGGCTTGCGGCAGTGCGCGAGCGACGGATTTCCTTCAACCTAAACATGCGCCTTCCTGGAGACCGCGAAGATTACTATGTCATCGGCACGTGAAACGAGTTCATACAAAGACAGCCTGAGCGATGATGTGCCTACGGTCAAAGGCGGATCGACTTTCTATGACGCCATTTATGCCCGTCAGGCAGCCGGAAAGACAGATGACTTACCACAGCTTTTTGCACTTCTTGAAACCTACGCGCCAACCTCAACGCGAGCCCTATGCTTATGTGGCGGATTCGGGCGCGTCGCTCTGCCTCTTGCTGAACGGGGCCTCTCGGTAGACGTTTGGGATCTGGCAAAAACACAGCTCATCGCCGGACAGGAAGAAGCGTGCCGCCGTGGCCTCGAAGTTGCCTTCCGCCAACTTGATTGCACGGCCCCGCCCGAAGCAGCGCTGCGCGAAACCGAACCCATCGATGTTGTATTTTGCACCCACTATGCAATCAATGAAATTACCGAGGCTCCCGAGCGGCTCTTCCAAACCGCCGCTTCGATGCTGATACCCAAGGGTATCTTAATCCTCCAAACTCTGCCTCGGCCCTGGCGACCGATCGATGCCATGACCCGTCCGGTGAAGACTGCAGATCCTAGCCTACCTACCCCTTTTGCTTGGTCAGTTGAGCTTTCCGATAATCGGCATCTCCTTTACCGATATACGTTCATGCCTGGGGGCACCCGCGCTCAGGTGTCGGGCAACTCACTGCTCCGGAGATACTGGACGGACGAAGCGCTCACAACCGCTGCTGCCACGGCGAATTTGTCGTTATGCAGGAGAATTGCTGGGGGTTTTTTTGTCTTTGGATTGATATAATATAACGTTCTTTTAACCAGAGCTCGCTTGCATGGTTTTATAACCAGCGGTATACCATCTTCACCTTCGACAAACCTCAATCTGTTGACCCAATCCATGTGCTCTCAAGACCTCCAGACGATCAGGCATTCAGCTGCTCATCTGATGGCTACAGCTGTTCAGAACCTCTTTCCATCAGCAAAGTTTGGTATTGGTCCACCAATAGAAGAGGGTTTCTATTATGACATTGAGGTCGAACCAACGCTGACCGCCGAGGATTTGCCTAAGATCGAGAAGGAGATGAAGCGGCTCGCCAAACAAAACACCCCCTTTGAGATCGAGACTGTCGCCATTCAAGACGCCATCGCTAGGATGCAGGCCTCAAACCAGCCCTATAAGGTAGAGCTTCTAAAACTCCTCCGCGACAAAGGCACAACTACTTTTGAAAAGGAAACCAACGACGTAACTTTTCCAGATCAAAATGTTGAGAAAGAAGGCGCTTCCGAAGTGACCTTTTACCGAAATGGAAACTTCGTCGATCTTTGCCGTGGCCCTCACGTTAAGAACACTGGTGCGATCCAACACTTCAAGTTGACAAATCTTGCTGGCGCCTATTGGCGTGGCGATGTCACGCGGCCACAACTTCAGCGACTCTACGGAACTGCATTCAAGAGCCGTGATGCGTTGAAGCAACATCTGGCTGATTTGGAGGAACGCAAGAAGCGAGATCACCGCCGCCTCGGTACTGATCTCGATCTCTTTCACTTTAGTCCATCTGTAGGCTCTGGCCTGCCAATTTGGCTTCCGAAAGGCAACATTCTACGTCAAGAGATCGAATTTCTTGCCAAAGAATATGAGCACCGCGAAGACTACCAGCGCGTAACTACTCCAATCCTCGCAAAAGAGGATATGTATCATCGCTCTGGACACTTGCCCTATTATTCTGAAGATATGTATTCGCCAATCGAGATTGAGAATACTCGATTTTATCTTCGGCCGATGAACTGCCCGCATCACCACGAAGTTTATCTCGCTCGGCCGCGTTCCTACCGTGATTTGCCGTTTAGAATCGCCGAGTACGGCGATGTCTTCCGATATGAAGCTTCAGGTGGCCTTTCAGGTCTAATGCGAACCAGAGGCTTCTGCCAAAATGATGCTCATATCTATTGCGCCTTCGATCAGGCGGAAGAAGAATTTCTTAAAGTCATGCACTTGCATGCAACTTTCTATAAATTAATGGGGATTGAGCGCTTCTATATGCGCTTATCATTGCCGGATATGACGCGGCTCGACAAATATGTAAATCAACCCGACGCCTGGATTGAGGCTTTAAGAATCATCAAATCAGCAATGGATAAATCTGGCCTCGATTATGTAGAAGCTGAGGGCGAGGCAGCCTTCTACGGCCCAAAGGTTGACTTTATGATCCGTTCTATTACCGGAGTAGAATACGCAATTTCCACTAATCAGCTTGATTTCTTAGCAACCCAGCGTTTCAATCTAAACTATACTGGACCCGACGGGACTGAACAGCCTGTATACGTTATACATCGCGCTCCATTAGGCTCCCACGAACGCTTTGTTGCTTTCCTAATCGAACATTTTGGTGGGGCCTTCCCGACTTGGCTTGCCCCAGTCCAGGTGCAAATTGTACCTATCGCCGATCGACACATAGAGCATGCTAAAGCGCTATGCCGTCAGCTTAAAGGAACGAGGGTTTGCTCGGGGACTGGATACATCCGCGCTGAAACTGATGCCAGCGGTGAGCGAATGCAAAAGAAAATTCGGCTCGCCGAAACTCAGAAAATTCCCTATGTTCTCGTTATCGGCGATAAAGAGATAGAGGCTGGGACTGTCTCGGTTCGGACTCGCGGTGGTCACGGACAGCGCACACAATTGGTGACGGATTTTATCGCAGGGTTAGTAGCGGAAATCTCCGAACGGCGGCTCGATCTCAGCGCTTGAATCTATCCAATCAGCCTCACAGGCTATAAGTTGGTCTCTAAGATTGACAAAATGTGCATACCAATCTGGTAACGTATCGATCCCCGTTTTGATACAGTTAAGGGTGAGGTCACGCCCTGCTTCGATATCGCCCTCATGAGCCAGTTCGGCGAGATACTCTAGGGTTGGGCAGATAGGAGTGGCCTTAGCCGAGCGGATATAGTTAGCCCACCTGAGTGACCGCGTCACGAGGACTAAACGGCTATAGACTTCAAAGCCTGTTGGATCCATCACGGCACGACCTATTGTGAGAATTTGACTCTCATAGCGCGACGGCCAATCTGAGTTACTAGCATGTTCTACAGAGTTAGCTGAACGCAACGACTTCGCTGCAGCGCTAGGCCTGGAGATTTGCACCCTACTACTGGCAGCTTCATAGGCTGCCTCGAAGAGAAGATAGATCATCCTATAATGACGCTCATATTCGATAAGCGAAACTTCTCTGACCTGAAACCCGCGCCCTGGTGAGAGGTCCACCAAGTCCTCAGCAGCAAGCCGGACCAGCGATTCGCGCACAGGTATGGGACTGCTTCGGCATTCGTCAGCAATGGACTCAATCCGAAGCGGTGTACCTGGAAGATATCCTAAGCTTTCGATCTTTTTTCGAATGTAACAATAGACTGGATGGTCCTGGCGAAATGACATGGTCAGTTCTCCCAAGATCCTTTTTTCGCCAATCATAGCACGAACTCTTGTGAGCTCCTCTCGGACGCGGCTTAAGCCCCGTCCAGAAAGCTCTCCATACATTTCGTGAATTTGGCAGTATATTGTCGAGGAGCTGGATGATGACGACAACGACCATTGGGCGGCGATCGAGCCAAATGGAGATCTGTCCGACCACCTATCCTTTGTTGTAGCATCTCCACTAAGCCATCTGCATAAGGTGGCAGCTTTATGGTTTCCAATCGGAACCATGCGCTGGCTGCTTTCGACAGCAGTCCATAAAGGCTGTGGTCGCTTGGTTCTGCGCAGAATGCCCGTCTCATGTCATGCCATTCCCGATCAAAACTTGCCAGGCGACATAGCGGAGCGCAGAGAAAGACATCTATACTTTGTAAATAGAAAAGATAATAAATCCTAATATCATTCTCTGCATATGCTGCCCATTGTCAATAATATTGACAATGCTTATCAAACTCATATCTCTATTTTTTTATTTATTTATTTATTATCTCCTTTCAGTTATTAGAAATCATCGCCTTTCTCTCGATGGTTTAATAAAAATTATATTAAAATGCCGACCAAAGACTTGCAGTCGTATGCACTGCGGCAACCATGAGTGATAGTTGCCCTCAACCTATCTTCGGACCGCTAGTTTCTAGAGTATTCAAGAGGCAGAACAACAGGGCAGTCGATACGTACAACCACGAAACCGTTACATCGGTGGAAGAGCCCGATCTAGGCAAGTAACCTTTTGCGGAGCACATCGCAGTTCACAAGAATCTTTCCCCCTTGCGTCTTGATCGTGCTGGCCGTCACATTGTGCAATGCAAGCTTTCAAAAGGTCATGACATACTAATCTCGAAATCGCTGTATTAGCATCCTCCAGCTGCAACGGTGTTTGAAGTCTCATACCAGAATTCAGCTGTTCGGCCACGGCCTCAGTAGACAAGCTGCCGCATGCCCAAATGCACAGCACCAACTGCAGTAATTTTATCATTGACCCTCTCCAATTTCAATTGTTGAAGATCAAATAAAGATTTGATTAAAATAATATTTATTTATCTATAATTTCTCAATTCACAATTATTCTATGAAATCGCTCGCGTTTATCACGATATTTTCTTCGATTTGATGTTTCCGATTGTGCGTTAATATAATAATAGCCATGTGTGATGACGGCAATTGCCAGTCCTCTCTCGATCGAATCATATATTATATATTATTTGGATTGAATCATCTGCACAGATACACATCGCTGGGATTGGGAACAGGCCAGCGAGACCGAGCATCCAGAACTGACCTACAGCTCTCCATCTTCACGAAGATTATACCCATTCAGAATATTGTTGAGGATTATGGAAAAACACTGACTTTAAAGCCCCCCCCCTTTAAAACTAGCTCAGTCCGGATAAGGCCCATCCAACAGATCACCAAGCGCCCGTCGCTTGAGAACGGTGATCCGCGCTCGCCGGCGGTGTTCTTTGCGATCATGACGAAGATGGCAGCGCTGACAGAACGCCTTCAAATTACCCGGCTGGTTATTGCTGGGATCGTGATTGAGATGGGCCGTTGCCAGCACGACCTTCATCTGCTTGAGCGTCGCATAGTCCTGATAGGCCGGCCAATCGATCTCTTGGCCCCGGTCATTCCGCCAAAGCTCGTCCAGAGGATCGAACCAGCGGCCGTCACCGAGATGATGGATCGTCTCACCATGAGGCCGGCGACATTGTTCGCAGCGACCACCAGCGCGATCAAACCGCACCGATGCGCTAAGCTCGGGCCAGTCGATCGGATAGAAATACCGATAAGCGGGTTTAATAGGCATCAGTCCCACATCCTCGAGGCCAGCTCGGCCTCTTCTTTGCCGCCGGCATTGGCATAGATGGCCGTGGTGGTCAGCTGGGCATGCCCCAGCCACTTTTGCAAAATGTTCAAGGGCACACCCTTGCCGATCGCATTGATACCATAAGCATGCCGCAGACCTTTTGGCGTTCGATGGGGGCCATGGGCGATATCGGCAGCTTGCATGATCTCTTTTACGATCTGCCAGCCGCGCACCCGAGACCACTGCCATAACCGCTCGGTATTCTTTTTCGGGCGCTTTTGCGCCTGGCGAAGCCCGAAGGTGAGCTCGAGCCGGGTCAAAAAATCCGAAGGCACGGGCACCGAGCGAAAGACATCATCTCTGCGCTTTTTGAGGCTGTTGAAGATGATCCGACCTTCGGCGAGATCGACCCGTTCCGGTGTCAGCGCCAAAGCCTCAGAGAGACGACAGCCGGTGTAGTGAAGAGTCTCGGCAAAAAGTCTGGTCTTGGGTGGCAGGGCAGCCGCGGCTTCCAGGAACGCAGCCCGCTCCTCGGCATTAAGATAGATGCCGCCGACCGTCGGTATCGTAAAGCCTCATTTCACTCATATTGAACTTTATACATGAGTTTTGTTAAATTTTCGAGGGATAAATGCATTTGTCGCAAGTTTCAGAATCAAGGAATTCTGGGGATTTTGTGTAAATTTCAGAATTAAATGATCAGTTTTTTGCAACATTAATTGATCACATGCTGCCAATGACGAGGCATTCGCGTGCGGCGTCGACGACTTCCTTGTTAACGGTGTTGAGCTGGTTCAGGCGCATGATCCGAACGACCTGGGCCATGAGCCGGTCGATCAGTCGGAAATTTCCGGCAGTGATGCGGGTGATCGCGGCAAGCGCTTCCTGATCGGTAAAGTCGTCGTCATTCCAATCCTGTCCCCAACCATGCCCATGCTTGCGCAACACAAAGAGCGTCTCTTCCTGGCTGAGGGGGCGAAAGGCGTGGGCAAAGCCGATACGCGAATAGAGCTGCGGGTAGCGCGACAGACGTTTTTCCAAACCGGGCATCCCGATCAAAACCAAGCCGACCTTCTCCCGATCGTAATGATCCCGCAATTCCTCGAGGCTTTGGGTTGTCAGCCGATCGGCCTCGTCGACCAGGATCAGCTCGCAACGTTCACTGAAATCAGGGCGCTCGCTCGACATCGCATCGTGCTCTGCTCGGCCGACAAGACTGCGCAGCATGAGTCGCCCATGCTCGATCTGTTCTCGTACCAGCCTTGGCGTGTTGGAGACACGCGGCGTAAAAAGCAGGGTCCTGCAGCCAGCGACTTCCATTGGCACGACTGTGTTCTGATCCAGCGGATCTTGTCCCTCGAGCAAATCCCATTGCGCGTAATGGCGAGCCGAGACCGTCTTACCGACACCGGGTGGACCGTAGCAAACGCCGATATAGCGCTCACGACGGCAGGCCTCGCAAAATTCCTCAAATCGGCGGTATTCCTTGGTCAGAACAAAAGGACGGTCATGTCGGCTCGTGACGGGCGATAGGGTAGCGACCTCATTCATTGGCGTATTTCCGAAGACCATGAGAAGACCGCTGTGATGCTGGCTTGGCAGGAGGTGTTGTCGGCGCTGATAACGTCTGCCGTCGTTGGCCAAGCAAGGCGTCGACGAGCGATCGTCGATCTTTGATTGTCTTTCTCAGATCCCGCTGTCGTTCACGGCGAGCTTGGACGATGTCGTTGAGAGTGATGGTTTCTCCAGCCAATTCCGGAGAGATCGCGCGGCAGAGAAAATGATCATCGTGATAGATCCGGATCTCCGTCATGTCGGCGGGGTCGTAGCGCACCGTCACCGCCTCACCGACATAGACCGCCAGGGCGGGATCGATATAACGGAGGCCGTGAAGCCGGACGCCGTCGCGATGAACCTGGCGCGATCGTGCAACTCTCAAGAGCAGGCCATCGAGCTGCTCGAGACTGTCCGGGATTTGCGGCAGAAAGCCGCCCTGCTGCCACCGCATGACCGGCGCCATGCCGGTGCCGCCGTGGGGTGCGTGATGATAATCCTCAAGGATGAATCGACGGATGAGTTGATCCAGCGCCGGCAGCGACAAAGTTGGTTCAGTTTTCGGGCCGCCAGGAGCCAGATAGCCCGGCAACGCCGACAAGACTCGCTGATTGAGAGTCGAGAAGAAACGTTCGATGCGCCCCCGACCACGCGGTCGACCCGGCTGTGAAAAGATCAGCCGAATTTTGAGGTCAGCACAGACAGAAGCGATATGGCGGGATGTGAAGTCGCTGCCGTGATCGGTGTAAAGACATTCGGGAATTCCGCAGACCGGCCAGGCTGGATCGGTCTTACGCCAGATCGCATCGCGCAATGCCAAGGCCGTCTGAAGTGCGCTCGGCGCTGTGACGAAAAGCCGACAGGCGGCGATCGCTCGACTGAAGTCGTCGATGACCACTGTGAGCCAGGGGCGGACAGGGGCTTGATTCTCGTCGAGCACGATGATGTCGAGCTGCGTATGATCGGCTTGCCAAACAGCGTTCGGGCCCTCGGCTTCTCGGCGATGAAGCAGATCGAACGTATCGGCGTAGGCCTTGGCACCGTGATGGGCCAAGGTCGTCATCGCCGGCTCGATCGCTTTGACGATGGCCCGTACCGTGTTGTAGCTCGGCGGTTTGCCGCCATCGCGTTCGATCAGCGCATGAACCTCGCGGTGAATGTTGGCGATGGACTGTCGCGGCACCGATAGGGCCAGACCTTGGACCAAGGCAGTCGTCTGCTCATCGAGGGAACGTCGCGAACCGACATCGCGACGACCCTTGCGCTGCAGGCCGGCCATGCCTTCAGCATGATAAGATCGTGCCCATCGGCGCAGCGTCACGAGAGACACTGAAGTCGTCCGGGCGATGACGGTCAGCGAAACGCCGTCCTCTAGATGTGGGCGGAGTAAGGCGAAACGTTGCAAAGCCAGGCTGTCAGCGTCGCCATTCATGTCGCCTCGGCGAGGTCGGCCAGGGCACCACGTCCACCGGGAAGATAACGGTAAAGCGTCGATTCGGCGACGCCCAATCTCTTGGCCACCTGGGCGACCGAGATCTCAGGATTGCTCAGCAAGGCGCGCGCTTCAGTGAGATCGGCATCATTCAACACGGCCGGCCGGCCACCTACACGGCCTCGGGCCCGCGCTGCTTTCAGCCCAGCCTGCGTCCGTTCGCGGATGACCGAGCGTTCGAATTCGGCGAGCGCACCGAAGACGTGGAAGATCAGCTTGCCGCCGGATGTCCCGGTATCGATCGACTCGGTGATCGAACGCAGACCGATACCTCGCTGCCCAAGATTTTCCACGGTCTCAATCAGCTGCTTGAGCGAGCGGGCAAGACGATCAAGCTTCCAGACCACTAGCGTGTCGCCATCCCGCATGTAATCAATGGCCGCCTTCAGCTCAGGCCGATCCCGTTGAGCGCCTGACGCTTTCTCGACGAAGACGCGCTCACATCCGGCCGCTTTGAGCGCATCGCGCTGCAGGGCGAGGTTCTGTTCCTGGGTCGAGACGCGAGCATAGCCGACGAGCAAAGCCATTCCTCCCAAAACTCGTCCTTTCACTAGCGTTTTGAGAGATTGCTTTCAAGAGACTGTTTTGAGAGGTCAGTGGCAAGCTAATCGACCGTCTGCCCTGTCTGACAGACATCCTCTTAAAAACCTCCCTTTCTAAGAGACAGTAAAAGAGCAAGTCTAAGCAAATTATAGATCTTTGAGTCGGCGAGCACGTTTGTGTTGCGTTAAGCTGGCTCGAGATCACCTTTCCCTCATGATGGTCCGACATCGTTGCATTGCTCATGACAACCTGCATTTCCGCCACACACAAGTTCAGCCATCCTCTGCCGACTGACCTGGCAAGCGATGACGTCCGATTGTCCGAACATGTTCTCCACTTTCTGCTCGAGCGATACTCGTCGGTTGGCGAGACTATCTTTGACCCGTTTGCTGGCTTCGGCACGACATTGATCGCCTCCGAGCAGCTCAGTCGGGTCGGATACGGTGTCGAGCGCGACAAGGACCGCTGGGCTTATGCGCAACAGTTCCTAGCCGCTCCCGAAAGATGTATCCTCGGCGACGTCAGAGCATTCGATTTTTCTGCCCTACCGGGATTTTCCCTCAGCATCAGCTCGCCGGTCTTTATGCACGAGGCTGACGATCTCGATCCCCTGTCCGGCTTTGTTGAGGCAGGGAGCTACCGTGAATATATCTCATCCCTGATCGAGATTTACGCTTTGGTGAAAGCCCACACCGCTCCGAACGGACACGTCATCGTCGAAGCGGCGAACCTGAAGCGTGAGGACAGAACGACGATGTTCGCGTGGGATCTTGCGCAAGCGCTCAAGTCGAAGTTCCACTTCGAGGGAGAGCTTGTTCTCGACTGGGGCGAGCGCGGCTACGGGTACGGATACACCCATAGCTATTGCCTCGTCTTCAGAGCTTGAAGACAACCTCACCATCGGCAGCATGTGATCATTTATCGTTGCAAAAAAATGATCATTTAATTCTGAAATTTACAATTTTGTCTTTTCTGGGCTATGCACAGCGTGCCAAAAATTTAACATTATTGGTCATAAAGTTCACTAAGCTATCGAAAAAGGGCCGCAGTTGAGCAGTTAGCCCTCGGAAACCTTTTGGGGAGTGTGTTCAATAGCGGCCCTAAGTGCCCTGCGAATCAAGTGGCGCGGGCTATCCAAAGTTGCTCGCGCGCATAGGCTGGCGCTGAACAACTGAAGTCTGAAAACTCATCCACGACCTCGAACCCAGTCAACTCGAGCAAATAGGCGATCTCTTGCCGCGAACTCCATCGAAGCGTCCACGAAGCTTCTTCCTTTGCAACGACCTTATCTCTCTCATCAATTGCTTCGAAGAGAAGAGTTTCCCGTACCGTTTGTCGCTGTGGATCTACGTCAATCGACACCCTGCTCCTGCGTATTTTCTGACCCGACCCCGGATCATGAGCAGTACGTACAGGCAGAGTTTTGGTGTTTTCTCCAAACAAAACCTCGAATGATGGATCAAACAAGTCCAGGACGAGATGGTCTCCGATAGTCATATGTCGACGCACGCACGACAATGTCGATCGCTGTTCCTTTGGAGTTACAACATGCTGGAAGCTACGTGCTGTTATCATAACTAGGGAGAACTGTCGCCCAAGATCAAAATTCGTCATGTCAGCTTCAATCAAATGCGCTCGAGTGGCCGCTTCCGGATGTGCCAGCATCTTTTCCGCTGCAACTTTCAGCATCTTGGAAGAGAGATCTAAGCCGACGACCTCATAGCCTGCATTTATGAGCGGTAGCAGGACGCGTCCGGTACCTACACCGATCTCAAGGACCGGGTCGCCGAAACGTGTGGCGCAGTCGAGATAAAACTCAATATCACCCGTGAGCATACCTCCGCCAGCAAAGAGGTCGTAGGCCGCTACGGCGAGCCCAATGTTGTAGTGATTGTTGAGATCCGTCATGTCCGCCAATCGCCCGTGATGCCCAAGGTAATCTTTGAACCCCACGGCAGGCAGGGATCAAAATTCCCCTTTAGCGCCATGTCCGGCGAGTCCGCAACACCCCGAAACCGGCCACGAGCCTAAAGCCGCCCTTGTCGGCTTGAATCGATAGGCCGAATCACGTAGGGCAAGAGAATGGCATGGGCACAAATTGGAAGGTCCAACAATGAGCCCGAATGAACTGTTTGCGGACCTGACGGCGCGTATTGAAGAGATCCCCGCCTCGTGCCCAAGGAAGATCGCCGTCGATGGTATCGATGCCGCTGGGAAGACGACGATTGCCGATTCCTTGGGGCACTACATGGAACGATCAGGACATGAGATCATTCGATCTTCCATTGACAACTTTCACAGGCCGAAGGTAGCGCGCTACGCACGAGGTGAGTGCTCGCCGCCTGGCTACTATGAAGATTCCTTTGATTACGAGATGCTTACTGGTCTGTTGCTCGAACCTCTAGCCAGTGACAACCTGCGTCAGTATCGACGCCGAGCATTTGATCTTCATAGCGACGAACCAATTTGGGATGAGACCGAGCAATGCCATCCGTCGGCAGTCCTTTTGTTCGATGGGGTCTTCTTGCTACGCCCAGAACTCAATCTTTGGTGGGACTATCGCATATTCATCGACACATCTTTCGAGATCGCTTTGGAACGGGCTTTCGTAAGAGATGCGCCGCGATTAGGCGACGAGCGGTCAATTGAAGACCGATATCGTCAGCGATATTTCGCCGGACAAAAGATCTACTTTGATCGCGTTAATCCAAAGAGCTTGGCGAACATTGTCATCTGCAATGACGACCCCAGCCAACCTCGAATCGTTGAAGCCTTTGATACCAAGACCCGAACAGAAAACCCCTAACAGCTTCTGTCTCAGTTGGGTCAAATTTGTCTAGCTCCATGCCAGGCGGGTCTGCAACACCCCCGAAACCGGTCTTAAGAGCAAAGAACGAGAGCCGAGCGGCATCCTCATTCAATGGCCGCTGCCTTCTCCGTACCCAGGGAAATGGATTTTATCTTGGGTGAAGAATAATCATCCTGTTGCAAATAGCAGTTTGCATACCGACGACATCGGCTATCTCGACGAGGAGGCTATGGGGTTCATCGTCGACCGTTTGAAGGACAAGATCATCTGCAGCCGCCAAGGGGGGCGGTAGCGTAATGGTTGTCGATCAAGGGACTGATCTCGATGCTTCGGCGAGTGTGGCAACGTGTGCTGGTCATTACCGGCATTGGCTGGGGCACGGCGCTGCTGTGTGGTTTCAGTATGAAACGCTAAGCAGAAAGGTATCTCAGACGCTTGCACGATTATCTTGAGACAGACCGACTTTTCGAGAGCTGTCTATGTCAGCCCTCGATGCGGCTATTGGCAGCCGGTCATCGCGCGATTCTTGAGCACCCGATCTGGGTAAAATCTCGATGCCGTCCGGTTTGCCAAGTCTGTCGAAATGCCAGTCTTTAAGACCATATTCGCTGTTGCAATCACCTTCTGAGTTTTTGAGCTCTTCCAAGTCAAGGTAGCCACAATATTTCTCCCGTATACTTTTGATTTCTTCAATTGACATGGGAGAAAATAAGAATCCCCTTTTTGTGTTTATTATATCCCCCTGCGTCCGCCTTTTAAAATAATTGTCATAGAGCGCAACATCTTCGTCCTTTTCATTGTTTGCAAAGCACCTGTTAGCACTAATCTTTCTCTCCGAAGCATTGGGAGAATTTGGATGGATGATAGGCGGCATTGAAACAAGTAAACCGCTATAATATCCATCTTGAACTTGATAATCTCCGCGATGCAAAATGAAATTGCATTTCTCTTTGTCTTTTGCTCGCGTGGTATCACGAAAAACGATATTGAAGCTACAATAGAGAACGTCACCGGCCTCTTCAACGGTACCTTGCCAGTAGGTCGTTTCGCCGCCAATCATATGAGCATATAGTACCCCTTCGCCACTCGATGTCGCGCCAACACCTTCGATGACAACAACACATCGGCGGATGCGCTTGTCATTACTTTTCGTTGATCCGTGTATGATCTGCCATACGCCACAAATATTTTTGTGAAGCTCATATGATTGACCAAATCGTTCGCCGCGATATTCTTTTAAGCTGAAGATGCAGTCCAAAATTGCTTCTCGATCTGAATGGTTTTTCAGATACTGGTCCATTTTTTCGACAAGCGAGCCATCGCCTATCTCTATCCGGCTTTGAAGAAACCGTTGTATGGCGCTCATATGTTTTGTAGCCAAACGCTCGGGATGGGTAACGTAGTCTCGGCAGCTCGGTTCTTTGAAGCCTTTTTTGGCTATCGGCTGCAACGCGTCCTCAACCAAATGATAGTCTAGCTCATTGGCGTTCAGTTCTTTTGGGAAGCCGAGTTGCACCATGCAGCAGGTCAAAAGGTAGAGCTGCCATCGCCCGTACAGCAAATCGTGACCTGCGCGAGCATTCTGAAAGTCTTCCAACGTGTAAGGCATTTTATCCCAAAAGTTGATTATTACATCATCAATATTTGCTCTTTGGTTGAGTCTGTTGAAAACTATAGCAGCTTATAGTGTGTTAAAACAACCTACGGCCTCCAATGGCCTGTTGGCTTACATCATAGCGCTCAAAAACGCTTCGTACCGATCTGTGGAAGCCTCTAGAGCGCCCTGATAAGCCATTGATATTAAAAGAAAAAAATTCTTTACGGCGGCAAGAAACATGATACATTGCGAGTTTGTTCAACTGCCCACTGGAAGGAGGTGAGCAAGCGATGGGCAACAGGTTTCATCATTCGTGTAAGAGGATCAGAAAAGCTATGTTGTTCCTGATGATCGGGTTTGGCAGCATTTTTGTCGGCACCTGCTATGTCGCCAAAGGGTTGCTGGATTTGGGGATTATCTAGCACCTCGCGGCCATTCCCCAGCCTACCACCAAAAAGATAAAGGCCCTGACGGGTACAACGTCAGGGCCTTTTTTCATCATTCGTGTAAGAAGATGATGTGTAGTAGCTAGATGAACTTTAAAATGATGGCAATCGGTCCGAACGTCACACAGGCGTGAACGGCTCGGCATCCTGCCTTTCCTCGTCAGTATGTGTCTTCTCGGCCGCCCTATTTCTCGTATGGCTTGCGTTCTGACAGTTGCACCTTATGTGCATGCACCGGCTTCGTAGCTTTGCTGCAGTGCCACGCGGTCTTCTAAGTCTCTTAAACCTGCAGCCATAGAGCTTCGCTTCTGGCGACGCTGCAGGCTATTCCATGCTGAGACATAGAAACCTTGCACATGCCATCGTTGCCCTACACCGCAATGCAGATGCTCTTATTGCGTCGTAAGCATCTGGCGAGTACCGCAGCCATGCAGCGTTGACTTGGTTTGATGCTTTCCAGTTCCAGGGAAGTAGGTTTTAGAGTTGTTTGCCAGATGTTCAGCAATTCGTGCCAAGACATCAGCAAGCCATGCTTGAGGATTGATGTCGTTGAGCTTGGCTGTGGTGATCAGACTGTACATCAAAGCCGCTCGTTCACCGCCTCGATCAGATCCAGCAAAGAGCCATGACTTTCTGCCAAGCGCGATACCACAGAGGGCTCGTTCGGCTGCATTGTTGGTGAGGCAAGTCACGATGACATACGTTCAAGAAGGTGATAGGCAGTTGGTCAAGACACCCGAAATATAGGAAGGGGGCTAGAAGATGCCTCTCGTTGTTTGTCCGCGCTGTAGTGCAGAGGTCAGAGTTGTCCATCTTGGTCGTGGGCGATCAAAATTTCAGCCGCCCACGCTTCAATGTGAGGCCCTCCGAGAATTTCCCGCATCTGAGCGGCCGCGGTCAGCAAGTTTTCTTTGCCCGCATCTGGATGAGGCGATTCAACAATCTGACGAATAGAGTTCTTTGCCTCGTTGGAGTGAACAGAATTTGGGAGAACTGCCCAGTCTCAGCGCTCGATCACGTCAGATATGCGCTCTCGATCAGCCGCTCAGTCCTCATTCCCAAACACTATTCACTCTGTTCCCTGTCCTGCCAAAAACGTCTCAAAACTCGGCGAGTTCTGGACCGGGGTTTTGAACCTCGGAAAGCCGCAGAAATCTGAAGCCTGGTCGGCGGTCGCTAAAATGGCCGTTTCTGACGGGCTGACCACCCGTCTAAGGGCGTTTAATACCGAGGTGCTCAGGCTGCAATTTCAAGAATTCGGGATCAACCCAACGCTCGACACCAAAACTAAAGGCCGCCAATATAAAGAATATGGTCAATATTATAAAAAATCTTTGTGATATAATAGAATATTCATTCACCACGCCCTTGGGAGTTTTAACAAATGATGCCAAAATAACGAACGGAGCTGATGCAAAAATCCAGACAAGACCAAATGTATGTATATAAATAATATTCGCGTATCGCCAAATCAATTTCACCAGATCTTTTTTAAGACAATGGCGTTCATTTACATCTTCCATCATAGATCCATGAAGAAAATAAAACCACGTCAATGCAATCGGAGAAAAAACTATAAAGTAATCAATTATATATTCACTCACTCGAATCGGAAACAATAGTGCGATATATTTCACAATTGGATCAAAAATTTTATTGTAAAATATCAGTATGTATATAATTAGCGATCCCAAATCCATAAACGATTGGACAACATTTGCTATACCCGCGACTGAGAGCGGGATGCTGACGAGCATCCACACTTTGGAAGGGGTCCATGGGCTGCTTAGGAACTCCTGAAACTGACGCATCAAAGACACCAAAACGATAATTTCTACCGCCCAGCACAATCAATACGTTCAATCTAACGCATAATCAATCTGCTGCCATCGGTCGAGGTGCATCGCCATTTTCCACAATGAAGATTATTGCACTTCTGACAATTCAACCAAAAAGCGATTCTTGACCGCACAGAAAGAAAACTACACCATGCCAACCAAAAATTGAGCCAACGGTAGCCCAAACACACGCATGAGATATGAGGATCACGTCCTGATGAGTAGAGATTGGGAAACCACTTTTTCTTCTTGGTCTGCAGGGCCAGGCAAGACAGAGCAGGAGCGCGCCGAAAACGCTGAGAGGCAAATCAGGCAGGCTATTCGCGACAGCGCAAAGCTACAAAACAGAAATATAACCGTTTTTACCCAAGGGTCGTACAGAAACCGCGTCAATGTCCGCCAAGACAGTGATGTTGATGTAGGCATTGTCTGTTCTGATACATTTTTTCCAGATTATGGAGATGACAATATTAAGAAAGCACTCAGCAAGAGCCATTCAGATGCAACCTATACATATGAGATGTTCAAAAATGAGATTGAAGAAGCCCTTGTTTCCAGATTTGGTCGAAAATCTGTCGAAAGAGGGAATAAATCTTTTGATATAAAAGAAAACACGTATCGCGTTGAAGCAGATGTCGCAGCCTTTTTTGAACATAGACGCTACACATCAGCAACGAGCTATCAATCTGGTGTACAGATGATTCCAGACAAGAGCCCGCCAGCAAGTGTGATAAATTGGCCAGAACAACACTATAATAATGGCGTCGATAAAAATGACGAAACATCTCGAAGATATAAAAAAGCAGTTCGCATACTTAAAACATTGTCAAATGAGATGTCTGAAAAAAACATTAAATCTGCTGATATAGCTCCAAGCTTTCTAATTGAGTGCTTGGTTTTCAACTGCTCAAATCAACGGTTTAATGGATCAAATTATTTTTCGATGATGAGGTCAGTTCTTGCTGAATTATTCAACAATACCGTGAGTGATGAAAAGTGCTCCGAATGGGGCGAGGTGAGTGAATTGAAATATTTATTCAGAACACCACAACCATGGACACGCAGAGATGCACATCAATTTTTGAGCGATGCGTGGGATTATATTGGTTATAAATAATGCTAAATAGAACTCATATATCTGCCTTTATAGGACTCACCATAATAGTATGGATTATAGCTCTGTGGCTTCAAGGAATGCCTGTTTTGAGTTGGGATTTCCTGAAGCCCTTTGGCACCGTTGTTGGATGCATCACATTTTTTATAGCATTGTTCAATAAATATATGTGGTCATGGAAAATATTCAGAGGATGGTTCATCAAAAGGCCAGATTTAAGAGGATCTTGGAAAGTCAAGATGGAAAGCAATTGGATAAACCCAAAAACAAATCAAAATATCCCGCCAATATATGGATATGTAATTATAAGACAGTCTTTGACATCTTTACATATGCGCTTGATGACGAAGGAATCGAAATCTTCTCTTGTTGCCCACAGCATTGAGCAAATGGAAGAAGACGAGCTCTACAAGCTAATTGGGGTCTACCGCAATGAGCCTAAGATTGAGCTACAGGGTGATAGAAGCGAGATTCATCACGGCACATTCTCTCTGGAGATACACGGCGCCCCAGCCTATGAGCTGGAAGGTCACTATTGGACAGACAGAGGGACGAAGGGCAGCATGAGCTTATTTGATAGACATAAGAAACTCTTTGATAGCTTTCAGCACGCCGCAAAGGAACTCCCTTTCGCTTCCGAAGCCAATAGGAGGTAGACTCCCAAGGGACGCGGAGCGTCCCGCCTTCTCTTCTTCGGGCGCAGTCCTCACATATCGACTTCGTCGGCGTCCCTGACTGACTCTAGTGGGCTCCTTTGGATACAGCTTTTGGCATAGCCCCCTCGTTGATCGCCTTTCCTATTATAACTTATTGATAAATATTGATATTTTATGCTGATATGTACAAAAAACTTGTAGATGCTGCACAAAATATGCATATTGTAGTTATGGGCAATGCCCCGGGGTTTGCGCTTAAGCTAGCAAGCCGATCTTTTAAAAGGCCTGGTTCCCCAGGCCTTTTTTACGTTTTATGGTCGAAGCAGCTATATTTGATACCCCGATGCGGGCGGGTATCTTCTGCAAAAAAACAATCGATTAATTTGTAATGCTGTTTCAGCCTTTGATATGGCGGATAGGTCGGAACATAACCGCCCTTTACCATTGGATATAGAACCAGATCAGCTAGCTGGATCATCGGCACTTTCTTAGTCTTACGGCGAGGTTCTCCCAACACGATCCGCTTGTAATCCTCATGGGCCAATGGCTGGTATGGGCCTGAAGTTTTTTCGTTGAACGGGTTACCGCTCCGCTTGAGTTCCCGCAGATAACTGATCAGATCACGATCTTCTTTTTTTCCGGTTTCCTCGAAGAAGATTTCCAGCTTCCGACCATGCTCGTCGGCGAATTTGGCTGCTCGTTCAACGAGGATACAAAAGGCGGTTTTGCACATGAACCACATGCGGTTGTCATACCGCTCACGATAGCGCGCAACATAGCCTGGTCGGTCGATAACGCATGCAATCCCGATCATCGGCACGGAAAGCAAGAACTCCTGCAAAGCAGGCATAAACAGCCCTGCATTTTCCGGCCTTTTGAGCCATCCAAATTTTCCACGACCGCCGCGAATGTGAGACGAATGTAAAGGGTAGTCTATCTGCCATGCGGCACAGAATGATTTATGTTTTGAGAGTATCTCTTCTGTATCTTCTTCCTTGATGAGAATGCCACCGAGCCCAAAGCAATCCATTCGATCATGCCTGGTCTGACCAGGTTTTTGGTCGGGATCGCGGCTTCCGGTGTCATCAACATATAAGACGTATTTCTCAGACATGCTGGGACTTCTACTATGGTCCAGCGTACGAGAAAACGGCTTCTTTACCCCTTCCTCCCCTCCCCCGTCTGCTTGTTTCACGCGGCATCGTCCTTTTTCTCCGGATAGGTCTCGCCATAGAGCTCCTGCCCTGCCGGCCTCTTCCCCTGATAGTCTTTCCAGATCTGGAAATACGGCGTGGCCCAACCCCGCCAGGCGAGATCCTGGTAGGCGCAGACGACCCCCGTCTTTGAGCTGCTGGAGCTCGTTGTAGATGCCAACTGAAAAAGTACCAAAAGTGCCGACTGAAAATGTCCCACTTTTGTGGTGATGGTTTCTGGGTCTAAGTCATCTCAATTTTCCTATTTTTCGGTGGCCTGCCGCGACGCCTTTTTGGTGGCGGTGGTGAGATTGGTGCGTTGGTTCGGACATGCTCGGGGATAAGATCAGCGTGGGAACGGAGGCGGTAGCTGGCACCTTCGATCTGAACGACGACGGCGTGATGGAGCAGACGATCGAGCAGAGCCGTGGCGACCACGGGGTCTCCGAACACATCACCCCATTCGGCGAAGCCACGGTTACTGGTCAGGATCATGGCACCCTTCTCATAGCGGGCGTTCACCAGCTGGAAGAAGAGATTGGCGCCGCCGGTGGTGATCGGGAGATAGCCGATCTCATCGATGATCAGGAGCGATGCACGACTGTAGAAGCGGATCTTCTCGACAAGCCGCCCCTCACGTTCGGACCGGCTGAGCGCTTCGATCAGCTCGGCAAGTGTACAGCGGTAGACGCTTTTGCCGGCTTTGACTGCGGCGACACCGAGTGCCACGGCCAGATGCGACTTGCCTGTTCCTGGCGGGCCGAGGAAGTGAACGACTTCGGTGCGTTCGATGAAGTCAAGCTGGGCGAGCGCCATGATGCGATCGCGATCGAGCGATGGCTGGAAGGCGAAGTCGAATCCCTCCAGCGTCTTCGGCGGGGTCAGTCTCGCCGTCATCATGGCAACGCCGATCCGTCGGCTCTCACGGACTGAGAGCTCCTCGGCGAGCAAGCTGTCGATCGCCTCGAGGGTAGAGAGCTCGCCTTTCTCGATTTGCTGCACGGTATGGTCAAGGGCTTCGAGCGCGCGGGGCATGCGCAGGCCAACGAGGTGAGAAGCGATACGGTCCAACACTTCGGTCATCGTACGGTCTCCGTCGCCAGGCGCTGAGCGACAGCATCGTAAAAGGCGAGCGGCCGTTTACTCGGGCCTCGATCAGGTATTGGATCGATCTCAATGGCCCGCTGCCTCGGTGGCGTCTGGCGATGGCTGGGATCGAGCTGGCTTTGGTGTTTGCCGTGCAGGACGGGGTGACAGGCGATCCGCTGACCGGCTTCGAAGATCCGTATCTCTTTGGGGTATATTTGCACCTCGACCGTGCGGCGCCTGGTGCTATCGGGGACGCTGTAGAGATTGCCATCGATCGAGACCATACCGTCTTTGCTGATTCGACGCTCGACGGTAATCGCAGCACTGTAAGGAATGGCCGGCAGGGGCTGCAGGCCCTCCTCGGCGAAGGCTTCAGCGATAATCTTCCGGGTGGTGGCATGCCGCCTCGGATTGGCGGTCTCATCGAGCCAAGCACAGAATTGAACATTCAAGTCGTCGAGGTTGCGAAAGCGTCGCGCCAGGAAGAAGTCCTGGCGGATATAGCGATAGGGCCGCTCGACTTTGCCCTTTGTCTTCGCTCGATAGGGCCGACAGGCTCTGGGCTGATAGCCATAGTGATTGGCAAGCGCGACCAGAGACGGATTGTAGACCGCGGCACCGTCGTCATCGGCGCCAGTGACCACGGTCTTCATGCGATCGTAGAGGATCTCTTCGGGCACGCCGCCGAAATCGGTAAACGCGTCGATATGGCAACGAAGGACGGCGGCCAGCTTTTGGTTCGGGCAAAACCGCCCCCAAAGAAAGCGGCTATAGCCGAGCACCATCGTGAACAGCCAGATCACCTGCCTCGTGTCGGGCGTATCGGTAAACTCGGTTTCGAAATAGGCGAAGTCGACCTGGGCCTGCTGACCCGGCCTGGTCTCGTAGCGACGCTCATGAAGCTTAACTGCTGGTGGCCGAACTTCACGCAGAAAATTGGTCACTGCCGAATAGCCGCCTGTGTAGCCGCGCTCCCTGATCTCTCGCAACAGGCGCATGCCCGACAAATCCGGCCAGGCCGTCACCCGATCTCGCAGATAAGCTTCATAAGGCTCGATCAGTCGCGGCTTCGGTGGCCTTGGCCCGTAGACCGGCGCTTCCAGACCTCGCTTCAATCGACGCTCGACGGTGCGGCGGCTGATGCCCAGCTGCTCGGCGATCGCCGTATTGGATAGCCCTTGCTTCTTCAGATCATGGATCATGACAACATCTCTCAGCGAAATCACCCAACTCTCCCGGACGTCCTGCCGGGACATGAGTGGGCGGATTTTGGCCGCCGCCGGTACCCCTGGGGCTAGCCCCAGGGGTACCGACAACAGCGCTCAAACTGAGACAAATTCAATCGGCATAAATGGCACAAATTCGTTTAGCACCGACACTCGTGGGGGAAGACCTTCGGCTCGGTGACCATGCTGGTGCTTCTGGTTTTCTTCTCAAACCAGTCGTCGACGCTTTCATTGGTGACGGTGACATCGACAACGCCGATGCGATCAGACATCCATTGGGCGGACGCGTTGTCGTTCAGGCGGAAGACCATCTGACAGTCGCAGGCGCCGAGGATGAGGTTGGCGCCCTCATCCGCCTTGCTGCCGTATGTCTGCATCTGTTCGAGACTTTGCCAATAGGTCCATGTCGGCAGCTTTCTGGACCGGATGGTGTTGAGCTTGGCGATCAGGCCGGGGACGACGGGGATGGTGCCGATTTCATCGAGGAGCAGGAGCACGGGCGGCCGTGCGGTGTGCCTGATGAGATAGCGCATGAGATGACCGGTCATGGCGGTGAGCAGATGCGCCGTTGTCTCGCGCTGATGCTCTTCGAACTGGAGAAACAGGGCGACAGGCCGATCTGTCGTGAGCTCAGCCAAGGAGAAGTCCGAGGTTTCGAGGGACGCCCTGATATGGGGATAGCGGAGGAACCGCAGATTGGCCCTGAGCGTGCCGAGGATGGAGCCGAGCAGGCGCTCATTGGCCGAGGTCATGGCCAAGGAGCGGGCGATCTCAGCGGCGTCGGGATCCGGACTTGCGGCCAGGGTCCGCAGGAGCCCCTTGTAATCGTCGACACCGGCAATGAGGGTGCGAATAGCGGGCAAGGACGCCTCGCCATCGATCGCCCGAAGATGGCTGATCAAGGCGTCGAGAAGATCCCGCGCCGATTCGGTGAAGATGGGGTTGGCGTCGTCAACGGCCGGGATCAGCGCCGCCGCGAGTTCGCCGACCGCCTCCGGCCCGTCGATATCGACGAGGGGATTGTACCGCTGCCCCCTCCCCTCCGTCGGATTGTAGACGAGCGTCTTATAGTCGAGACGCTCGAGAGCCTTTCGGGTGATGCCGAAGATTTCCGGCTTGCTGTCGAGACAGACGAAGGACCGTTTGGTTTCGGCCCAGCGAAGGAGCTGGGACACAAGAAAGGCG
>JACONH010000017.1:0-1047 GCA_014323835.1 Alphaproteobacteria bacterium GM202ARS2
CGCCTAAAGTCAGCGTCATTGTGCCGACCTATAACCGCGCGCCGCTCCTCCAGCAAGCCATCGACAGCATCCGCGCGCAAACCCTGACAGATTGGGAGCTGATTAGTGTCGATGATGGCAGTAACGATACCACGCCCGACGTGGTGCGTGCCGTTACACAACGAGACTCGCGCATCCGTTTTTACCGCCACACCACCAATCGAGGGGTAGCCCATGCGCGCAATACCGCAATGAAGCATGCCAGAGGCACGTACGTTGCCTTTCAAGACGATGATGATGTGTCGCACCCTGAGCGTCTACAGAAACAAGCGGATTATCTCGACAAGCACCCGCACATCGTTTTGCTTTTCACGCGTATATGTAAGTTTGATTATGACATTCCTGATTCTCGCCACTGGCATATCAATCATCCAGAGGGCATCTTGGGTACGCTTATGGGACCTCGTGCTATTTATCAACAAGTGGGTTTTCGTCCTTTTTTTGTTACAGGGGAAGATCCTGATTTCCTCGATAGAATCAAGGGGGGGGCTACCATGCTGGAAGCACCTCTATATGGGTATCGGGGTGACAGATATAAGGACGGCTACAGACTCAGTTACCATAAGCTTTATGCTATCTATCATCTGCTCCGCTTGATGTCGTGCTTTCACCGCGCACAAGGATTGAAAGACCCCATTGATAACGCTCAGACCATCGATGATGCCATTGACAACGTACTTCCCCATCTTCCTGCCTACATTGACAAAAATAGTGCTATAAAGGAGGGCATAACGACACTTGTTCTTAACTATATGACCTTACCCTCTACTGCGAGCCCAGAAGAGCAAGACATTGCGGCTTACGCTAAGCGTCTGTTCGTGCCTTGTCTGCCGTTCTTTCGTTACGCCTCACGTTATCGCCCTAAATATCGTGGGATGTTCAAGTCACACTTTCGTCGGCTTATCCGTCACAATCGGCGTGACGTCTATAACAACACCTTAAGCTTGATTGTGACCTATCGTCTGAGTCCTTATTTTCTCGTGCGTCTTGCTCCATTGGTTTTGTTTG
>JACONH010000017.1:1085-33839 GCA_014323835.1 Alphaproteobacteria bacterium GM202ARS2
GCGTTTTATCCTGCCGTATCTGCGTGCCATGCTTCGCAAGCGAGGGGTGTGACGTAGCGATGGACATGGACAAGGACGTTGGGCTGTTTGTGGCGGCGATGGTGGCGGATGGCTTGGGAATCTATCGTTTGTGGGGAGCGTATCACCCAATTCGGTTGTTGGGTGGCATCATTGCCACGGGGGAGCGATGGCTTAATGTTGTGCCGCACAAAAGAGAGGTTAGCCTGTTGAGTGGCGGCGCGCTAAGTATCGCGGTGTGTGGCGGTGCCGCACTGCTGGGCTATGGTCTCGACAGTATGGCACAGGAATGGCAAGATAAAAAGGGGTGGGGGGGATGGCAGCTCACTGTGCTTGTGGTCGCTTTGGCATCGATGGTGTGCTTTCGTGAGCTGGCGACTCGAGTGCGGGACGTGGCACACGCGTTACGAGACGGCAACGATGGGCGAGAGCCGCTACGCCACATTGTTGGTCGCGATGTGCAAGAACTGGACGAGAGCGGCATTGCCGCAGCGACCATAGAAAGCTGCTTCGAGAACTTCCACGATGGCTTGGTGGCACCGTTGTTTTGGTACGGCGTGGGCGGTTTTGTTGGCTTGTTTGTCTATAAAGCCGTCAGCACACTGGACAGCATGATTGGCTATCGCCACCAGCGTTATCGCTTTTTTGGCTGTGTCGCGGCGCGCTTGGATGATGGCATGGGTTTTGTCTCGGCACGCTTGAGTTATGGCGTGATAGCCTTGGCGAGTCTTTTTGTTGCGGTCAGGCGTTGGGGTCAGGTGGTTGCACGCACAAGGCGATTTGCGGTGTGCCATGTGTCACCGAATGCGGGCTGGCCTGAAGCGGCGGCAGCTTTGGCTTTGGACATTCGTTTGGGGGGCCCCCGCCGTTATGGCGAGGTGTTCGTTGATGGCGCGTTCATGGGCGAGGGCAGACCAACGCTGGACAGACACGACATCGATAAAGCCTTGCGGTTGTATCGAGCCAGCTATGGCGTGTTGTGTGGGCTGTTCGTTATAGGGTCGATAGCAGCTTCATAAGGTCTTCGGCAGCGGAATTTTTATATCGGCGCGAGCCAAGGACAAGGGCAGCGGATGCCCCTTTGCCGTAGAAGGCTTGATTGAGATCCACTTCGCTATTGATGTAGGCACCTTCTAGGCTGAGACCGAGAAAAATACCGTCGCTGTCCGAGTACGAGTAAATATCGGCAAGACGTGCCGTTGTTGCGGCTGAGGTGCCGGTGCCTAGGGGCCCGACGGCGATGCTGAGGTCAGCACCGAGTTTGACTCGTTCTTTTAACAGAGAAATGACGCCGCGTTCGCTCATGATGGCAAAGACGACAGAGCTGGTTTCAACGCCGGCTTGTGCTCCGAGGCTGACCGCGCCGATATCGAAGAAGGCGGGGTAGCTGATTGTGCCACTATCGCGGCGCACCACCATGACTCCTCGTCCGCCTTTGATGCCAAAAATGAAGCCGAGTCTGAGGATGGAAGGAAAAATCATGATGGCTTTTGCTTGCCGCAACGTTTCCCGCATGGCTTCGTTTTCGGGGTCGTTGAGAATACGCTTGATAAAGATGACGCACTCTTGCAGGACTTCCTCGGCGTCAAGATAGGAGGGGTTAAACGTCTCGGCACGAGCAGAGGACGCACCCACCGATGCACCGAGCGGGGCAAAAAGCACAAGCACAATGATGGCAGGGATGGCGGGGCAAAAACGTCTGAGCATAAATAAGGCATAAAGGTAACGCGCCCCTGAGTCAACGCCCGAGTCAAAGTATGCGTAAGGAATGTGTGTTTGTGCTTTTCGTTGTTGAGGGTTTGACAGGTTGGTAACTTTAAGTATAAATTGATGTGATTACTTTAAGTTTTCGGGCAACTGCATGATGATGGTTCGTGCCTGTGGTGGTGTCATGTGGTGGATAGCTCGGCAGATAGCGCGCTCCTTTGCGCAGCCGTATAAGAGCAGGCGTTTCAGCAAGCCTTATAGGAGGCGGCGGGTTGGCTCTTATGCGCGATTTTATGCGCGCTCTTACGTGCGGCGGCGGGCGAGACGGGTCGCACCAACGGATGAGCCTAAGAAGGTGTATTACTGGCAGAATGTTGATAATGGCAAGGTTTATGTTGGCTCGTGCAGTCAAGACAAGAGCAAAAACTATATTTGCTCGTCTTTGTTTTTTGCCTGGGCATATACGGCAGCCCCGCAGTCTTTTCGCAGGCGGGTTATCGAGCGTGAGTCATCGGTTAAGCGGGAGCACCATTATATATGGCGAGCGTGGCGCAAATATGGTTGGGAGGGCATATACAACGCGCAGGTGGGGCGGGCTTTGTTTCGCTATCATCGTTGGCATGGCACAAAGGATAGGTCGTATATTCGCGATGTTTTGTTGGCACATCGGGGGACGGATTTGTTTCGGTTGAATTGGGACTATCGCCTCGACTTTGCGACGATGAAGGATGTTGCCCACGAGATCATCTGTGAGCAGTTACGATGTTATCGCGGGTCGTATTATCGTTAAGGGGGGTGGGGGGGTTGGGATGGAGAGATGTTTTTTGATAAAATGTTGACAGGGAGTAACGTTTGGTATTTCTTATGCAGACTTCGATGAATGTAGCGCATGTTAGAAGGGCGGAGGGCTGGAGGGCTGGAGGGCTGGAGGGCTTTTGTTAAACAATGGGGTCGTGATAAAGTGTTTAAGTCTGATTTATTATTTCTGGTTGCCTCTAGTCTTTTGGTGTTGTTTACCGTGAGCACAGTGTCTTCCTGTGCGAGCATACGCAGTTCAAGTCGGTATCCTGTGAATTTTTCTGACAGTCCGCATGGGCTGCACGGGGCAAAAATTAGATTTTACAAGGAAGATGATATTTTGCTCTATGAGGGGACGATACCATCGACAGTTGTTTTGGATGCCGGGCGTGGTTTTTTCTCGGGGGCAACGTATAGAATTGAGTATGAGAAGGCGGGTTCTGGTCAGACCACGTCTGTTTTGTCGGTATCGACTGACCCATTGAAAATTACGGGTGTTATTGGAGCTTTTGCGGCTTTTTTCGAATTGCTTTTTCTTGTTGTGAAGGCGGTAGGTTATCTTTTCGTAGGCTTTATAGAGCTTTTCGGTGTTATTTTAGACTCTGGAACTGATGAGGATATTATTATAGACCCTGAAACGGCTGATATGTGGCGGATTCCTTCGTTTCACTTTACAGATTTAGGGGTGAGGGCTCTGCGACTGACGTATGGCGACAAAGACGTCAAGGTGGGTTTTGTGGACTCGCCTGAGGAAAGGCGTTTTGTCGAAGCGGTGGGCGAGCGGGTGGACTTGCAAACGTTGGGCATCGATATCACTGTTCACCAAGCTGAGTAGGTGTTTTTGGCGTAGAGGGGGTGCGGGATGGAGAGATGTTTTTTGATAAAATGTTGACAGAGGGTCATGTTTCGTATAGGGATTCTAATTAACGTGGCAAATGTGCCAGAGGGGTGGCTCAGAGGGGTTGCTAGGCAGGGGATGGAGGGTCGTTTGCGTGGATAATTTATTGAATGGAGTATACCCATGTGGTTAAGAGTTTTAAGTGTATGCTTGCTTGTGATGAGCGTTCAAGCCTGTGCGACCCAGCGTTTTAATTTGCAGAGCAATGTGGATGCTGAGCCGTCCTATCACACGTCGGATGGTTTTTTCGTGGGTGGCATTGGTCAGACGAAAAAGCGTTTTGTTCCTAGAGTGTGTGGGGGCGTACGGAATGTGGGTGCTGTGGAGTATAAGAGCGGTGCTTTCAACTCGATTATCAATGTTATGTCGGCTGGGTTGTATGCACCCCGTGACTATCTGGTTTACTGCAAATAATTTATAGGAGAGTTATCATGCGTAAATTGTTTATATCCTGTCTTGTTGTTGTTGCTCTGTCTGGTTGTGCGACTCAGCGTGGTTATCTTGTCAATACGAATTCCGGGTTGGCGGAAAGAAAGGGGACGAGTCACTTTTTTCTGGGCGGTGTTTTTCAGACGGATGAGATTAATGCGGCGCGTATCTGCAGGGGTGCCTCTAGGGTCGCTCAGGTGCGAGCCGAATGGACGACAAGGGATGCTATCATTGGTTTGTTGACGGCTGGTCTGTATTATCCCCGTTCTTATACGGTGTATTGTCGCCGCCGTTAGGGCTGTTGCTCGTTTTTTGATGGCACGTGATGTTTGGGGGGTGAAGTGACACTTTTAGGTAAGTGTGGCTGGGGGTGGCTTTTGGCGTGTGGTTTGTAACGGAGCAAGACAGTGCTGATGAGGTTTTTCTTACCTTTCTTGTTGTGTATGGTCTTTGTGGCGGGCGAAGCAGAGGCAGAGATTGTAAATAGGGGGTATGTGACGATTGGATATGCACATTATTCTGATGAGGATGGTGATAATCTAGAGGGGGTTGCTTTTGGGTTAGGCGGGCAAGCGGTGGCATATATTGGCGAAGAAGAATTTCTTTATGCGGGTATCGATACGAGTTTGAGCTATGATACGGCGTCCGATAGACTGTGTGCGGATGATGGTTGTATTGAGTGGCAGTCGATTTTCTCTGGGGATGTGTTGGCGATTCTTGGTGCTTCCATTGATGAGCGTAAGAACAGGGAAATGTGGGTTGGATTTGGGTTAGGGTACACGTATGGTAGCAACGAGGTTCGTATTGTGACGGTGGGCGTATCGGACGATACGGCGTTTCATCTTGGTTTTAAGGTGCGTGGCGGATTAAGGTTTGGGCGTCTTTTTATGGAGGGCTTTGGTGCTTTTTATGGTGATGCGGACTATGTGCTTTTTGGGGAAGAATCGAGGTTTGGCGAGCTTACGCGGGTGGGTTTTAATGTGGGCTATATGTTTTAGGGGGTGGCGAGTGGTTTGTTTACGGATGGGGTTATTGTGACATGAAGAAGACGTTAGGTTTTGTTGTTATAGCGTTGGTTGTTTTGTTGGGTGCGGGTGAGGCGCGGGCGGGTTATAACGAGGTGCGGGTGGATCTTGGCTATAATGCTTATAGCTCTGATGGTTCTGAGCCTAATCCTGAGGATCTTAATTTTGGCATTCAGTATATGCGGCTTTTTGAGTTGCCTTCGAGTCCGTTTTTTCTGGGTGCTGGTGTGCGGGTGTATTTTGATTTGGGTGCGGATAGGTATTGTGATAGTAACATAAATCGGGTGAGTGAATCGGGGCTTGGTGGTGTGCGTTCTCATATTGAGTGTTATGAGGCGACCTCTGAGTTTGGGGGTAATTTCTTTGCGACGGTGGGGTATGCGTTATCGGAGCGTGTTCGTGTGTATAGCAATGTGGGGTATGCTTTTTTGTCTATTGAGTAGGGTGTTGATAGTTTAAGGGAGGTTGGTTCGTTTCGGCGTCGTAGGACGGGTGAGAATGAGCGGGATGATTCGTATGGTGGTTTTTTGTTGGGTGGTGGCATGGATTTTTTGTTGAGTCGTCGTACGTTTGTTTATGTTGAGGGTGGTGGTGCTTTTTTGAGTGAGGATGATGTTGATTTGGGGCAGACGTATGTTTTGTTTGGTGTTGGTGTTCGTTTTTGATTTGTTAGGTTGACATTATTTGATTTTAGCCTATGTATATGTTGTATGGTTTTTGGGTGGGTGTTTTGTGTCATTGTTAAGAGATTAAGGATAAGTGGGCGGCACTTTCGTGCGGGAGTGTTAGTTCACACGAACTTTCTGTGTCTTTTGCGTATGTTTTTGCGTATGCTTTTAGATGCAGGCATCTTTTTAAGATGAGAGTTTGATCCTGGCTCAGAACGAACGCTGGCGGCATGCTTAACACATGCAAGTCGAACGGAACTTGAGAGCTTGCTTTTGAGTTTAGTGGCGAACGGGTGAGTAACGCGTGGGAATCTACCCTTAAGTGTGGAATAACTACTAGAAATGGTAGCTAATACCGCATAATCTCTGAGGAGCAAAGGCTTGCTGCTTAAGGATGAGCCCGCGTCAGATTAGGTTGTTGGTGAGGTAACGGCTCACCAAGCCGACGATCTGTAGCTGGTCTGAGAGGACGAACAGCCACACTGGGACTGAGACACGGCCCAGACTCCTACGGGAGGCAGCAGTGGGGAATATTGGACAATGGGGTCACCCCTGATCCAGCAATGCCGCGTGAGTGATGAAGGCCTTAGGGTTGTAAAACTCTTTCAGCAGGGAAGATGATGACGGTACCTGCAGAAGAAGCTCCGGCTAACTCCGTGCCAGCAGCCGCGGTAATACGGAGGGAGCTAGCGTTGTTCGGAATTACTGGGCGTAAAGAGCGTGTAGGCGGCTATTGCAAGTCGGAGGTGAAATCCCTGGGCTCAACCTGGGAACTGCCTTTGATACTGCGAAGCTAGAGGATGGGAGAGGGCAATGGAATTCCAAGTGTAGAGGTGAAATTCGTAGATATTTGGAAGAACACCGGTGGCGAAGGCGATTGCCTGGCCCATATCTGACGCTGAGACGCGAAAGCGTGGGGAGCGAACAGGATTAGATACCCTGGTAGTCCACGCCGTAAACGATGAGTGCTTGCTGTTGGGCGGTTTATCCGTTCAGTAGCGGAGCTAACGCGTTAAGCACTCCGCCTGGGGAGTACGGCCGCAAGGTTAAAACTCAAAGGAATTGACGGGGGCCCGCACAAGCGGTGGAGCATGTGGTTTAATTCGACGCAACGCGAAGAACCTTACCAGCTTTTGACATCCCGGTCGCGCCTACTAGAGATAGTGGGCTTCAGTTCGGCTGGACCGGTGACAGGTGCTGCATGGCTGTCGTCAGCTCGTGTCGTGAGATGTTGGGTTAAGTCCCGCAACGAGCGCAACCCTCATCTTCAGTTGCCAACGGGTAAAGCCGGGAACTCTGGAGAAACTGCCGGTGATAAACCGGAGGAAGGTGGGGATGACGTCAAGTCCTCATGGCCCTTATGGGCTGGGCTACACACGTGCTACAATGGCGGTGACAACAGGCTGCAAAGGGGCGACCCTACGCTATCCTAAAAGCCGTCTCAGTTCGGATTGTTCTCTGCAACTCGAGAACATGAAGTCGGAATCGCTAGTAATCGCGGATCAGCTTGCCGCGGTGAATACGTTCTCGGGCCTTGTACACACCGCCCGTCAAACCATGGGAGTTGGTTTTACCCGAAGACGGTCAGCTAACCGCAAGGAGGCTGCCGGCCACGGTAAGATCAGCGACTGGGGTTAAGTCGTAACAAGGTAGCCGTAGGGGAACCTGCGGCTGGATCACCTCCTTTCAGGGAGCCGATACGTGTGTTGTTGTCTGCGGTGCAAATCGTAGGTTATGGCATACATGGCAACCCAGATAAGAACGCGCAAACGTGCGAGGGTGTCGCCTTCTTATCCTTAAATCTCTTAACATGACGTCCTTTTTTAAGAGGGATTGGCGCGAGCGATGCTCCGTTTTGTGTTTTTTATAGGTGTGTGTGTTGTCGTGATGGCTACGCCTTTGGCTGTGCCTTTGGTGTCTGGTATAGCTTGGGCTGGTGCGGATTATGATGTCAATTATGATGCTGGGTCGATACCGTGGTCGCGCTGGCAGGGCGAGGAAACCGAACGAGACATGATGCTGTTAGAGGAACGTGACAGGCAGGACGACTCCGATGACAACGAGGGCTGGATGGTCGCCCCGCCGCAAGATAAGGACGATGACGAGTAAGATGTTTTGTATGGAATGAATCCTATTTTATGCTTGGTGATAATACGATGACGGATTTTGATGACGGCGAATTTACGAGGGCACTTTTGGCATTATGTGAGAAGATTGTTGCTTGCACGAAAGGTGGGCATGATCCAGTTTATCTCCGTGGTATATTATATGAACAAGGCGGTTTGGGCACAGTACGTAAACTTGTTGTAAAAGGACGGAATTTTACTTGGATTCTTAATAAATTGAAAAAGTATGGGTGTTTACACCTTTCTTTAGAAGCGTTCATTACGCAAGACCCTTGGCGTTCACGGCTTGTCGATCAAGGGATGCAGGGTTATATCGATGAAGCCGAACACCGTTTGCAGCAATTGGGTTACGAGCGGGCGATAGGTGAAAAGATGTCCAACTCAATTTCACAGAGAGAAATTCCGGGAGTCTTAATAAGAAAATTGGCGAAGTTATTTAAGCTTTACCGTCATAAAGATATCGATAGAATATTTTTAGATGCGGGCGTTCCAAGACTAACAGAATCCTACGAAAAGGAAGATAAGGTTATGGCATTGTTGGATATGGTCAACAGGGAGTATAGAGAAAAGAGAGACATTAATCCACTTGAGATCTTAGGTAAGATTTTAGAAGAGTTTATGGACTCTGATAATTCATATGATGAAAGCGGAAGGAATGATATTCATAAAACTTTAGCAAACCATGGTCTTTTTTACGTCAAAGGTGGTCGTATAACTGATATTCGTCCAGCCTCCAGAGATACGCCACCGAGTGTTGAGCCTTCTTCTTCAGCGGTCAAAGAGCAGGCACCAAAAGAAGAAACAAAGACAGCTTCAAGATATGGGCATTCTGGTATAGCGCAACAGGTGAAGCAATTCTCACTGTGGCGACGTGCTTTGGATACTATATCGCACCCTGCTTCTATTTTTATTTTAACTTTGTTAGGTATCATCGCAAGTTTTTTGTAAGGTGAGGCTTGAGGTGATAACGAAAAGTGTGCATCAACTACTATCACGCTTTCTCCAGACAAGGGCAGTTACGATAGCACCTCCAACAATTCCCCAGAAAATATTATTGAGACCATCTCCAAAAACTATTTCACTCATAAACTCACCTACAACGGCACCACATACAAAGCCCATTATGCGGGTAAAATCGTCATCAGTACTTAACCCCAATCCTATCATCAAACCAATTATAACACCCATAAACACGAAAAAGAACAAATCTACCCCCAATATACTCGACATGAGTAGCGTTATAGTAGAGAAGATGATGAAAATGCCAAAAAATTTGATACCGCGTACGTCGGGAAAACGAATCCCAAAGGCATTTAACGCAGTAGCCATAAGTGTACCTGCAACAGGACCTAAGCTTATACCTACAAGTTCACTGAGGTAGATTGTGTTGTTGCCCAGCCAACCTGTAAAACCGTGAGTGTTAACTCTCCTAATTACATCCTCAATGCCAATAAGAATTATAACGCCAGAAGTGCAAACCAAGCCAAGAGCTATAAGGACACCCTTCTGAATAAGATTCGATATTTCGCAATGTGGGCAAGATTTTGCATTGGCACTTATGCTTTTTCCGCAAGTAGAGCAGGACGATAACTTTGACATAACACCACCATAAGAAAATCGTTCTTATTATTTGATTGACAAGTGACTATATCATAAAATTTTCAAAGAACATAAAGATTTTATCGATTCTCTTTACTCTTGTGATATATTCTATTCGTTGGATGGGGGGGCTTTATCTATGGGAGTGAAAATCATGATCGTTGTGATTCAGTGCTCGAAAAGAATGACAGGGGAAGGCTATTGGCGTGAAGGCGGTAAAAAAGACGGTAAGGAGATTTGGTTCGTTGCTGAGCCTGATGAGGATAGCCATAAGGATAGCGGGGGACGTATTGTTAAGAAGCCCGGTAGTTTTGTCGAAGGTAGTGAAAAAACAACCTATCTAGAAGCGTTGCTAGAGTATAATAGGGAATTCAAAAAGTCGGGTAAGAATCCTTGTGGTCTTTTGCATGCTTGGGAGCTTTGTGTTCCTCATTATCCTCGCAATATTTATGAGCGTCTGTTCCAGAAGTACGAAAAGAATTTGTATATCTTATCGTCGGGGTGGGGCTTGATACGTGCAGATTTTTTGACACCGAAATACAACCTAACCTTTTCGTATACAGATGTGAAAGCTTATGAATGCCGAAAACATAAGGATGGTTATGATGGCGACTTGCGTTGCCTACCGCTAAAACCAAAAGAACCGTGCGTGTTTTTTGCCGCTCAGACTTCTTTAGAGCAGTTGGAATTTTTGACGAGAAACGTCAAGGGGGAAAAATATCTTTTTTATAATTTGCAGGATGTTCCAGATATGCCAGGGTTCATTCTTGAGAAATATGATAGACCATCTCACAAAACGAGTTGGCAATATACATGTGCGAAAAGATTTATGGCAAAAGAGATTACAATTTAAGGTGAGAACAGGCAAAAACAATGAACACAATTGCTTGCCCAAAATGTTCCACGTGAAACAACTCCTATTTTATCACCAAGGATAATGAGTCAATGTAGCCAAGACATACGACGGTTTTATGATTTGCTCGCTGTTTTGAGTCAGCGTCTTGGCGGTGCGCGCCGCTTATGTGCCTGTGAGGGTCGCATGGACTGGCCCCAGCGGGGCGTGTATTTCTTTTATGAAGCAGACGAAGAACGCCAACAAAGCGGTTCAGGCTTGCGTCTGGTAAGGGTAGGCACCCATGCGTTGACCTCAGGGTCGAAAACGAGTCTTTGGAATCGTCTATCGCAACATCGTGGGCAGGCGCGCTCAGGGGGCGGCAATCATCGTGGCTCAATATTTCGGCTTCTTGTTGGCACGGCTCTTATCAAGCGTTATGACTTGAGCGGACATCATGGGGCATCCACGTGGGGTCGGGGGAGCTCTGCACCTCGAGATATACGTCAAGACGAACAGGAGATAGAACAGCGAGTCAGTGCGGTTATTGGTGCGATGCCTTTTCTGTGGCTAGCGGTTGAAGATGACGCGAACCCAGAGAGCCAACGAGGCACAATAGAACGTAACGCCATTGCTCTTTTGAGCAACCATAGCAAGCAAGCCATTGACCCGCCTTCTGCCGATTGGCTAGGTCTTGATTGTAACCGACCGTTGGTGCGCCAATCGGGGTTGTGGAATCAGAACCACGTGGACGAAAGCTATGACCCTTCTTTTTTGGATACATTCGCACGTCTCATCGATGCTATGGGAGCAACGTCATGATTGTTGTGATTCAGTGTGCAGGGAGCAAGAGGGACAAAGGGCTTTGGCGGGAAGACGGTCGGGATGTTTATTTTGTCTCTCGACCGAATGTGTATCGTGGCGGTGGGGGCTATGTTGTTAAGAATCCCGGTGATAGTGTCGGCAGTGGTGAAGAATCTTATCGACAGGCGTTGTGGGACTATAATCGGCACTATCAGCAGTCGGGGGAAAATCCGTATGGGCTTTTTGCAGCTTGGCAGCTGTATTCGCCTAATATCTATAGCCGTTTGTTCCAGAGGTATGGAAGGAATGTGTATATCTTGTCGGCGGGGTGGGGCTTGCTACGGGCGGATTTTTTGACACCGAACTATGACATAACGTTTTCGCCACAAGCAGAAGGTTATAAACGCCGAGCCGAGACGGATGATTATAGGGGCGACTTATGTTGTCTACCGCCAGACACGACAGAGACGTGTGTTTGTTTTGTCGGCAAGAGTTACCTCAGGCAGCTGGATTTTTTGACGAGAGACGTTGAAGGGGGCAAACATCTTTTTTATAGTACGCAGGTGACTCCGCACATGCCGGGGTTCATTCCTACGAAATATGAGACGACAACGAGGACGAATTGGCACTATGGCTGTGCGAAAGACTTTATGACGGGGAAGATTGGAATGAGCAACAACCATGTCCACACGTCATCGCAACCATCTGTTTTTACTTATTCTTTTAGAGAAAGCCCGCGCGCAGGTGGTAAAGCACCTGGCGCGCAGGATTTCAGGGACGCACTAGAGAGGAAGTTTGTCGAGGCAGAACAAGAGGGCAAAACGTGTATCAAGATTAAATCGGGCGACTTACATCGGGAGGTTGGGGGCTATCCAGGAAGCAACCATCGCATGCCTATCTGTTGTAAAGTGATGTGTGACAGCATGCAGGAAGGCGATAAAGTCGTGTACACACCGCCCAAAGGACGTGGGGCAACACTGACCATCTGTTACAAATTACCGCGCTAGCTGCAATTTTTTCGAATGTTTCTCGTGAAACAATTTCTATCAGACACAAAAAAGCTTGGTGCAATTTTTTCGAATGTTTCACGTGAAACAATTCCTATAAGACACAAAAAAAGCTCGCTACATTTTTTTCGAATGTTTCACGTGAAACAATTTCTATCTCGTCATTTTTTATTTCACACATTTTTTTTGTTTTATACACGTAAAAGTGTGTTACGGGGGGGCTTATTCATGTTGTGTTGATTTATGTTCCATATATGAGGTGTATGATGACGGTTGCTTCTGTTTCTTTGAATCTTCCTGCTGGGTATCATGAGGTTTCTCGCCAGCAACAGGATATTCGTTTAGTTGATGATGGTCGCCATTCTTTGGCAACGAGTGGTTTGCAGGGCAGGCAGGTTGCTGTGTTGAGCAGGCAGAATAGTCGTTTGGGTGTTTTTGGTGCGTTCAAGGGTGCTTTGCAGCGTTCTTTGGGCGAGGTGGCAGAGACTTTCGCCAAGCGGTCGACGGCACATTTGGACGTTGACACGATTAAGGCCCAGAACAAGTATGTTGCGGACATAATGAAGAAGGCTTATAGCACCATCGAGCAAAAAGTGGCGTCTGATTTGGGTGTCTCGACGGCGCATCGTCCACCTAACGAGGCTGTGGATCGTGCTCTTGATGGGGCGACTTTGCACAAGGCTATCGATGGCTACCGGCAAGGCTTGGAGTCGGTGCATGCTCAGATCAAGCAGCTGCCTGGTGCCTCTGCTGAGCACGTAGCGGGTGATGACTCGGACGACACGGATGATACGGAGCTGTTGGCGACGACGGATGACGATACCGCTATCGAGCATGATGATAGCGATGTCGAGCCGATAGCGCCGCCGCGTCGCCATAGGGATGCTACCCCGACGGCACCGCCGCGCACGCATAGAAATGTGGCGTTACCGGGTGGCGAGCCACCGGTGGCACCGCCGCGGACGCATAAGAATGTGGCTCGTCCGCAAACCCCGCAGTCTTGATAGGTTGAGGGGACTTTCTATGTAGGGGATGTGGTGGGCCGAGGAAGACTTGAACTTCCGACCTCACGCTTATCAAGCGCGCGCTCTAACCAACTGAGCTACCGGCCCCAATGGGTTTATGTTACGTCAGACAACGTTACACAAGTAACGGGGCTTTAAGTCAAGCGTCATTGACGCGTGCATAGGGATTAAAAGTGTGTTAATTGGTCTCTAAAGTGGTGGGCGTGGATTGAGGAGACGTTTCTTATGGTGTGCGGTCGTGTTTTGGTGGGCCTTTGTGTGTTGGTGTCGAGTGGGTGTTCGGCGTATATGGCGGCGGTGGGGTCGTATCCTAAGGATGTATCGGTGTTGCGGGTTGGGATGCTTCGAGCGGATGTCGAGTTCCATTTAGGTGTGCCTAAGGAAGTCTCGTCCCATAGCGATGGCACGACGACTCATATTTTTGAGTTTGAACGTGGCAATGAGCCTTCACTGGGTCGAGCGACCGGGCATGCGGTGTTGACGACAGCCACGTTTGGCTTGTGGGAGTTCATTGCCATACCCATCGAGTTAACGGCGGGGGAAACTGTCCGCTTATCGATTACGTATAACCAAGATGACCGAGTCATCGCCTTCCAAACCCTAAAATGAGGTGAACCGCTATCGAAAAACAACTTGACATTATTGTCTTTTTATGTTAGGCAATCCAGAACCTTAACAATGCACGGAGGTGGACGATGGAGAGATTGAAGCAGTTTTCTAGGAAAGAGGACTTGAAAGCAGAGACGCAGAGTTCAACGCAACAATTACTTCTAGTGTATGTGCATAGGAAGGAATTTATTAAAGAACTTAATTGTAGAGAAAAGTATACAGGACTTTGGGCTGTCAGCAAACACAATGCTGAAAAATGTCTCTATCTTTTCATCTTTTTTCATCGTCTTAAAAAGGGCAAAGCTCGTATCTATAAAGTCAAAAGAACGATATTAGAGGAACATCCACCCCCTGAAGGTAAAAAGAGAAAAAGAGTTAGGGTGTATTTCGATAATACTCAATTGCTCGGTTATAGTTCTTATGGATGGAGAAACTTTGTAGGGAGTTGTTATCGTAACCCAGCTATGATTCTATAACATGACGTTTGCATTTTCTAGGCTTCTTTGCGTGAAGAGGAATCGTCCGTCTACGATGAATCCGTGTTTGTGCCATGGTATGTTGTTGAGGGTGTGGGTTGTTTTTTCGAGGTCGCAGTTTGTGTTGTGTGGGAAGAGGGCGAGGACGGCGCCGTCCCATGCTTTTGCGGGGTGTGTAAAGAAGGGGCGTGGTGTGCGTGTTTTGCAGTTGACGTAGAGTCGTGGTGCGTTGGTGTGGGGGCAGAGTCGTCCCCACTGCCACCAGTTTTGTTCGTGGAAGGGTCGTATGCGTCTTTGGAGCAGTGTGTTTTTGTGGGGGAGCAAGCAGGGGTCGAAGCGGTTATAGATCATGCGTCGGGTTGTGCCGTGTTGGTGTGTTCGTGAGCAGACGAAGTCGGTGCATCCGTTATTGTTGTCGGTGAAGATGGTATCGGCGCCGCTGACGGCACCGACTTTGACCGAGAACGAGTCGCCGAGTCGTCCTTGTGGCGTGCTAAAGGCGATGTGTCCGTGTTGGCAGGTTATGGGGGTGCCGTCGTGTAGGGTTTGTTGTTTGCGGTTTTTCTGCCAGCGCCAGATGGCGCAGGTGGGGTTGACGTGGGGGAAGAGGGGTGCGTCGCCGAGCTCGATAAAGTGGGTGAAGGCGCCTTCTGTAACGAGGCGTTCATTGAGGGGGCGGGCGTGGGTTGCTTTGATGAAATGGCGCGGCGTGATGAAAATCAGTTCGCCATTGGGCTTCAGGTGATTCAGGCATTTATCGATAAAAAACACGTAGAGGTTGGTGCGTTTGTCGTAGGTGTCGGGCAGTCTCTGTTGTGTTGTGGCGGGGATATCTTGGAAGCGCACGTAGGGGGGGTTGGCGATAATGGTATCGAAGCGTTTCTCGCAGGGGTAGGCGAAAAAGTCACGGTGGTGCATGTGGACATGGGGGTAACGTAAGCGCGCGTCATCAATCAGCGCGCCATCGATATCGAGGGCGGTTATGGTATCGCGGGTTGCGGTCAGGGGCTTAAGAAAAGCGCCTTGCCCGCAGCAGGGGTCAAGGAGAGTCCCAAAGTTGCGGCGTAACTCCACCATGCGCTCGACAAGAGAAGGCGGCGTGAAAACTTGACCGAACGTGGTAACAGCAGTGGAGGAGCTATGAGCCATCTGTCAGCGTTACGATGCGTGCTTACGCACACGTATATATGTATGTGGGTGCAGTATGCCTTGAGACATGCACAAGACTAACGTCTCATAGCGTACTTTTATGTCATAAGATTTTTTTAACATTATTTGCTATCAAGGCTGGGGTGCGTCCTGTATGTTTATATGGAAAGGGCTGATGTTATGCAAAACCTTTTTCATTGTCGAGGATGATTGATGCACAGTCGGTCTAGCTCTATAACGTTACAACCACAGTGTTACTCTTATGGTGTTTCCGTGATGTCCGTATCGAAAAAATTGCCTGCTATTAGAAATGAACGTGAGTATGAGCGCGCGTTAGAGGAAATTGACGGTCTGATGGATGCTGAGTTTGGCACCCCTGAGGGCGAGCGTCTTGATGCTCTTGTGACGCAGGTCGAGGCTTATGAAGCCAAGTATCATAATCTGGATGTTTTGCGACAAATGGTTGCGCGCAGTGAAAGCCGTCGGACGACATCTTGGTTCGGGGCGCTCAGGCGGATGGTTGCGCAATTGATGACTCGCTCTGTGCGTGTGAGCAAATAACGACTGCCTCTGTGCTCTGCACACGTGCAGTGTCGGTTTTCTTTTTTTGATAAAAAGAGTTGCTTTTTTTGTTGTTTTTTGTGTTCTGCTCTTGTAGTGTTTTAATTGAAGGAGGTGATGTTTACCGTGGCTATGTGAATTATGTCATGTTTTTAATTAATTTGTATGTCAGAAGGGGGCGCTTAAAGCATCTTGCTTTGATTTGTGGGGTCGTATTACAGGTTGCTGCTTGTGGGGGTGGCGGCGGCGGTGACGGTGGCGGGGGTGGCGGTCCCCCAGCGACACCGACACCGGGTGTCGTGGTGCGTCCTGCACCTGAGCCTGTGAGTATTGCTTTTGCAGCTGATGTCCAGAGTGCTGATTTAGAGGAAGCGGTTACGAGCGATAGGCTCAATACACGGGCAAAGGATGCAAATGATGATGATGTTGGCACGGACATCGATGTTGTGGTTAGGGATGAGACTGTGCCCCTGCCATCGGATCAGAGATTAGGGGGGCTGGTTGGGTTTGCGTTACCGCCTGGGGGTTGTCGTGTTATTAATAATGGTCTCTATGATAATTACTTGGTCTCGCATCGTCATGGCGGTGGTGAGTTAGGCTGTGAGAAATCCTGTTCGGGTAGCGGGGTTGTGACGGCGACGAAAGTCAAGGGTTAGTTATAGGATTTTGATGTGCGTTCATGCTGACGAGTTTTCGCAGAAGTACTTGGCGATTGATGCAACACATTGCAAGGGCGAACAGGGCTTTGACCGCGACCTCAATACAGGCAGGGGTCGTTGTGTTGTGCGTGTTGTGACGAAATCGCCCTGTGAGTTAGCGCGTAAAGTTTTGCAACATGATGGGGTTGGTTGTCAGACGGCAACTGCTTGTGTGCTTGAAGGCTACAGGACATTGGATGGTCAGTGTGTCGATAAGGTCGCAACGGATTGTGGCAATCGTGATGGTTTTGAGTCTGGCAAGTGCATTGCGGCTGGCGAAGTGAAAACGGCACAACAGTGCAAGAATCGTGACTCTGAGTCTATTTTGAATGCTGTGGGTGTTGGTGCGGGTGCTTGTCAGGCGCGGAGTGATTGCACGGATATGGCTATAAGGTTGTTCGAGATAGGTGCGTTGTTAAGCAGGGAAGTGATTGTTCGGGCACGGACGGCTTGATTGAAGGTAGGTGTATGACGCCGAGCAGGGTTGAGCATTGCACCAGCAGGGGCAGGGGACGTTTTGTTCTTAATGTCGATGGTGATGCTTGTGTAGGAACCAGTAATTGTGGCTCAGGCAATGTTGTCAATGTTGCTGGTGTTCAATGTATTGTCCGTCTCACAAATGGTGATTGTGATACCCGTTCTGGTGATATGTCCACCCGCGTCAATAATGCGGGTAATGACTGCGTTGCTCATAATCTTTCGTGTTCGTCCGGGCAAGTGCCCGACGGGGCTCGCACGTCCTGTGTTGTAATCTCTGGCACACCTGCTCAGTGTCTTTCCTTTGGTTTAGGCCATTCGAGTGGGACAGGTTCTGCTAACTGTGTCGCAAGTCCGTCAGCAGCTGATTGTAAGAATAGCGGTGGTGTTTTGAACAAGGGCATGACGAGTTGCGAGGAAGAAGCTAATTGCACGGGTGCGGGCTATAAGGTTGTCAGTGGTGCCTGTGTTGCGAAAGTGGCGGAGGATTGCAGTGCCAATCTCGTGCTCCAGAATGGGAAGTGTGGCGATTTTGCCCCTGTCGGTAGCGATGCAGTCATTGCAGCTTTCCGTGGTGCTGGTGGTATAGCTGTGGATAGCGAGATTGACGACGTCTCAGGCATTACCGATAGCAGTTCTGTGGCAGACAAACGCCGTTTGGAATATGCCAATCAGCCGTCGTTGGATACTGTGGGTGCGGCGTTTGCTTATGGCAAAGCCGGCGAAAGAGCCGGTAACGTCGCTTCTGCCCTCGCTTCAGGGGTTGGCTTTGGTGGCGGCAGTAACATCAGCGTGGTTATGAATAAACGCTTTGACCCGACGCACCCTGAGTTTGCCTCCTCTGCTGAAAATGCCGAATTCGATACTCTGACGCAGTTTTATCTGAGCGACGATAGGGGCGATGCCACCGAGACGTTCTTTAAGCAGGGTAGCGATGTGCGGATGCTCCTTTATTGGAATGCCAGCAATTACCTGAGCATACCGGTGGGGTCCCTTAATGTTGATGGCAATACTATGACGTTTGAAAGCATATCACGAGATGATATCGATGCCGATGATGCAAATGGGGAAGCAAGACGCACCGCGTTGTTCTCGTTCTTGCGAACCTTTTTCAGCGGAACGTTGTATTCAGACCGTACGTTGAAAATAGTGAAAAATTCAAGCGACAACTACGAAGTGCGCTGGGTTAAAGGTCGAGATGACAGTGTCGATTATGCCTTAAGCAATTTCCATCACATAGGACGGGATTATGGTGATGGCAGTAACATCGGTTCTTACCAGATTGTCCTGCATCCAAATTATCTTTCCACGCGTGAGAAAGATGATAAGGGCGAGTGCATCACCGACAACGGTTGCTATATTGATGCTGTCCCAGCAGCCGCAAGTGGTACTGAGATGGGTGTGCTCGCCTTGATTAACGGCTTGATGGATCCAGATGAGCCTGGGGTTGCCTACAACACGCACGGCATTGCCCCGCGGGCAACGCTGCATGTGTTCACTTCACCTTCGGTGGGGGCAGACGGGTATAACAGTGCTGACCTGATTTATCGGGCACGGGGTATAGACGTGGCTCGTGATGTCAGACGTGTCTTCGGCGTTGAATATTTTGCCGCGGATATAGAGCGTAATATTGTTATTGTTCAAAACAACATGGCTCATGCTGACCGCACCGAAACTGTGAGCGTTGCCCACGTGGACGATGTCGTCGGCTTATCAGGGGACACGCTTGATGATGATTACGAGTCGATGTATAGGGCTTTGCATCGGGGTGTTGCTGATACATATATGCAAGATGCTTATGTGTTTGTAGCACAAGATGGCAACAGAGCCGATGTTGGTTTGTTGGCAGCGTTGCCGATAGCGACCAATTCGGAACTTGCCGAGTATTCTATCATTGCGGTTGCCGTCGAAGACGGACAGACAATATGTGGCACTGTTGTGCAGGTGCAGAATATTTGCTTGGCAGCACCGGGAACATATAAATATCGCGACCGCAAGAGTGATGGCACCTACGAGACAAAGCTATCAACAGCAACGACAGCAACGGCGACGGCTAATGCCGCCGCGTCTCTGGTCGCCGGTGGCTTGGCTGTGCTCGAGTCCCTCTTCCCTGATGAGAAGACATCTCGTCTGATTGATAGGCTGCTGATGACGGCATCACAAAACTATGATTTCGAAGACGCTGGCACAGAAAACGATTACACAAAAGCCAAGCACGGACGTGGGCTTATGGACTTAGCCTGTGCCGTGAAACCCCTCACCACCTTGAGCGGAACAAATACCGCCATCCGCACAGCTGCCGGCTGTGTCGACCGCTTTGCGCCCCAGCCCGCACAAGAACAGGGCACGCCACCCACACAAAACGCACCCGCACCACAGCCAGAACAAGAACACAGCGAGGGCACGTCCGCCACGGATGCCACGGATGCCACGTCTGAAAGTGACTCGGAAAGCCATCGAGCAGGCACAGTAGACTACTGCGATATCGAAGGCTTACGGATTATCTTGTCCGGCGATGTCTGCTCGGACGACTACATAACCCTCGTAGACGTTGACGGCAACGTCAACGCCGAAGTCATCGGCAACCTCCGCTTCGGTATGGGCTTCGGCGACTCGCTCCTACAAGGTATCGGTATCACCTTCTTCGATGCCTTCGATACCGCTTGGACAGTCGAAAACCCCTATAACCCCTATGCCGACCTGTTGAACTTCGACAACATCGTCATAGCCCCCACAGAAACCCGCTTCGATGTCGAAGACAGATTCTATGCCATGCGCCACGGCACACGCCCAGGACAACGCAAAACATGGAACAACGATACCGCCAGTATCACCATGGACTTTGCCACACAGGGCATGGCAACAAAACCCTACGCGGTCACCCGCGGGCAAATCCGCAACACCCTAACCCACGAAAACATGGGCGCAGACCCATACTCTGATGTCCGCTTTATGCTGTCGGCAGAAGACACCCTCGGTCGCGGACTCGGACGCCTCAAAGTCATGGCGTATTCTGGCATGGCGATGGGCTACGCGCTCGGCTTACACGCACAAGGCGATAAAATGATGCCCAGCTACTTGCTGACCAACCGCGATTCGTTCCATGCCCCGTATCTGTCCCTTGCCAGCAGCGGCTTGGGTGGCGGTATGACCTATCGCTTCCGTGATGGCGGACACATTGGCTTCGTCATGGGTGAAGGCACAAGCCTCAATGCCGATGGCACACTGCCTTATCAGCAACAAACGGAGCGTCCTCGTGCCTTTGCCGGTATGATGGAATACGCACCGCACGGCAACCTGATGCTCCACGCCGGTGCACTACAAGAACAGAGCACGTTGTTGGCGTCACAGGGTTCGGGCTTGTTCGATATCCAAGGTGGCACAACCGCCTTTGTTGGTGTGCAAGCCAAACAGCCGTTGACCGATAACTGGCAGGCTCTCGTCAGTGGCTATGGCGGACGCACGCAGCTGGATGGCTCTAGGGGCATTGTCTCAGGGCTCGATGTGCTGACCTCGTCCTTCGATGTGGGACTGCTTGGCTCACACATTATCGAGAAAGGCGATCACCTGTTACTGCGTGCCGGACAACCGATGAAGGTTGAATCGGGTTCGCTCGACTTGTCCTATGTATCGTTCCGCCGTCAAGATAGGTCAGCCGTAGGCCATAAACAAAGCTTCGATGTGGCACCCAGTAAGCGTTCTGTCGAGTTCGGTGTCGGCTATGGTATGCCGATTGGCATCAATGGTGAACAGGGGCATGTCCGCTTTGCCCTTGACTATGTGCTGAACCCGGGACACCATAGCGTCCGTGACGAAGTCTTCGGCATCATGTCCTTCAATCGCCAGTTCTAACCTGTAGAGGCGATATCAGGGCTAGGCGTTTCAAGAGGTAGGATTGATGAGCTGGAGCAGTTCATCCATTTCGCCGGTTTTGGTTTTATAGTCTATGATGACCTGTGCTTTTGTGCTTAATCTATCGAGGGTGTCGCTGTCTGTGGCATCGAGGGCGAATTCATCGCCATCGAGGGCAATATTGTATCGGAAGTAGCGTTTGGGCTGTCCTTCTTTGTTCAAGAGCGTGTCCATGCTGTTGTGGGCATAGTCGCTACCGCCTTCGATGAAGAGGCGCGGCAATTGAGCAACCCACTGAGCAGCCCCCCAGTCTTTAACGTCGGCACTTTCGTAGATGTTTTTGCTGAAGCCTGTGCCGAGGGACAGCATCACGATGTCGTCGCTTTTGTGATAGGGTTGTGTTTGCAGGTAGCCGCACAGCGAGGGATTGGCTGCCACCACGCCGCCATCGACCACCAATGAGTCAGGCATGCGTCTTTCTAGCGGGCGAATCGTCTCAGGAACGAAGTAAACCGGCGCCGCCGAAGTCGCTCGAGCAACATCACGCAGATAGTAATCACGTTGCACCGACTCACGAGCACGCCAAGAGTTAAAGAAAAGCGGGTCATTGCCTTTATTCTTTTTCGTTGCCAGCTTGTAGCTGGTAACGAAGATATCCGTTTCGACTTCACTGAGTTTGGTGTCGCCGAGAATGTCCTGTAAGATATCCTCGAGGGCGTGTTCTTGATAGATGGGGTCGGTTAAGCCGCCTAAAGACAGAATCATGTGCGCAAATGTGCGTGAAAAAATGGCTTCGCCTTGTTCACGAAAAAGACGAACCATATCGTCGGCACTTTTTGGGTTAGGCTTGGCAAAGCCGCACGCCATAATGCCGCCAATAGACGTGCCAAGAATCACGTCGAAGAGTTGTCCGATTTTTTTGTCGGTTTTTTTCTCAATGGCTTGTAGGATGAGGGCAGGCATCAAACCGATAATGCCGCCGCCATCAATAGAAAGAATCCTGTAGGTCATGTGTCCTTGACGTTGAGTGTTGAATTCAAACTTAGAGTATTCTACGGGTGTGCCGACTCTGTCAATGGCTTTTTATCGCCCCAAGAGAATTAATGGAAAAATTAACGCCTTGACTTTCATCAAAAGGGTTACTAACATTAAGGGAGGGGCGATAGTCAACGTGATCAAGGAGGTTGTCATGATGGTTCTATCAACTTTGGAGTGGGATGCAATTGTTATCGCCGGACTTTTGGGCTTCGGTGTCGGGTTGCTGTGGTTTTCTGACAAAGCATTCGGGAGTACTTATCGGGGCGAGTCTGGCGTGCAACACGCAGGAGGCAGAGTGCCCCTCTGTGGAACCGTGGAAGTCGTGTCTAATCTGGCATTGGCGACGGTGGTTGCGATTGTGCTGACAGCATTTGGTGGTACATTCAGCGTAGGTGCCGATTGGCTATGGGCAGTGATTGTCATGATTGTTGCCGTCAATAGCACAGTGGGCGCGACGAACTTATGGCAGGGTCGCTCGACTCGCTTTGTCGCCATCGGTAACAGCTATCACGCAGTGCAGATTATCGTCATGGCGTTGGCGTACGTCTACGTCGAACGAGTCATGTAAGAGCTCAAGGGGATGCGACACGTCGATATGCTTATGCGCCTAGAATGGGATGCGATTATTATCGGCGCGGTGCTTGCCTATCTGGTCGGTTGGGCATTGTTTACGTCCGACAAACTGTTGGGCGGGATTTGTCGCAACGAAGGCTGTATCAATCCTAAAAACATAAAAGTGACTGTGGCGGCGGATTTCGTCGCCACAGTGCTTTTGGCGACGCTGGTTGCCATTGTTCTAACGGCATTTGGTGGTGCCTCGCACGTGGGGGCTGATTGGCTGTGTGCGGTTGTGTTCTTGACCCTCGTGGTGGGCTCGGGTGCCTTAGCCGCCGATTTGTGGCAGGGACGCTCCACAGCCTTCATGCTGGCGGTTTTCGCTAGCTATGCCGTGTCTATTGTGATTATGGCGTTGGCGTACGTCTACGTGGAAAAATTCATTTGACGTGAGAGTAGAGCAGCAAGGAGAGGGAAAGCAGAGCGAGGGATGGTATCGGCTTATGGGGCTGGCGGGCAGACTTGGGCTTGTTTTTGTTTCTGTCGTGCTTGTTGGCGCGTGCTCAGTGGTGCTAGCGACACAGGGCGCGCCTTTCAAGGATGTGGACTTGTTGCAGCAAGGAACAAAGCGCACCGAAATCTTGGAAGAATTTGGCTTGCCTCTACGCACCAAGCGAGTCGATGATGGCGGGCGATTCGACTACTATCGAGTGCGACAAGGAAGCCCCGCCGCCGTCCGCCTCGGAAGAGCCGCAGGCTATGCCATGGCGAACCTCTTGACCTTCGGAGCGTGGGAGCTCGTCGGTAGCGACGTCGAACGACAATTCGCCGTATCCGACGCCATAGACGTGCGCATCACTTACCGACAGGCAACAGGCGGAAAAAGCGACTCTATCTCCGAAATACACATCCGAGACGCCGAATCAGGCGCATGGATACCCATAGACGAAGCCATGAAAAAGACGGCTCCACAAAATAACCCTCAGCCTTCTTCCACGAAATGACAGTCAAAAAGTCAGAAAAAAAGCTCAGAGATATGATTACCGCATGCCTACGTAAGAAGGCAGGTCATACGTATACGGCAGGGGACATCGTTGGGCTTATTCGACAGGATTATCCTCAATACTACGCAAAAAAAACAAAAAAAGGTGGTATCCCTTTTGCCAGCGATAAAGAGAAAGACTTTCAGATTAAGCAAGAGATTAACAGAGAGTTCCACAAAGTCGTTTACGACAAAGACCATAGCGGTGACTTCAAGGTTATTGTTTCTCCGAATTCTCCGAGACGGGCACTTTATGACGTGAAGGGTAAGGAGGGATTCGAAGATATACCGCCTGAGGAGGATCTTTATCCTTTATTGGGGCAGTATCTGGCGGGTGCTTTTGACATGTATAGCATGCGTATCGTTGAGAATAAGGCAAGAAAAGAAAAGGATTCCGTCAGCAACAAGTGGCTCCATCCGGACGTTGTTGGCTTACAGAATATTACGACAGGTTGGCATGAAGAAATAAAAGAGTGTGTCGAGTCCAGCAAAAACGACAAAGCAAAACTATGGTCTTTCGAAGTCAAACGTATTTTGGATGCTCGCACTGTACGTCAGTCCTTTTTTCAGGCGGTAAGCAATTCCAGCTGGTCTCATTGTGGTTATCTGGTGGCGGCGGGGATTGACGGACCAGCACAGGGTGAATTGGCTTTGTTAGCCAATTTTTATGGTATCGGTTTAATCCACCTTGATTTTCGTGACCCGTCGGAATCGAGAATTGTTATACCATGCCGTGAGCGGGCGACTGTCGATTGGGCGATGGCGAACCGTCTGGCGCGGGTGAACACAGACGCCGCACACTATTTTGAGCAAGTGAGTGATTTTTATCGCAAGACGAAAATAATCAAAAGCAAGTGGACGTATACGGATGATGGGGCGGATTAACCGTTGCATAGAAGGGGTTGTTCTTTTATAGTAACGGGCAAAAAGTGTGACAAGGGGGCGTAGCTCAGTTGGGAGAGCATTAGCTTTGCAAGCTAAGGGTCACCGGTTCGAGCCCGGTCGCCTCCACTTTTTTTTGGATAGGGTGAGGGTGTGGGCGGAGCGTGGTTTCGAGCGAGGACATGGGATGCGTTTGTTGGATATGATAGTGGGGCATGGCTGGCTATCGGGTTTGTTGCTTGGGGCGGTGTTGAGTCTGGTGTTTATGGTGGCGGCGGGTCGGAGCCGTGAGGGGCGGCGTGTTTTCGAGTCGGTCGGTTTTCAGCGGCGTCTTGATGCGTCGCCACTGGGCTTGTTGTTGAGTTTCATTGCGTTTTTTCTGTTCGCTGTTTTGGTCGCTTTGGTGTTGCAGGCTCATGGTTGGGTTTCTGGTTTGGATAAGGGGTGGTGGCAGGGAATCGGCTTTTTGGTGGTGATGGTGTTGTCGTTTGTGATGATGTGGGGGCATTACACCGGGCGGCGGTGGCGGCATATCTTGATGTTGTGGGTGTTGCGTGTCATACCGATTATGATTATTGCTTTGGCGCTTACTTTTTAGGGCGTTTTAGGGAGGTTGTAGAGGATGAGGTACTCTATTGTTGTTTTATGTATGGCTGGTGTGTTGAGTGCCTGCGTCTATCGTGAGGCAGAACCTGTCGGTGGTCTTGGGGCAACGCCGTATACCCATGGTCAGGTGCAACTCACTTTGAAGAAGGGGGTAACGACCCAAGCGGATGTCCTCGAGGTCTTTGGCGCGCCGAATGTCGCGACAACTGATAGTTCAGGGCAGGAGCTGTGGACGTATCAGAAGTATGCCCAGGTATCGAGGGCGTCATCGTCATCTGAAGGGTTTGCTTGGACGATTTTCTTGTTGGGCGGTGGCTCCAGGCGAGCCAACGCTGAGGCTGGCACCTCGTCACGTACGCTGACGTTGCTGATTCGTTTTGATAAGCGGGGTATTGTCGATGACTTCAAGAGTCGCGCTTCATCGTTTTAAGGGCTTTTTCGGTCGTGCGGATTTTTGTTATTTGTCTTGTGGGTTTGAGCGTCTCTTCCTGTGCGGGTTTTGGAGTGCCTCCTCCGCAAGCCCCGCCGTTGACGCCGGTTGACATCGAACAGATTCAATCTCGTTCTTTTGCGTCATCGGCAGAGTCGGTGTTCAAGGCGACTCTCGGTGCGTTGCAAGGTTTAGGCTATATTGTTGGCAATGCTAACATGGAGGCGGGGTTTTTGTCGGCAACGACGCCGCGGGAAGTCATAGACGCGCCCAGAGGAAACGGCTTCATCGAAGCCTTGCTGGCAGCAGCTCTTATTGGGGCGACCCTCGACGAGCCACACCCTTACGGCGGCAGGCATCATGTGCCCGCAGATAAGGTTACACGCCACGTGCGTCTGTCGGCAAATGTCCGCCAACGAGGCACAAAGTCGGTGTTGCGTGTCAGCCTCGTCGAAGTGCTCGACCGAGCAAGCGGAAGAGGACAGACCTCAGGAGTCGATACACCGATTTACGACAGAGACGTCTACGAGAAAATCTTTCAACGCATCGAAGACGAACTGTTCGTGTTCGAAGGCTTGCCGACACAAACACAAGAAGGCAACTAGCGGATGTTACGGAAAACACCTTGGCTGATTTGCTCGCCTCTTTGTTTTACTTGCTCCGCGCCCTCTTGTGTGTTTTGTGTGTAAGACTCGATGAAGGCTTGCTGTTCGGCATTTACAGGCGTTTGACTCGATGTCGGGACGTTGCTGATGGCGCGCTCGAACTCATTGATAATATCCTGCAGATTGTTGCCACTCTGCCCGCTGGGTTGGTGTGCGGTTGGATTGTTACCCTGGGTGGTTGGCGGCGGAGGGGGTGGGTTGTTGATTTTCATAGCCGTTCTCCTGTGGTTATGGGCGTAGATAATATGCCATAGATAATATATAAGTATCGTTGAGATGATAAATAGGTGATAAAAAAGTTAAAGATATATTGAGGGGTTATTGAGAAGGTCATGAAAAAAGTGTCATAAAGTATCGTGTTGCGTCACGTATCAGGCAGGGAGGAGGCATCAACGTCCTTGCGTGGATAGAGCGATGCGTGTGTTCATGTTTGTTGTGCTGGTGGCTTTGTTTGTGGCTGGGGTCTCTGGCTGTAGTTCCTCTGATGATATCAGTGGGAACACGATACAGGCAGCCCCGCTTTTGAGTGGCGGCAGAGGGGGTAACGTTGACCTATCGGGTGCTGATGGGGGAACGGGGGTGCCGACAAGAAGCGGTGACGGCACAGGTGAGACGACCGGTGATAGGGCGGGCGGTATGTCCCCCGATGGTGGGGACGAGATGACTGAAATGACGGGTGCGGTGATGCCTTCTCGGGCTTTTTCGTTTACGACGGCGGGCAGAGTCATGTATGAGGGGGCTTATGATGGCGAGGCGCGCACGTGTGTTGTGCAGGGCATGATGGTGGAGGCATCCAATGTGGACGCTTGCGAGCAAGCTTTTGAGGCAGCCTATCAGGACGAAATAGAAAGGTTTGAGGGCTCAGGGCGGTCGGGCATGTGTCGGACGTATGGGGGGGCGACTCTAACGTGTAGTGATAGGCGGTGCAGAACCTTCTCGGGCATAAGCGGTGGCTCGTGTTCCAGCGGTCGTTCTCTCGAGGTTGTCAGCGGGGCGGTGGCGGCAGCTGTGGCGGGCACAGAATCATCGGAGTCGTTGGGGCGGGCTGTGGTGGGTCGGTTGTCGTTGGGGGCATCTTTTGGCGATGCGGTGGCGGACACAGATAGGGTGGTGATGCTGGATGATGTGTCGTTGGGTGGATTGGATGGGTTTATTGATAGGCAACGAGACGACAGGCTAGAGTCGTGGTTACAAGGAGAACGGATGGATTCGCCGTTGCAGGCATCGGTTGCTGTGACGAGGGCTGTGCGGGTTTGGGCTATGCGGGGGGCGTCATCGATGCAGAGCTTAGCTATGGCGGGGGGTATGGCACGGGTGGGTATGGATGATGGTCGTTTTTCTTTGCCGTATATGGGTTTGGTTGGCGATGATGAGGGTTTTGTCGCGGGTGGGTTGCGCTATGAGCGAGCGGGGCATCGGTTGTCTCTTGTGTTGGGGCAGGGGGATGGTCGTCTTGTTAGGAAGGGTGGGTCGAGTGTGCTTGTGACGTATGGGACGGGCGATTTTGTTGGTTATGTGGGGGTGGTATGGGAGAATGAGCGTGCTTTAGGCACGCGGGGTTTTGGCGCGTTGGCTTTGAACGGGCAGAGTGCGACTACGTTTGCTTCGCTCCAACGCACTTTTGTCTTGGCTGAGGGATGGCAGGCGGTTGCTTCGATGGCGATGGGCAGAACACGTATGGCGATGGCGATAGATAGAGGGCTGGTGCGGGGATTGGATGTGCTGACCAGTGCTTTTGCGGTGCAGCTGTTGGGGGATGCGGTGATGGAGCAGGGCGATTCGGTGGTAGTGCGTGTGGGGCAGCCGTTACGGGTGGAAGGTGGGGCGATGAATGTCGCGGGGACTGACCTTGATATGACGCCCAGCGGACGCACGTTGGAGATGGGGGTGGGCTATGGCGTATCGTTGGGGGCTGTTGAGGTGAAGGTGGGTGTCGATTATGTGTGGGATGGGGGGCATGTGCGAGGGGGGAGCGATGATCTGTTGGGGATGGTGGTTGTGCAGAGGGATTTTTAGGAGCGTGGTTGGTTGACGATAAGGGGGGATTCCTTTACTTTGGTGTGGAGCGAGGGCTTGCGTTTAGGAGACAAGAGATGCGCGTATCTGGTGCAAGACTTGCCGTTGTGTTGATGGTGGCTATGCTTGGGGCTTGTGGGGGCGGGGGTCACTATGGGCGGGGCTATGGCGATGGTGACCATCTGCGTCGCCTGATAGATATAGGCTGTGATGCTTATGATGAGCGGTATAGTCGCCGTCACCCCGAGTATGAGCGGTGTCGCGCTGAGGACGTTAGGATTCTTGATGCGTTGTCTGTAGAAGTAGAGGACGAGGGCTATGTGTATATGGACGATGACGATGATTATGACGATGACGATGATTATGATTATGAAGACGATGATGATGACATGCGGTGATGTTGTTGGGGGTGTAGGGTTGGTTGATGTGTGCTGATGTTTGTCTGAAAAAAAAGAGTTGTTATTGTCATTTTTTTTCTTTATGTATTTCCTGCGGGGGCGTGTTTTGTTTCAGTGTGAATCGTTTGTGCATTGTTTTTTTGGCTCTTCCCCTTATTGGGCCTTTGAAGCGATGTATGATAGTTAGAATAAGTAAGTGTTTTTCCATTTTTCGTGGGCCTTTTTGGCTCATGTTGGAATGGGAATGAAGCATCTCGCGCGTGACGTTGGGTGAGTTTATCACCTGTGCGTTGTGAGCAAGAAGAGAGTTGAGCGTCTAAAGGGCGTTCGGTGGATGCCTTGGCATTGAGAGGCGATGAAGGACGTAGTACGTTGCGAAAAGCCACGGGGAGTTACGAACATGCTTTGATCCGTGGATGTCCGAATGGGGAAACCCATCCCTTTTAAGGGATATCTGCTCGTGAATCCATAGCGAGTAGAAGCGAACCCGGGGAACTGAAACATCTCAGTACCTGGAGGAAAGGAAATCGAAAGAGACTCCGCGAGTAGTGGCGAGCGAAAGTGGACTAGGCCAGTGTTTTTATGTTTCGAACTGGAATCGTTTGGGAAGACGAGCCACAGAGGGTGATAGCCCCGTACAGGTAAGAGAAGCATAGGAGCCTTGAGTAGGGCGGGACACGTGAAATCCTGTTTGAAGATGGTGGGACCACTCACCAAGCCTAAGTACTCCTCAGTGACCGATAGTGAACAAGTACCGTGAGGGAAAGGTGAAAAGTCCCCCGATGAGGGGAGTGAAATAGTCCCTGAAACCGAACGCTTACAATCAGTAGGAGCCTCTTACGAGGTGACTGCGTACCTTTTGTATAATGGGTCAGCGACTTGGTGTTGCAAGCGAGCTTAAGCCGTTAGGTGTAGGCATAGCGAAAGCGAGTCTGAATAGGGCGATTTAAGTTTGTGGCATCAGACCCGAAACCGGGTGATCTAGCCATGTGCAGGCTGAAAGTGAGGTAACACTCATCGGAGGGCCGAACTCACCGATGTTGAAAAATCGGGAGATGACGTGTGGCTAGGGGTGAAAGGCCAATCAAACCCGGAGATAGCTGGTTCTCCGCGAAATCTATTGAGGTAGAGCGTTATGTTAAGCCTCTGGGGGTAGAGCACTGGATGGGCAAGGGGGGCGCGAGCCTTACCGACTCCAACCAAACTCCGAATACCAGAGAGCTCTTGCATAGCAGACAGACGATGGGTGCTAAGGTCCATCGTCGAAAGGGAAACAGCCCTGACCGCCAGTTAAGGCCCCTAAATTGTAACTAAGTGGGAAAGGAAGTGAGGATTCCATGACAGCCAGGAGGTTGGCTTAGAAGCAGCCATCCTTTGAAGAAAGCGTAACAGCTCACTGGTCTAAATAAGAGTCTTTGCGCCGAAAATGTATCGGGTCTCAAGTTACATGCCGAAACTGCGGGTTCGTAGCAATACGAGCGGTAGCGGAGCGTTCCGTACGCCTGTGAAGGTGTGCCGCGAGGCATGCTGGAGGTATCGGAAGTGAGAATGCTGACATGAGTAGCGACAAGGAGGGTGAGAAACCCTCCCGCCGGAAGTCCAAGGGTTCCTGTGTAAAGTTAATCTGCGCAGGGTGAGCCGGCCCCTAAGGCGAGGCCGAGAGGCGTAGTCGATGGGAATCTGGTCAATATTCCAGAGCCCGCTGGTGGTGACGGACCGACGAGGATTGTCTGTGCTGACATGGATTGTTGCAGGCAGTTGCGAAGGTTCCAGGAAATAGCCCCAGCATAGGACCGTACCCTAAACCGACACAGGTGGACAGGTAGAGCATACCAAGGCGCTTGAGAGAACGATGTTGAAGGAACTCGGCAAATTACCTCCGTAACTTCGGGATAAGGAGGCCCTACGGCGGGCAACCGCTGTTAGGGGGCACAAGCCAGGGGGTAGCGACTGTTTACTAAAAACACAGGGCTCTGCTAAGTCGCAAGACGATGTATAGGGCCTGACGCCTGCCCGGTGCCGGAAGGTTAAGGGGCGATGTGCAAGCATCAAACTGAAGCCCCGGTAAACGGCGGCCGTAACTCTGACGGTCCTAAGGTAGCGAAATTCCTTGTCGGGTAAGTTCCGACCCGCACGAATGGCGTAACGATTTCCCCACTGTCTCCAACATCGACTCAGCGAAATTGAACTCTCCGTGAAGATGCGGAGTTCCCGCGGTCAGACGGAAAGACCCCGTGAACCTTTACTGCAACTTCGCAGTGGTATGAGGAAGCACATGTGCAGGATAGGTGGAAGGCTTTGAAGTGTTGGCGCCAGCCGATGTGGAGTCGCCCTTGAGATACCACCCTTGTGTTTCTTGATATCTAACCGTGCCCCGTGAATCCGGGGCCGGGACCCTGCGTGGTGGGTAGTTTGACTGGGGAGGTCGCCTCCCAAAGAGTAACGGAGGCGCGCGATGGTAGGCTCAAGCTGGTCGGAAATCAGCTGAAGAGTGCAATGGCATAAGCCTGCCTGACTGCGAGACTGACAAGTCGAGCAGAGACGAAAGTCGGTCATAGTGATCCGGTGGTTCCTCGTGGACGGGCCATCGCTCAACGGATAAAAGGTACTCCGGGGATAACAGGCTGATGATTCCCAAGAGTTCATATCGACGGAATCGTTTGGCACCTCGATGTCGGCTCATCACATCCTGGGGCTGAAGCAGGTCCCAAGGGTTCGGCTGTTCGCCGATTAAAGTGGTACGTGAGCTGGGTTTAGAACGTCGTGAGACAGTTCGGTCCCTATCTGCCGTGGGTGTTGGAAAACTGAGAGAAGCTGCCCCTAGTACGAGAGGACCGGGGTGGACAGACCTCTGGTGTACCGGTCGTCACGCCCGTGGCGCAGCCGGGTAGCTATGTATGGAAAGGATAACCGCTGAAAGCATCTAAGCGGGAAGCCTCGCTCGAAACGGGTTTTCCTTACGAGAGCCGTAGAAGACTACTACGTTAATAGGTCAGGTGTGGAAGCATGGTAACATGTGAAGCTAACTGATACTAATCGCTCCAATCGTTCAACTCTGCCGCAACGTACAGGGGATAAACTCTCTGCACGAGCCCTGCGCGATTTTGCTTCTTGACAAAAAAAACATAAAAACCGATAAAGGTGGCAGGCACGTCATGTGTACGTGTGGCCATGAGCTCGGTTGGGGCTCGGTTGCATGGTCTGGTGGTTATAGCGAGGGGCAAAGCACACGATCCCATTCCGAACTCGAACGTGAAAACCCTCTGCGCCGATGGTACTGCGTCTTAAGGCGTGGGAGAGTAGGACGCTGCCAGGCTTTGCAACCGTGTTCAATTTCTTCTCGATAAAAAAGGCATGCGTTCGATGACTCAGGAAAAAAACCGTCTTTCCTGTTATGTGATTACACTGAACGAGGCACAACGTCTGCCGCTAACATTGATGTCGGTAAAGGGCGTTGCCGATGACCTTGTCGTCGTCGATAGTGGTAGCACTGATGGCACGCAAGCCATTGCTCGGGCTTATGGTGCTCGTGTCATTCAGCACTCTTTTGATGGATTTGGTAAGCAAAAGCATTTTGCTGAATCGCAGTGTCGTCATGACTGGCTCTTGAACTTGGATGCCGACGAGTGGCTCACCGAAGGACTCAAGAGAGAGATTGTCCGTCTCTTTTCTAAGGGTGAACCGAAACGATTCTTTTATGAATTGCGGCGGATTGATACAATCTATCCTTTTAGGGAGCGTTCTCGTTTGTGGGTGAATTGTCATCGGCGGGTGCGTTTGTATCATAGGCGTTATGGTCGTCACTCTCTTGATAAGGTGCATGAGCATGTTGATGTGGGGCGTCATTCGGTTGGCCGTCTGCGTCATAGGATTATGCACCGCTCGGTGCGAGATTTTCATAGTTTGATGGGCAAGCTCAACTCGTATTCCTCGTATCAGGCACCGCAGGGGAGCAAGCGGTTCTATAGTGTGTTGCGGCTACGTCTGTTCACCGAGCCGTTGACGGCTTTTTTGCGGGCGTATGTGCGCGACCGTCATATAACGGGGGGCTTGTGGGGCTTTGCTTATAGTGTGATGGAATCCTGTCATCATTTTACGCGGGTTGTCAAGATGGTCGAGCATCGCGAGGGCTGGGCTAAGGTGCCTAAGATGCCTATCAAGAGTCTGAAACTGAAAGTGCCGTTGCGGATTTCCTGTTGTATCATTGCGAGGAATGAGGCGGACAGGATTGTTTGGCCCCTGCGTTCGTTGTGTGGTTTTGTCGATGATATCGTTGTTGTGGATGGGGGGAGCACGGATGATACGGTGGCGGTTGCTCGCTCTTATGGGGCGCGGGTGGTCAAGCGGGCGTGGCAGGGCTATGG
>JACONH010000018.1 GCA_014323835.1 Alphaproteobacteria bacterium GM202ARS2
AACGCTTTTGCTCTGCCCAACCCCTCTTTTGCCAGACTACCATGCGGGGCTTTGTGATTCAACCGCAACTAGTCGGGGCTTTGTCGGTTGCCGCCGCTTAGACTACCATGCGGGGCTTTGTGATTCAACCGCAACGTTGTCGAGTCCTACCGCTTGCCCCGCTATAGACTACCATGCGGGGCTTTGTGATTCAACCGCAACACAGCATCGGTATCTTGCGGCGGTTCTCGTAGACTACCATGCGGGGCTTTGTGATTCAACCGCAAGACCCCCCCGCTAAAGTCACCAAAGTCCACATAAACACCGGTAGCGTTATATCGCTGACTTATCCTGCCTCGATATAATACTTAAAGTATTCATGCCTAAATACAAAAAGACACCATCTACCCATTAGAAGTGCCTATCTGAGAGCAAAAGGAATTCCTTGAAAAAGACCCCGAGCCGGCGTATCTTACCATCGGGGCGTTGTTGAGGTGGAAATAATCAACATGGCTCAACGAAAAAAGACAAGCAAAAAACAAGGGCGGCATGTGCCAGTGCCGACCACACAAGCGCGACGAAAGAAAGTTGCTTTCGTCAATGATAACCGCCATCCCAGAACGCAAGCTGAGTTTGATAAAGAACTTAGGGAAGTTTTGGCATTAAACCCCAAAACCGCTAAGATGAGCAGCGGCTCTTAAGCAACATTGAAAATCACACACCCCTAAACTCACCATAAACACAGGCAACGTTACAGCCACAGATTGCATCTCTATCGTGCCCCAACATGATACTTAAAGTATTCATGCCTAAATACATAAAATACGCATATATTCAAAGATTTATCAATAATCTGCACATTCTAAAGGTTAACACCCTACCAAAAGACCCCACCAACACTACGCCGTCACTCCCCAAAAAAACATCTTGCAATAAAATAATACTTAAAGTATTAAAACGATGTAGACTGAAATTCACATAAGATTCTGTTCACATAGCCCACCCTCCACAAAAACACCACCCATGCCACCCAAACAAAAAGACACGATGCTAACCTTGGCAAAGGATCTCGGCACCATCGTCGCTAATCAAGAACACCAACAAAAACTGCTCGAAAATCTCGACAGAAATCAAGACACACACATCGCCGAGACAAGGCAGGACATCTTGCAACTCGAAAAGAAAATCGACGGATACATCCGACAAAGCAAAGAAAAACACGACAAAGTCATCCTCAGCGGCTTGACCGACCTATTCCACACCCGTAGCGCACGCTACATCGCTATTGCCGTCGCCATCATTCTCGTCATCAACGCCTTCGCCGCACTCGGAGTCGCCGGCGATAAAATCGCCGACATCATCCACAACTGGGGAATGAAAGCCATCGAATCCGTCAGCGATACCATACCCAACGGTTAAAAAACACCAAAATTGTTTCTCGTGAAACAATTCCCATTCCAAAATTCGACCGATAAAAATAAAAATGTTTCACGTGAAACAATTCACACCCAAAAAAATAAAAACATTGCCCCATAGAGCTTATGAACCTATATAAAGCCTACCGCCATTGAGAATTCGCCCCGTGAAAACAAGGCACCCACCACAATTGTTTCTCGTGAAACAATTCCCACCCTAGAATTCGACCGATAAAAATAAAAATGTTTTGCGCGAAACAATTCCCACTCTGAAATGTGACCGACAAAAATAAAAAATGTTTCACGTGAAACAATTCCTATCGACGCTCGGTGCACACAACACCATGCAGTGGCACGCAATCAATCCTTGACAAGAGCCCGCCTCTGCGTCAATAACAAACAAAACCTTGCCCTTTGTAACACAAACGTTTGACTCTTTCATGCACGACCCATCCTTTATTCTTAATTCCATCAACCTTCTTTTTCACGGCGCCCTCGTCATGTTTATGGCTGCGGGTTTTACCATGCTCGAAGCCGGCTTGGTGCGCAGGCCCAATATGCCCATTCAATGCCGAAAGAACCTCGGGCTGTTCGCTATCAGCGCCATCGCCTTTCTCTTTGCCGGCTATAACCTCATGTTCCACCAAGACCTCGGCATCTGGCAGCCCCGAGACATCGCCGCACAAATCGAACAAGGCTACGCCGACCACGCATACTGGTTCTTCCAAATGGTCTTCGTCGCAACAACCGCATCCATCGTATCCGGCGCCGTCGCCGAACGCATGCGCCTACTCCCCTTCCTTATTTTCACAACATTTCTCGCCGCATTTATCTACCCCATTCAAGGCTCATGGTCGTGGGGCGGCGGATTCCTCAATGACCTCGGATTCATCGATTTCGCCGGCTCCACAGTCGTCCACTCCGTCGGCGGATGGGCCGCCCTCACAGGCGTCATCATCCTAGGGCCAAGAAAAGGATTCGGAACAACCGAATTCATCATCGCAAGCAAACCCCTCGCAACACTCGGCGCCTTCATCCTATGCTTCGGATGGCTCGGATTCAACGGCGGCTCACAAATAACCCTGTCAACAACAGAAGATGTCATCAGCATCGCAACCATATACGCCAACACCATTGTCGCCGCAACCGCAGGAGTCGCCGCCGTTATCGCCGTCCTCGTCCTACGATACGGCGATATCCAACTCAGCGCACAAAATGAAACAGAAACAAAGGGATATATAGGACTCATCGATGGCGCACTCGGCGGACTCGTCGCTATCACCGCCTACCCCCTCGTTTCATTGTCACTCGCCGTTCTGGTCGGCGCCCTCGGCGGACTCATCGCTATGCTCGGCGGCACACTCCTACGGCAACTCAAAATAGACGACGTGGTCGGTGCTATACCCGTTCATCTCTTCGCCGGTATCTTCGGCACCCTCGCCGTATGCCTGTCTCACCCCGATGCCAACATCATGGCACAAGCCATCGGTATCATCTGCGTCGGCGCCTTCACTGTTGTCACCTCCTCAATCATCTGGCTCGCTATGAAATACACCATCGGCATACGAAGAGATGACGAATAACCCGCCTGCCCCCCGCCCCCCGTTACGGACGCAACATCACTTTGCCTTTCACCGCACCCGTATGAGCATCCAGCAACCATAAGGCGATGTGTTGCCCTTGTGCGTCTTCCACCACCAAAGCCACGACTCCATCACCAACATGCAAAGCCCCTATACGCTCACCCTGCTGCAAGACACCCTGTTGCAAGACAAATGTCTCTGCGGTCTTATCCGTCACACCCGCCTCAGAACTCAATCGCCGCACTGCGGTTACCACCAGCACCGTCGTCAACACAATAATCAACATGCCCAAAACCAGCACCAACCCCTTCAAAAAGCCATGCCCCCCTGCAAAAAAACGAGAAAAAAACATCGAACTTTATCCTCTGAGCAACGTTGAATTCCATTTACACGTATGATACATTAGGTATCGACCTTTTAACACAAACATCATGCCACACGTTATGCGTCATCACCAACCACAACACCCCCTGCCTTCCCAGCGTAGCATGTCCGTGTCCACATCTTCGACAGATAATAACCATGATTACATTGAGCGTTCTCGCCGCTGGCGTTGGACTCTTTCTGTGACGGCTCTGGTGGCGCTTTTGGGCGTTTTTTTGTGGCCCCACTCTGCCAAGATGGCAAGCATCCTCAAGACGATTACCTTCCATAACGCTGGTGCGCATGCCGATGCTATCGCTATTCAACCGATATACACCACATACGGCGAGAATGGCGAGCACTACATCATCAAAGCCGAACACGCAACCATTCCCGACCGCGCCTCAGGCAACATTCAACTGAACAACCTCCATGCCGACAGAATCATCGATGGACAGGTGACATCTATTCGCGCCCAAAGCGGCTTTTTTGATAACACCCATCGTAAGCTCTACCTCGAGAGCAACATCACATTCCTTGACGAACAAGACTATACCTTCAAAACGGAGAAAGCCACCATCGATATGACCAGCACCAACACCTACGGCAACACGCCCATCGTTGGCAACGGCGCCGTCGGCACCATCCGAGCACAAGGCTTTACAATCTCACAGCAAGGTCAGCATATTCTTTTTACGGGCCACACGCAGCTGACGTTGGTTCCGCACGTCATGAAGGCTTCAACCCGCTAATTCAGGAGCACCACCGAGTCTTTGTTTTTGCTGTTGCTAGCCTTGACCGCTAGCGTGCGACTTGCTCGTAGGAATTCCACCAGCGATAATCCTCGTATGTCCATTTTCATCATGACGTCCACTTGGCGCGGCAAGAGTCCCTCGCCCTGCCTTCGAGAAGCATCGGCTGCCAATCCCAAAGAGACAGGAAAGCGTAGCACGTCTCGTCTTGCCGATGCGCCGCTCAGCACGTAGCGTTCATAAAAGCGGAACAAAGCCCATGGGCCCCTTTCGGTGAAAGCCACATGTTGGCGGCGAGACAACGCCTCGCCTCTTGCGACCAACGGCAACCAGCGTGAGCCTTTACGCCACCGCAACGCCAAGCCGACCCGTGCTTGTGCGCCTGCACGCCAACGAAAGCCCTCCGCCACAGAAATAAAGCGAGACCCCACCTTCAAAGCAACGCCACCAAGATTGCCCAAATGCTTAGAACGAGACAAATCGCCAACATCAACCCGCACATCGATAGGCTCCCGCACCAACACATCCACCATGTCCGCCACGCCCTCCAATGTCACAAGAAAATTCTTCATAGCCGCAGATAAAAAGAAGCCCTGTTGCCCGTGTGCCTCATCATACAGGAACGCCAATTCGCCGCGCGCCCAGACAAAAAAAGACAACACCTCATCGATAGACGCATCCTCACCCTCTTCCGCAAAAGGATACCGAGACGCCAACGTCGCCTGAAACCTCTGACGCAAGCGGTGATAGCGTCCATAAAATTCGTGCATACATGTGCCATCACCAAACGTCTGTGCCCACTGTCTGTGCCGCGTCACCATAAAAGACTCACGATTCTGGTGCTCGTGCTGTCTGAAGCGCGCACAATCTTGTAGACTTTCTCCCAGAAAAGCCTGTCTGACAGACGTCTCGGTCATGCTCTGACTGAGTTGCCCCAACAGACGCCAAAAAGCCAAATCATCCCCTCCAGGCAAAAGATCAAGAAAGGGCATATTTTCAGCCAAAAGGGCGCGGGCACGCTGTTGCTCCTTGTTGAGCCATGGTTGCACGATGGCGGCGGGGGCGGGTAAGACAACCGCCTGCCCGTCATGGTTGCCCTTGTCATGCTCGCCATGATAAGACGCGGGAGGCAACAAAAAGCTGCCCTTTTGGACGTTTTGCTCGGCGGCGCGCAAATGCTCTCGAGCCCAATTCTCAATAAAGAGACGACTCGGATCATCCGCCGCCAACACCGACAAAAAGGGCTTGAGATAACGCGCACTCTTCAAAGAATCATCCGACACGCCGTCCCTATGGGACTCCCTATGGGACTCCTGATAAGGACGGATAATCGATTCCTGCTGATGCCACGCTATCTGCACGATGTGCCCCAGATGTTTTTGTGCCTGCCAGCGCGCAATCTTCCTTAGGGCTGCCGCTACTTCCTCGGGAAGCCCCTGCGTTTTGTGGTGCACCCGTGCCAGATGCCCGGCGGCGTGCTTGTAGCCTTGCTCCAATACGTCATGGTCAAAGGTAAGAGACATCGGTAGCCACGACTCCTGCCACTCGTTGTGGGCTACGGCATCTGTTCTGTTCTGCTCTGCCATTTCGCTCATTGCCCTCAACGTTGCTCGTAGGTTGTGTGCCTGCGTGCTCCACGTCCAGACTTCTCTGAAAGGGCGGGGGGGGTCGGGCGCAAGCCATGCCGTCTGTTGTGTCTGTTGGCTATCGGGGGCGGCATACTCGAGAATTGCCCGATGAATCTGTTGGCGTAGCTCGGGCTCTTTCGGCAGTGCTGCGGGGGCGTTGTGCATGGCTACCTCCAGCGTGTTCAATGCCTGCAACCAGCGGTGTATCTGTCTTTCTGCTTGTGCTGGAGTCTCTGCCTGCACCACTAAAGCCAGCGCATCGTGCATATCTTGCAACGGCGCTACCCAACCCTGTTGCTGCAACCAAGCCTCTGCGATGGTGCCATGTAGACGGCGGCGATAGGCATCATCCACACGCACCAACTCTTGACGGGGCAACAAAGAAAACGCACTGAGGCTCGCATCGCCAACCAGTGCCAGCGGCAACGCCAAAGAAATATAGCGGTGAAAATGCTCATCGATGCCGTAACGCTCTTTCAGCGCGACAACGAAAGGGCGGGCATCGCCTTCCAAGAGGTGCCCATAAGCCTTGACATCCATTTCCATCAGGTAGGCGCGCCGTCTGTGGTGGTGCCAGTGCTGCACCAGACGCTCGTAAGACCAGTTCTTGTCGTAATCATCGCTATACGCCAAAGCAACGAAGTCGTCCTGCCGTCTTTTAAGTCCGTGTCGGGTGTGGCGCACGATGGTCGTTGCCAGCGTATAGAGAGTCTGTTGACTCTTGGCGCGCTGCTCTGGTGGCATAAACGACAAGCTGAAGCGATAGCGGCGATTGTAAATGTCTTGTGCGTGACGCGCCAAAGCATAAGCAGCCTGCCCATGCCCAACGTTACTGGGTTGGGATGAAAAAGGCAGCTCTTGTTCGGACGGCGCAAAAAGACGATGGACGTGCTGATGCAACTGAGCCATTTGCTGACTGCGACGCACGATATCTTCGTAGAAGAGTCCGCCCCACACCAACGCGCTGATGACGAGCACCGGCACGAGTCCGCTACGCATGCCCTTTTTGCGCCGCCGAGCCGACGTTCTTCTGACAACAAGACTTCTGTCCCCAACACGCGCGGGTAGCATCGATGTCCTTCTACTTGTCAAAGCCCGAAAAAACAGCCTAGTTCATGTTTTTGACGATGCTACGCAACGCATCGGCAATCGCCTTCGACATGTTCGATTCCATACTGGTCATAATAGACCACTTCTGAATAGCAAACTGCAGCTTCATCGTGTCTGCCGTATTGCCGGATTGCGCCGCCTCTTGAGCACTCGCTACATCGGCTTCCATCTTGTCCATGCCTTGCCCAAACGTCTTCATCGTGTTGTCGAGGCTTAGACCACTACCACCAGAAATTTCACTCATCTGACTTTCTCCTTGATGTTGATAAAAGGCTCGCTAAGCCGTGCGGCCATGACGCGCCTGCCAATACTCTCGCATCACAACTTTTGCCGTCTCGAGACCCTTCAAAAGCGAATCCAAACGAGCAAACTGCGAAGACGACAAACCCTTGCGAATGTCGCCACTTACCAGAGCAATCTCAGAGTCCAAGTTCTGTGTCAGCTTGTTCAACGATTCGCCTTTCTCATCGCAAGCAAGCGTCTCTTCCAGCTCAAGGACGTAGGTCGGTTGTTCTTGTGTCATGATCTTCTCCTAAAACGTACGTGTAAGTCCTGCCCTGCCAAGTCAAAACCAGATGGTCGGAACCGACATCCACAAGACGAAAGCCGTTGGGTAAAACCGACCCAACCGCGTAATCCTGATTTTGTCCGTTCCGAGGATGCCGCACCGTGATAAACGAATGGGGGCCATGCACCGCACTCAAAACATCAAGGCTGAATCCTCGAACATTTACCACCTGATCGTCCAAAGACAACCAAGGCTTATACTTTTGTGTTACACTCGTGGCAATTTGTTGCCATTTTTTATAATCCGCTTTATTCACCAAACCGCTGACCGACACGGTGTTCTCGTGCTCTTCTACGTCATCGTGTTTGTCCTGTGCCTTATCGCTATCTGTTTGTCCATGCTGCGGCACCATGACCTTCAGAGACAAGCCCGCCGCATCCAACTGCGCATGGAGATAACGCACAACCTCATCCAACGTTGCCACCCGGTCGTGAATGGCTTGCAGACGGGGCAACGATAAAGCAATATCCTGTAGGGCTTGCCGCAGACGCACCTTTGTCGCAACCAAACCCACCGCAGCAAAGTTGCCCGCACCCTTATCACGCACGCTGACGTTGTGGAAGCCTCTGCTTTCCAGTTCAGCCCGCAACGCCATAGCCAACGTGGACGTAATCGTCACCTTATAACGCACAATCCCCTTGTTTTGCGGAATGGCACTGTCCACAAAATGCTTTAAGCTCGCCAACGCACTATGGGAACGAACATAACCCTCGACCGTAACCACCGCGGGTTGCCCCGGCTGAGGTGTCTCATCGCCTTGCACTTGGAATTTGCCCCGATAGGTGGAATTCTTTGCAAGAGCATCTGCAACCAACGCCTTCAGCGGACGCTTGTCCACCTTGACAGGAGCGGGACGGCTGTCACTGTGAGGGGAACTTTGAGGGGCAGCATGACGGGCACGAACATCCGCAGATGTGCCCGCACGCGTAAAAATGGAATAAGGCTCGTCATAAGCTTCAAGGGCATCATGGTCTTCATGGAGCACACCCGCGAACAGAGACGCTATATCAGGCACGCCTGTGCCATCATCATCGAAGACCCATAGGGCTAAATTCAGCGACGCGGCAAGAGCTAAGCCCGGCACAGCGATTGTCCTGAGACGGCTATGCCTTTTCCTGTGCCGCGGCAATGTTGCTATGACCTCCCCTTGCAGGGGCTCGAGAGAATCATGTGGCTTATCAGGAGACGTGTCGGGGGTGTCGGTCGCGGGTGTATCGTCTTTTTTATCCAGCCCGTTTTCCTGTTGTTGGGGCGTGTGTTCCTTGCCAGCGTGGGCGGCTTGCGCGTGCATGGCTTGGGCGACATCGGGCGAGTCGCTGTCGTCTTTCGGCTCAGGTAGGGCGAGGTCGTGCCAAGCTGTCGTCAGCGTGCCAAAAGCCACATGCACCTGCCCGAAACTGATAATCATGTCTTGCCGTAAGCCCTGCGGGGCTTTCAAGAGCGCGCCATCGACACGGACTCTATTATCGCCTATGGCTTCTAGGGTGTACGCGCCTTGTTGGTAGGTGAGGCGCGCATGGCGCCTTGCTACCGCCGGGTCGGCAAGAACAATATCACAATCTTCATCGCTTCCTATAACGGCATCGCTGTCGGCTAAAATCACTTCAGCCCCCACATGAAAGCCACTGAGCACCCGCAAAGTCGGCTGTTCTATGACCTCGCCTACGGAGTCTTGTTGCTGGGGCGCAGGGTCTTTTCCTTGTTCCTGTTGCTGTTCCTGTGCTGTCTCGTTGTCTTGCGGGGATGACGAGTCTTCGTTTTCGCTGGTTGCTTGCTTGTTGTGGTCGGGCGCGGACGTGTCTGCGGGCGGGGCTTCCGCGGCGGGGGCAAGCGGGGCGGGTGAATCTTGCGGTGCTGAGGCGTGCCCGGGCGAGTCCACCTCAGGCGTACCTGCTTCCGGCGCGCCCGTCTCAGCGGCGGTTTGCTCGTGCTCTGTTTCCTGTGTCTCTGCTTCTTGTGCCATGCCACTCACCCTATCTGTTCTTTCCCCTCCTTATGTGTCGAATAGCGGGCGATAGTCCTAAAGGATGTTGGCACATACCTTAGAAGAGCTTTTTAGGCAACGTTTGTCCTTGTATACAGACTCTTTCATAGCAACACATTAAAAATCATACTCTACAGCACCGATTATATAACTCCCTACAAAACAACACGATAAAAAAAATAATACCAATTACCATCATCCATCTGTTTTTTGACACAAAGGGACACCAACAGGATTCCGAACATCGCCTAAGGAGGAAACCCCCATGAGTCCCTTTGATACATTGATACAAGACTACTGCCAGCGGGATACCCAAGCATCCGTTGCCCCTCGAGCCTCAGCCCACGAGCCCTACCAGTTCCGTCATGACCAGCACGGAGTCACCGTTTTCTGTCAGCAGATTAACACCAACATCGTGCTCCACAGCGCCATCACCGTGCTCACAGCCCCCGCCAAAGACGACCCCAAAGCCCTCGACCACATCCAATCCCTCCTCAAAGTCAATTTTGCCCGCCAAAAAGAAAGCCCCAGCGCACTCGCCTACGACGAACGTGCCAACACCCTCATTCTCTACCATCAGTTACCCCTCGCCAACGTGGTCGTCTGGCAATTCAAAGAAGCCATGGACTCCTTCTGCCAGAGCGTCCTATTCTGGAAAAAGGTGTCTCGTGCGTCATGAAGACCCTTCTTCTCCTTGCATCCTTCATCATCGCTCTGGCATACAACCACCATGCCCAAGCAGACATACCCCCATGGGATGAAGACAGCGAAGAACCCTACAGCTACTACGCCCAAAACCAAAGCATCGAAACCGTCCTACGTGACTTCGCCCGTAGCGTCAAAACCCCCCTCACCCTACACGGCACCTTCCAAGGCACACTCAACGGCAGTCGCCAAGCCGCAACACCCAGCCAGTTCCTCGATGCCCTTGCCGAAGATTACCAGTTCATCTGGTACTACGACGGCACACGCCTGCTGATTTACACCCCCGACAAACTAGAAGAAAGACGCTACAACGTCCGCTTCGAATCTGCCGACAAACTCCGCCAACGCATTCTCGATAGCCCCCACTGGGACACACGCTTTCTTCTCGATATTGACGATGACGGCAAAACCGTCATAGCCAAGGGCCCCCCACGCATGCTCGACCTCATCCGCCACGTCGCAACCCATATCTATCAGCCCCACGATGCCGCCAGTCGAGTTTTTCACTTACAGCACGCCTGGGCCGCTGACAAAACCTTCACCTATCGAGACAAAACCCTCGTTCTGCCCGGTGTCGCAACAATCCTCAAAAACCTACTCGGAAGCGAAAGCGGGAGCACCACCATCCCACACGCACAAACATCCAGTGGCTCCTCCAACATCCTACAAGGATTAGGCGGACTAGGCGGCATCCTCGGCAGACGACAAGAAAAAGACCAAGAAAAAAACAACGATACAAAAGAAAAAGACGACCCCACTCAGCTGCCCCTCATCGGCAGAATCGAAGCCGACCCACGCCTCAACGCCGTCATCGTCTACGACCTAGAAGCCCACATGCCCCTGTATCAGGACATCATCAATAACCTCGACAAACCCACCGGACTCGTCGAAATCAAAGCCGCCATCATCGATATCAATACCGAAAAAATGCGAGAACTCGGCATATCATGGCGAGGACGCAACAACAGCAACGTCGCCGCAGGCTACGGCACAATCTCCGAAAGCCTCAGCACAGGCACCATCGCAGCCTACATCGGACAAAATGCCGACCCCGTCGCCTTGACCGTAACCGGCGCACGCTATTTTCTCTCGCAAGTGCGTCTACTGCAAAGAGAAGGCGACGCCCACATCCAAGCCCAACCCGCCGTCCTCACCATCGATAACTTCGAAGCCCTGCTCGACCTCAATCAAACCCTGCACGTGCGAGTCGAAGGCAAAGACGCCGTCGACCTCTTCCCCGTCACAACAGGCACACTGATGCGCGTAACGCCCCACATTATCACCCAAGACGACAAGCAAGCCATCCACATGGCTATCGCCATCGAAGACGGCAACTTCCTCGAAGGCACAGTAGACGACATTCCCATCGTCCGCAACAACGCCATCAACACACAAGCCCTCGTCGAAAATAACGAAAGCCTGCTCATCGGCGGATACTACTTCGAGCGCAACGAAGATAGCGAAACACGCATCCCCATTCTAGGCGATATTCCCTTTCTCGGTCGCCTGTTCAGCGCCCGCAACCAAACCAGCGTCTACAACGAGCGGCTCTATATGATCACGCCCCGCATCGTGCCCGTGCCCTTCACCAAACCCTAAAAAGCACGCTGCCAGCCCAAACGCAAATTCAAACCCTGCGCATTATAGTTAGCCGTGTGCGGACGATACGCCTTGTCAAAAAAGTTGTCGATATAAATACCCATCATTGAAGACTTCTGCACCCCCAACGACCAACGGAAATACATATCATGCACGGCATAGCCCGGGGTCGGACCCGTGCCAGCAAATGTACTCGCATTGACCACTCGCTCCACACCGCCGCCAAATCGATTTTGCGCCGCAACCAACTGACTACGCCAGCCCACATAAAAATCCCCCGACAAACGATACTCAATACCAATATCAATCCTATCTGCAGGAATACTATTCAATGGCAAGTCCGTGTTCCTATCCTCACCACGCAAACGACTTGCCGCAAAAGAAAAATAGACATCCCTATTCTGATACACCAGCGATAACTCGACACCGCTGACCTCAGCAGAAGCAAGATTGAAAATCTCTGTGGCGTTGTCCTCCGGGTACAAAGAACCACACGTAGGCGTATCATTCCCATCGTCATAAGCAACATTAAGACACGGCGTACGCGTCACAAATTGCTCAATAAAGTCTGTATACCGAGTATAAAAATACAAAATCCTACCATGCAGATAATCCTCCGACACAAAAACCCCACGCCTGTCATACGTAAAACCACCTTCAAGACTGCGCGCCTTCTCAGGCTTTAAGTCCTCATTGACGATAAAACGATTTTCCGGCAACGACCAAATCACCGGCATTGTGACCAGTCGCCCCGTTCGTGGATCCGTCACCTGCAAGCCATCTCTTGGGTCAATGACCGGTAAAGTTAAGGGGACTTGTACAGCTGCCGGTACGCGTATTTCAGTGAATATGGGCCTTACAACACCGGCAATATGGACATCGTTAGAATACAGCTCCGTCAAGCTGGGTGCTCGGAAGGCTTCAGAATAAGCGCCATAGGTTGCGATCCCCTTGCCTAACCGATACAGCACCGATGCCCTTGGCGAGAAGCTGGTTTCGCTGTTATCTTGCAGAGTCTCCTGATTTGCTTGCTGATCGTAGATATCCAAACGCAGAGCGACTTCGCCCTTTAAGCGTCCATCCAGCCACGTTGCACTATCATTAAGATAAATCCCCCACAAGGTCTGCTCGGCATCCGGATAGGGTATGTCATTACGATAGGGCTCTGTTGTCACCTCGCCTGTTCTCGGGTCTGTTTCTCTTTGTAGCCCGCTCTGTTCGCCGTCTTGCTCTTCCCTATAAACATCGAAGCCTGCTCGTAGCGTATGCGCACCCGACGGCGTATTATAACGCCCCAAACGCATGCTCCCGCCGATACTCGCACCCATGCCGCTTATACCGCGCTCCTGACGGCGAGCACGAATATCTTCCGTCGTTCTAGAGCCTGCATGCACACCGTCCTCACGCACCTCAGTGCGACTATAATAAAGCTGATTGTCCCACTCAATCTCGCCCCTCCCCGCTTGCGAACGATGACGAAGCGATACAGTGTCGTCTCGAGTGCGACGCTTAACCTCAAGAATCGAGGTGTTCATAGGATCACTCGGGTCAAGCTCCGGCGTCGTATAAGAGTTAGAGTCGTCCTCCCAACGCTGCAACGATAAATCCAAATCATGACTATCCGGCAACGCAATCGTCGACTTAAAAAGACCATTGAAAATTCTATTGCCCGAAGCCGGAATAACACTATTATCACCATCCGCATAGTTATGCGAACGCTGCCAGCCCACAGACACCAGCACATCGATAGCGTCGGTTACGCGGCCATAACTATGCAGATAGCCCCGACGCCTGTCGTCGTTGCTGTCATAAACCGTTTTCACAGTGGCACCATAACGCTCACCACGCCTCAGAAAATCACTTGCCGATTTCGTCTCCAGTTGAATGACGCCCCCTATCGCACCACTACCATGATAGGAAGAACCAGGCCCTCGTAGCACCTCCACCTGTTTGACCATTTCTGTATCAATAAAAAAACGGCCACGATGAACGTTGCTGAAGTTCTTACGCGCACCATCGAGACGTATCACAATCCTATCGCCGCTCATGCCCCGAATGTTCGGCTGCTCACCAACCAAGCGACCACTACCATTGATTGTAACCCCAGGCACACCCCATAGAAGCTCGCCTAACGAACCACGAGAACTACCAAAAGTCGGCACATCCAAAACCGTAACAGCCGCAGCCGAATCCGACGCCGCCTGACGGCCACGAGTCACAGTAATTTCCACAGGTTCCAAAAGCAGAACATCTGAAGACGAGTCCGAATCCGCAACAACCTCACTATAAGCCATCAACGGAACAAGTGAAAAGACCAGTGTAAGAACCAGTAAAGACATAATAATTACTGTTGTGTTGACTGTTTAAGAAACCCTCGTAAAAAGACATAAAGCATCGAGGGGCAATCACTTTACACACCGCCCACTTCTATGCCAAGCTTTTATTGATAAAAACAAAAAAATACCATCAGCTCTACCCGCGCTTATGCCGACACATGCCGCCACCATTAACCGCTTCTGGTTCGATAAAGACCACGAGCCCTACTGGTTTGTCCGCAACGACTCCTTCGACCGCAAAGTCAAAGACCACCTGCTTGGCTTTTACGAAGAAGCCCTACACGGACAAGACGATGCTTGGCATACCGACGCCCATGCCACCCTCGCCCTGATTATCTTGTTCGATCAAGTGCCCCGCAACGTGTTCCGTGGCACCGCCCAAGCCTTTGCCACAGATGAACGAGCACGCACCTTGACACGCCATGCTCTTGCTCACTTTGATATGACCGCTCTGACGAAAAATGAGCGTCTCTTCATATACATGCCCCTCCAGCATAGCGAAAACCTACAAGACCAAGAGGAGTCATGCCGTCTGTATGCCAGCCTGAACGATGACGAAAGCCTCGATTTTGCACAACAACACCACGCCATCATCAAACAATTCGGACGCTTTCCCCACCGCAACGAGGCCCTCGGACGCACATCAACACCACAAGAAAAACACACCCTCAAAAACAATAAAACACCATTTTAATTCGAGGGTGTCGCCTCAGACTGCAGACGATTACGAGACAACGGTTTGCGCGACCAGTGCTCATCGATGGACGATAAAAAGTCCGGGTGAACCAGCTTCGCCCGCTCTTCCAGCCATTCGTTCGAATCCCGCCGCAAGTAAATGCCCTCAGCCTGCGACGAACCAAAATGACTTTGTGTCATAAGCCCACTCAGTCCGTCACAATCATACTGCCCCCGCCCCAAACACGGCACTCGGACAATGTCCAGCGACTCAAGAAACGCATCACGCAACGCACACGATAAAAACCGCCCCGCCTTCTTATCGTAAATATCGAAACCAATGAACCAGTCCGGTAGCGCATCATAAGCAATAGAATGTCTGGCATAGCACCACTCGCCAAACAAAATGTATTGCTCTTTAAGGTCGGCATACAGCGCATCACGCCGCCAGCGTAGCCACTCGTTGAGCGGATGCCACTGCCCCGTCGTCGGCAACAATAACCTATGCCCGCGATTCTGCAAATGCACATCCCCCGCCGCCGAAAACGATATGCCCAAATTCGCCCCGTCTATTTTCTCCTCGATAATGACCGTCCCACGCAAAAACGCATCCACCTGTGACGGCGTCATAACCTTATCACCACGAACAGACCCATCCCCCAAAACACGCAAATAAGGAGTCGACGGAAACGGCACAAAGTCCACACACGCGCCCTCAACGTTGCTTGGTTCGATATTTTTCTTTGACATAGTCCTCACAGAGAAAAACAACACGAATCCCGAGCCGCCGAAAAACATCCCGAAAAGCCCACCACTTGCTATCCGTCGCCTGCATCACCTCAGGCTTGCCACCATGGGCACAAGCCACCGCAATAAACTTACGGTCAGACGGGTCAAATTTTTTCAGTGCTTCGTCCTTGGGAAACTGCTTGTAAACATTATCCCCCTCCTTGGTGATGCTAACCCTTACAACAGAACCCCAAGACTCCCGATACAACCACGTCATAAATACCCTACCTATAGTGGGCTTGTTACTAATTCTTATCTTATTTCTATATTCTTTTTCAATGTCACCGCCCCTATCCACGACTAAACGTCTTTTTCCGTGGATGACTTCTTCGACAATTTTTCTACACGTCGTCACACATGCCTGAGGTGCATCTTTCTGACACCCAGCTGCAGTCAAGATGACATTCGTGTCCAGCAGGCATAAGTCCGAAGATGAAGGCTTTTGTATCATAACAAGGCTCTCAAAAAGGCTATTTCTGCTGCTTTTTATCGGCAGCATCCGCTCGAGCAAAAATGTCACCCATCTGGTCACCAAAAAAGTTCTTGGGCCAGTTCTCGATATCGCCGCGTTCATTGACGTGCAAAGCCTCCAAAGAAAAAGACTTTTTGTCCGTATTGACAAAATATAAAGCTACGTCATCCTGTCGCAACGTACCCTCAGCAATGCGTCGTTGCAGACGGACGAGAAATTGCTCCGAGTGGGTTTCTATCAGCAACTGAATGTTCCTGTTGATGCCTTCCCCTTTCTTTTGCTCTTTCGAGTGAATCACATCAATCATAACATCCGCTAAACTCGCTTGCGCGCTCGGGTGTAAATGAATTTCCGGCTGCTCCATCAAAATAATCGACTCAGGTGGGGCATAAAAACACTGAATCACCACAGGCAACACCTGCGATATGCCAAAACCCACATCCGGTAAATTGACATGATAGTCACGATTGCCCTTCATCCATAGCTTCACCTCGTATTGTCGACTCGCCTCAGCAATTTCTTGCACATCAAACTTATCAATCAACCCGAGCCTTTTTAACTCATAAGCAATCACATGGCTAAACGACTGGTAACGTTGCTGACCGCCGAAGTTCAGCTTGGTGTGCTGAGCCGCAAGAAACGCCGCAATCGCATTCGCACCATCATCTTTGACACTCTGCGGGGCATGACCCGACCACGTATAAAAACGCGACGGCTTCTTACGCAGGGGGCCCAGGTAGAAAATAGAACTCAACAAGTCATCATGTAAAAGACTGAAATCTTGCAAAAAATTAGCCCCCTGATATTTGCTCAACAAGTCGTCCGGGAAACCATAAAAATGCAATGGAGCCTCAGAGGGCCACGGACGCATTTGCTCCCGTCTTAACTCGTAGCCATCGGCACACGCTAAATCATACTTCTTTTGCGCACCACGCACCAGTTTATACAAAAAACCATCTGCCCCCCCCTCAGAGGTATGACTCGCCTTCCCGCGGTCTCTGGCTTGCAAGCCATACTGAGAGGACTTCAAGACAATAGCGTTATCCTCAAAACCCACTTGTGCTACAAAGGAGACATCATGCCCTGAGAACGTCAGGGGTTTTTCTTGATTGTTTTTATTGATAACCACCCTATCCAAATTATCTTTCTTGACCGGCGACCAATCATACGAAAAGGTAATATCTTTGCTGGCATCGCGGCGGTAGACCATCTCTCGATAGGAGCCCAGTTGCACGTAAAGACGGTCATCGTTGTCATATTCAGAATCCGTCAAAAAAACGATACGGCGGTCAGACGTAAAATCCCGAGTCTGTTTCAACATCATAAGAAACTGCCCGATACTCGATTTGCCTGAGGAGTTCGCGCCAAAAAACACCGACAGCGGTGCCAGGCGTATATCGCCGGTATCCCGCCACCCCTTGAAGTTCTGTATCCGCAAACGTTTAAGCATCATATCATCCAACAACAGCACCCTACCACACCAGCACAAAAAAAGAGTGTCATTTTTATGTCGGCTGTGCTTTTGTGTCGTCATCGTCTCAGCGTGTCGACCCCTCCCCCCCCCTTCCCCTTATGTCTTCATCCTCGCCGTCATCCTGTTGTTCTGTGCCACGACACCGAGACACATTATTACTGAGCACCTCTGCCTTTCTTGTCGCGTTCTACGTCCTGCATCTCAGTGGCGTTGCTCTGCCCGCATGGGTCGCTGCCACCGCACAAGGTGTCTTCGACATTATCAACGTCATGTGGTGGGGCATGCTCATCGGTGTACTTGCTGTCGGCGCGCTCGGACACATCCCCCAACATGTTATCGTGCGAATCATCGGCCAACCCCATCGTATCAGCTCTGTTGCTCGTGCTACCCTTGGCGGTGTCGTCTTCGACCTATGCAATCACGGCGTCATTATGATTGCCATGCAACTCTATAAGCGCGGCGCCAGCTTAGGACAAACCATGGCGTTTCTCATCGCAACACCGTGGAACTCGCTATCCCTCGCCATTGTGCTGGCTGCCCTCGTCGGCTGGACGTGGATGCTTATCTTTACCGCTCTATCCGCCCTCATCGCCTTTATCTCGGGTATCATTTTCGATAGCCTAGAAAACAAAGGCTATCTGCCCAAAAATCCCTACGCTCAAGATACAACATCCGATTCCCATTCAGCCTTGTCGCCGCCTCCCCGTCAACCTCCCGGGCAGCCCCCCCACGAACCTATCGCATGGCTCGGCTATGCCATGCGGGAATCCGCACCCGTCATGCGGTGGCTTTTTCTCGGTATTGTTCTTGCTGCTCTTTTGCGCGGTACCATCAGCGACGACCAGTTCGCCACGTGGTTCGCCCCCACCCTGAGCGGGCTGATGCTCACCATCGCTGCCGCCACCATCATCGAAGTCTGCTCGGAAGGCACAACCCCCATCGCCGCCGATATCATGCACCGCAGTCATGCCCCCGGCAACGGATTCGCCTTCCTCATGAGCGGCACATCCACCGACATCAGCGAAATCGTCATCCTCAAACAAACAACCACAAGCTGGGCGATTAGCCTTATGCTCCCCATCGTAACCCTGCCCCAGATTATCCTCTGCGCTATCATCCTCAATCAATGGTCGTAAAATCCCTCTTTCCCGTTATCTCCCATGCAACGCATCGCTATCATCGGTAGCGGCATCAGCGGCTTAACCGCCGCCTATCTGCTTGCTCGCCATGCTTCCGTCACCCTCTACGAGAAAAACCCCACCCTTGGCGGTCACACCCGCACAATTCGTATCACGCCCATTCACGCCACACGTCCCATCGCTGTCGATACCGGCTTCATCGTCTTCAACGATAAAAACTATCCTCTCTTCACACGCCTGCTCCGACACCTCGGTATCGCTCGGGAAAAGAGCAACATGTCCTTCGCCGTCGCCACCGACGACGGTTGGCTCGAATACAACACCTATACGCTCCGCACCTTGTTTGCTCAACCTTTCAACGTCATACGCCCCGCCTATCTAATGATGCTGAAAGACATCCTGCGTTTTTTCCGTGACGCACCGAACTTTATGGCACAACCGCCTTCTTTATCCTTGCAGCAGTATCTCGACCATCTCAAGCCAACGCCATGGTTTACCCGTTACTTTTTACTCCCCATGGCCAGTGCTATCTGGAGTTGTCCTGATGCCACTGTGCGCCAGTTTCCCGCCGCGACTCTTATCCGCTTCTTCCACAATCATGGTCTCTTGAGCATTGCCGACCAGCCCCAATGGTACACCCTAACAGGAGGCGCACAGACCTACATCGATGCAATCACCAAAGCAAGCCCTTTCACTATCCGTCACCACCAAGCTGTGCGGGTCACACGACACAAAGACAACGTAACCATCACCGACAGCGCGCACCAGCAACAAACATACAATCAGGCTATTCTTGCCTGCCACAGTGATGAGGCCCTCAGCCTGCTCGATGCGCCAACGCCACAAGAACAACGTCTCCTCAGTGCTTTTCGCTACCAGCCCAACACCATTGCCGTCCACAGCGATGTCAGCTTTATGCCCAAAAGACAACGTGCCTGGGGCAGCTGGACCGTCATGCTGGCAAGAAAAAAACGCCCTATTTCCGCCCCCGCTTACGTTAATTATTGGATGAACAACCTACAGAACATTGACAAAAAAACGCCTATCTTTGTTACACTCAATCCACCGCACAAACCCCAGCATTGCTACGATGAACACACCTTCAGCCATCCCATTTTCGACACCCCCGCTATCTCCGCCCAACATGACCTCGATGCCATACAAGGCAACAAACGCACGTGGTTTTGCGGCGCCTATCAGCGTTACGGCTTCCACGAAGATGGCGTATGGAGTGCCTGCAACATCGTCAAACGCTTTATGCCCCTGCCTTCTTGGCTAACATGACAGCGACACTTCATACCCTGCAAGAGCCGCACATTTTTGTCGCCACTGTGCGTCACAAAAGACTCGCACCCAAAGTCAATGCCTTTGCCTACCCGACGTGGTGTCTTGCCTTCGACAGCACGCAACCCAACAAACTCGATATCCCTTATCTCTGTTCCCATAACAAAGCACGATTGGTTAGCCTACACGCCCACGATTACGGCAAAAAAAATCCCCCTCCTGACACCTATCAGGCGTGGCAAACATGGCTCCAGCAAAGCCTGAAAAAGCACCAGATCACGACACAGGATAAAAAAGTTATCCTCGTTGCCATGCCGCGGGTACTCGGCTATGTCTTCAATCCTATCAGCTTTTGGCTTATCATCGACCCTCAAACACATAACCTGCATGCCGTCATCTGCGAAGTCACCAACACCTTCAAGGAAAGGCACCACTACGTATGCTTGCCTAAAAAAGGCAAAAACACCATTCAAGAAAACGATATCCTAACGGCAGACAAACACTTTCATGTGTCCCCTTTTTTTTCTCGCCGCGGCTTTTATCGCTTTCAGTTTCAAACGGCGCGCCAGAGGAGTCAGTTTCTTATCTCTTATTATGACGACAACGGCAAACTGGCTCTGGTCACGTCCCTACAAGGACATCTTATTCCGCACACCCGAGCGAATTTGGCGCGCATGCTGATACGCTATGGGCCCATTGCCTTGCGCGCTATGACGCTGATTCACTGGCAAGCCCTCAAGCTTGCATGGAAAAAAACCCCGTATATAATCAAGCCACAGCAAAAGCCACGTGCCTTTTCCACAACGCAACGACAATGATACGCCATCAAGCAGCCACCGACCTATTTCTACGTGCGTTGGATAAAGCCGACTATGGCTCAATGTCCTTAACCGTCAGCAACGGCAAGACTTACCAGTTCAAAGGACGCAAACCCGGACCCAACGCTCACCTGCAGCTCAACGATTCCGGCGTGCTGGCACGCATGCTCGTCAAAGGTGATGTCGCCTTCGCCGACGACTACCGCAACGAACGATGGGACAGCAACGACATCTGTGCCCTCATCGACTATGGCTTACGCAACAAAAACACCATCGAGGGCTTCATCGACGGCAACCCATGGAACCGCTACAAAGCCTTTCTCGCCTATCTGCTCGCTCCCAATAACCGCCGCCACGCACGCAACAACGTCGAAGCCCACTATGACCTCGGCAACGACTTCTACGCCCTCTGGCTCGATGAAACAATGACATACACGTGTGCCCTGTTCAAAAAACCTGAGGACTCCCTAGCGACCGCTCAATGCAACAAAATGGATCGTATCTTCGAAACCCTCGGCACACGTCCACGCAAAATTCTCGACATTGGCTGCGGATGGGGCGGATTCATCAAAAGAGGATGCGAGACCTACGACCACCACATCACAGGAATCACGCTCTCACGCCAACAACAGCAATTTGCCCAACACGCAAACGCACAGAACCGCAACAGCCACGTCCTCCTGCAAGATTACAGAGACTGCCACGGACAATACGATGCCGTCGTCTCCATCGAAATGATCGAAGCCGTCGGCGAACAGTACTGGCAAACATACTTCAATAAAGTCAAAGCCCTCATGAATAAAAACGCACAAGCTTGCATCCAAGCCATCACCGTCAATGACTCATACTTCCCAACATACCGCAAAGGCACCGATGCCATACGCACCTATATTTTCCCCGGCGGTATGCTTATCAGCCGTCAACGACTAACAGAAGTCGCCGAACGAGCAGGCCTGACCGTGCGCAACATTTTTTCCTTTGGCGACCATTACGCGACAACCCTGAAACACTGGCTTGGCCGCTTCGATAGCCAGCACAATGCTATCTTGCAAATGGGTTACGATCGCGCCTTTGTTCGTCTCTGGCGTTACTATTTATCCTCTTGTGCTGGCTCCTTCCAAGCCGGCCAAACCAACGTCATGCAAGTGAATCTGCATCATGCGAACTCATGAACAACCATGACCGTCCCTGCTGGCACAACCCACAGCTGGATTATTGGTGCCAGTCACGGCATCGGGCAAGCCCTCGCCTATGAACTGGCACAACGCAAAGAGACCCTGACCCTCTCAGCACGTAGCCAAAAAGCCCTGACAGATGTCGCCACGACTCTGCCAAAAGCCTCCCCTCAGGCCCCACATGATGTTCTGCCCCTCGATGTTGCCAACCCCCAAGACCTGCAAAACGCCATCACGAAACTGCGTCAACCCATCCATCGAATCATCTTCATGGCGGGCATTTACACGCCCATGCCCCTAGCCAAGCTCGATATCAAAGAATGTCACGCCATCATCGATGTCAATCTGTGCGGTGCCCTCCACCTTCTCCATGCCGTGCTACCAATGCTGTTGCAGCAACGCACCACCCATCCCACCATCAAATCACAAATTGCCTTATGTGCAAGTGTCGCCGGCTATATAGGCTTGCCCCACGCCCAACCCTACGCCGCCAGCAAAGCCGCGCTGATTAACCTTGCCGAAAGTCTACTCTTCGAACATGGTCGCCACATCGATGTCAAAGTCATCAATACCGGCTTTGTCGAGACACGACTCACCGATAAAAACACGTTTACAATGCCCATGAAGCTTTCGCCGCAGCAAGCTGCCCGCACCATCGCACGCGGCTTAAACACACGTGCCTTCGAAATTACCACGCCCAAACTGTTTACGACCGCCCTGAAACTTCTAGCACTGCTACCCAAAAGGTGGAGTCGCACACTCATGACACGACGCACGCAACCTTAATCGTCAACTTGAATCTCAAGTATTCATCTCTATAATAAGCCTTTCACGGAATAACTCTTGACGACCATGCACACACAAAACGCCGTTGACCTGTTCGTAAAGACTCTCGACACCCTTCGAGAAGGGCAAATGACCCTCACCCTTGACAACGGGACAACACACCAATTCACAAGCAACAATCCTAAGGTTCAGGGGCAGATGCGTCTGGACGACAATCGTGTCATCGCCCGTCTACTGACGGACGGTCTACCCGCCCTGTTCCAAGATTACGCTCAAGGCAAATGGCACAGTGATAATCTGATGAACCTTGCCGAACTCGTTTTACGCAACCAAAGCCATATGACCCGCATGCTGATGAATGCGTCTCTTTTGCTTTTCAAAAATCGAGTCATCGATACAATCACAAACCGCAACAAGACCAACGCCAATGGCAACACTAATGGCAACACCAACGGCACGGGGCAAAATGGGCACCTGCCCCCAACATCAACCCCAAACAACGACTTTTACGCCTGTTGGCTCGATGAGACCATGACGTACTCTTCTGGTCTTTTCCTCGACAGCAACGATACGCTGGAACAAGCCCAGCTCAATAAATACGACCGCATTTTGCAACAGATTGGCTCACAGCCCTGTCATATCCTCGATATCGGTTGCGGATGGGGTGCCTTTGCGCGGCGTGCTATCGACAACCACAAACATACCGTAACAGCTGCCACAATTTCCCACGATGAGTACCAGTTGGCACAAGAGACCCTCAAAGATGATCCACAAGCCCAAGTAATACAAAGCGACTTCCGCACCATAAAAGGAACATACGATGCGGTCGCTGCCATCGAAATGTGCGTCTATGTCAGCGAAAAACAATGGAAGCCCTTCTTCCACAAACTTGCCTCGCTTTTGACGCCCGGCGGACGTGCCGTCATCCAAACATTTGTTATTAACGGCAACCATAAAAAAAACTTCGGCAAGTTCGTCTATCCCATCCGTCAGCTGGTCATGAATGACGGCATTGCTTTGAATACCCCTGAAAAGAAAGCATTTCTTAAACAAGCACGCCAGTGCGGGTTCCGCATTGACGATGTTTTCTCTTTTGGTGCCGACTACGCCCGCACCATCGAGCACTGGCTACAACGATTCGATAGCCATCAGGATCGCTTAAAAGCCATGAATTACGATGAGTCGTTCCTACGCCTCTGGCGTTTTTACTTGTCCTGTTGGGCAGCAGGATTCCGCGCCGAAGACTCCGATGTCATCCAACTCACCCTATCAAAAAGAACACCCTAACTTTTATGGTGCCAAGCCCTCCCCCCAAAAAGCAAAAGACACCTAAAGTGTCCGTGCTGATGGCAACCTATAACCGAGCTCACCTGTTGCCACACGCTATCCAAAGCATCATCCATCAGACATTCAAAGATTGGGAACTCGTTATCATCGATGACGCCAGCACCGACACAACCGCTGAAGTGGTGCGGGCGTTTATCCAACAAGACCCACGCATACGCTATCATCGCCACAAAAACAACAGCGGACTTGCAGCTGCCCGCAACACCAGCTTCGACCTCGCCCAAGGCACATACATCACCTTCCAAGATGACGATGACCTGTCAACAACCACACGCCTAGAAGAACTGAACCACTACCTCGATAACCACCCCCACGCGGATATGGTGACATCATCACGCCATATTTTTCGCCAACAAAACGGCTTTCTTTATAAAAAGGAAAAGACGTTCCACCAGAAAAAGAACTCGAAGACTCTACACGCCCTGATTGAGATGCCCGCTCCGTTTGCCTGCTACATGGCACGCAAGCACGTCTTTCAGACCGTCCGTATGCGTCCCTTCTTCCGCGTCGCCGAAGATTATGACGCTTTTCTCCATTGCTCGGAGCATTACACGCTCGTCGGGTTGCCGACTGTTCTCTATCATTACCGAGTGAGCGACCCCACGCACCAGACTCTCAGCACCGGCGATGCGGCAACACATTCTCTTTGTTGGCGTTACCATTGTCTTGCCTGGACGTCTGCCGTCCACCGCCGCATGAGATGGAACGACCCCATTGACACCGCTCAAACAATCGATGATGCTCTCAATCATCTACATCCCGAATTCCAAACACACGCACGCACTGAACTGAAGAGTCTGGTGGAAGGCTTCACCCTGCCCCTCACTATGGACGCTCAGCCGACCATCTTTGAGCCGATAGACGCGTTTGTCAAAGCTCTTGCTGGCACAGAGACCATGCAACACCTCATCGATTACACAACTGCCCTCTGCTTAGTGCAAAACCTGCGGGACAAACGCGCCAGCTTCACACAAGCCAAAGACCCCCTCAAACAAGACCACATAAGACAATACGTACGCACCCTACCCAAATTCGTCTGGACAGAACAGCTGGATTACTTTATCCGCGATAACCGCAACAAAGACTTTATCAACCTTCTGCACGTCGCGCGCCGTTGTCACAAAGATACCCCCCTCCTACCCCGCACGAGCACAGTGCTATCCGCCTGTTGGCACCATAAGCGTTTTCATTTCATCGCCCTTTTTTTCCTCTATCTTATACGAGCAAAATTATCATGACACATACGTCCTCTTCACCCAAAGTCTCTGTTGTGATGACCACCTACAACCGCGCCCATCTTCTCTCTGATGCCATCAAAAGCATTGTCGAGCAGAGCGTCGACGATTGGGAGCTGATCATCATCGATGATGCCAGTAGCGATACAACCCCCGAAGTCATGCGTGAATGGACAGCGCGAGACTCACGTATCCGCTATCATCGCCATCCTACCAATCAGGGTGCGGCAACCGCTCGTAACATCGGTTTTCAACAGGCAAAAGGCAGCTACATTGCCTTACATGACGATGACGACTTGTCAGAGCCGCGCCGTCTCGAGCTACAAAGCCAGTATCTCGATTCTCACCCGAGCATCGATATGGTTTCCTCATGGGTGCATATGTTTCAAAAGGAAGAGCAAAAGGAGCGTCTGCTTTATATCAAAAAAAGTCTGTTCCATTACCAGAAAGATAAACCGCAAAACATAAAGAGCCTCATTGAGATGCCCTTTCCGTTTCCCTGTCACATGGCACGCAAGCATGTCTTTCAGACTGTGTCGATGCGCTCCTTCTTTCGTTATGCCGAAGACTATGATACGTTTCTTCTTTGTGCGCAGCACTTTACGCTCGCCTCCCTGCCTGCAGTGCTTTATCGCTATCGCTTAGGGGACGAGTCCCACGCCACTGCCAGCACCGGCAGCCCCGACACGCCTGCTCGTTGTTGGCAGTATCATTGTCTTGCTTGGGCGTCTGCCTTTCATCGCCGTATGGGGTGGCAGGATCCCATCGATACGGCAGAGACAATAGACGATGCCCTCCATCGACTGCATCCCCAATTTCAGACACAAGCCCGCGACTGTTTTGACCGCTTGCGTCTAGAGTTCGCCCATATTTTATCGGCAACCCCCGAAAGCAAAAAAAAGGACATCCTCTCCTTCTACGAGCATTTTGCCGGCCAAAAGGAACGCGCGCAGCTTGTTGCCCTTGCCTCGAACCCTCTTCCATCCGCACAAGAAGACAGCGCGGACTGTTCTATCTCCCACGAACCCCTGCTTTCCCAACGTCCCTCTAACAAAGCAAAATCAGCATTCACCCCCATCGTCAGCGTTGTTATAGCCACCTATAACCGCGCCCATCTGCTCCCACACGCTATCCGAAGCATTATCAATCAGACGTTTACGGATTGGGAGCTGATTATCATCGATGATGCCAGTAGCGATATGACGGAAGTGGTCGGTCGCGCCTTTGCTACTATCGACCCGCGCATCCGCTATTACCGCCATATGGAAAACATGGGTCTTGCGGTTGCCCGCAATACCAGCACACAGCTTGCCTTAGGCGAGTACATTGCCTTGCAAGATGATGACGATGTATCTCTCCCGAACCGTCTCCAAAAGCAAGTGGATTTTCTTAATGACTCTGCCGACATGGATATGGTGAGCTCGTGGATGCAATGCTTCGACAGCAACGGAGTCGACAGGGGCATTGTCCAGACAAAGTGGATATCTCGAGCGGCTCATCCCCCTCCCTTAGCCGAGCGTGCCCTCCACCCTATGCCTTCGCCTTGTGTGATGGCTCGCCGTCATGTTTTCATAGAAACGCCAATGCGCCCCTTTTTCCGCTTCTGCGAAGATTACGACTTTCTCTTACGCTGTATCGAACGCTACAACATAAGCCATATCCCCGAGATTCTCTATCGCTATCGCCTTGCCGATACCACGCACGCAACCCTCAGCACCAGCAACAGAAATGCCATTAACATATTAAAATACCATTTCGTAGCGTGGGCGAGTGCCTGCTACCGCCATAAAAATAAAAAAGACCCCGTTGTTGCAACAGAAAGCAACGTCCACGACCTCCTTATAAAAAACCGCCGCCTCTTTCGTTCTGCCCCAAGAAAAGCGCGCAAGCACCTCGTGAGACAATACGCGTCACATCACTTTAGTGCCGTATGGGAAACACAGAACCCTGAGCTTATCAACTACACCCTACGCCTGCTTAGACGCCTACTTTCATATACAGATTATATCAATGTTATCGCCTCGCACATCGCCAAAGACCACGTTGCCATCGAGCCGCTCTTTAGACACTATAACCCTTTCAAAATGCCTTTCGCTCAGCTGCGATGTTTCACAAGGAGCCTGCGGCGAGCCATCCGCAGAAGTAAAGACACGTTTTGTATGTGGTATCTGGAAAAAATGAAACGTCATATCCCCTTCGTCTATCGCGTGCTCATCTGCCCCAGCATTGTTTTGAGCTGCCTCGTAAAAAAGCCGGACGATAAAATTATACCCTCTTACGATAAAATTATACCCTATCTAACAATGTTCCTTGTGCCGAAACGGACTCTGTCGCGTTACACGGCACCGAAACCACCGGCACGACAAAAAGCCACCGACCCACACGTTAGCGTTGTGCTGCCGACCCATAACCGCGCCCACTTACTGCCAGATGCGATGGAGAGCATCGTGCATCAAACCTTCGGGGATTGGGAGCTGATTATCATCGATGATGCCAGCACCGACAGCACGCCTGAAATCGTGCGGGAATTTATGAAGCAAGACCCACGTATCGTGTATCACCGCCACACCAGCAAACAAGGGGCTGCTCTAGCGCGCAACACCGCCACCCAGATGGCACGAGGACGCTATCTTGCCCTGCAAGATGATGACGATGTATCGCTCCCGCACCGCCTACAAGCTCAAGTGGATTTTCTCAATAGCTCTGCCAACATCGACTTAGTCAGATGCTCGTTGAATTGTTTCAACGAGCGTAACATGTCCACGATGATGATCACAGCGAATTGGCAATCGAGGGCAACGAATCCCCCTTCCTTAGCTGCCCGAGCCATCCATCCGATGCCCTTCCCTTGTATCATGGCGCGCCGCCATGTCTTTACCGAAACGCCGATGCGTTCTTTCTTTCCCTGTGCAGAAGATTACGACTTTCTGTTACGTTGCATGGAACGCTACAACTTAAGCCATATCGACGATGTTCTTTACGACTATCGCCTTGCCGATGACACCCATACAGCCCTCACCACCAACCCGAGCCGCTCTCTCAACGTCCTAAAATACCACTTCGCAGCGTGGGCAAGTGCCTGCTACCGCGACAACAACAAAAAAGACCCCGTCGAAACAAACACCAACGTAGATGACTTGCTGAAACAAACGCGCCACCTCTTCCGCTCTGCCTCGCAAGAAGCCAAAGTGTTGTTGATTGACACATACGCGGCAGACCACCTCAACCTCACGTGGCACACACACAACCCTGAAGCCATCGAAACCATGCTCAGTTTTCTGAAAAATCTGCTTGCAGAAGCAGATTACCATACGCTCCTTGATTCTCATCACGGCAAGCTCCAGGGCAAGCTTCCCGAACATCTCGTTCAACTGTATGTTGCCTACCGTTACACCCCCTCGGCACTGTTGGCGATGCCCGACATAGAAAAAGCCATCGGCCGAGCCATCGACAGCCATGACGACACCCTTCTTCGGCAATCGTTGATTATGGCACAATATCACCATTGCGCGCCTGCTATCGCCAATGGCTAAGGCACAGCACCAACCCGTGGACTCACCCCGAGTGAGCGTTGTTCTCGCTACGCATAACCGCGCACACCTGTTGCCGCACGCTATCAGGAGCATCATCCATCAGACGTTCACGGATTGGGAGCTGATTGTCATCGATGATGCCAGCACCGACAACACCCCGCACGTGGTGCAGGCTCTCATGGAGCAAGACTCACGCCTGCGGTATCATCGCCATACACACAATAGAGGTCTTGCCGCTGCGCGCAATACCAGCACACAACTCGCCCGAGGACGTTACATCGCCTTGCAAGATGACGATGACCTATCGCTCGCCACGCGCCTCGACAAACAAGTGCGTTTTCTCGAGTCACACCCCGACATCGACATTGTGGCAGCGTGGCGACAAAACTTCGACCGCTACAACATGCACCCTGTCAATCTCAAGCTGCAGTTCTCGTCCCATGTTGATAAGCCAGCCCCTATTCATGATATTGCCGTTGTACCGATAGCATCGACTCCCACGCTGATGGCTCGTGCCCATGTTTTCAAAGAAACGCCCATGCGTCTTTTTTTCAGCATAGCCGAAGACTGGGATTTCATCTTGCGGTGCATCGAATGCTACGGCATCGCCACCATCGAAGAGGTGCTGTACCACTATCGTCTTGCTGACCACGACCACATAACCCTGAGCACCGCCACCAGCAATCTTTTGCGGTGCTGGGGCTATCACTGCTTGGCGTGGACGTCCTCCTTCCATCGCCGTATGGGATGGCACGACCCTGTCCACAAGGCTAAAACCATTGACGATGCCTGCGCCAAGCTGCACCCGCAGTTCCGCACCCAAGCACGCCCGAGCCTGAAAAAACTGGCACAAGGCTTCATAACCATTCTCATCGATAACCCCAAAATCAATCGCCGATTCCGTGCTACGTATCCTACCTTTGTCTTTATTAAACGGCTGGCTGGCTTACGTATCATGCTTGCTTGCATGGGTAGGCTCCTCTACCATCGCCTCAAGGCATTTTTGCCTATCAAGTCTTCATGAGCAACACCCCTGCCCCTGCCCCAAAAGTCAGCGTTATTCTGTCAACTTATAACCGTGCGTCTTTGCTACCACAAGCCATCGACAGTATTGTCTCGCAGACCCTTAAAGATTGGGAGCTGATTATCATCGATGACGGCAGCACGGACAGCACACCTGAAATTGTGCGGGGGTTTATGCAACGGGACTCACGTATCTTTTATTGCCGTCACACCAGCAATCGAGGGGCTGCTAGGGCGCGCAACACCGGCTTAGCCCATGTTCGTGGCACATACGTTGCGTTTCAAGACGATGACGATGTGTCGCACCCTGAACGTCTACGCAAACAAGCGGATTACTTAGACACACATCCGCAGGTTG
>JACONH010000019.1 GCA_014323835.1 Alphaproteobacteria bacterium GM202ARS2
CCCCCGTTGATGCAAGGATTTTATTGAACGGTCGGGGCATGCGATCGGGTGCGGTCATGTTTCAGGCCTCTGGTGTGCGGCCTTGCATGCGCCGCGGGCCGGTATGGAGATGCGCGGATCAGATCCTCATCAAACATGCGGGCTCTGAGCCCTTTGCAGGTCACAGGTTTTTCTGACCCCGATCTTGTCGATCCTTTGCCCTTACTGTTCGCCGACCTCCTCACATCCCCGACGTCCCGGCTGCAGCTGCGCTTACGGGGGCATCCAAACATGCAGGTCAGCACACATAGACCAGCTGCATCTTTTCCATGAGCTGAAAATCATTCTTGGCGTATTTGCGCCGCCAAAAGCTGTTGCGTGCCGTATTGCCCGATGCCTTGAGATCGGCATCGTCAAAAGAAAATAAAGGCGCATGCTCGACAATAAAAAACAAAGCCGGCAACATTAACTCATTGTTATGTGAGAATCATTCTTACAATTATGTGAGTATAAAATCGAAAAATTGTTCAAATCCTCGATATAAATAACGTAGAAATAGATAAAAAATTAATAATAAAATCAACAAGAGATAATATCACTTAATATTACTTATGATCGTCGATTTTTTTCAAGTAGACACAATATGTTGCGCGTCATAGCCTTGCGACATCGTGGGGTTTATTAGGGGAACGCAGCATGGTCCGATATAGCGTGATCACGTCAGCTTTTGCCGTTCTGGTTCTTACAGCTTGTGCGCAACAAAGCGCGTTTTCGCCACTCGCCGACGATGCACTTGCCCCGGTCGACCGCCCTAAGCCAGTGGTTGGCGAAACCGCGACATGGTGCATCGGCAATTCGGACGGTGAAACCTGCGACCAGGTCGAAACCAAGGTGTTGAACATCGCCGAAAACGGTTGTGCGACAGTCTTTGAGCGCGAGGGCACTCAATCTTATTGCCCGGACGAAGGGCCGTTTTTCTTGCCGACAGCCTGGGACAATGAAGATTTTGGTAAGGGGCGCCGGGAATGGAACGCAGTCTTTGGCGAGCTTTGGCCTCTGAAAGTCGGAACGCGCTATATTTTTCTGGAGAAAGGCGAGGATCACAACAACAAGCCATGGGTGCGTCATGGTGAGTTGCGCGTGCTCGGTGCTGAAAAGATGACGGTGCCGGCCGGCACATTCGACACGTACCGAATCACCGTCCATCTCGGCTATAACCGCAGTTACGACATGAATTACGCGCCAGAGCTCGGCAGTCTGGTCTATTTCGACCGTGGCGGACCAAGAGAGAAGGTTGCGGGACAACCACGTTTTCTCAAAGCTATTCATCACCCTCAGGGGTGACACTCCTATGCTTTGACATCGTCGGACGTCGACGTCAGTTGCCGCCGATCGACACGATCATGATGGTGTCGAAAGGTTTCACAGCGGAGGCTTTGCCCCTCTTGGTGCGCGAGCAAATCGATGTGATGTCGCGCCGTCTAACGTGGCATCTGATCATCGCCGCCAGATCACCCAGATCACCAGTCTATGATGATCTCGCTCACTTCTTTATTGCCGATCCGGCAAACGACGCTATCTCCTGGTTGCGTTGCCGGTCGACCGGCGAATAATCCGAAAAACACAAATTCTTTAGTAATAAAGATCATTAGTTTTATAAATAAAATCAAGAAGTGATAAAATCACTATCGGATTTCAAAAGTAATTTGATATGTAAAAAACAAAGAAATTGCCATATATAATTGAACGATTCAAAGTATTAAAGCCTCGTTAAACGACGATGGTGCCGATAAGACGGCTTAAACATTCGGGGAGAACGGATATGAGATCTCTTCTTAAAGTAATAGCTGGCGTCACGCCGTTGACGCTCGGCCTATCGATGATGCCGGTCGATCAGGCAAGCGCGACGGTTTTAAAGCTCGATTTTGCTGGCATGGCGTCAACCAACCATCAAGGCGTCATCCTGGTTGGTCATACCGAGCAACAAGAAGAAAATAGGCAGCGCGAGCGGCGACAGCAGAAAGCGCAGATTGAGGATGACCGCTATTGGTGGGAGAAGATAGGCAAGCCATATCACGAGCACAAGAGCTATTGGAAGGATCGTTATAAGCGCGAGGGTGGCCAAAATCGTGGCCAGGACCGGAACAATAACGCCGACAACAATTACGGCGCGCCAGGCGACGGTATTTACTAAACCAAGCTAAACAGGCGACAGGTCGGCCAAATGTCGGCCTGTCGCCTCAAAGCTCAACAGGCGGCAAGCCGTCAAACCAAAAGAAATAGGTCACAGTCAGCCAGAATCCTAAGGTCACGAGCTGAACAAGCAGCGTTAGCAGATGAGCGACCCACATATTGCCGTCAGTCCGTTCTGCAAGATGAGCGACGATCGGCAGGTCACGAATAAAATTATCGAGGTTCATGGCGATAACTCCTTTCGACGATATTAGTCGATTTTGGATGAACCTCGTCTAAACGACGGTGACCGTCAATCCAGCGTTTTTACGCCTACGCGCACTAACATGAAGATGAGTAAAAGTAATATTAAATCAAATATAAAATCGGCTTCATGGTTACAACAACAAGATGATAAATATTATTTAAAGTCAAAATAATTCAATACTATAGTAAAAACAAAGTAATTGATTAGATTTTACCTCCTACACAAAGTGGTGATGCCGCAAAAACAGCATCATCAACCATGGTTGGCGGCGACCGATTTTCAGGAGGATAGTCATGAAGGTATTTTTGGCGACGATGGCTAGCGCCGTCGTTTTAACGATCGGGTTGTCCGTCGGTCCGACAAGTCAGGCCAAAGCGGAAACATTGTCCCTTGATTCGGTGATATTGACAGAAACGGGTCAAGCGATCATTCCGGCCGGCCATACCGAACAACAAGAGGAGAATCGTCAGCGCGAGCAAAACCTTCAGAACAATGGGTCTATCGCAACAAAGGAACGTGGAGCGACATTCGCTCAGGCCTGATCTCTGACGCGCATGATGGTCTGTCGGCTGGTGCTGAACTCGCGAGCGATGGCCGAGATCGTCTCTCCGTTTTCGATCTTCTCACGGACGCTCCGCTTTTGATTAGCTGACAGGGCTGCTGGCCGTCCAAGCGGTTTGCCTTCTGCCTTCGCACGGGCGAGGCCTGCCTGGGTTCGCTCGATGAGCAGATCACGCTCGAACTGGGCGATGGCGTTGATGACGTTCATGGCCATCGTCCCGGCGGAACTGGTCAGGTCGACGCCGCCCAGGGCGAGGCAATGGACGCGGATACCGATTTTCTCCAGCTTCGCCACGGTGGTGCTGACATCGACCGCGTCTCGCCCGAGCCGGTCGAGCTTGGTGACGACGAGCACGTCGCCCTTCTCCATTCTGTCGATGAGCCGGGAGAACCCCTCGCGTTGTGCGATGGCCATCGAGAAGCAGCTCAACAAAGTCGAGCTCGCCAACCGCTTCACTCGTGCTGTCGCCGTCGGCAATCCCCGCGAGTTCACCCAGGCCGAGAAGGAAGAACAGGAAATCGCCGAGGCCTGCAACCGCCTCATCAAGAACAGCATCATCTGCTGGAACTATCTCTATCTCGCCCGACGGATCGAAAAAACCGACGACGCGGAAACTCGTGAAGCACTGCTCCGCATGATTGCTGCGCACTCACCAATGGCCTGGGCTCACATCAACATGCTCGGCGAGTACGACTTCTCGGATGAAAAGCTCCGCGACTCCGTTGGAATCCTCCCCCTGAAATCAGCAGCATGAAAGGCCATCAAATTCGGGAGAGACGGAGCCGGCAAAAAACTAAAGATATCAAACTGATATCCAATACGCTGTGTCGCCTCCCGTTCCTTTGTTGGGATCAACCCAACGATTTGAAGAGGCGAGTTTTTGTCACCAAGAAATCTTAAGGATTATATTAATTGCTGCCATTTAATATTTGGTAGATGAATGCAAACAACAATGAATGGCCACCCGGTTTCTGCCTCACACCCGAACAGGCTGAAAAAATCGTTGCATGGGTGCGAAGCCATCCCATTCCGTCAATCGAAGATGACTTCATCCCGTGGTGAATGGCGAAAGATCAATCCCTAGAGATTGAAGCTGCCCTGCTGAGATAGGCGGAAATCATTCAAATGCTGATCTATCAAGGACGAACCACCGCTCCTGTGCGAAATGGAAATCTCGCTCTCTTCCAGAAGATCCTCAATATCTTTTGCGCTTTTTATGTTACGGAAGCTTTTTGATCTTGATAGATAAACGACAGCCTTTTTCCCCTTTTTCAAAAGCTCAAAGATATTGTTTATCGAACCTTCACTCTTGCCGTCCCATATCACAAAACCATAGTCGGCTTCCGCCGCCATTTCTTTGTCTTTTTGCGTATAGAACGCCCGGCCTTTCAGTTTTGGATCGACCTGAACTGAGCGAACACTCCATTGGCCGACATTGTTTCGGCAGGAGCTTCCGGAACAGAAAACCGAAACATCCTGATAGCCTTTCTCGGCCAGATACCCTTGAAAGGCTCTGTCCGCCCCATTCGCATCACCCACGATGACATGGAACTCCTGATCAAGCATGTTTTGAAGGCGGTGACGAACCAAATCGTTCAGCCGCCCGATCTTGCGTGATCCTGACAGGAAAACTGTCTTCGTCATCGGTTGCTCCGGGTTTTTGTCATCGTTAGCACACACACTTTACCAGCTTCGGCCCGATATAGAAGATCGGTAGCAACATTCAATGTAGCCCCTGAGCGATAAAGATCATCAACCAATAGTATATCACACCCTGCGATTTGATGTTCGCTTTTAATTGATAAAGCCTCTCGTAGAAGCTGTTGTCTTTCCTCGATATCGCTGACGTTTTTGATTTGCCTGCCTCCTGAGTTTTTTCTCAGGAGATCGACTAAAACGTCAACATCATAGGCTTTGCCCAGAGCCAGAGCGATTTCTGTTACTGGTTGGAACTGACGACTTGTATCTGTTGGCGGAATAGGGACGATGTAGTCGAATTTAGCGATACCTTTCATCTTTCCATCAAGTAATTCTATGATTTTTTGTAGTGCACTTTGATCGCGTCGATATTTAAGTTGATAAACAAGCTCACCCATTTCACTGCGAGTATTATCCCACTGATCATGACCATTGTCATCCGGTCCGAGATAAGTGCTCGACAGTGTATGAACATCGAAGGCAAAACCCTTTTTCCAATTCCCTTCGACTTGAATCGCCATTCTCTTATCCTCTTGTGCCTGCTTATGCGTGATATTTGCACCGAGCACCATTTGACCATACTCCACAGAGTATCGGTGATTGGCGCTTGCTCTGATGATGTAACGCAAAAATAGAAATATTTCGACAGAATTCTATCTGTGGGATGCCTTGTTTAACAAGAGGATGGGTGAGCATGGTGGACAATGTTGACAGATTCCCCGTATCGACATGGCAAAGGATCATAAATCGGCGGGGCAAAAGAGCCGTTAATTGCATCGTATCAGATCGCTATCTGGTTTTCGGGCAAGCGGATGGGCCAATACAGATGGGCACTCCGGTTGCCGTCGATGTGATGACAGAGCTGGAAGAGAAAAAACCTCGAAAGCTATGCTCGCTGATCCTGACAGTTGAGGATCTTAAGAAGATGGTCGAAATGCTGGAGAGCAAACAGTAATATTATCAACAAAGAGCTTAAGGCTTCTAGCGATCTTATCGTTCGGAAGGGCTTGTAGGGTCCTATCAAACCCTATTGCCGTAAGATCAACAGGGGTGGTATATGTAAAGCCTCGTTGACATTCCTGTCACTTCGAACAGGAAACCCCCGTCCGAGTTGCAGCTCGAACGGGGGGCAAAGTTCAACGGAAAGTCAGAGTTTCAGGTAGGTGAGTATGGCGAGCGCCATGCTCACCACTTGGCTTGCTGTCCCGATTGACAGCAACAAAAGTTCAACGGAAATTTTGATCCCTCCTTTCACCTTATATTGTTAACGACGGCATCATAAATCCATCCTTCGCTAAAGGGAACAGCAAGGCTCTAAAACTCTGTAACAGAGACGCTCCCCGATAGCCGGACAGTGCCGTAGGCTCTGGATTTGTGTCTGTTGGTCGCCGCTCCTCGACGATCCGCTCATAGGTGCTGGGAGCATCAGTCGCTCGCCGGCGAAAGAGCACCGCCTTGATGATGTCGGCACCTATTCGCTCGCGCTCATCCCGCCAAGGGCTGGTATCGGGCCTTGTATCTGCAATGGGTGTGGCCGCCGCGGTTCGATGAGCGCTAAAAGCAGAAAGTCTTTGTGGTCGAGTTGGAGGCGACTCCCGGCACCGACAGGATCATGCCCGAGGTGGCGGTGCGTGCGTGTGACGAGATCACGCTCATGGGGCATCGCCAGCTCGATCGCTTAGCTAGTCCAGGGTCGACATCGCGGCGTTGATCTCGGCCAATCGGGCCTTGTCCGTGGTCTCGGCGGCCTCGGTCTCCAGCAAGGCCTTGATCGCTCGGCCGAGGCATTGACCGACTGTGACGTCGGGATGCCGCCGGCAATAGTCGTAGATCGCATTGGCCGTCGGGATCGGGATCGACTGATTAAAAGGCGTGTTGGGGTGCTTTTTCCGCGGCCTGCCGATCCGTCGCACCTCTTGCGCCGGCGGCGCTGCTTTCCGCTTGGTGGGTTTGGCGCTGGTTTTCTTCTTTGGGGTGGCGCCGCCATTGAAGCCGTGCCGCTCGGCGATCTGATCGAGCGCGGCGGTGTCGCGTTCGCCGACGGGTGTTGTGGGCACGTCGTCAATATTCTCGAATAGAGCCGCGGGCTTTCGCGCCTCGGGCTGGTCTTTGGAGCTCATGAGGCGATCCTTTCATGCATGCTTTTCACGCCGGCGGCATAGGCCGCGATGACATTGTCGGTTAGGGCCGCGGCGTTAGCTCTCGCCTTGTCGAGACCGCTCACCTCGCTCGCCTTCAGATCATAAAGGGTGGTGTCGAGCGCAAAGATCTTCACATAAGCCTCGCGCTGCATCAGCCCGGTCGAGAGTGCCGGCAAGTCATGGGACTGCATTTGCTCTCGGATATCCTTTTCCGATCCGGTGACGATAGCGGCACTGGTTTGCGTGTACGCGATCGCGAACGGGATCTTTCGGCGCATCTGCCTGGAGCAGTCGCGAATGAGCTTGACCGCCTTGGCCGCGCCGGACGCGTCCAGGTGTGATGGCTTGAGCGGAATGAGGCACAAGCCCGCCTCGGTGATCGCGCGGGTCACACGGATATTGGGCGTTCCTTCGGTGTCGATGATCACCCAATCCGCCCGCTCCTTGGCGGCTTCGATCGTGTCGAAAATCGTGTCGCCTCCTGGATCGCTGTCAACAAGCACGTGCAGATTGTCGGGTGTCTGACCGCGTGAGGCCCAAACCTCAAGTGGCGTGTTGGGGTCGGCGTCGACCAGGCAGACCGACTGGCCTCGATGCGCCAGCTCGGACGCCAACACCATCGCGAGCGTGGTTTTGCCCGCACCGCCTTTCGGCGACACGGTTGTGAGAATGCGCATGGTAGCTCCTTGTAATGCACAAGACAAAACATGGAGAACATGATCTGCATGCGAAATACAAGGAGGACAAGTTAAAAATGGATAGTCATGTGAAAATGCAAATTACATGATTAACAGTGTTTTGCATGTTTTTTACATGCAAAAAATCAATCATTTGACAATTCGTGTCAAATGTCGTTTGACATGCGACACCATGGGCATACATAATTTCAAGCATAAGGGGCTAGAGCGCCTCTTTGTGACTGGCAGCAAGGCCGGCGACGGCGGCGAGCAAGCTATCACTCCTGCTTTTGAGGGTGGCCGCGTTGGGACTTGGAGCCTGACGGTCACTGGCAACTGGCGGCTGACGTTTCGTTTTGAGGGCGGCAACGCCTTTGATGTGGATTTCGAGGACTACCATTAGGAGGCGGCGAGATGCTGACCATGAAGAACCCGCCCCATCCCGGCGGCTACATCAAGGAATTCATCATGGAGCCGCTCGGCTTGAGCGTGGCTGAGGCGGCGTCCGCACTTCAGATGACCCGTCAAAACCTGTCGCGGGTGATCAATGGCCATGGAGCGATCACGGCCGAGCTGGCGCTCAAGCTCGAAAAGGCCTTTGGTGTCGAGGCCGGCACCACGCTTCGCATGCAGGCTATATACGACGAAGCCAAGGCGCGGAAAGAGAGCCGCACCATCACCAAAGGGATCAAGCGGCATCCGGCCGTCGCGGCCTGACGCTAGCTTTCAGCGCGCCATTCTCACAACCGTGCTCGCCAGCGCGGGTTGCCTGGCGGTCTTGTCCTTGAGGCCGAGGCGCTCGGCGAGCTTCGGGAGATCGCGCTCGCTCAGCAACAGAACGCCGGTGCGCTTGGCGGTCGCCTCGGCGCTGGTGGTGTAGCCGGCGGTCGAGACGACGGCGGCGTGATCGAGGCGGTGCATGCTCTTGCCGGTGTGGGCCTCCTGAACGGCACGATTGCCGACGGCCGAGGAATAGCGTTTGCACTGGAGGCCTACACCGACACCATCCTTGCGGGCGATCACGTCGATGCCGTCGTCGCCGGATCGGCCGGTCACCTCGGCTCGCCATCCCGCCTCCTGGAGCCTGGCGGCGCACCAGGCCTCGAAAGCGTGGCCGCATGTGGGGGCAGGGGGAGGTGCTGAGCGCGCATCCCGCCAGCTGGCCTTTTGCACCAGGTCGGCGGTACGCCTGGCGATCGTCTCATAGAGGTTTGGCCGTTGAGGGATCGAGCGCTCAACGCTCCGCCTCGGCGTCCGTTCTGAGCGTGGGGCCTCGCTCGATGCCGCCGGCGCTGCCGCGGCGATCGCGGCTCTCTCGGTCTTGAGATGAGCTTTGACGCGGTCGGTGATCAGCCTGATCTTGTCGCGCTTCAAAAGAGGCAATTCCCAATGGCCGGTCACCAGCAAGAACCGATCAATCGCGGCGTGCCATTTCCGGCGATTGGGTTGGCCGTACTCGTTCACCCGCATCGCGTCGCGGTACTGCTTGGCCAGTGTCTTGATAGCCTTGGTCACGTCCTGGTGTAGCCTTACCCGGCGCCTCTCCTCCTGGAAGGCGTCCAGTGTGCTGTACAACGTCAACAGCAACCCGGCGATCATCAGGGCGATTTGCTGCATCTCCGAAAGCACGAAGTGCGCGAGGATGAGCCAGATCACCAGGGCAGAAAAGCCCGCGCTCAAGACGGCAATCAAGAGGGTTTTCGAGATGATCAGGAACGTGCGGAGCATGAGCGCACCCTCTGTCTATGCAGCGACCGTTTCGCGTTGGTCCTTGCCGGACAGTCGGACGTGCCTGCCGGCGCTGTGTCGATTGATCTCGTCAGAGGCTCTTTTCCATTCTTCGGCCGTTTTGACTTGCCATATCATTCGATAGCCTTCGATTTTGCCGCGAACCCGGCCGCCAGTGCGGATTGGCGTGATTTCCACATTGATATCTGACAAGCCGTTGACTTCATCCGCGGCGATCTTGAGCACTCGCTTATTGAAATCACAATAGGCCAGGTATCTGCCGGGCTCGACGCCAAGTAAGCTGCGAAAGTCGGCGACTGACCAATCTTCAAAGGTATTGTTGCGGTTGATTCGCAGGCAAAGGTTCTCGTACAGCGTCAGGGCATATTTGGAGCTAAAAGCAAAGCAAATCCGCGGTTTTATGCGACCCCACTGCCTGGAGTTTAATAGGGCTTTTCGGAGCCTCGGAGCGATCCAGAATCGCAAATTACCATCCGGGGTATTGTCCTCATCGAGATCAAAAAGTTGAGAAATCAACGTACATCGCAGGGTGCCTTCCTCGCCTGCTTCGTCGGCAATGCGGACGACGACGCCGGTTAACAACAGCCGCCATGCTGCGGCTTTGATTTGGTCGTTGCTTTCATGAGAGGTGCCTCGCAAGAGCTTCATCGGTACGACGTGCTCCTGCTCCTTCCCAAGATCATCCCAAATGAGGTGAATAAGCGTGCTGTAAAGCCGCCGATCTTGAAGCGTAAGCAAATGGTGTTCGTGGATCTCGATTAGCTCTTTCGGCTTGGCCATGCCGTCCGGTCCAACGGCGCGCTGAGCTAGTGTGAGTTGTCCGGACATTTCGTCTTCTGCTGCCTTCTCTCTTAACAGGACGTGATGTCGACGTGGCGTCCTTTTGACAGCTTTATTGTGTTCTATCAAGACGTCTCTTTCTGCATGTGTTCTGCTAAGCCGCCTCAAACGTCCTGCTAAGCCGCCTCAAACGTCCTGCTAAGTGCCCCAAACGTCTTTTTAGTTCTCGCAAAGCATTGAAATTGTTGATGAAATAGACCCTATGAATCTATAGAACATAAGAACAATAAAACGCGCGCGCGAGTCAGAGCTGTGGATAATTGTCGTTCGTGCCTGGCTGGGAGGCCTAAATTGGCTTGGCAAAGGGGTGCGTGGTCACAGTTCTGAGCAAGATAGGTGCCGTTGACGTCACCAGGACGCGCAAAAGCCGCCTCAAACGTCCTGCTAACATCGATAACGTACTGAAAACCTTAAGTTCAAGCCGCCCAATCCGTCCCCCTTAGCACTCATAACCCATTGAAAACCTGTAGATGATTAAGAGGGTTCGAAGCATAGTCGACTTCCCCTAGCGCAAGGGGCCTTTTTTGCGGCAAAAGGCGAGAAAGGCGGCGTCGGGGTCGTGTGGTGGAACGTCTTTGGCGGCGCTCCAGTCGCGCCATTCACTTTCAAGCACAGTGATGTCCCAGCCCGGCGTAAGTGCTCTGGCGCGCTCATAGGTATCGGCGCTGAGCAGTATCGCCGGGCTAGTCTCACTCTGAGCGAGAAAGCTGCTACGGGATTTGACGGTCAGTACGTCGTCATCAAAGGAAAAGCTATAATCCGGCATGTGAGAATGCCGGGCGTTATCATCGGTTATTTTGCGGACTTGCTGTCGGAATTGTCGTCGAGTGGCTTTCGACCCTGTGCGTTGTTGAAGCTTTTCAAGGCCGATATGCCATCGTGGTTGCTTCCCACAGTGCTTTCGGGCGAGTTCATACAATCGTCGCTCAAGGGGCTTTCGGAGCCGGAAATAATCACGATGCAACGTGAGCACTTCGGACGCTTCAAGCGCTGCCCATGTCCAATCGCTGAGCTTAATCTCGGCGGCCAGCATTCGGCCGTCACGATGCTCTTTCACGACTTCGAACTCGTCAACTAGCCCGAAATTTCTGGTGACCTCCAAGCCACCCGACAACACATTCGTTTCAATCCTTGTGCCGGCGAGGCGGTCCAGAGCTGCTTTCATTCCGGCATAGCCTTCGCCGCTAACTTGGCGGTTCGTCGCAACAAGTAGATCGTAGCCATGAAAGCGGATCTTCTGGCCGATAGTACGGCCGGCGTTCTTTGCGGCTATGATCTGGCTGATGGCATAGATCAGAATATCACGGTCGTGGACCGTCGCCGCTCCGCTCCCGCTCGGGATAATTTTCACAAAACGGTTATTGCCGAAATCGTATCGTCGCTGCTCGTGGTCCGGCCGTGTGGACAGTGAGAAGAGCGGCACCGACATCGAGGGCATGTCGGCTTTTGGGGTCGCATCGAAGATGTCGCATAGGAAAAAATCAGTGCTGTGCCGGATCGGTGCGAGCGCTCTTTCTTGGGTCATAATTCAATTCTTAGTTTTGTGGATAACATCGTCATTTCATACACGGCCTAACGTCATTTCGTCTACGCTCTTTCGTCATTTCATGCACGCCTGGTCATTTTTTGGGCCAAATCAGCCTTATATTTCAATGGTTTACAAGATCGAAAAAATCCGTAACACAGAGTCTAACACTATATAACACTCTGCCGTCGCCAAATGTGTCGTGGTTTAAGACACCAACAAAACCAAAGACTTAACCAGCAGTCGGGTGTGAGGTGAGGGGGCGCGTGTGAAATGTTCGGAGACGTGCATGAAATGTGGAATCGGGGGCAAAACGACCACCATTAGCGGCAGCTCGACCTCAGCATTGGCTGATCAAAGGGGTGTCTCGGGTCGGCTTTGAGCAAGGCTGAGACCGCTTGAAGCAGCTCAGGGTTATTTCCTGGTCTTGGCACCGGCCGATGCCTTCTCGGCCTGTTCCATGTACCAGCGGCACAAGGAATTGATTCGGGCGTGCCATCCTTTGCCCGTCGCTCGGAAATAGCTCACCACATCCTCATCGAGACGGAGCGAGACCATCACAGTCTTGCGGATTGCGGCGTCGAGGTCTGGCAAATGGTCTGGCTTACTCGGTCTAGCTTTGGTCATCACGATGGTCCGCGCGGCTGAAATCAAGGTTTTCAGTATGGCACGCTAGCAAGGGTCTTACCGGCAAGACCAATTGTGATGTGTCTTAGGGTACGACAGTCTTGACGCCTGAAAAGCAAGACGATTGTATTGCTAATCGTCTGGCTAAATTGTCCACAAGTCGCCGCATTGGGCGGCGCACCGGGGACGGGTGTTCGAGGCCCAATCCCCGGCACTTCGACGGCAAGGAGCTGAGCCATGCCGAAGCAAGCATGTACTTCCCATGATCATTGTCTCGATGCAACGCCGGCCCATGGTAGGCCGCTTGGCTATGGGGTGCCGATCGCCGGCGCCGTCCAGCCATTTGAGCGCGTGTGCCAAGAGGTTTTCGAGATACGCGACCGGAAGGCCCGCGGCGATTTCCCGCGGTCGACGTCGGCGGCTGACCCTCGGTCTGGATTGAGCGGGGAGGGGTGACCATGGCGACCTCAGAATTTTTTGAGCAGGTGAAGGCGCTCGCTCAGCAACACGGCCTAGTCCTGGAGGATCGAGGCGAGGATTGGGAGCCGGGCGACGGCGGCCGCTACGTGTTGATGTTCGGCCAGCAAGTGGTCCAGGAGGCCGACGAGCTGGTCGAGCTGCTCAAGCCTAATCTCGGTCCTGGTGACGAGATGTTGGTGACGATGTTTCCGACGTTACTCACAAGCAGCACTTTCCATGGCTGACATGGCGGCATGGGATGAGATCACGCTGGATCTCTGGCGGCACCAGAAATCGGATGCCGATCGTGGTCGGGCTTTTCGCTTGGTGGCTCTCCTATCGATACTATCCCGCGATGACCCTTGCCGACATCGGGTGCGCTGCTCTCGGCGGTCAATGCCGGTCTCATCGCGCAATACGCTCGGGTTGCACTTGGCCTGGCTTTTCTCCTCAGAAACGACGATGGCGTCGCAGGCGCTCAGAGGCTCGTCAGCGACCGATAAGAGATTTCACGTACCCTAGGCAAAATCACCATCATCGGGCGCTGACGGCCGCCACAGGCCTGGCAATCGACATTTTGATGCCGGTGCCGGCTCGGCGGCCCGCCCTCATGCCCGGCAGGTGATTGACGATGAGCGCGTGCTGGTCGATGACAAGGGCAGCTGCACCAGGCCCGAGGGAGGTGAGGAAGCATGACCGAGGCGCCCTATTGGTGGGTCAAAGCGACTGCCTATCGTCACGTCAATGACCCGAGCTTGGCGCGGGTTTGCAAGGCGGTCTTGGCGGCGCCGATCTATCATCTCGATTTCAAGCCGGATGCTATGACCGCGCTCGGCTTCCAGGCGACCAGCCGGTTCATTCCCTTTGGCATGGAGCCGGGGCAGGCGGGCGGATGTCCCGAGGCCTGGCAAGACTTGAAGCTGCCGTCGACCCCCATGGTGATCACCATGGGCACCTGCGACGAAGCGCTGTTGTGTCTACAAAAATGGCAGCGCGACGCAGCTTGGCACCCGGCATGCGACGGGCCGGTGCTCAAAGCAGATGGGACGCCGAGCGAGCCTGATCTGGCGATCGAGTTCCATCACGCGCCGATCACCTCAACCATGATCGATTTTTATTTGCTGCGTCGGGATGATCCCGCGATGAGCGAGATCTATCTCCCGGCCTTTTCGCTGGAGCGCTGCGAGGACGGCTATGCAAGCTTATTCGGCTTTCACAATGTCCTCGACCTCGTGCAAAACGACGATGTTGACGGTGCCAGATGGCAGGCGGTCATGATCCATCATCTCGCGGCGCTCGACCTCGTGCATGAGACCGGGGCGAGCGAGGCGCTTTTGCCGATCGAGGGCCGGCATGCGACGCTCAGACGGGCGCGCTGGGATCGGGAGGGATGGAGCTATAACGTGGTGACCATCGGTCCCAAGCGCCGGCGGGGTCCGCATCAAGGCGGCACCCATGCCTCACCGCGATGTCATCGCCGGCGCGGCCATTATCGGACCCTCGGCGATCGGCGGGTGTGGATCAAGCAGACGACCGTCGGCGATGATGAGCGCGGCGGTGTTCTCAGCGATTACCAGGTTCAGCGCCCGGCGTTACCGCGTTGACGCTTTCCCGTCCATAGAGGATCGACCAGACACCGATCCCGAGCGCCACCATGCGGCCGTCACCTTGGAAGTCCATCAACGCCGCCGGATCGTCCGTCGGCATTTTCCGCGCCCTTTCTTCGAAGGTCACGGCCTCGGCGCGGAGTGCTTCCATCTCCTTCGGGTCAAGCTCGGTGCCGATCCTGTCTTGGCCGGGCGCGGCGAGATCCTGGAGGGCACCGATGAAGATCAAGCGCGGCACTTGGGAAACCGGCTTTGGCACGCCGTGAAGCGGGATCGCGTGAACCCGACAAGCGGCACGGCCGCCGGCGGTGATCTCGACCACATCATAGTCGCCGGCCTTGAAGGTCGGGGCGAGGCGCCTTGCCAAGCTCCAGGCATTGGCGCCGCCGCCGGAAAAGATCAGTCGTGAGCGCAGGAGGGCCGCGCCGTCGCCGATCGTGCGCCGGCTGATGACCTTCACCAGCGCCGCAATCCTGCCCATCACATGGCGATCGAAATCGGTGTCGTCGGTCTCGTTGATCGACACCAGGCTGTAGCGCTCACCTTCCTGGAGAAAGGCGGCGATGGTCGGGTTTTCGCCTTGGGTCATCGGCAAATGAGCCGAAAAGAGCAGGCTCGCATCGGTCATGCGCTTGCCATCTCCTCGGCTCTGATCTCATCCATGAGATGATCGAAGCGGCCGGCTCTCAAGGCCTCATCGGGGTCACCGTTCAAGCTCGCTTCCAGGGCGTCGTCGTCGCGCCTTAGATCGCGATGGTCGGCGACCGCCTCCAGCCAATCCGCGCTCAAGACGGAATTGGAGGCGGCGAGGAAAGCGCACTCATACTCTTGACGATAGAGGCGAGACGAGATCGCGTCGCGCTCATCTTTGAGCCACTCGGCCGAGATCCGCGTGCATTCCGCGGTGGTGATCGAGTGCTTGGACCAGCTCGCCGGCAAGTCTTCGCGCGTCCAAAGCTTGTAAAAATGACCGCGCTGCGCGTTCGGGGTGGTGACCATCACATGCCGGCTATAGCGGTTGACCGCCATCATCGGCCGGATGGCGCCATGGGTCTCGGCGAGCACGTAAGCTGACTCGTCCTCGATGATGAGCGCGACATTGGCATAGCCGCGGATGCTGTCGGAATTTCGGCCGGGGAGCGAGACGATCTTGGAGCCATTGGCGAACTGGACGTCATTGGCGCGAAGCTCCTTCACCTCGGGCTTGGTGGCGCACGCTTCCAGCATGGTGCGCACGGTCTGGAAAAGCAGCTTGCTTTGCCGAAGCGAGGGCGAGACCAGGAGCACGGTCTGGCCGCGATAGGTGAGCGAGGTGGACAGGGCGAGTAGGGCCGAGACCGTGCTTTTTCCACATTGGCGACCGCTTAGTACCAGGAGATTGCGAGCGGGATCACGCAACACCGCCATTTGCCAAGGATCGAGCGAGGGCAGGATGTCGGAGCCTCCAAGCTCCCGCTCATAGAACAGCACCGGATCGACGGTCGAGACCGTGCGCATCACTTCGACGAAGGGAAGCGCCAGCCGGTTACGGGGATCGAGCGGCCTCGGGGTCAGCTGCAACGGCGGCAGGTTCGCCCGGCCGCGTTTGGTCGGGTTCGTCCTCGTCGATCTCATTCCAGACAAAAGTGGGGGCATCATGCGCCTCAAGATAAGCGTTGTAGTGAGCGGCGAGCGCCATTTGCGCCGCCGGCCATTGGCGGATTGCCCACATCGATCCTTCGGCAAGGTCGATGAAATCGGGCGATTGGTGAATGCCGGTGAGCATCGCGGTCTGAAAGCAGTCGCGGCGCTCATAGGCCAGCTCGGCAAGCCTCAAGATGCGATCGCCGAGCTGCTCCAGCTTTTCGCCTTTGGCGATCTGCTCGACGCGGGCCGAGCGCGCCGCGCCGTTGTCGACGGTGTCGCCGACACTCGGCGTCGACCCGTTTGCGGTGCCGGCCTCGGCGGCGTCCGGTCCCAGCTCGGTGATCTGCAGGACGCGCTTGGCCGACACCCATTCCGGCCCCTCGGTGATCTCTTTCACTTTGGCCGCATAGAGATCGAGCTGCCGATTGATCTCCTCGACCAGGCGCTTGCCGGCGTCGGCATCGATGGTATAGCGCGCTCGATCGACCGCGGCCGGAATGCACTTGCGCCGGTGATTGTAGAGCGAGGACGCCGACAGGTCGGGGTATTGCTCGCAGATGTCCTTGTCGCGCACGCCGCGATAGATCAGTGACTCGATCTGCTCTCGGCGAGCGTCGTTGCAGATACGGCACCCGGTGGTCGGCGCCAGCCTGCCGCCGGTGAGCTTCCGGGTGGAAGGCATGCCGCTCTCATGCTGCATCATCTTTTCCTTTCAGCGCCTTAGCTTTGACACTCCAGTCCTGGACATTTGCGCCGGCGAGCATTTATGCAAGACCATTATGGTCGAGCAAGAGCACCAAGACGCGCCCGTCGATGAGCGCGGGTGGCCGCTTCCAGCGGCTTGGCGGCAGATCGATCGCCACACTTGGCGGCATTCATCCGGCCTGATCTGCCGGCGTGCCGATCATCCCATGCATGGCGTCGGCTTCTACCTTTGGGGCTATTCCGGCCGGCCGGTCGGGCATCGCGGCGGCCACTATCAGCGCTATTCGCCTGACCTTCCGAAGTACAAAAGCTTGGCCGAGGTGGTCGATCTGATCAGCGCGACCGAGGACGGGTGAGGCATGCAGTCGATCCTTGTCGATGTGACGAACTATGACGACAAGGTGGGCGAGCGGGCGTGACCAGGCGCGCGCTCGGCTTCGATGTCGGCAAGGAGCGCGATTATCCCGGCCTGGTGATCCTCGATGACGACGGCTCGCCATGCCGCGCGATCCGCCGGGCGGCACGCTTGCCGCTCGGTCTTGCCTATCCGCGGCAAGTCGAGGTGGTTCACCAGTCCATCCAGGCCTGGCGGCCCGACATCGTGGTGATCGATGCCGGCGGCGTCGGCAACAGCTTTTTCGACTTCGTGGAAGATGAACCGGGCGGCGAGGTTTCTTATCTTTGGGGTTGCACCCTGACCAGCGGCCAGCATATTCGGATCGATTGGGAGCGCCGGCGGATCAAGGTGCCCAAGCGCTCCATGATCCGGCACTTGCAGACCTCGATCGAGCGAGGCCTTGTGAAGCCGGCGCCGGACTTACCGAAAGAGGATCGTGAGATCCTCCAGGAGGAATGCGAGAGCCTGGAGAACCGGATCGTTGAGGCGACCGGCTACGTCAAGACCGAGGCGCGGGGCAGCAACCATGACGACGTCCTGTTCGCTTTGATGCTCGCGCTGGTCGGCATGAAGCTCTTGAGCGAGCGGGGAGGAAAGTCATGAGGGATTGGCGAGACAGCGTCACGCCGAAGCGTAACGAAGGGTGTTTTTTTCGTCGCGACAAGATGGCGACCTATGAACCTGAGAAAGTGATTCCTTGGCCTGGTCGTCGACGGGGGGTAACGCCGGTCAAGCTGATCGGCTGTTTTTGCTTGCCCGAGCTGATGGCCTTTGGCCACGATGGCGCGGCAGTGATTCTGGCGGTCGACGATCAGCGCGACGCGCATGTGATCTATGCCGAGGATGTCGCCGGCTCTTTGCCGGGTCGTCTTTTCGAACTGCATGACTACATCCGAAAGCGCGATCTCGACGGTGTCTATGAGCCGAGCACGTCGGAGACTTATGGGGTATCCTATTGGCTGACGACCGAGAACATGCGCTGGCAGCTTGACTCGACCGTCCAGGCGATCGCGCGGGAGCGTCGCCGATCGGCGCAGCATGATCCGGCCCGGCAAACCAAGCGGTTCAAGCCGCATATCTCGCTGTTGCAAACCAATGAAACGCAGGCGAAAGGTGTGGTCCCTTTCAATGCCGAGTATGAGATGCCGCGGCTTCGCACCCGGCTGGAGATGGGCGGGATCAAGCTCCCGGCCTATCAGCCGACAGCACCGCTCGACTTCGGCCACCCGCAATGGCTGGAGGCCTTTGAACACCAGCTTTTCAGCTATCCCGCCAACCAGCTGGGCGGGTCCGACATGGTCCGCGCTTTGGCGATCGGCACGATGAGCGAGCATTATCTGCAAGGTCCAAGATCGACGGAACCGCCGAGGAGTCCGACGTTTGGCGCGACGTGGATGAGCAACTAGCGCCGGGGTCTGATGGTGCTGCCGGAAAGCGCGCTCAGAAAAGAATAGGACCGGGGCCGGCCTCGCCTTTTTGGTGTAAGGGCTGGAGCTTGGTCGCCCGTGCCGATGGTCGCTATTTTCGGGGGTCGAAGCGCTAGGCGGCTCCCGCATCGCTTGCGCGTCATTCGGGAGCTGCTTAGGCTTTCGATGGATACACTAGACGGCCGACGACCAGTCGGGGGATCGAGGAAGCGTGGGCGCGCTCGCTCGATGGGCTTATCTTTTCAGAGAGCTTCCACCCTGGCAAGGCCGTCGGCGGGGAGATGCTGACGTGCGACGCCATCGCCGATCTGCTTTGCAGGATCGGCCATTATTGACCCCTGCGATGAGCGACCTTGCGGAAGGTCTCGGCCGTCAACTTCGGCATGCCGAGGGCGAGGTGCTCGACCAGGCGCGGCGTCTTGTGGCGGCGCTTCTTGCCGGCAACGGCTGGCGCCCGAGCTTCGCCTATGGCGGTCTAACCCTGGTCGCGGCGGTGGTCTTTTCGGCGCTCATGCTGCCGGTGATCGCCGTCTTGATCCTGGCGTCGGTCGGGATGATCCGACACGGCCCGCCGGCGGCGGGGCGGGTTCGAAAGCCTTGCGATCGCTGCTGGTGCCGTCAGCCCGCCGCACCCTAAGCCTCGCATCACCTTAAGAAAAACAAGCCGGATCGGCGCGCTTGGCGCCGGTCCACCATAAGGCTCCGAGGTGAGAGCAGGGTGCTATGCCACCAAAATTTGAGTACAGCCGTCGCGTGCTTTTCGACGCGATGGACGCCGATCCCGGCCGGATGATCGCTCATCTACGGCCACGGATCGAAGCTGAGCGCGGCAAAGGAAGGCCGGTCGGTAGCGACATTCGTTTCGGGAAAAGCAACGGTTTGTCGGTCGATCCGGTCACCGGGGCCTGGAGCGATTTCAGGCCGCCTTTTGGCAAGGGGAGCGGGGTCTATTCCTTGGCGAAGGCCTTTGGTCTCTCGGAGCGCGACATGGCCGACGTGTATCCCGAGAGCCTAGAAGACGAGATCCCGCCCGAGCGATTGAAGGAGCTGAAGGCGCGGGCCGGCAAGACCCGAGAGGAGCAGGAGAAGCGGCGAAAGCTGGAGACCGATCGGTCGATCCGGCTTGCGCAAATCAACTGGGAGGCTTCGCAGGAAATCACCGCCGGCGATCCGGCTTGGGTGTATCTCGAAAGCCGGGGTCTGACCCATCTGGCGCCTTACCTTGGCTTTCTCTCGGAGGTGCATATTTGGTCTGGCTATCGCAACCAGGTCGAGCGCGTTCGGGAGCTTTGCCTGGTGGTGTCGGTCACGGATGCTGCCGGCGAGATCGTCGCTATTCAGATGACCAGGCTGGACCGCGAGGGCCGGAAAGATCGGCGTTTCCCTCGGCGATCGCAGGGCGCGGTGGCGCAAGGTTTTGTCCGGCTGACCCCTGGCAATCGCGGCGATCTGACCGGCCTGGTCGTCATGGGCGAGGGCCTGGAGACTGCCGGGAGCATTCTGCATCCCGACGGACTTCCAACCGAAGCGCTGGACGATCTCACGGTGCTGATTGCACTCGGCGGCTTGAACCATCGCCGGTTTGAGCGACCCGATCCCCATCTTGCAGCGGCCCGGCATCTGGCGCTCATCCTCGATCGCGACGTGCTGAAATACCCGCCGGTCGATCCCGGCAAGCCGAAACCAAAGCCGCACCGGCTTCGCACCCTCTTGACCGCGGCGAGGGCCTCGGTCCCGAAAGCGATGATCTCAATCATTCGCGCCAGTCCCAGCACCGCCGGCGACAAGGCGGATTTGAACGATACGTTGAAGGCTGAGGGCGCCGCGGGGATCGTCGAGTGTCTTGAGCGCGCTCGGGTGGTGATCGATCCCCGGCGAAAGTTCAGGATCGCGAGGGCACCCGGCGAACGCAAAAGGCGACCAGGCCAGCCTCGGGCGGGCATGGGGTCAGATGAAGTTCCCGCCTATCTCGACGGGCCGCCGGTGGATTTCGACGACGACGGTCTTGACGTTCCGTTGGACAGCACCGGCCGGGTGATCAGCAAACGTTGGCACCGGAATTGCCTCAAAGTGAAGACAACCGGTGCGCTCAAAAAGCTGGTGTACAACGTCATCGAGGCGCTCAACGAACATCCCGAGCTTGCCGATAAAGTTCGCTATAACGCCTTTGCCGAGACGATCGAGGCGCGTGATCTGCCGTGGCGGCCGTCCGAGACGTCAGCTTGGGAGTCCTGGACCGAGACCGACAACACCGATCTTGCGGCCTTCCTCCAATGGGAGGGCCTGGAAGTCGGCACGCCGATGTGCCTGGAGGGCGTCGCGGCGGTCGCCGGCAAACGGCGGATCGATCCGCTCGCCGATCGTCTGAATGCGCTGGAATGGGATGGCGAGCGGCGCCTCGATGGCTGGATACGATCATGCATGATGGCGACGGCCGATGGTCTGTCGATCGAGGATGAGCAGCGCTATCTCTCTTTGGTCGGGCGCTGGACGCTGATCAGCGGCGTCGCGCGGGGTCTCGATCCTGGGTGCAAGGCTGATTGCCTTCCGGTGCTGATCGGGCCGCAAGGCACCGGCAAGAGCACGGTGTGCCGCGTCTTGTGCCTCGACCCGTCCTGGTTCTCGGACTCGCTCAACACCATGGAGGGGAAAGACTCTTACGGGCACCTCCAGGCCAAGCAGATTCTTGAGCTCGCCGAGCTGTCGGCCGTTCGGCGCACGTCCGATGTTGAGCGCGTCAAGCATTTCTTGTCGAAGTCGGTCGACAGCTATCGGCCACCCTATGGCCGGATCAACCGGCCGCATCCTCGGCACTGCATTTTCATCGGCACCACGAACGATCGCGCTTTTTTGCTCGACGATGAGAACCGTCGTTTTTGGCCGATCGATGTCTCCTTCGTCGACACCGCCAAGATCGCATCCTGGCGCGATCAATTATGGGCCGAGGCGGTGCAGGCCTATCGCGATGACGCGCTCTGGTACCCATCAGGCGCCGAGGAGGAGGCGCTTTGCGGCAAGGTCCAGGGCGAGCACCGGGTGGAAGATCCTTGGCAGGTGGCGGCGATCAGGATCGCCGAGGACGAAGCGCGGAAGTCGGAGCGTCGTGGTGGTCGTCTGGCGGGCTGGGTGGCCTGCGCCGACATCATCAATCGTATGTTGGATTTGAAGTCGCAGACTTCGGCCAATGGCAAGCGGGTCGGCATGCTGATGAAGCTCGCCGGCTGGGAGGATCGACGCGTCAAGGTGTGCGGTGTGCGGCAGACCTTCTATAGACGGCCAATCGCAAAAGATGAACCTGATCAAGGATTCGCAGCTAATGGGGGATCGCCGCGACAAAATTGTCCGCAGAATACTGGCGGAAATGAAGATAGCACCAACCAAGAGTTGGGGTGCCACGATGATCGTGGTCACATCGTGGCACCTGAAGGCACTGATTCAAAAGAAGAAAATAAAAGGGGCCGCGATGTGACCCCGTTTTCCGAAACTTTTTCAAACAATGAGTCTGACCCTGATTCTCCTATTAACAGGGGAGCACGCGCGAAATACTTGCCTAAAAGCGACATGCAGAGTGAGCGAAAAGAAGATGAGGGCGAGGCAAGTCGCCCAATTTCAAAAATTTTTTCGGAAAAGGGGTCGGATCGCGGCACGTCGCAAAAAAGCCAGAAAAAACAATTGGGTGAGGTGCCACGATGTGACCACGATCATCGTGGCACCCCAACGCATGATGGAAGGCTGGGCGACAATGACCACAACGTGAGAGCTAAAAGTGAATTTCAGCCTCCAAATACGGGAAAGTCATCTGATGAATTCAACTCGAAAAAAACGGGTAATAACGGTTGTGAGGGCGACCCCGAGGGCGTGCCGCCGGTTGCAAACGCGGAAGTAGGTCAAGGTCGAGACCGAGTGCCGGCGGCACCCGCCGGCGACGATTGCCCGGCCGATGATGTCGACGGCGAGGCCCATGGTCGGGAGCCGATCGAGGAGGATGATCTTGATGATGACGACGACGGTGACGGGTCCGGCGCCATGGTCGAGTTTATCACCGGCGCCTATCAGGAGCATCTTGAGAGTTATCTCGCGGCCGAGCGTCCGAGGCTGGAAGCCATGCGGCTTGCATTCTCGCGCGCGATCGCCGGGGTGCCGCTCGATGAGGACCGGCGCGCCGGCCTGGTCGCTCGGGTCGGCAAGGCCGACAGTCCGTTGCCCGGCTTGGTGAGCGAGGTGGTCGAGGAGATCTTGAGGCGGCAAAAAAAAGCGGTCTGATCAAAAATAGCGATTCACCCGTTCCGTCGAGCGCCGACCATTTCGCTATGAGGTCTTTTTCTTGGCGAAAAAGGTTTCCCATGTTGGCCTGGCGATCTCGGCCACGGCCTCGGCATGTTGGGCATGCCAAAGGGCGGCACCGCCGGCGAGGAGATTGCCGAGGGGCAGCTGGCCGCGGGCCTGGCCGGCCAAGCTGCCGCATTGTTGGGCAAGGGTGCTGATCGCGCTCAAGGAGCTGCAATCATCGGCGGGCTTTCCCCAAGGGTGGTAATCCTTGATCTCGGCGCGGTTCCGGCAAAGGGCGGCGTCCTCGATGGCGGTGAGCACCTCCTGTTGCGGCAGGCGAAAGTGAGGATGAAGCCGGCCGGCGCTCACGTCCTCGGGGCGCATATCCTCGGGGAGGTCCAGGCGAGCCTGGTCGAAACGGTGTGCCGCCGACACTCGGTCGCTGATGGTGGCGAGGCTATAGGCGATCGACCAGTGGCGATAGTGGCGGCCGCGGATCGAGGCAAAGGTCTTTTGCACGTGCTCATGCATGTCGCGGATATCCAGGCCGTAGCCTGAGATCACCAGGCGCGACGGCGTCTCGGTGGCGGCATAGTTGGCGGTGCGGCCGGTGGTGTGATGCACGGCCTCCATGAGACCGTCACGCATGACGTGATCGAAGGAGGCGGGATTGAGCGGATCGACGGTGAGCCGACGGCAGGTGAGATCGACCAGCTTCCATCGAGCCGGCTCTCGGCCATAGACCTTTCGCACCGGCTCATCATAGCGATGGCACTCGACCAGGGCGGTGATCGTGCTGCTATGGCCGGCGGCGCTTGTCGGCCTCCAAACATCGATCGCGCTTGTGGTCGCGGTTGGTGATGGCAGATGGATGTGCAGGCAGACGACATAGGCGGCAAGGCTCTCGGCGCTCATGGTACTCCTCGGCAAAGCGTGAGCGAGATGGTCGGATCGACATCATAGGGATTTGAGCAACGGCCTTAAGCCCGTTTGGCAACAGTGCGTTAAACCTTGGTTTATGCACGCGCCCGTCCGATCCTGTGAATCGACAGAAATTGACCGTGCATTGGTTCGTCAATATGTGCGTAAAACAAAGTGCGAAAAAGCGGTGCCGTTTTATCTTTGCGCACTGACAGATATCACCTACAAAGACAGGCACCAGCGGCGACTGCCGCTTGGCGCTCACATGGACGGACAATCATGAAAATTGGCTACGCTCGGGTCTCGACCGCCGAGCAAAATCTTGATCTACAGCGCGACGCGCTCAAAGAGGCCGGGTGCGATCGCATTTTCGAAGACAAGGTTTCGGGGGTCCGGTCGGATCGACCAGAGCTGGCGCGAGCGCTCGACATGCTCCGAGCTGGCGACACCTTGGTGATCTGGCGCTTTGATCGGCTTAGCCGCTCGCTGAAGGATCTTCTGGACAAGGTCGAGGCGCTCAAGGCGACCGAGGTGCAGCTGGTCTCGATCCAAGAAAGCGTCGACACGTCGACCGCAACCGGGGTGCTGATGTTCCAGCTCTTTGGTCTGCTCGCCGAGTTTGAGCGCAACTTGATCCGCGAGCGGAGCCTTGCCGGGATGGAAGCGGCGCGGGCGCGAGGTCGCAAAGGTGGCCGTCCTTGGGCTCTGGATGAGAAGCGGGCGCAAGCCATGCTGGCCATGTACAAGTCGCGGGAGGTGTCGGTGTCGGTGATCTTGGAGACGTTCGGCGTCTCCAAGACGACACTCTATAAGTATGTCCGCGCCGAGGCGGCGGGCGAGCCGGTGGTGGTCTGATGACTGAAAAGCAAAGCGCCACACCTGCCATCGATCGACTTGTTGACGACTTCCACGCGCATAACGCCGAAACCGATCGCTTTCGAAAATTTGTGTACCACAACCGCAAAATCGATCCGCAAAATCCGCTCTATGAGGGCGATGAGCTGCGCAAAGCCTTCCGCCGCCTCAATCGGCTTTATGAAGCTGGCTACGGCAAAAAGCCGGGTGCGTATTCCGCCATCGATGGCGGGATCTATCTTGGCCATCCCGACAAGGAGCGCTCACCACTCTATGTCGACTGCTTTGGCGACGTCTTCATTTGCGACGTCAACGATGCCGGCCAGTTCATTCGCACCGAGGGGGTGATCGACGACGGCGAGGATTTTTCAGAATTCATCCAGGGATCAAGAGAAAGCCTCAAAGCCTGGCGGAAGTCTGAGCGCGACATGCCTTGGTGGCGGCGATCGTTCCCGGTGACGCAAGGACAGCTCGCCGCGGTTGTGGCGACACTCTTTTTCATGTCTTGGCTGATGAGCTAGATCAAAGTGTCGTCCAGCCGGGAAGGTGGTCGCCGCGCTTTTCGATATCGTCCAGGAGCCGGAAAAGCGTTGGCGGCCAGATCACGCCGGCCGTGGCGGCATGCTCGGCCAAGTGGCGGATATGGCGCACGGATAGGCCGCACTCACCTTCAAGTGCCGCATAGATGTCGTGACCTGCATGTTTGGATACCCCCGTTGATGCAAGGATTTTATTGAACGGTCGGGGCATGCGATCGGGTGCGGTCATGTTTCAGGCCTCTGGTGTGCGGCCTTGCATGCGCCGCGGGC
>JACONH010000020.1 GCA_014323835.1 Alphaproteobacteria bacterium GM202ARS2
GGTGCAGGGCAGGGTGCCCCAGCAAAGAGCAGTGCCGGGCGTAAGGGGGGTGATGACTTCGATGGCGACTTGGATGACGATGTCCCCTTCTAGGCGGAAATGAGGGGGCATCAGGGGGCTGGGGGCTGTGTAACACAGGAGGGATGGCCGAGCGGTTTAAGGCGCACGCTTGGAAAGCGTGTATACGGGCAACCGTATCGAGGGTTCGAATCCCTCTCCCTCCGCCGTAATAGATAACAAGCAAAAGCCATGCGGTGAATAGATACCCTATTCACCGCATTTTTTGCAGTGATTAACCTTGACTTTGAAATAAAGCCTTCTTATATTCACCGCATATTATGCGGTGAATAGACACCTTATTCACCGCACGTTTTGTGGTGGTGGTGATGATGACGTGGATTTATGAGCATAAAGACTGGCAGGCTTTCACGTGGGATAGCAAGGTTCTTTCTCGTCCGTTGGCGGATATGCGTTATTGTCAAGGTCGTTTGCTGGGTCGCATGGCGGGTCTTGGCTTTGAGCTCAAGGGCGAGGCGAGTCTCGGCACGTTGGTGGATGATGTTGTGATGTCATCGGCTATTGAGGCGGAGGTATTGAATCCGACTGAAGTGCGGTCATCGGTGGCGCGGCGGTTGGGTATGGACGTGGGGGGTTTGGTGCCGAGCAGTCGTGATGTGGATGGTGTCGTTGAGATGATGTTGGATGCGACTCAGGGTTTTGCTGAGCCGTTGACTCGTTCTCGTTTGTTTAACTGGCATCGGTCGTTGTTTCCGACTGGTAATAGTGGTATGCGGCGCATTGTGGTTGGTGCGTGGCGCAAGGCGGCGACAGAACCGATGCAGGTGGTATCAGGGGCGATTGGCAGGGAGAAGGTGCATTTTCAGGCGCCGGCGGCTGATACTCTAGACGATGAGATGCGGGTGTTTCTGGCGTGGTTTAATCAGCAGCGGACGTTGGATCCGGTTATCAAGGCGGGCATAGCGCATTTGTGGTTTGTTACGATTCATCCTTTTGAGGATGGTAACGGGCGCATGGCGCGGGCTATCAGTGATATGGCGTTGGCTCGAGCGGATGGCATGCGGGAGCGTTTTTACAGCCTGTCGTCTCAAATTAAGGCGGAGCGTAAGGCGTATTACCAGCAGCTAGAGTCACAGCAGCGGGGCTCGCCTGATATTACCGGTTGGCTCGATTGGTTTTTGGGGTGTTTGGGGCGGGCGATTGCTCGGGCTGAGGGGACGCTGAGTCGGGTGCTGTTCAAGGCACAGCTGTGGGAGACCATCAATCAAAAGCCCATCAACGAGCGGCAGCGTTTGATTATCAATCGTATGCTGGATGATAGTTTTAAGGGGTATATGAACACGTCCAAGTATGCGCAGTTAGCAAAGTGTTCTACCGATACGGCATTGAGGGATATACAGGCGTTAAAGGGGCGGGGGATTTTTATTCAAAATGCGGGGGGTGGTAGGAGCACCAGTTATCGCTTGCCGAGCGGCGAGGCATAAGGGTGTGTTGACATCGGTGTTTGTTTAGGGTTTTATGGGGCGTTATGTTACACAACTCGTCAGAACGTTATGGCACGGTGGCGATGGCTCTGCATTGGGTTGTCGCGGCGTTGTTTTTGGCTCTTTATGTGAGCGTTTACTATCGTCAGTGGTTCACCGAGCCCAAGACGGAGGCGAACTGGAGTGCGTTGCAGCTGCATTTGTCCTTTGGTGTGACGATGGCGGTTTTTGTGGTGTTGCGGGTGCTGTATAAGCTGTGGAGTCAGCCGCCGCAGGAGGTGCCGGGCACGCCTTTGGAGCATCGGGCGGCTAAGTCGGTTCATTGGACGCTGTATGCGGTGATGATTATCATGCCGATAACGGGGTATTTGGGGACGGGGGCTGATACGGAGTTTTTTGGCTTGTTTGATATTACGCAGTTTCGTCATACGGGGATGTATGAGACGGTTGTGCAGGGATGGTTGGGCTTGACGTGGGAGCAATTCGAGCCGCCCATTGACTTTGTGCATAAACAGGGCGGGGCGTATTTTGTCTGGGTGCTGATAGGGGTGCACGTGTCGGCGGCTCTGTTCCATCACTTTGTTCGTAAAGATAATACGCTGCGCCGTATGTTGCCGGTATCGCTGAAATAAAAAATGGCGAGTAAAACAGCACGGGATTTACTATGGGAATTTGCTGAGAAGGAACTAACGCCGGGCAAGACTTTTTCTCCTCGTGATGCAGTGGTGTGGGTCGAACGCCACTATCCCAAACGCTATAAGTCGAGCACAATACAGTTGCACGTTGCAGGGATGGCAACAAACAATGCAGGTCATCGCCAGCACCACCCACACATTAGACCTGACACAGCTGAAAAATGGAATCTCTTCTACAAAATAGATTCGAGTCACTATCGTCTCTACGACCCTAAAACAGACCCGTCTCCCGTTTATGGAAAGGATGCTGATGATGAAGGGGGCATAAATGGCGACATAGAAGAAACAGATGTCGATAACGTGGAAGCTGAACGTTTTGCTTTTGAAAGGGATTTGCAGAACTATATCGCTAAAAACCTAGATAAGATTGAAAAGGGGTTACGTTTGTATGAGGATGAAGATGGCTCGTATAATGGCATCGAATATCCTGCGGGCAAAAAACGCATCGACATATTAGCGGTTGCTACCAATGGTGACTTTGTTGTGATTGAAACCAAAGTATCCAAGAGCTATGACCGTGTTATTGGGCAAATCCTTAACTATATTGGGTGGGTTAAAAAGAATCTTGCCGATAACAAGCAAAACGTCAGAGGAGTCATTGTTGCCCACGAGATTATGGAAGATTTACGCAACGCCGTAGAGTCCGTTGGACACGTGAAGCTTGTTGAATATAAAATCTCTTTTCAGTTGCAGACGATAAAGAATTGATAGGCAATTATGCTGTTACAGCGTTACCCGACTTGTTGTCTAAAAAAATCATCTTGTTCGGCATTTTTATGTAAATCATCTCGTTTTACGTGTTCAAAAATTTTTGTCATGTCAACGTGTCCGTTTTCGTCCATCGTCAATTGTTGTGCTCCTTGACCAAGTAGAATCCCGTTGCCATCGGCACGCTCAGGCATATTTTGATACTGCGCGACAAACAAACTAGATGCTCCTTTCTTTTTCAGCACTTTTTCCCCTGCGTCTAATGTGCCTCCTTTCTCGCCTGCTTCAACGACGATGACCGCATGACTGAGACCGATGATAACATCGTTGCGTTTCATAGCTCTATCAGCTTGCCATATTGCACTCCACTCAAATTGGCTCATAACAAGAATATTCTCAAGTTCCCAAACGTCTGCCAGAGGTGATTGTCTAAAATGTCCCATACCTTCTGGTAGGACAATGATGGTTTTACCGCCAGCTCTTAAGCTATAATAGTGTGCCTCAATGTCTACACCTCTGGCATAGCCGGAGACGATAACAATACCCTCTTTGGCAGCTTGTTCGGCACAATCCCGAGCAATGTTCAACCCATTTTCACTTGGATCCCGTGAGCCAGAAATACCAATACTCGGCATAGCAAGGAGCCCTACATTCCCCACCATGTCTAACTTGGGGAGCTTGCCACGCTTCCTGCCCATAATGGCTTGTAAGCGTCTTGGATAGAGAGGATTATCGACAGCAACCGAGATGGGCTTATCATCGATACCAACCACCTTGGGTCTTTCGTAAGAAATTTCTGACTGAAGGCTTGGATAGGTCATAACTTACACCTTAATCTTGCTTGTCTTGTTTGTTGTTCAGTGCTTTTACCAAGCAAAGCCCATAAACTTGGTCTACCTTCGCTTCCTGAAGTTTCATAGCAACGTATTGTATTGTTATGCCCGATTGATACTTATCGTCAATGAGTATGACTGTTTTTCTGCTAAATTTTCTCTTGCACGACATCGATTGTATCTTTGCGGATGCCATGGGTTATGGTGTGTTTGGCTGATGACAGTGCACACATGTACGTGCTAGCGTGGGGGTATAGTTTAATAGGATTTAATAAATTATATAGTTATTTGTCATCATCTGAATCATCAAAAGGTAAACACCGAGTATCACCATATTTTGGCAGAGCTTTATTCAAGAGACGGATAAATTGCTCATAAGACATTGAAGCATCCATAAGTGCCATAACCTTGACAATGTGATCATGTAGTTCAGGAACGCCATCTTCTTGTGTCAAATATTGGTGATGTTTATGTTTTCTATATCCTTTATCCGTGCGGGGATTCAGTTCCTGAAGTTTTCTTGTTATTTCAGGAGCCAAGCGGTCATAGATGATATCATTTATCAAATGTCCTATAAATGATGGACGCTTTTTGTAGTTAGGATACCCGTAAACTGCAAGCAACTTTACCCAAAAATCATCAGGGTACCTTTTTATCCACTTGTTTGCATAAGGGGCGAGTAGCCTATTCAGATTTTTTTGAATAGCATCTTTTTCTCGAAAGTATTGGTAACCAGTAATTTCATCAATAGCGTCAGTGATTCCTTGTTTAGCAAAAGCAGTTGTTATAATTTGTGCTTGCCTTAGAAAAGATTCGTCTTTTGGTAGAAGACTCCCAGAATTATAGGCTTGTATTATCGTATCACACAAATCAATCAACAGTTCCCCTTCGAAAGCATGTGCGGGCATGCCACCTCGACCGGGTCTAATGAATTCTACAGGATTTTGTATTGCCTCCCTCAGCTTTGTAGGAACATACGCTTGGATTGATTCTTGCTCTATAAAGCGGCGCAATTTATTACCACTAGTCGTTTTTTGTTCTCCAAATCCAATTGCTTTTTGCATGCCACGACCTGATAGAACTCTTTTTTGATTTTCCAATACATAACATTCAACTTTAACATTGCCAATTTTCAGCATTTTTTCTGGCGACCCATATAATGCTTTGAGCATCTTGTTCTTTTTTTTATCCGACGTTTGCTTTCTCACACATGAAAAAATATTGAACCGAGGATTAGGCTACGGTAGCACTGGTGAAGTTTATATAACAAGGATTTTTTCAGTATCAATATAAAATTTCTAGTAAATAAGAAATATGAATACTTGCCGAAACCTCATCCGTTCTATTAATACTCGCAAAGCAAAACTTGGGCTGGATTGCAAGACGTATCGGCGCGTTCACGTGCGCCATCCTTTTTTGCGTTTTTTCTCGTCCTGCTTCAGCACCTCATCGATAGAGCGGAAGGGCACCTCGGACGGCTCGAGGGCACGCACCACGTCCTCGACCGCCCCCAACACCATCAACAGCTGGACGAATGCCTGTAAGCCGATGCGCCCCTTTTGCTCGAAATAGCGCAGCGTCGCTAGGGGCACGCCCGCCCGCCGAGCCAACCCCGCCTGCGTCAACCCCTGCTGTAAACGCCTCGCCCTCACATGCCGCACCACATGCTCATGGGCTTCTGCTGTCGTTAAAAGTAATACCATAATAAGAGTTAGACCCCATATCACTACAATACTACTCTTATAGTATCACTTTTATACACAATCAAGGCATTTTTATCACACCACGTTGCAGGGCGGCTTCATTGACAGGCTGTTCATTTTCGTGTAAGGGTTGACTCCTATATGGCAGATACATGGGGTGGAGCATTTGATTGGATACGTGATTCACACAGGGAAAAAAATGTATAGATTAAACGGGGCTTTTGTTTTTATGCTCTTTTCGGTGGCAGCATGTGGCGGGAGCAGCGGCGGAGGCGGCAGTAGCGGCGGTGGTGGCGGTGGCACACCCGCAGCGGATTTAGCCCCGGTGACATCTCTTTTCACGGCGGTTGCTAGTTCAGCGGCGACAGCACCGACTGCCTTTAACATAGACGAGGTTATCGCTCAGCAGGACGGCGGCGGTGTTCCTACGTCTCGTTCTCAGGCTCGGGATGACGGGTTGCCTTTTTTGCCGACTCGTTTTCCGGTTACGGTGCAAACGCACAATGGCAGTGGCGTTGCCGATGCGCCGACTTTTCGTCAATATCGGCAGGGTAGCACCAGCGTCCTCAACCCTGAGTATGTCGATACCAGCGGTGGTGCGAGCAATCATCTAGAGCTCATTAACGTTTTGCCTGCTTGGTCGGGTGGCTGGACGGGCAAGGGTATTACCCTTGGGGTTTTGGATACGCCTTTGTCTTTGGGGCATAAAGAGCTGGCGGGCAAACGTGTTACGTATATCAATCGCTTGGAGCCGCAATCGACGCAGCAACACTCGCACGGGACGTCGGTGATAACGCTGGCGGCGGGGACGTACCATAATGACGATATGACCGGCGTTATCGGCGTTGCGTATGATGCGGACATTCTTGCTTATGGCGTGCGGGAGATGCTCCCGAGTGCGATTGATATTGACCCTGATTCTGCTGATGGCATGAGTGCCGCCGACTCCGCTTTTGCTATCTGGACGAGGAATGCCGATGATAGCGGCGCGGGGGGGAGCGAGCGGACGTTCAAGCTGAGCCTTGCCAACAGAGAATTCAGCGAAATGATTATGGCGCCGGGCATGCGTTTTTTGACGGGACAGCGTCATGCCGACTATAAAGCCGATGTCGTGGTGTTCAGTGGCGGGCAGGGGATGGAAGGCGTGCAGCCCGATGAAACGAGGCAGGACGTTATTGACTCGATGCCGCAGCTGCTTAATGCCTTTCTACAGCCGTGGAATGATCGGGCTTCGAAGTCTATCATTGTGCTTGCTGCGGGCAATGAAGGTCTATCGACGTTGCCTCTGTTGGGGCGGTTGCCGTTGCTCTTTCCTGAGCTGCGTGGGCATGTGCTTGCCGTAACAGCCACGGATGAAAATGGACAACTCACCACCGTGATGGAAAATGGGCGCACTGTTACTATTGGTAATCGTTGTGGGGCGGGCTCGGCGGCGTGGTGCTTGGCTGCACCCAGCAAGGGCATACGTGTCGCCGAAAGCATAGCCTCTGAGGTATCCAACTACGATATCGAAATGGAAGGCACGTCATCTTTTTCTGCACCGTTGGTAGCGGGGGCGTTGGCGGTTGTGTTACAGCGGTTTGGCGACCAGAACATAACGCCACAGCAAGCGGTTCAGCGTATCTTAGCCACTGCCGACAAAACGCAGACGGGCTACAGCGAAGCCATTCACGGCGCGGGTATCTTGGATGTAGGGGCGGCGGTGCAACCATGGGGGCGGTTTACGCTTGCTACCCGTGAGGCTGAATTTTCTACCCGCGACAGCGTCTTGGCGTTACCGATTGCGAGTGGCGATGCCTTAGCACGTCTGGGCGCGCAGCCGGGCATGACGTTCTTCGATTCGTTGGGGATGGCATTTCGTGCGAATATGCGGCAGTTTGTCCGTGCCGCTGAACCGGTGTGGGAGCCTTTAGGCGATGTTACGGGTCATGTCTATCAGGCGCGGGTGCAGGGTAGCGGGCAGGGCGAGGAGGGCTGGCAGGTTAGCATGACGGATAGGTATGCTTTGGGTCATGCGTTGTCGTTTTATCGTGAGCATGGTCTTTCGTCTGTTTTGTTGGGTGATAAGGCGAGTTTTTCCAATCCGTATTTTGCGTTGATGCCGCATGAGCAGCGGGGTTTTATGGTGGCGGGTCGGACTCTTGGTTTTGGTGTGATGATGGCGGAGGGACAGGCACAGCGAGGTGCACATTCTGGCACGGCTAGGGGTGCTTTGATGACGTTGCAGGCACATCGTCATGTAATGGTGCAGGTGGGTTATAGCGATGAGGGTGATGCTGTGTTGGGTTTGGCGGGCGAGGATGGCTTTGCTTTTGATGCGGGGGGCACATTGTTTTCCAGTGTGCAGGTGGCGCGTCCTTTGGGGGATGGTTGGATGGCGTTAGCACAGGGCTTTGTGGGTAGGAGCGATGCGAGGGCGGCGCGTCATAGTCTTATTGCGGATGTGCGTCCGCTTATGAGCAGTTCTTTTGATGTGGCGGTTAAGAAGGATTTGAGTGTTCGGGAGCAGTTGATGGTGCATGTGCATCAGCCGTTGCGTATCGAGCAGGGTGAGGCGACGTTGCGGTATGCTACGTGGCGTAATGGGGATGGTCGTTTGTATGATGATGTTTCGTTGCCGTTGGTGCCGCGGGGCAGGGAGGTGCGTTTTGGGGTGGCTTATCAACGCCAATTCGAGCAAGGCACGTTGAATGTGCGCAGTGCCTATGTGCATCAGCCGTATCATCGTAAGGGTGTCGGGGGTGCGTTGCGGGTGTTGGCTTCGTTTGATAGGCGGTTTTAGTCGGGTTTGCTGTTGGGGACATCGTGGGCAAATGTGGCGGCGTTTTCTTTGTGGAAGGTGTTGTTGTCGTTGTGTCCCCAGAGGGCGGGTATTGTTTTGGGGACTGTGAGGGCTTTTTGGACGGCGGGGCGGGCATCGATGCGGTCGAACCATGCTTGTAGGTGTGTGAGGTTATCGATATTGATGTGTCCCCAGGTATGGGCTCTTGCCCAGGGGTAGGTTGCCATGTCGGCAATGGAGAAGTCATCGACGAGGTAGGGTTGTTGGGCGAGGCGGCGGTCGAGGACTTCGAGGAGGCGGCGTGATTCACGCACGTAGCGTTGGATAGCGAAGGGGTGATTTTGGTCGTTGGCTTTGGCGATGCGTTGAAAGTACATGGCTTGTCCCATCATGGGCCCGATGTGGGCGGCTTGGAAGAAGAGCCATTGCAGGGTTTCTGAGCGTAGGGTTGGGTTGTTGGAGAGGAAGCATTGGTATTTGTTGGCGAGATGCCAGAGAATCGCGCCTGATTCGAAGATGGCGCGTCCTTTGCCGTTGGAGCCTTCGCTGTAGTCGATGATGGTGGGGATTTTGCCGTTGGGATTGAGCTTGAGGTATTCGGGGGTCTTTTGTTCGCGTTTGGCGAAGTTGATGACGGTGAAGGTGTAGGGGACGTTGGCTTCCTCGAGGAAGATGGCGGGCTTGTAGCCGTTCATGGTGGCTGCGGTATAAAGATGAATATCGGGTCGGGTCATGGTGGCGGTCTCTGTTGTATAAAGATAAGGTTTCATTGACGTTATAGTGATTTTTTTTGTATGAGTGTTACGGGTAATTGGGCGAACAGATAGAGCGAATGAGACATGGCACGTATTACAAACCACAAATATACCATAGAAGACGCATTCAAAGAGTGTTTCTACGTTGTCCCTGATTATCAACGTGAGTATATCTGGGCTGATAAGCAAGTTAATCGGCTACTAGAGGATATCGATGAACAGATTGATAATAATTCTTCCGAGTATTTCATAGGCACCGTTCTTGTTTCACCGAGAGATACCAAAGGTCACTTTGATGTCATTGATGGTCAGCAACGGTTGACAACGGCTTTCTTGATTTTATGTGCTTTGCGGGTGTTTTTTAGAGGCAAGCCACAAGGTGAATCCATTAAAAATTTAATAGAAAGCAGCTATACGACACGTCAAGGTGACACAAAAACCAATCTTAAGCTAGACCCTCGATATGAAAATTCTGGCGAGGTTATGAGAAAGCTTGTTGAAGTTAACGATACCCCAGAAGCTGTAAAAGCGAGTATCCAGAGCTCAGGTATTCAAATTTATGGCTCAATTAAAAATATTTTAGATGCTTATGATACGATTTATCATTTTCTGACAGAAAATTATGATGATGAAGACAGTTTGAAAAAGTATTGGGGGCGTTTAACCAACGATGTGGTGTTCATCCAAATATCAACGGATGTTAGTAGCGCGCTTAAAATATTCGAGACGATTAACGAGCGAGGTATTGGGCTTAACTCGATGGACTTGTTGAAAAATCTACTTTTCACACGAGTTTCGCCTAAAGAATTTTCTCGATTAAAAAACGAATGGAAAAAGATTACGAATCCACTTGAAAAAAATAAAGAGAAGCCTCTACGTTTCTTGAGATATTTTCTTATGGCGAATTACGACGTCAAGAAAAAAAGTAATTTGGCTATCAGTGAAGACGAGATTTACGGTTGGTTTACACAGGAAAAGAATATAAAAGCAACAGGCTACCAAAAAGACCCTTTTGCTTTTGTCTTTCAGCTTACTTCGAATGTAGACCAGTATATCAATTTTGTTAAAAAGTTAGGGAATGATGGCGACTCCAGTCCAGCTATGGCTTCCTTGAAAAGTCTTACGGGGGGTAGCTTTAGCTTGCATTATGTCTTACTATTGGCGGCGGCTCGTCTTCCTAAATCTCTTTTTGACCAGTTTGTTGTTCAGTTAGAAAACTTTCTTTTCTATTATATTTTCACCAAGACGCAGGCTAAAGAGCTTGAGCGTCTCTTTTTGATATGGGTGGTTGAGATAAGAAGCATTGCTCATATTGAAAACCCAAAAGAACAAAGGGAAAAGCTCAATAGATTTGTTGCTGAGTGTTTTGCTAAGAATATGGCTAAAAAAGCACAAGAGCTAGAGGACGCGTTAAAGCGTCTTTCGCTCTTGTCCATGCAACAATATCGAATACGGTATTTTTTGGCTCGCGTGACGCAACATGTGGATATGGCATTTAAGGGCATCAAGACGGGGGATAGTCTTGAACTTTATCTTAAACTACAAATCGAGCACATCTTACCGAACAATCCTAAAGAGGATTTGCAAAAAAGATGGCAAGACTACGATGAGATAAAAAACCGTCTTGGCAATCTCACTCTTTTGGAGGCACCCATCAATAATTTTATTGGTAATGATTTTTATTCGAAAAAAGTCCCACACTATGCCAAGAGCGGTAACTACTTGACGCGAAGTTTGTCTAAGCTTGACGATGTCGGGAAAAATAATGCCATAGCTCGTATCAATAAGAAGCTATCCTCGTTTGAAACATGGGACAACGATGCCATTGACAAGCGTCAATTGCTCCTCATTGCATTGGCTAAAGACATCTGGAAAACAACAGAAATAACGGCTTAAAGCATTTTAATTCTTAAAACCTCCCGTCACGTACGACTCGTCCTTTTTTGATTGTCTTAATGGTGTTGGGGTGGACGTTCTCGTTGTTGTCGAGGGTGCCTTCGCCTTTTTGGATTTTTTTTGCTGCCACGCTGGTCAGTTGGCTGAGGGAAGCACTACCCTGCAAGGCTTTCTTGTCTGCGTAATAATCGAACCAAGGCAGACCGCTATCGGTGTACTCTTGAGCTGTTGGGGGTTTGTGCAGCGGCGGATGCCCGGTAATCTTTTGATAGATAGCACTGTTCGTCAAATGCACGAAGCAACGTAGCCCGCTCGTCTGGTCCCAAGAGTCGATGCCATAGTCGTCTTCGTAAATCTCTTGGCGCATGACACCACCAGCACCCAGCCCCATTTCGTCCGCTGGTGCATATGTTAGACATTGTTCATCACCAATATTAAATACTCGGTGCTGTTCCATATATTTGACATAAACATCGTGTTTCATGGGATAGACAATAATCTGGATACCGCCGTGTTCGGCATCGCCAGTCAGTTGTTCTTCTGCTGTGTAGCCTTCTCCTAGGGGCATAGCGACAAATTGGCGCACGCACCCCTTAGAAACATTGAAGCCATCCAGCCAAGGTTGGTCAGGGACAACCACGTAATCTTGCGGGCGATTCGATAGCTTTTTCGTCCATTGTGTGCCAGACACCGCGTTGATTTTGCCCGCGGCGATTTTGATAGCACAGGGATAATGCCCCGAAAAGTTCATCCACAGAGCCTCAGCTTGATACATGGGGATAAAGACACCGCCATGCTCCTTCCACGTTGCAGGCAAATTGTCGGTAAAGTCGTCCACATGATTGATAGGAAAAGACCCCAACCCCGGCGGAAGAGGGTATTCTTGATTGTCATCAGGAATACGTAAGGTGCGTTGAAAATCAATGCGACAGACAGCCTGTGTATGAACCTTAGGGAATTGAAAGATAAGCTCGTTGTTGCGTAGTTCTATCATCGTCTTTTCTCCTCTGAGCTACAGGGTTACCAGTCGCCGTCACGCACATCTCTGGCAATACGCAAGATGGCATGATCAGGCATAGATTTAAGGTCTCGAATAAGCTCCGCAAAGAGCTTAGGACGCTTACGGATAATTGCCAACAAATCCGATGACACCTTCCCAGCCATAGCAAGCAAAACATCAGGGTCTTCGTTCAGTTCCTCCGCCAGTGCCCGAATCTTGCCCTCTGAAGGTGGGGCTACGTCTCCGCGCTCAATCTTGCTCAGATAAGCAGGTTCAACACCGATTCGCTGAGCCACCTGACGGACAGAAAAACGCCTATCCTGTGCCTTTAAGCCTTCTCGGCTTTGGCGAATATAGCTTGAAAATGTCATGTGTCATACATAGGACACACTTATTTTTAATGCAAGCCTTATTTTGTCTTTTTTCAGTAAAAAGATATCATATTTTACAGAGCTATCTTTGTTGCCCGCCCAAACCGCCACAGCCACAGGGCGACGCTGGCTTTCAGGATAGACGGAATCAGAGCATAGGCGTAGCTCAGCGGTTCTGTTACGCTATAATCCGCCACCGCCCCCGGCTGATAGCCCAGCAAGCCCAACATCGGCAACGTAACACCCGTCGCCAAAGCCAACGCCGCCTTAGACAAAAACGTCATGACCGAAAAATAGCGCGCCGCCAGAGCCTCATCGTTGTGCTCGTTAATCTTATCCGCCACAATCGACGGCGGTAACGCCAAATCCGCCCCAAGAGCCAAGCCCGACAGCACACAAACAACCGCATACGCCACCACATCCCCCGCCACGAACGTAAACGCCCACACGAACGTCACCGCTGCCAAAACCATGCTCACCATCCACGCCTGTTGCTTGCCTAAACGCCTAGCCAACAGCTGCCACAACGGCATCGCCGCCGCTCCACTCAAAAAATACAACAACAAAAACACGCCCGCTATGTCGCTCGCCTGCAAGCGATCCCGAATAAAGAACAACACCAATACCGCAGGAATGGCACTCGCGAATGTATTACACAAATAAATGCCAAAGAAACGCCGATGCCACGGTGTCGCCAACCGCCGCAAAGACACCGATACCCCGCCCCCGCCCCCGCCCACATACGTATCTGGCTCGTTCAAGGTCGCTATCCGCATCCAGCCAAAGAACACCCAGCCACACACCGCCAGAATCGGCAGATACATCAAAGCAAACAGATGAAAAGCCGACAGAGCCTCCTTTTCGCTACCCAACAAAGTTGGCGTAATCGATGCCCACAACAAACCAAGCAACCCGATGGCTTCTCGCCAACTGGTAATACGGGTGCGCTCAAGCGTGCTCGCCCGCCACAAGCCCCCTAAAGCTTGGACGTTGATGCTCACAATGCTAAAGCCCGTGGTACACAGCAAAATAGCAACGCCAAACCAAACAACAGGTGTCGCAATCAACGGATGAAACACCATCCAGAAACCGCCACCAAGCAGACCGATACCCACAGCCATGACCCAATGACGTTGCGCATGCCAGCGGTCGCTGAGGCTACCAATCCACGGGTCTTGCACCGCATCGACAATACGCAAAATCAACAACAACAACCCGATAGTCGTCAAAGATACCCCCAACTCCGTCGCATAAAGAGCAGGAGCATGGACATAAATCGGCAGACCCGCACACGTCAACGGAAACGCCAACAGACTATAGCGCAACAGATTCGACCGCCGATTCGGCGCGCCGCTATGCACAGCAGAGAGAGTCACGGCAACAGGGCGACGGTAAAGTTATTCCGCCCGTCCGAGCAACTGGTTGCGTAGCTCGGGCAGGGTGCTTTTTTTGCTGAGCCAGATACCGAAGAACCAACGAGTAAAGCGTCTGTCTTTGATGGTGCCGATGCGTTTGCCGTTGCTGTAAAAGATAGCGTTGCCGTTTTGATCTCGCACACCAGTCAAAGTGATGCCTTCGTCCACATCGGGGAAAATAGCGGTCATTTGTCTTTGCCACGCCGCGAGGCGTTTCTTGTCGGTAAAGCCCTGTTCTTCGATTTCTTCCACCGAGCGTTCCGCTAGTTCCTCGCCGCTGAGTTCCCGCAGATACGACAACGACAGCGCGTAGGGCTCGCCCGATTTGAACGTGCCGTTGCTGGCATACAAGACAATGTCGTACACATCCCAGAACACGTAGGTTAGCCGTCCGCTCCCGACGGGCTGCGGGTTCGACATATAAACAGCAAGATTATCCCTATTGGCTTCGCCGACAGCCGTATGCGGTGCCATCAGCACAAAAAGAGCGAAACCAATAGCCTGGTAGCAACGTAGACTCATAGCCACAAGAACCTCCCTAGATTGTTCTGTATTGTGTGTCATGACAATAGAAAAAGATTATAGGTTGTCTGAGCGGATAGTCTAGTTAAAAAAGGAGTCGCTATGCCCCCGTCCCATGCCACAGAGCCCTGTGTTATTGTGTGGTTTCGCCACGACTTGCGTTTGGCGGACAATCCCGCGTTTATCTGTGCAGCACAAACGCAGAAAAGAATACTACCTCTGTATATTCTGGATGAAGACGCAACAGGCACGCGCCCCTCAGGAGCAGCGAGTCGTTGGTGGTTGCACGCCAGTCTCGAGCAACTCAACAAGCGTCTCGACGGCGCGCTGTGCTACGGCAAAGGGCAGGCGATGGCGGTTATCGACTCGCTGGTGGAGTCGCTCAACGTTAGCGGAGTCTACTGGACGGACATTTATCACCCGTCTGTTCTCGCGCGGGATGCAACAATAAAGGCACATCTACACAGCAAAGGCATCGATGCCCGCAGTTTTAATGGCTCTTTGTTGCGACCGCCGCAGACGATACTTAAAGAAGACGGCACACCGTATAAGGTGTTTACGTCTTTTTATCGCACAGCGTATCAAGGCGTGCGGTCGTGGCAAAAACCGCAGGATGCACCGCAGGGTGCGTTTTATCGTCATACGTTGGTGGATTTGTTAGCATTAGGCTTACGAGACGACCGACGGTGGTCGGTTGAGCTGGATTCGTTGTGGGTGGCGGGGGAAGACGAGGGCGAGCGTTTGTTGCGTGCTTTTGTGGCGCGGGGTTTGCGGGGCTATGAGCAGGGGCGCGATGGTTTGGCGGGTGATGATGTGTCGCGGTTGTCGTCTTATTTGTGTTTGGGTGCGTTATCGCCGCACAGGGTTGTGGCGGCGGTGATGGCGAGCGATTGCGGGCAAACGCATAAGGAGGCTTTTTTTCGTCAGTTGGTTTGGCGTGAGTTTGCGGCGTATACGCTTTATCATGTGCCGTCTATGCCGCACAGGAGTTTGCAGCCCGCTTACGAGCGGGTATCTTGGCGCGACGATGCGCGGGCGTTACAGCGGTGGCAGCAGGGGCAGACGGGCTATCCTTTGGTCGATGCGGGCATGCGTCAGTTGTGGCAGACGGGTTATATGCACGGGCGAGCGCGCATGGTGGTGGGCTCGTTTTTGGTGAAAAATCTGTTGTTGGATTGGCGAGATGGCGAAGCGTGGTTTTGGGATACGCTGGTGGATGCTGATTTAGCCAGCAATAGTTTTAACTGGCAGTGGGTTGCCGGTTGTGGCAGGGATGCGGTGCCGTATTTCAGGATTTTTAACCCGGTGTTGCAGGGGCGGAAGTTCGATGCGGATGGCCGTTATGTGCGGTGTTATGTGCCGGAGTTGGCGCGCTTGGATAGCAGGTATCTGCACGCGCCGTGGGAGGCACCGCAGGAGGCACTGGCAGCGGCGGGGGTTGCGTTGGGGCGGACGTATCCGTTGCCGATGGTGGAGTGGGCATCATCGCGCAAGCGGGCGTTGCAGGCTTATAAAGATGCTGTTAAGGGATAGGGTTACTTTTGGGGGCTGTCTTGTGGTAGAGTGGCGCGGGGGTGATGTATTTTTAGAGGTATGAGCACGTTATGGCATTGAAGTTATTCCGTAAGGCACCTTCGGTTGCGGTGGTTAAGTCGGGCACGCAGGTGGTTAAGAAAAAGAAGGGGGCTGATGGTGGGCTTGCCCGGGAGCTTACGGGTCAGACGTTGGGTCGTAAGCATTTGCTGCAGGATGTGGTGAAGAAGGGGTACAAGACGATTGAGGAGTGGCGTGATATTAAGCCTGAGGGTCAGAGTATCTCGTATCGCACGTTGGTGCGTTTGCATCGTGAGAACAGGCCCTATTTTAGTGATAACTTGGCGCATCGTTTGCGGCGGGCTTTGAGTTGGATACGTTGTGCGGAAGAGACGTATGCGGCGGACAAGGACAATAAGGATGGTTTCTTTATGTTTTATTGGATAGCGTTTAACTCGGCTTATGCTGAGCGCGCCAATGATGTGGACCAGAGCGAGCGGCGTATTTTCCGTGATTTCTTGGGTAAGATTGTTGATTTAGATCATGACAAGGTGATTTATCAGGCAATCTGGGAGCGTTTTCCCAATGTGATTAGGGGCATTTTGAAGAACGAGCATGTTTTTAAGTGGTTTTGGCATGTTCAGCATAGTGACTCGGATGTGTCGGGCTGGCAGCGTGACTTTGATAGGAGCTGGCGTAAGGTGCAGGGTGCGTTGGATAGGCGGGATACGAAAACGATAATGGTTATTTTGTTTGATAGATTGTATGAGTTGCGTAATCAGTTACTGCATGGCTGTGCGACGTGGAAGGGGGGTGTGAATCGGGCACAGGTGGAGGATGGCGCGGAGATTATGGCGTTCTTGGCGCCGATGATGCTGAAACTGATGATTGAGAACTACGAGGAAGACTGGAAACGCCCGCCTTACCTGAAAGACAGCTACGAGGTGATTTAGTAGACTTAAAGTTTGCCTATGAATGAAAAAAGTTTATAACAGTGTTCTTGTTGTTTAATTTTACGTAAAACACTTCGAGGGAAACACGTTATGGCTCTTTGGTTGGTGCGGGCAGGTAAAAAAGGCGAACACGAGGCTAAATTCCTCAGTGATAAAAGAATCTATCTTACGTGGAGGGGCTTGAGTCATGACTTGAGCCAAATACAAAAGGACGCGCTACTTCCGCTCTTAAAGAAAGTCTACAGTGATATGAAAGAAACAACCCTCACCGTTGGGGGTGGTCAAATATGGGCTTTTGTTGAAAGGATGCAAAAAGATGATTGGGTTGCTCTGCCGAGTAAAAAGAATCCCGTCATTCACTTCGGTAAAATCAAAGGTGACTATCAAAACGATAGTAAAGGTATTGACCCTTATTACCACTACAGGAATGTTGATTGGTTTGCTCTTGATATTCCTAGGAGCAATTTTCCACAAGAAATCCTTTATTCCTTGGGCTCGTTGCTAACGATATGTCAGATAAAGAAGAATGATGCCGAAAAGCGAGTGCGGGCAATGTCCGAGAATGACTGGACAGAGAAAATCACACCCATATCTATCGATGAAGGAGAAGGGGAACAACCGCCTAGTTTAGAGGAACAGACGCGGGATCAAATTGCTGCTTTTATCGTAAGCAAATACAAGGGGCACAAAATGGCAGAACTGGTGGATGCTCTGTTGCAAGCACGGGGTTATTTTACCCGTTTATCGCCGCCAGGTCCCGATGGTGGCGTGGATATTTTAGCGGGGCGTGGTGAGCTCGGTCTTGCTGAACCGCACTTGTGCGTGCAGGTGAAAAGTGGTGACAAACAGCTGGAGAAAGAAGTGATGAGCCAGCTTCTCGGTGTCATGAGTGACGTTGGAGCAAAACACGGTTTACTGGTGTCGTGGAGTGGCTTTAAGAGAACGATTGAACAAGAGAGAGCCAAGAAGTTTTTCAAAGTGCGTCTATGGGATCAAAACGATATTATCGACCAGCTGTTCGAGAACTATGAAGCCCTCGATGCCGAGACAAAGGCACAAATTCCACTCAAAAGACTATGGACTCTCGCACCGCAAGACGATGACTGAAACAATGAACACAGAAGGAGTTAATCATAAGACTCTCAAAGAAAAATGGTGCTCAGTTATTCGAGGACTACATCTAGATGAAGAGCACATTTTTGACTTTAATACCCGCATGAAAAGAGTTTTGAGCTGGCTCGAACGCGCCGAAAAGCTGAAAAAGAAAGCAAAAGAAAAAGCAAAAGCAAAAGAAAAAGAAAAAGGAGAAGGGGAAGGGGAAGCAGAACTCGCTTTCATTGCCTATTGGATTGCTTTCAATGCCGCGTATGGTGGGGATAGAAAGCGAAAAGAGGATAAAGAGCAAAAACAAGACCCGCATGTTAAAGATAAAGGTAAAGATGAAGGTAAATTGCCAGATAAAATTAAATTTGAGCTATTCTTGGATAGAATTGTGGATTGTTCTTTGAAAAAAGATAAGGGACGTGTCATACGGGATATGCTTTGTGATAACGATATCAAAGAAGATGTGAAGACTGTCCTTGAAAGTATTCACACGGATCAAAAATTTTGGAATCAGTTGCATAAATTTTGGAATAAGTTGCATAAAAATCTCACCTACAAAGATGTGGAAAGCATTAACAAAATAGAAGAGAAGGCAAAAAAACGAATAAAAAAAGATGGTTTTAGAGAAGAGGGTCTTAGAAAAAAAATGGAAGGTGCAAAAAAGAACAAAGAAACTTTGAAGTGTCTGATAAAGCGAATTTTCAGTAATTTGTATGTGCTGAGGAATACAACTATGCACGGCAGTGCTAAGCTTGGGTCTTCTTCTAACGAGAAGGACAGGTTAGCTAGTTTAGATGTTATTGCTTATATTCTGCCACGAATCGTCGATGTTATGTTAGACAATCCTGAGTATGACGACTATTGGGGGCAGTTACCCTACCCCCTTTATAAACGCAATGAAAGGGACGACAAAAGGAAGAAGATAAAACAAGGAAAAAATCCCCCTAAAGTGGCATAATAAATGGTGTTGGTGTTCGTCACCTTTGTAACGTTGCCGTATGCTGACTTTATCGCTAGACTCACAATTGTTTCTCGTGAAACAATTTTTTTTTGCGCGATGTTTCACGTGAAACAATTTCTATAAACACCCCGAGGTCAACAGATGCTTACACTCACCACCCCGATAACGCTCTTGTATGCCGGTATGTTGGGTATCGTCTATGGCATTTTGGTGCAACGGATTCTCGTCAAAAGGCGGCAGTATCGCGTGTCCCGCTACGATGGCAACGTCCCCGAACTCGGTGCACGTATCCGCGCCCACAGCAACTTTGCCGAATACGTCCCCCTGTTGTTGCTGTTCCTCCTCCTCTTCGAACTCAACAACCTACCGCCATTGCTCCTTCATGCCTTCGGCTTGCTCCTCGTTCTCGCCCGTATCTACCACGCCTACGGCTTGATAACCGCCGAATCCACCCAAAGCAAAAACTACCGCCCCCGCCAACGCGCCACCTTCATCACCATGACCCTGCTCATAAGCGCAAGCCTCTTCGCCCTCATTGCCGCCCTTACAGCCCACACCCTAGCATGGCTCTAGCCTCTTTCCCCCCGTAACGCTCCTCGTAACGCCCCCCTCAACGTATGATTGGCAAGCAAGCCCACCAGTATAATCGTCAACACCACAACGATGCTGGCTGCCGCCGATAAATTCCATGCCACCGCCGCCCATATACCCACTGCCGAACTGACAATACCAAGCCCAGAAGCCCACACAGCCATCCGCACCGGATTAGTCGCCAGCAACCGCGCACACGCCGCCGGCAAAATCAACATCGACGCCACCAACAAAATACCAACAATCTGCGCCATCGTCGCCACAGTCAACGTAACCGCTCCAATAAACAAAACATTCATCCTGTCCGCACTGATACCCTCACTACGAGCCAAATCCGGATGCACCGTCGCCAACACCAAACGCTGCCACTGCGTCACCAACAACAACAACACCAACACCGCGGTGGCAAATACACCATAAAACTCAATAGACGACACCGACAAAATGTCACCCAGAAAAACATCATGCAAAATCTCATGGCCATCACCATGACCCCCATGACCACCACCATGCTCAACATGACCCATGTTTCTCTCCTCATGTTCCCCATGCCCATAGTCATCGTGTCCCGCGTGGTCGTCATGCCCCGCGTGGTCATCATGTCCCCCGTGTCCCGCGTGGTCGTCATGCCCTGCGTGTTCCATATGGCTTTCGTGTCCCCCATGCCCTCCATGTCCCGCATGATCATCATGTCCTGCGGTGATGAAGCCGATGACGATGATACCGCACGCCAGCGCGCTGTGGGCGAGAATACCCAGCAGAGCATCCACAGCAAAGATACGTCTTTTCTGCAGCCAAATCAGGATAAAGGCAAAGAAACCCGCCGTGACGAGAATGCCGATGTAGGTTGTGATGGCATAGGCGATACTCAAGGCAATACCCAGAGCAGCACTATGGGCGAAAGCATCGCCAAAATAGACGATGCGCCGCCACAGAATAAAACAGCCCAACGGGGCACTGGCAAGGGATATGCCAACGCCCACAAGCAAGGCACGTAACAGGTTGATGTCTTCAGTCATGGCTATGGTCGTGTTTGTGAGGGTAAAACGCTAGCAACGAATCGGCAGCCTTGCCGAATAACGACACAAACGCAGGGTCTTGTGATATCGCTTGTGGCTGCCCCCGACAACAAATGTGGTGGAACAGACAAACAACGTGGCGGGTCTTACGCATAACAAGATGTAAATCATGGGACACCATAACGATGCCGATGTTCTTCTTCTCGTAAATTTTGTCCAGCAGCTCATAGAAAGCATACTGCCCGCTGATATCAAGGTTCTGTGTTGGCTCATCCAGCAACAACACGTGGGGCTCGCTGAGCAAAGCCCGCGCCAGAAACACCCGTTGCAACTCGCCCTTAGACAGCTCGCGCATCGGTTGGTGCAGATAGCCCTCGATAGCCAGCTCAGCCGCAAGAGCATGCAACGCATCCGCAGAGGTCTCGCCGCTACGGCACAACGTCAAAAAGTCATGGGACGTAAGCGGCATCGTATCCGGGATAACCGTGTCCTGCGGCATATAGCCAATGCGTAAGCCAACAGAACGGCGAATGTCACCCTGTTGCGGTTTGACGATACCCATTAAACACTTGAGTAACATCGTCTTGCCCGCACCATTAGGCCCGATGATTGTCAAAAAGTCACGCTCGCCCACCGTCAACGATACATCATCGATGATGGCTTTCCCTTGCAGCATGACCTTGAGGTTGTACGCAGCCAGCAGGGCTACGCCAGTTGTGGTCGTCTGTGATGACATGACTGTCTCTTGTCTGTGAAGTGTGCCCCAGATTGCCCTTCCAGCCTCCCCACAGATTAGCACACGCGGGGCGTTTTGTCAAGTCAATTTTTTATCAGGCTGAATTGTTTCAGTAACATCTAGAACGTGTTGGTTCGTATCGGCACGAGCGAGAACAACCCGTTCCAGCACCGCAAGAATGTTGTAGTCTTCCATGACCCGCCGCTTGGCTTCGAGGATATAGGGTCTGCTGGTCTCATACGGGTCAGAGGCAAGAACCTCTTTGACGCGCCCGATGGCTGACGGGATGTTGAAAATATCGATGGAGGTATACGCCCGCTGCGGAAAGTAGTCGTGCAGGTTGGCACAACCCGCATGGATGGGATAGGCTTCACCGAAGTAGCTATCGGCAAGTTTTTCTGTCCAGAAGTGTTTATCTTGATTGTTTTCTAGGGCGATGTGATAGCGATAGGGGTCGATGGCATCGGCTTTATCGGCAATGAAGGTCTCGTCTCTGCCGTAAAAATCAATCTGCGTGCCGAGCTCTTTTTTGAGTGCCGCAACGAAGCGGAGACGCTGTTGCTGAAAAGGCGTGATGTCGAGACGGCTACAGATAAGGGATACCTTTTTTGTTTTCTTTTTTGGCGATGTTAGGGCTTGCCATGTTAGATAGGCGGACTTTGTGCCCGGGCTTTTTGTGCGGTCGATGCCGTAATACCACGCCGTTGCTGGTTGTGAAGCAAGCCATGTGCCGCGATAGGCGGACGGACGCGGATACGGACTGAGGACGATACCAAACTGATTGACATAGGACAGATGATTATCAACGATGGTTGTTGGCTCGGTGACGTGCAGGATACGGTGCGCATGCGGCACAGCAGTGGTAAAAGGGGCGTGGGGCAGGTGGTTTTGCACGTAAAGCCACGCACACGCACGCTCATCTTTGGGGTCTGTTGGATTGATGACGAGCCGTATCTGTCCCCAGACGCCATCGTTGTTGGGGCTCTGACGGCGTAGATTCCAAGGCATGTGAACGGACGCAACGACTCGAGCATAAATGCTCTGCTTTGAGGTGTGGCAATGGTTGCGGGGCATCATGTTACAGGGGCAGACGCTTTCTTAGGCTGTTGCACAAACGAGTCCATCGCTGTGCGTAATAGCGCGCAGACGTGTATTTTTTACATTTTTCACGGAAGATGAGATAGTTGTAGAGATATCGTTGTTGTATTTTACGGAGCCACATAACGATAGGGGCTACAGAGCTGGCTTGTTGCCTATAGAGCATGGTTAATATGCCATAGTCTGCTTGCGCGATGCCATAAGCCAGCCACGTGCTGTTATGGTCGGCAAACAACAAAAGAAGCTGTCCGTTTGTGTCGTAGACTTTTGTCCAATCGATGAAAGGACGGCGTATCAAATCGGGATAGCTGCGGACAAAGTCCATCTGCAGCTGGGTCTTGAGGGGTTGGTCATTGACGGCATCAGGGTCGAAGAGGATACGTCTGTCGGCAAAGGGCGTGCCTTTTGCTCCACGAGCAGGCAAAAAACCGATAGAGGGCGGATTGTCCCGAGTCTTGCCGTGCAGGATGAGCGGATGGGTGTCGATGCCCTGGGACCCATAACTGAAGGCAGTGAGCGTATCATCGGGCTGGCACAGAGCAAGCAAGCGCGGCAGAACGTGACGGGCTGTTATGACGATGTGCTTGCTACACAAGAACAGGGTGTGATAGGGGGTGTGCTGGTGCAAATGACGGAGCAGACGTAACGTCTCGAGGGTGCTGTCGGGCATCTCGCCCGCACCTTTTTTGAGGCGATGGATAAAGACGCGAGGACGCAACGAGGGGGGTGTCTCGAAAAAACCGCGTTCCCTGTGGGTCATAACAATGAAGGCGCGGGGCGGGAAGTCAGAAGGGGCATCATCTAAGGCTTGTAAGGTCTGGACAACGC
>JACONH010000021.1 GCA_014323835.1 Alphaproteobacteria bacterium GM202ARS2
TGACAGTCCGATCGGGCTATATGCCCGGAAGTTTGAAGATCATCCCCCTATGATCTTCTCCCCGATTTCATCACGATCGGCCAGGCTCTCGAGCCTGGCTTTTTTGTGGGGCAATTGTCCCACAAACGGATTTTTTGCCGGAATTCTGCTTCCAACCACACTAAGAACAGCAGAAACAGCCTTAGATCTACTCCGGTCCCTGTTCTCGCTCATAGGCATCAAGGGCGCGTTGCAGCAGTCCTGAAGCCCTTAGACCGTCCCGTTTGGCGATGTCCCGAAAACGGTTCAATAGCTGCTCGGGGCCTTTGATATTCATTTGGGAATCGCCAGCTTCTCGGCTCGGGAATGCAGTTGTGGATCGTGCTGGTTTGGGTTTTGGCTGATTGCCAGATGTATCAGGCGAAGGCTTTGGCTTAGGCTTGAAGCTATCCGCACCAAGACCACCGAGATCGAGAGATCGCCGTTCGTTCATCAGGCGACCTCACTTTTTCGGTTATTCTCGATAGCCTGAACTTTTCGAACGACTTCAGCGGCGAAGGCATAAGAGTTCTCTATAGCTTTATCGATATTATTAACGACGTTCGAGTTTAGATCGCGAAGCGTGCCGCCAGTCGTATAGAGAGCGGCAAAAGCGTCTCTTTCGTTCAGCTCCGTATCGAACACATCGATCTTTTCCGAGCTTCGAAATTGTTCGGCAATGTGGCGGGCAGTTCGTGATTTTGCGACGACTCGTGTTCTCGTGAAAAGGACGGAATACGGAATCGTCCGGCGCATTGCGCGCGAATCTCGTTCGATTTCTTGAATGATATCAATTGCAGCCAGAGCGTCTTGTTGTTGCTCCTGTGCGGGTATGATGACGAGGTCGGACTGCGTCATAGCATAACTGACTCGGCGAGAAGCTATACCTTCCAGATCGATGATGACCCAGGTCGTTTTGCTCGACGCCTCTTCGATCTGATCGAGAATCGTCTTTTCCGAATCGTTTTCGATGATCGTCAATCGGGATGGCGTATCCGCTAGGCTGGCCCAACGGGATATTGGGTGCCTCGGATCTGCATCAATTATTGTGAGATCGATCTCCTCTGCAAACTCGCAACCGAGCAATAGGGCACTGGTAGTTTTACCCGATCCCCCTTTCCCGTTGGCAAAACTGATAACTGGCATCCCACTTCCTTTCGGTCAGCGTCCCAGGTACCTGAAGGTACGATATTTACAGATATCTTGAGGTACTATACCTACAGGTACCTGTGAATACCGTATCTCCAGGTATCTGAGAATACCGTATCCCTAGGTACCTGGGGGTACTTTGCCTCTCCGCTTGAATTATTTAGCCACCGTTTCAACGGTGCCAGCCAAGCGGGCTTTCCGGCCGGCACTATGGCGGGAAAGCTCAGTCATGACAGCGGCCATTTCGTGAGGTTCCTTTTGCCACCAACCAATGCGGACGCCGATGACCTGCCGACTCTTTTTCTGCGGGATGATCTTAACGCTGTAGGCTGAGAGAGCGTTGATCTCTTTGACAGCAGGTCGGATAGCGCGACTATTCAGATTGCCGAAAGTCGTCAGTTTCCCGTCTGGGACTCCTAAAAGATCTCTGAAGCGATCCAGCGTAAAATCCTCATGAAAGACATAATCAAGCCTTACGCGACGTGCGATAGCCTCATAGAGTGCTAAAGCATACTTCGTCGTGAATGCTGTCATCGTTTGGATTTCCAGCTTTCCGAAAATCGTTGAGTCTTGCATCAGCACTGCAAGCTCAGCCGAAAGTTTAAATGAGAATGTGCCTTTCTTGGTATCGGTCTTATTCCAACCGAGCAGGTGGACGTTTTCGGTAACGGTTCCGTCGACATGATGGACCGTCACAACTGTCCTCATTAGCGACAAAACGCTGTCTTGAATCCGTTCGTTGCCTTTATGTGTGCCGCGTAATTCTGAAAGGGGAACTGTCCATACTTGACCCTCTTTGGCCATCTCCGGGCCGTGAGCAAAGTCAATAAGTACATTGTAGAGCCGTCTGGCTGACAAGCTCAGTTCATTAGCCCCCGAGATATCGATAAGCTCGGCGGCTTTGATGATCTCGCCTGGATTAGGGCGAACCTCAATCGTATGACGTTGAGACGAACTATTACGTTTGGGGGGCGACCCCGACATATTTCCAACCTCAATCGCTGGAGAATAAGCGCAAACTCTTACACGAGCATGCCAAAGGATGTAAGAAAAAAAAGAGGAGAGTACTTTGAAAGGGCTGAGGCAGGAATGTGCCCCCAATATGTAAGCGTTCGCCCCCGATTCGTAATAATATCGCCCCCAATATGTAAGCGTTCGCCCCCGATTCGTAATAGTTAGACGGGTAACTATCTGATATGAAAATACAATTTGTTCCAGAAGAAAGAAGAATCTTTGAAGATAAGAAGTAAGCTGTGGACAAACTTAGGCTAGAGATACCAACAGTACGAATGGACCATCTATGATGGTCTCCTACCCTCCGTTCGCTTAGCTCACTCCGCCCCACGGCTTAAGCCGTGGCCTTTCAATGCCTTCGCTACGCTCAGAACATCCCATAACTGGGGCCTCATTGCCGGCCCCAAACCCCGCTAGGATATTTAAAAGAACAACCTTTTGGCCAAGAAGTATGCCTGGTAACGTGAAGAGGCGGTACAGGCGGGGACGCCGATGACCGCGAACGACCAGAACGGCCCTCTTGCCTAGCAGGAGGGCCGTTTTTCTTCTGCAAAATAGACAAAGTGAGGAAATTATGTTGCCAGGAATGTACATTTTATGGTACATTTGACTATGAAAGGGCGAAAAAAGATCCATGCTCGGTTTTTCGAATCCGATCTAGGAAAGCTCCCCGTGCGGGATTGGCTGCTATCACTTCCGGCAGAAGATCGGAGGATTGTAGGCAATGACATTGCTACGGCTGAGTTCGGCTGGCCCGTCGGGATGCCCCTCTGCCGGTCAATCAGTGGCCGAAAAGGCCTATGGGAGATCCGAAGCAAAGTATCAGGAGATCGTATCGCACGTGTGTTCTTCTGCGTTCAGGACGGTGACATGATCCTTTTGCACGGATTCATCAAGAAAACCCAAAAAACCCCTGAGCGTGAATTGGAGATAGCGGCCAAACGCATGAGAGGTTTGCGATGAGCAACGACATAGAATCTGGAAAACCTGGACCCCTCTTCGAAGATTTCTTGCGAGAGCAGGGCACTTACGAGGAAACGACTGAGCAAGCGATTAAGCGGGTTATCGCCTTCCAGCTTGCTGAAGTGATGAAAGAACAGAGCATTACAAAGGTCGAAATGGCACGCCGCCTGGAAACCAGCCGTTCACAGCTTGATCGACTGCTTGATCCTGACGACGGCAACGTCACGATCGCCACTCTGGTGCGTGCGGCAAAGGCAGTCGGGCGGTCGATCAAATTGGAGCTAGCGTAAAAATCCATGCGGCTTCCAAAGGGGCAGGGGATTGGGCAAAGTTCGATAAGGGCCGTTATGACCAATCCGAACGGATAGCAGGGGCAGGGGCAAAAACCCCGATCAAAAGGCGGCTCTTTATCGGTCGTTTTTGAGCTGCTGGGCGAGTGCGGGCAAACCTATAGGGAGGTGTCCGGGACTTTGATCGTTTGTCCGTTGCCACACAAAAGCCTTTGGAACGCCAACACATGGGTCAAATTTGTCAGAACGGCTCCGACGGCAAGGATTTGGTTGATCTTGACACTCGCCCTTCTTGCAATAGAGCTCAACTGGCGGACAGGCCACCATCGACGAACAACTCGACACCGTTGATGAACGAGGCGGAAATGAACAAGCAGTCAGACCAGGGTGATGACACCGACAAGAGGGCACTGGCCGCTGTTGGCGAGCCGAGGCAAGTCCAGCCAGCGGCTGTTAGCCGCCTGACACAAGAGGAGTTTCAGGGGCTGGCCGACGTTCCGCCGGAAGTGGAATGGTTCGCCAATATCCGAAATAAGAACACCAAGCGTGCCTAACCGCAGATCGACGACAACCGAATTACCTATTCCGTTGCGCCATCAATTTTCTCGAAGAGAGAGGTTTCCTTATGGTCATCAACGTGTAGGTGTGGCGGCTTGAAGCTGTCGAGATCACAGCGCGCATCTTGTATTTTTGGCGAAACGTCCCACATCCAATATGTGTGTTTTGGGCTACAACATAGGAGATGTCGATGGCTGACCAACCTACCTATAGCGGCGTGCAGACCCAAACGGCACAAGGAAACCCGCCACCGATCACATCGACCACCCCACAGTGGGTCAAGGTCGCTGTCAGCGGCGCAACCCCGAAATAACGGGCGGCCGATAGCAACAGACGAGAGGGCGGCAAGGTCATGCCGCCCTTCTTTCATTCCCGCCCGGTGATAGCCAACGTGCGAAAGTTCGCAATCGTGACCAAAAGGCACAGTGCTGCTCTTCCCCTGCCCTAATTCCATAAACAAAATCGGGAAGCGAGCTTGCCTATTTGTTGCAGGCTCTCAGGTCTTATTGAATTGAGATCTTCTATGAACCCCAAATCTCAACAACAGCGTTGAGTAATGATAATACAATTCCCATTACAATTGACGTAAAAAAGAATATGGATTCTTTCTTTTCCACGCTAAGGGCAAATATCTGCAAAAACACAGCCCGAACAAAATAGGCTACGGGCTTCAGAACAACAATCATTCCAACCATTACGTACAAGGCTATGCTCGGAATTATGACAGATGAAGAAACAAAAAATGCCCATGGGTGAAACCCATATATACTTTCACCATTTATGTTAGACCAAAAATAATCCGGCATTACTATGCAGTACCAATTATTATAAATATCATTATTTTTTGTTACTTGTATCGGCCAATTTGCGACTGCGTATTCGTTATATGCTTGGCATTTTGTCAATATGTCTCTGTATGACATGTCAATAGCGTACCATGATTTTCTGGTCAATTCTTTAAAATAATTATCGGAAAACAATACTGTATTTTGAGGATGTATTGTATCATCAAGAAAAACTGTTGAAACAGAAAGGAAATTAAATAATATTAGTGCGAATAAAATATCGGCTAATACGATAGTCATGATTTTTAAATTGCCTGACTGCTGTTGAATTTTTCCAATCATATAAATGGTAAAAAATACAGTTATAATATCAAAAATTATGTTCAAAGGTATGCTTTGTTTTTTTGTGACAAAGAGATGTGTAGTTGATTTATCCCATGCATTTTCCATCAGGCCTGAAAAATTTTCAATGAACACATATTTAAATATCTCGTAATCAGTTATTGCGCTAAATATCCAGGCGTCGACATATCCTTTTCCAAGAACTGCAGAGCGTACTTGAAACCCAACAATATATTCAGCAGTTGACTCCAATGCTGAACCAACAAACGCTAGGATGCAAGTGGCTATAATACTCAAAATAGATATTCTAAATATCCACTTTATTGATAGTAATTTTCCAAATATTCGATTGTGTGCCTTCACTATCATTTGTGATGATCGTGGAATAATCTGAGTAATCTTCAGATTGTCCAGATAGTACCACCATTCTGTTAGAATATCTCGAATTTTTGTTTCTTGGTGGGGTAATAATAATTTGTCGAGGGCAAGGCCGATAGCAACTGCAGTCGCTAGTAAAATAATGTTATCTTGAAGAAGATGCACAATATTATTTCCTGATATATAATATTACCTACTGTTTAGAATAATATTGCATGACACTTTTTGTGTTCGTATTCGCATTGCGTTCGGCTCTTAGATGATTCAAATCAAACTCATTTTTCCTGCCTGCTGCGCATCCGCACTGACAAGAAGAAGGTTTGATGGCAGCATAGCCAACCGTCGAATGAGAAGAGGGCATACGAAGTAGCGCAGTGTTTTTTAGCCGGAGACAGACTAAACATCAATTCCACGATCTTGGAAGATCGCGCCCACTGGGATGTACCAGCAGTTTATCTGCTTTCCATAAACGAGATTATGCAATCTGCTGCTCCTCCCTGTTCGGGCGGGGCGTCAGACCGCCAAAGTTCGATAAGGCCATTTATGTCCAATTCCACATGGCCAGCTAACTTCTAAATCTGTTTAAGCACTTCATTAACTTGGGCGAAGCTAAGCTAAATCAGCATCGCTACAATCCGTAGCCGTGAAGAAAACGTCAAAGGTTCAAGGGAATGGGCTGGCGGCCCAATCACCAAACAAACAATGTCTATGAAATCAAGTCTCCTAAGCGACGACGCGTGCGCCCTGTATTCTGTCGCTCTTATTGGCGTAAAAAACTTCCCTGGATCACGATCTTCCTCCCAGTAGCCATCCTCCTGGGATTCAGTGCCTTTTCCTCGTCTCCCGAGCCATGGTCAGTCGCGGTCACCCTCAAACATCTGGCCGCAAAACCCAATTGCGATGCTGCCCGAGCTGTTGGCCTCGCTCCGGCAATGCGCGGCCAACCTGGCTACTACCCCCAACATGACCGGGATCAAGACGGAATAGCGTGCGAGCCGTGGCCACGCTGAGGTACGGAGTTTTTCCAGAGAAATCGAAAACAGCCTTTTTGGCAGCAGTGCCCCGCCGTCCCTTAAAGAGCCTCCTTCCGGAACAATTAGGCGCGATCGAAATCCGATAAGAGCCTTTTTTGAAAGTTGAATCTGTCGATCTCTCTCGGTCTATTCGCAAATTATAGATAAGCACTTCGTTAACACGACCAAGGCTAAGCTTTGCAGCAAATGACAGCGACGTTGCTCTTGGGAGGAGGATCGATGAGATCCAATCTAGTCAATTTGGTATTGGTGATGGCTGTATTTGCTCCTATCCCTTTGTAAAATAAAGAATCTGACGCTAAAGGCGTGTGAATCCACGGGGCGTCTTTAGTTGACGATGCTATCTTGTCAATTGACAAGATAATTCAGAGGGGATATATATTGAAGCGTAGCAAGCACCCGTCGAAGGAAATCGAGGAAGTGCTCCAGGAGCTTGAGGAACGCGGTTGGTACGTCAAAAAGGGTAAGGGACATGCTTGGGGCATGCTGCGTTGTCCAGCAAACAGCAAAGACTGTCGTTGCGGAACGTTCTGTCAGATGTCTGTGTGGTCAACTCCGGGAAATCCAGAGAAGCATGCAAATCAACTCCGTCAAAAGGCTCTTGGTTGCGTGAAGCTTGAAGAGAAGGAAGGAGATCAAAATGGCTGAACAGTTTGAGTTCGAGCTGATTTTTTCGCTTCCTGATAAAATGCAGGATCCGTTCTCGTTGTCTGATGCAGTTTTTGAAGCTGGTTTTGAAGATGCGTTGGTAGGTACAGGCGTTGCCGGTCTGCTTGGGGTTGGGCTCGAGGCTGATGGTTCTGATGCAAAGAGCGTCATTTTAGACGCCGCCCGTGCAATAATGAAGAATCTACCCAATGGGACAGAGCTTCGTGAAATTCGGCCTGACTTGGTGAGTTTGGCTGATGTGGCTGAGAAATTGAAGGTGAAGCGTCAAGCATTACAGCAGCGTGAGATGCCGCTTCCAGTAGCTGGTGGACTGTATCGTATCGATGAGATGATGGCAGCTCTAGAAAGTGCAATGGAGCCATCAGCTGGTCGGCGCCGTCCGCGTTTCGACCTGGAATCTGTACGGAAATGGTTTCTTGCTGGACTAGCTGCTCGTGAGTTAAACGCTCAGCTGACAATGCATGAAATCGACCCCAAAACGGCTGAGATTGTTGCAAGGTGAGATTCTGAAGGCTTCTACCGTCTAATAATTTATCTTTTTATTTTGCTACCAAAAGGATCTTTTAAATCAACAAATCCTTCAGCCTTCTGGTTGTGTTCTGCAACTCCGATAGCAGCACATCGAGCTTCGTCTTCTCTTCCTCGTCCATATGTCGAAAGGGCCACGGGTCACTTGCAATGTTGCGAAGGATGCCAAGCATGTGCTCGAAGATTTGAGGCAGGCCATCTATTTCAATGGACCACGCCTTCGGCGTGAAGTGCGCGAAGTTTCTTCTTAGATCATGAAGGCGATAAAATGAGCGGCGGCTGGTCTCGTCAACTATAAGCTCGGCTCCTGCGCCCCCTTCCACCCTCTTGTCGGCTTTGTATAAGCGTTTGAAGAGTGTCTTGGTATCTGCCAGAATTTCGTCTGGCGGATGATCAGTCTTAGAAGCGAAGCGTGCTTCCTGAATGCCGAGCGCTCCAATGCCAGTATCAATGCGCTTGATTTTCCCACGACCGTCTCGATCGTGCCACGACCACCATTCCTTAGCGCATTTGTCCGTGAGTGCTCCGACGTCTGCGGTGCCTGAGAGGTGGCAGACCATTGCCCCTTGAAGGGCATTATGTATGGAGAGGATTGCCCATTTCCATTGAGCGGGTTCGTCCGTCACCATGTCTAGGGTTTTCAGGCAAAGGGAGAGCGATGCCAGTACATCTGTCCGCTCATCGATCCTCAACCAGGAAATGGGTTTCTCCATGCCGACCTCAAAGCAGGTGCCCGGCTTTCACATACAATTGCAATCTGATTGATCAGATCGAATTCTGCGCCTGAAATTTGCAACAGCCTGACGGCTTGATCCCATTGGCCCAATGCTGATGCTGCGGAAACCATGATTTACGCACCAAAATGCCCCGCTTGAGCCAAGCGCTGGAAGCAAAAAATTGAAACAGCACCTTTTTCACAGAATATTGATCTAAGATTGTTTTTAACATACTTATTTTAAACTTTTTGGCGATTCTTGATCGGAGGCGATCAATGTTCAAATTTGCTCTGACCTTTCTGATAGCTGCTTCCTTGTTTCCGTCTGTTGCGCAATCTCAACCCAAAACCAAAGCTGATAAAGCGTTTGGATATCTCGTGACGCTTTGCGCGGGCGCACACGGTAGAACCGACAAGCTAGAAATAGAGGGAGATGGTAAAGGCGGTCTCTCTTTGTTCGCACGTGGCGTGCAAGGCAGTGGCAGGGTTGATATTGAGGAAAGAGAATTGGAAGGATTCGTAGATGCCTTGCGAAGAGAACAGGACGCTTTGTCGGCCGACCAACGGGACAAATCGCGAGCCTGCATGGAAGAGCGGATCGACAAGATACTTGATGCCGTTCTATCGGAAGATGCACACCGCGCGCCTGCCTCAGGGTTTGTTGTCAGGAAAGATGACATTCATCCGATAATAGACGGGCAAGTAGAAGTTGTTGTGACAAAAATGTATAATAGCATAACGGGGCGAGGTGAAAATATTTCTAGAGTGCATATTTCTGTTCGCGTGCCGAAATTAAGAAACTATAGCTTCCGTGGTATGAAAAAGGGAAACGCACGAAATTTTGAGTATCGAGAAAAAGAATATCGACTTCAGCTTACAGATGTTGATCTCTACGAAGAAACTGCCGTCGTAAACATTACCGGCCCGTTATAACGGCTTTTGACCAACAAACCGAATGTCAGCTTGTGAGGCTCCTAAAACCTCGGTTAAAATCGGTTAGTATTCGTCCAAGCTTGCTGGCATCATTCCCACAAATTTGTCGATGCTAGTAGCAGAACCGCAGTCAGAGCTATCAAGACATAGAAAACCCTTCGAGCCATCCCACTTCTCTTTTTATTGCTCGCCGCAAGCTTTGGCGCTTTAGTCTCACCCTGATGCCTCGATGTCCGAGGCGAGCGGGCAATGAAAGCAGTGATAATTGCGCCAATCGTTGTAATTAGAGCCGCCAGTACCGTTGCTTCCCCGACGTCCATTACTATGCCCTATAAAATCGCTTGCTTTTCAGTGCCCGATGAAGAGCATCACAGCCTACCTTGAGCGAACAGGCAATACAGCAAGCGTTTCCTCCACAATCGGTTTCTGCCAGGTTTGTTTGCTACCTTCACCCAAGATAAGATCCATTGGACAAAGTCGCTGCGCGACAGGGGTTGGCAGTTGGCGGTTTTGAATCAATGAGTTGGCGACGGTTTTGACGATCGGCGGCTGATGTGATCAGGCGTTTGGCCTTTCCTCTTGCGATCACAATGATCCAAGGAGGAAACGCCGATGACCCCACTTCGCTGTCAGATGATCGAAGACCTCACGGTCCGTGGCTTGGCTGCGGGCACCCAAAAATCCTACCTACGCGCGGTGAGCCAGCTTGCCCAGTATTACAACCGACGTCCGGATCAGTTGTCAGCACGGGAGGTTCAGCGCTTCCTGGTGCACCTTCATGAAGAGCGCGGTTTGGCTTGGAGCAGTTGCAATCTCTACACGCAGGCGCTTCGCTTTTTCTATCGGGTCACGCTCGGCCGCGCTGCGGTCGATTTCTACATTCCTTGTGCCAGGCAGGAGCAACGGCTGCCGGAGATCCTGAGCCGCAAAGAAGTCCAACGTCTCTTCAAATCTGCATCCAACCTTCGCAATCGCGCCTTGCTGATCACCACCTATGGCGCAGGTCTGCGGGCGAGCGAGGTCGTGTGTCTCAAGATTACCGATATCGACAGCGATCGCATGATGCTGCGCATTGATCAGGGCAAGGGAAAGAAGGATCGCTACGGCCTGTTGTCCGATCGACTGCTACAGGAACTACGTGGCTATTGGCTGCGCTACCGACCAACGGATTGGCTGTTTCCCGGCCGATTTGAAGGGCGTCCGATCAGCTACCATCGGGCCCATGAGATCTATCAGGAGACCAAGGCTGAGGCCGGGATCACGAAGGCTGGCGGAACCCACAGTTTGCGTCACACCTTCGCCACCCATATGCTCGAGGCCGGTGTCGATCTGCACACCATCCAGCGTTTGCTCGGTCATCGCAGCTTGCAAACGACGATGCGCTATCTGCATGTCACCGAGCGCCGCTTGATGAACGCCACCTCACCGCTCGAGCTCATTGATCAGCTCGACGGCTGAGGGATGTGTGTCGCGCCGAGCGTGGCGCGGCGGGTTGAGATCGGCGATATCTTCCGGCGCTATGGCCCGGCCTATCGGGCAACAAAATGCTTGCATCCCCGACAACGCCAGGCGATGCGGGCGATCGAACGATGCCGAACCCCGGCGATGGGCGGCCACCTTCAGGCTTGTGATCATTGCAACGCCATGGTGCTGCAGTTCCATTCCTGCCGTGACCGGCATTGTCCAAAATGCCAGACCTTGGCCAAGGAACGTTGGATTGAGGCGCGTCGCAGTGAATTGTTGGCGACGCCCCATTATCACCTAGTTTTCACCCTGCCGCATGCTCTGAACCCGTTGATCCGGGGCAATCCGCGTTGCCTGTACAATCTGCTGTTCAAGGCGGCTTCCGAGACGTTGCTCGCCTTCGGCCGTGACCCGAAATGGATTGGCGGCGAGATCGGTGTCACCCTTGTGCTACATACATGGGGCCAGAATCTTGGGGACCATGTTCACGTCCATGGGCTGGTCACGGGCGGAGGTTTGGCGCCGGATGGTCAGTGTTGGCTCAAGGCCAGGCATAGAAGGTTTCTGTTTCCGGTGTCCGCGCTGTCCAAGGTCTTCAAGGCGAAATATCTCGAGCTGTTCATCAAGGCCCGGAAGTCCGGTGCCCTTCGCTTCGGGGGCAGTACGGAAAAGCTTGGCGATGACCAGGCCTTCGCCGCTTTCATCGCCAAGCTCAGAGGCGTCTATTGGACGGTCTATGCCAAGGCGCCGTTTGCCGGGCCGGAAAAACTGATCGACTATCTCGGCCGCTACACCCATCGAGCGGCTATCTCGAATGAGCGCATTGTCGGGCTCGACGACGATCGTGTGCACTTTCGCTGGCGGGACTACCGCGACCAATCACGCATGAAGACGATGGTACTGGCCGTCGATGAATTCATCCGGCGCTTCCTTCTTCACATTCTGCCCTCGGGCTTCATGCGTGTGCGCCATTACGGCCTGTTCGCCAATCGCCACCGCAAGACCAAACTCGCCCAATGTCGGGCGGCGCTCAATCAGCCTGAGCCTGAACCTCGTCCCAAACCGACCATCGAAACGTTAATGAAGCGGCTCATAGGCCGAGACATCCACGCCTGTTCCCAATGCGGCAGTGGCCAGCTCCAGCTGGTCACAGTGCTCAAACCGTCGAGCCAGCCTTGGCCAACCGGCCCCCCGTGATCATGTCGCACTCCGAGGACGATATTGGCTGGATTGATGACGTCGCCGCGATGAGGCGGCAACACTTTCGTTCGGCCTCGGCAGATAGATCCGACTCCGCTCATGTGCCCAATAGACCACCTCAGCTGCAGCCGATGAACGAGCAACCTCAAATCATCATTCATGAACCGGAAGAATCGCCGAAGATTCAATCAATACCACAAACGGTAATCTTCTAATCACGCCCGACCGTGCCGGGCAAAACCATTCAATCCCCATAGGCAGCGTCCGAGAAAGCGACTTCATCCAATAGTCTAATATGCTGCTCGCAACATATTAGAGCCTATCCATTATCTTGGGTGCAGTGAACGTGGATACCTTTCAGCTCTATTCATTTTGTTAAACGAACTGCCTACCGTCTTCTTTGCTCTTAAGACCGCTTTTGAAGGTGCTGCTGACCTGCCGAACGCGGCGTTTGGGTCAAATTTTGACCCAAACCGGCTACTTGCGGTTCATTGACGAACCTTAACTTTTCCGAAGAAGGCTGTCAGCGCATGATGCGATCACCTCAGGTCTGGAATGTTGACCGCTAGTACGGACGGAGACGGTGATGACCTTGCGTGAGACCCTCCTTGAGCATGCTCCAGTTCGCTTAGAGCCGTTAGCCGATAGTCACAAGCTCGGTCTACGGGCGGCGGTCGAAGCTGACACCGAGATATGGACGTCACTATTTCCAATATCGATGTCAGGTGAGCATTTCGATCCATTTTGGAAGGACATGTGTACGAAGCGCAAGACTGGTTACGCCATGCCGTTCGCCGTTCTTTGCAACCAGGAATGCGTAGGCTTCACCAGCTATCTCAGAATCAATCCCGACTGGCAAAGCCTGGACATCGGCGGAACCTACTATAATCCGGAGGTGAGAGGCGGATACGTCAATCCGATAGCGAAGTATCTTCTTCTGCATCATGCCTTCGATTGCGGTGCGCGGCGCGTGCAGTTCCGGGTCGACGCTCTCAACGCGCGATCGCGTGCGGCGATGCTGAAGTTGGGTGCGATAGAGGAAGGTATCATCCGTCAAGAAAAGCCCGTATGGACAGGCCGAATTCAGGATACGATCGTCTTCTCCATCCTGTCGAATGAGTGGCCAGACGTTAAACTCGAGCTCGAGCGGCGACTGTCGAGGCGGCCCCAGAATTCATGACGTCATGGGTGCTAATCTTGTACTGACCTAATAGATAAGCTGTCATGAAGCCAACTACATTTCGCCTTGCCCAGCTCGATGACGCGAGACTCGTCTCGGAGATAAGCAAAAGAGCTTACATCCCCGCCTACGCGGCGATCATTGGGGCTGCGCCTAAGCCCGCACACGAGGATTATTCAGCACGCATCATGGCTGGCTGCGTTTGGATTGTTGATGTTCGGCACGAACCCGCTGGCGTACTCGTCGTTGAGAAAGAGCTTGATTTCTTGATGATTTACAGTGTCGCTGTCGACCCTAGTTATCAAGGACAAGGCCTAGGAGCAAAATTGCTTAGACATGCAGAGGGTATCGCTACTCTTGAAGGCGTCGGCGAACTTCGGCTCTATACAAATAGTCGAATGGAGAAGAACCTCTCGATCTATCGCAAGGCCGGCTTCACCGAGCAGGGACAGAGGCCACATCCGAGCCGACCAGGTGAGCTTCTTATCGATATGTCAAAGAAAGTTAGTGCGACAGAGGTTCGTTAAACATCATTCTCTTTGTCGCTGGGTATGCTCCCAGCTCGCGTCCAAAGATGGCACGTTCGTAAACCTTCTGGCTGCTTTCGGGGAATGTTCGGGTGCTAGCGGCTGAGAGTTTAACTTTATGAATAATTGAGCTAAATCCGCGGACGGTGGCGCGATCATCGGCTGAAACGAAAGCCGCAGATTTCCTAAGATCCGAGTGTAAATTTCAGAATTAAATGATCAGTTTTTTGCAGCGATAAATGATCACCCGCTGCTCAGCTTTTTTGACATTGAAGCTTCCTGAGCACCTCGCGATAAGCCTCCAAAGCGAGGTTGGGCATGTCTTTGGCTTCTTCCAAGGATAACCAACTTAACCGCTCATGCTCATCGCCCAGATTTGTCGGTTCGCCCCTCCACGCTTCGACCGCGTACAAGTGGAACGCAACATTGGAATCTAGCCCATTGGCTTCGTCCGTGAGTGTCGCAAGGTGGGTTTCCGACAAGGGTCTTACGCCAATCTCTTCCTTGAGCTCTCTTGTGAGTGCAGCAGGAAACGTCTCGCCGTTTTCAACATGTCCACCCGGAAAGCTCCAGGTTCCGGGATAGGTGTGCCGGGATGCTGCGCGCAGGGCCATGAGCACATGCCCGTTTTGGATTAGGAGGCCATTTACAATGTGAATCATGCACCTGCTTTCTCTGAAAGCTTGCCACCTGTAACAACTTCAATAGCCTTACCAGCAATGAAAACAGAAAGCTTCAGCGCTGCTCATTACCCCCTTCTTAGAAAGGGAGGTTTTTGAGAGAGTGTCTGTTGGACGTGGCAGACGTTCGATTAGCTTTCCACTGATCTCTTAAAACAGTCTCTTGAAAGTAATCTCTCAAAACGCTAGTGAAAGGACGAGTTTTGGGAGGAATGGCTTTGCTCGCGTCTCGACTCAGGATCAAAACCTCGCCCTGCAACGCGATGCGCTCGAGGCGACCGGGTGTGATCGCGTCTTCGTCGAGAAAGCGTCAGGCGCTCAACGGGATCGGCCTGAGCTAAAAGCCGCCATCGACTACATGCGGGATGGCGACACGCTCGTAGTCTGGAAGCTCGATCGTCTGGCCCGCTCGCTCAAGCAGTTGATCGAAACCGTGGAAAATCTTGGACAGCGAGGGATCGGCCTGCGTTCGATCACCGAGTCGATCGATACGGGGACATCAGGCGGGAAGCTGATTTTTCACGTTTTTGGCGCGCTCGCCGAGTTCGAGCGCTCGGTCATCCGAGAGCGGACGCAAGCCGGACTGAAAGCGGCGCGGGCAAGGGGGCGTGTTGGGGGCAGGCCGGCGGCCCTGACTGACGCCGATCTCACCGAAGCACGTGCTTTACTGAGCAATCCTGACATCTCAGTTGCACAGGTGGCCAAAAGGCTGGGCATCGCCGAATCGACACTTTATCGGCATCTCCCCGGTGGACGTAGCGCCCTGGCCAACCTCGGTGAAGAGACGTGAATGGCCCATACTTTGACCAGGCGCCCTCTCTAAAATGTCCTTTTATCGGAGACGCCGTGTGATCAAATAATGTTGCAAAAAACCGATCAATTAATTCTGAGATTTACAGATCCGAGACTGGCAAAAACGAACTTCGCGCTTCGAAGTTTAATATCACTCATGTATAAAGTTAAATACGAGCGAAATGCGCCTCTCTACCTCAACACCAGGGAACGGGCTGCGTTCTTTGCTGCCGCTTCGATCCAAGCACCCAAGATCGACGTCTTTCGTGAAAGAAATCAGTATACCGAGATCTGAATTTTTCTGATTAATCCTGAAAAACTACATCATAGATGTACTTACTCTTGATGAAGATAGCCGTTCAGTGTAGTGTAAATGCACAAATTCCACATATTTGCGAATTTTTCAGCATGAAAGATAGCTCTCGAAACTTGCCGGCGGCACGCTTGCAGCTTTCCCAGCTTGTGAGTGGTTCAGGAGATATCATCAAGATCAGTGATGCGGAACGCATTCTCGGAATGGAGCGCAATGACGCTGCAAAGGCTTTGTCACGCTGGACTCAACAAGGTTGGCTTCGGCGTGTCGGTCGTGGAGCTTATGCTGCGGCTAGCCTCGATTCGCTAGCGAGCGAACATGTCCTTAGCGACCCCTGGGTTCTGGTGCCCACGTTGTTCGGCCCAGCCTATGTCGGTGGGCGGAGCGCCGCAGAGCATTGGGATCTCACCGAGCAAATCTTCAACGACATTGTAGTAATGACCTCGGCTACAGTGAGGGAGCGGTTGCAAAAGCGGCATGGCGCAACCTTCACGTTGAAGCATGTTGCCGAGAAACGGATCTTCGGAACGAAGACTCTGTGGCGCGGGCAGACAAAGGTCGCGATATCCGACGTGCATCGAACGATAGTCGACATGCTTGACGATCCAGAGATAGGTGGGGGCATTCAGCAAGTGACCGATTGCTTTATAGCCTACTTGGCACGTTCCGATCGAAACGATGATAAAGTCATTGAATATGGAGACCGGCTGGGTAACGGCGCCGTATTCAAGCGCCTCGGCTTCCTTGCGGAGCGGCATGGCGCAGGTCAGCTCCTGATCGCGGCAAGTGCCGAACGTCTGACTCAAGGCAACGCCAAGCTGGACCCGACCCTTAAATGCGCACGATTGATTTCGCGCTGGCGCCTCTGGGTTCCCGAGATCTGGGCGGTGAGAACAAAACAGTGATCGACAAGCGTGAGTTGCTAGACACTGCAACGCGGATGTCGCTTAGCCCACACGTAGTCGAGAAAGATTTTGTGCTTGGTTGGATCCTGGCGGGCATTTTCGCGAACGATGCACTGGCCGAAAACTGGATTTTCAAGGGCGGTACGTGCCTGAAGAAATGTTTCTTCGAGACCTACCGCTTTTCGGAGGATCTCGATTTCACGCTAACGGACGAAAGTCATCTGGATGCGGATTTCCTAGCGCGCACCTTCGCTGAGGTTGCCGAATGGGTATATGAGAACTCGGGCATTGAAATGCCCGCCGACCAGCAGCGGTTTGACATCTATACCAACCCGCGCGGTGCTACCTCCTGCCAGGGGAAGCTTCCCTATTCAGGTCCCGTCTCACCCCGCTCCGGCGGTATGCCACGGATCAAGCTCGATCTGACGGCTCATGAGCGCGTGGTTCTGGCACCAGTGCGTGTGCCGGTATTCCATCCCTATAGCGATACGCCCACGGACGGCATCTTTGCCCTCTCATACAGCTACGAGGAGGTTTTTGGCGAAAAGGTTCGCGCGCTTGCAGAGCGCACGCGCCCGCGCGACCTCTATGACGTCATCAATCTGTTTCGAAATGACGACGCCCGACCGTCTCCTGCCGTGCTGCTCGACGTTATTCGCCAGAAGTGTGAGTTCAAAGGGATTGGCCTGCCGACCCTAGCGGCTCTGGAGCCGCATTTCGATGAGCTCACAGGCGCCTGGCAAACAATGCTAGCACACCAACTCCCAGCACTGCCGCCGGTCGATGTCTTCTGGGAGGAACTGCCGATCTTCTTTGAATGGCTGGAGGGCGGTCACGCGTCCGTCGCCCCTGCGGCACTCACCGTCGCGAAAGGCGATGTTGTGATCCGAGAGCGCATGATGCGACTCGATCTGCCCAGCGCCGCCCAGTCGAGCATCGAGATTGTGCGTTTCGCTGCTGCCAACCGGCTTTGTGTCGATCTCCAGTACAGGAAGATCGATGGATCGATCACGTCACCACGGATAGAGCCCTATTCGCTGCGCCGCACCCAAGCCAACCACATCGTCCTACATGGTTATGACGTCCAAAAGGACGGCAACCGTAGCTATCGTGTTGAACGCATCCTTTCGGTTCAGGTGACCAATCAAACTTTCGTGCAGCGCTATGAGGTCGAGTTAACTCCGGAGGGGCCGGTGCGCGTCGCGCCGACAGCGACCCGCGCTGCAGCTTCATCATTCCGTTCGGCTAAGGTGAGACCGAAGCGTCGCGCGTCTCGTCGGCGAAGGCGATTTGATTTTCGACGATGACATGGACCACGGCATGGGCGTCTGGATTGGGGAGCTCATCGTCCTGTTTTTGATGATAGGCCAGGACGAGATCCAGGCGCTTCGACTTATTCAGCTCGGTCCACCGATCGATCGGTGGCGGTCTCAACGGATCATAGGCATCCATCATGGGGCCTCGGCTTTTATGAGTAATCGCATTCTGGCGCGCGATAGTTGGCTGCTCAAGGAGTCGCTTTAGAACAGGACATAATGTCCTTTATGTCCTGTTTAACATTGTGTTTCGCAGCCCTGAGACGTACAACCGGGCCAGGCCGCACCCATGGGGACCATCATGACTCTCAAGCCTATCGATCGCCGCTGGTTGCTGAAACGGATCACCACTATAGCCGGCCTCGGCGGTGCTGTGGTTTTCGCGCGCGATACCTATTTCGCCTGGCGCCGCGATCAGCGCGAGCAAGAGAAGCACGACTTAGCGCTAGCCTATCGTCAATCGCCCAACACGGTCCGTGCGCAAGCAACAGGATATTTGCCGACTGTGAGCGCAAAGCTGACAGTGTCTCCGCTCTCTCTCAAGGGCAGTGGGAAAGTCGTGCCGCTAGATCCCACCATCCCGATCTGATGGACGCGCTGACGCCAGCGCCGCGCGACAGTCAGTCGCTCACAGCTCCTGATCTGCTGGTCGTGCCGGCGATCGTGAGCGAAAGTGGAGCGGGCGCCGCCAGGCGCTTCATCGAGTTCTTCACGGTCACCATCAGGAACCCGAACACCCGAAGCGCCTATGGCCGCGCGGTGCGGGATTTCTGTGATTGGTGTCAGACAACGGGCCTCGACCGGCTCGGTCGGATCGAGCCGGTGCATGTCGGCGCCTATGTCGAGCTTCTGACCCGAAAGCGCACGCCGGCGACGGTGAAGCAGCATCTGGCGGCGCTCAGGATGTTGTTCGACTGGCTGGTCGCCGGCCAAATTCTAAAAATCAACCCGGCAGCGGCGGTCAAAGGGCCGAAGCATGTGGTCAGGTCCGGCAAGACGCCGGTGCTGGCGCCAGAGGAAGCGAAGGCACTTCTCGAAAGCATCGATGTTGGCACGGTGATCGGGCTTCGGGATCGGGCACTGATCGGGCTAATGATCTTCAGCTTTGCCCGGATCGGGGCAGCGCTCGCAATGAACGCCGAGGATCTGTTCCATCAACAGCGGCGGCTCTGGCTGCGCCTGCATGAAAAGGGCGGCAAGCACCATGTCATGCCCTGCCATCATGCGCTCGAGGCCTATCTACTCGACTATATTGAGACGGTGGACCCCGTCGCCGAGCCCAAGAGGCCACTGTTCCGAGCGGCGATTCGGGGAACCAAGGCTCTTGGACCGAATCGGCTGACACGCGCGCGTGCCTTCGAGATGGTGCGCCGACGGGCACGCCAGGCCGGCATTCCGACCCTGATCTGCAACCACAGTTTCAGGGCGACCGGGATCACCGCCTATCTCAGAAACGACGGCCAGCTCGACAGGGCGGCACAGATGGCGGCCCACGCGTCGACTCGCACCACCCAGCTCTATGATCGCCGCCGAGATGAGGTGTTGCTCGATGAGGTCGAGCGGATTCGGTTATGAACCCAGGGGAGTTTGATCAGTTCTGGACTAATTCAGTCGACAGCATTCGGCATGCGCTCGAGCATTTTTTTGAGCTGTCGAATCAGCAGCGACACTCCGAAGAGATCCATCATCAGAAATGGATTGTGATCAGTGCAGCGTTAGCCGCTGAGTCGTTCTTCAAAGCTGTGCTCTTGCAGGCCAATGAAGAAATCTCCAACGGAGATACATATCATAGCCTGCCAAGAACGATTCAGGCGCTTAAGCCCTTGAGGCTTCCTAAATCCGAAAGCCTCATTACCAAGGTTGCAAAGAAGGTATCAGACCAGCGAGATGAAATTCTGCATCGACCATATGATTCGGAAATTGAGCTGTCGCATTCAGCAATTCTTCTCTTTGGTCTTTTAAAGGTCATCGAGCGGCGGGTTGATGATCGGCCCACTGGAATAGTAGCGGAATGCCAATTGCTGAGCCAGGAGATGCTCGCTCAAATAAAACATACTTCCCTTGCTGAATATAAGAGAGTCATCAACCAATTCGTCGCTGAGGACTACTCTGACCAGCCTGTCGAGCCATGCCCGGAATGTGGCGCCAACAGCGTGTTGGTGCTCGCTGGTGAATGTGTCGCCTGCTTTGCTGATTTGGGCCACGTGACGTGCGAGCAATGCGGCGAAGGTCGTTTCTATTCGTTGGATGCTGGTGATCCAGGTTGCGAAACCTGCTTCCAGCAATCTGCTGCCATATAGCGATCAATCGGTTGGCTGATTACGCAGAGACAATATCCCCAAAGGTGATTTCTGTATTCGGACGTTCACGTAGAAGAACTGTGATGGGATGTCCCGAAAAGGAAACTTGACCGAGATAAGAGTGCTTCAGGAATTAATTCTTGATAAAGATTTAGTCATTGAGAATCACGTGATTTTGCACCCATACCCAACAAAAATGTGAAAATTGGAATGGTGTAGGTCATGATTTCATTCAGAAACTTAGTTTCATTCTCTTTTTCAAAAATGAATTCATAAATAAAATCTAAGGAAGCGGAAGCAAAAATCGTAAAAATAAAAATAATTAGTATAATTATTTGAGAAAATTTGAGATATTTCTTCCACCTATACTCTTCTGTCTCTGTGTATGGGCTATGGGGTGGTTCTTCTACTGAACCAAGATCGAGCATGTCTGTTCGTCTTTGCTTGTTGATTTACTGGGGCATTAGAGTAGTGGGCGTTCTTGGCGAATCGATAGGCAGCATTTAAGTTGCTGAATTTATTGATGATTTTATACTAGCGGCAAGAAGAGCGAGTTCTCTCGGTGACATTGACTCGACACTCGGTGGATCTGTTCCATCGGAGTCGCCAAGGTCCTCCGCCTCAATTTGTCCATTGGGTATATTGTGCTTGTCTGATTTTAGCTTGATTTCTTTGGTTGAATCCTGAGTTATAATAAAACTCCCTGTCAGATCAAAATTGGCTTCCTGATTCAGGGTAGTTTATCCTCATCTGGTAAATATTATCTAAATATTCTCTATGGTTATGAGAATATAGGAAGAAATGTTAAGAAATTGAAGTTTCACGAACCGTAGATCGTGTTCATCCTGCGAAAGGATGAACACGACATAGCGGTTGAGAGATGCTGTACTCAAGCTGCAGGTGTGCGGCGACTAAGCCTCTCGAGCTCTGGCATCACAATTCGTTCGGGTTCGCCACCCGCATGCCGTAGTAGAATTTGGGTATCAGGCTCAAGCATCTGATCAGCGATAAAACGTGTTAGTGACAGCGCAATACTGACCGCTTGGGCCTTGCTGCGTGAGTCAAAGGCTTTGTGCAGATGCTCAATGTTTTCGGCATCAGCGTCTGTCATATTCATCGTGACCTTGATCATGTAGCCTCCCTTTCTTTGCAAACTGGAACAGTCAGCATAATGATCCAACAAGGCATATGTAAGGCATTTTGGAGGATGATGGGTTAAGATATGACTTCAAAAATCATAACTTTACCCATTATTCGTATGGCGTATGTATGAGAGTAAGGCATTTTGTAACTAATTGGAGCCTATCAAAAGCTTGTGGTGCTGCTTGGAGGGGCGCCCACCTACTTGTAAACCATCACAGGACAGGATTTTTGCTTGAGAGCAATAAACGGCATGACAAATTTTTTGTAGTCATTTCAAAGTGCCGCGATGTACCCAGTGGCGACTCCGCTGAGCAACTAATCGAGATCGAATAAAATACCACCGTCACTCTACCTATGCGTGTGGTAGTTTACTTGGCACGAAGCGCGGCGAGGGTTGTCTCGATCGCTTTGAGTTACAATGGAGAGAGGCTGGCTTTGTTTGGCATTTTTCTCGTATTGGGGTCGAATTAAACAAAACTTAAGGTTGTTGTTTATTGTAGAAAAGAACGCTAGACGATTGTTGCCCCGAAGCGCGAACTACCTGCCCTATACAGCGTAGAGTCCTTTGCGTGCTGCTAATTTGGGCCGACACCTAAATGGCAAATCTAGGGGAAGTCTGGAGGTAAGCCTTTGGATCACACCTGTTGGTATGCGTTAGTGGTGATCATTCTTATGGTCCTGCAAATTTTCGCTACCTTCGTTAGCTAGTACTAGCTGGCTGGTTTGCGGACGGGACTCCCTTTGTTAGGGCAAAGGGCATCCTGGCAAAGAAAAGCCCCGACACAGCCGACACTGTTCGGGGCGTATCTCTGTAGAATTTTTTCGCTCGGAAGAAGCTTCTTCCAACCACACCTGTTGGTAAGACATATCACATAACAACTCGGTTTTATCAACCTATAATTGCTATCACGGCATCCTTTTTACGCCTAAGTGGTTAATATATCATTAGCGCCAATAGCTTAGCATAAACAAGTCTCCTGTTCCGTCGGACCTGAAATGTCGTGTCTAGAGATAAACGGACCACGGCGATGGTCCGTTTATCTCTTTTCATCTTGTTCTGATGGGTTAGGCTGGTCGATGTAGCTAGGCAGTGGATCAAGTCCACTGTCCCAAGAGAGCGTCCCCGAAGGCTGTAGCGGTCCAAGACTGCGAATGACGCTCACGAGATCGTCCAAGACGATCTTTGCCTTCTACTCGAAGAGCCCGGTCTCTGCCGGGCCAAACGCGACCAATCCCTAGCGCCAAGCGCTTCATTGGTCCGCACAGCACCAATCCGCACGCGTGATCGCGTGCCTTCTGGAAAACCGCGCTGCGAGGCTTTGC
>JACONH010000022.1 GCA_014323835.1 Alphaproteobacteria bacterium GM202ARS2
CGAAGGTGGGGGGTGATTGCACGGGCGCGCAAGGTTTTGAAGATGGCAAGTGCATTGCCGCGACGACGGCGAAGCACTGCACCGATAGGGGGACGTTTGTCTTAAACAAAGTGGGCGGTGGTGGCTGCCAGATGTCAGGAGCTTGTGAGACGGACGGCTACAAGATTGTCGCTGGTGAATGTGTCGCTCAGGTTGCTGGTGAGTGCACGGGCGTGCAAGGTTTTGCGCCCAGCGGTGGCGGTGGTAAGGGCAGGTGCATCGCGGCAACGACGGCGAAGCATTGCACCGATAGGGGGGCGCTTGTTTTGAATAAGGTTGGCGGCGGTGGTTGCCAGACCAGCGATGACTGCACGGGGGCGGGCTATAAGGTTGAGTCGAATACGTGTGTTGCTCAGGGTGCTACGGATTGCACGGGCGCGCAAGGTTTTGCCCCTAGCGGTGGTAAGGGCAAGTGCATTGCCGCGACAACGGTGAAACATTGCACCGATAGGGGGGCGTTTGTCTTGAATAAGGTTGGCGGTGGTGGTTGCCAGATGTCAGGGGTTTGTGAGACGAGCGGCTACAAGGTTGTATCGGATGAATGTGTCGCGAAGGTTGCGGGGGATTGCACAGGCACGCAAGGTTTTCAAGCGGGCAAGTGTGTTGCTGACCCAAGAGATGCAACGCATTGTCAGGCAGTGGGTAAGGTGTTACGGATTATCACAATAGGCTGTGAGTCTGCCAAGGCTTGCACGGATGCCGGCTACAAGGTTGTCGACCACGCCTGTGCGTTTTATGTTCCTGGTGAGTGCGGGGGCACGCTGGGTTTTTCTAATGGCAGGTGTGTTGTTTCGCCTCGCCACCCCATATTTTGTCAGCAAGTAGGTAGGGTGTTGCAGTTTGATGGCGTAGGCTGTGAGCCTGAGAAGGCTTGCACGGATTCGGGCTACAAGGTTAAGTCACATGCCTGTGTTGCTAAGGTTGCTGGTGATTGCAAAGGTGCGGAAGAGGGCTTTGCTGCTGGTAAGTGTGTTGCTCTTCCGACAGATGCAACGCACTGTCTTGCCGTGGGTAAGGTGCTCCAGTTTGACACAATAGGTTGTGAAGCTGAGAAGGCTTGCACCGATGACGGCTATAAGGTTGAGTCAAATACGTGTGTGGTTCAGGTTGCGGGTGATTGTAAGAACGCGCAAGGTTTTGAGTCGGGTAAGTGCATCGCGCCGACAACGGCGAAGCATTGCACTGATAGGGGGTCGTATGTCTTCAATAAGGTTGGCGGTGGTGGTTGCCAGACCAGCGATGATTGTAGCGGTGCAGGCTATAAGGTTGTCGGTGATGAATGTGTGGCGAAGGTTGCTGGTGATTGCACGGGTGCGGAAGAAGGCTTTGACCCCGATGATGGCGGCGGCAGGTGTGTTGCGCAACCGAGCAAGGTAAAGCATTGCAAGGCAGTGGGTAAGGTGTTGCAGTTGGATACGGAAGGCTGTGAGACGATAAAGATGTGCAAGGATGCCGGCTATAAGGTTGAGTCGAATACGTGTGTGGTTCAGGTTGCGGGTGATTGTATGGACGCGCAAGGTTTTGAAGATGGCAAGTGCATTGCGGCGACAACGGTGAAGCATTGCACCGATAGAGGGTCGTTCCTTTTGAACAGGGTCGATGGTGGCTGTCAGACGGCACGTGCTTGTAGGCAACTTGGCTACAAGGTTGTGTCCGGTACCTGTATCGCTCAGGGGGCTTATACATGCACGGGCGCGCAGGGCTTTGACAATGGCTCGTGCATTGCCGCGACGACGGTTCAGCATTGCACGGCTAGGGGGGTGTTCATCTTGAACAGGGTTGGCGGTGGCGGTTGCCAGACGAGCAATGATTGCACGGGGGCAGGCTACACCGATAGAGGGCTCTTCATTTTCGATAAGGCCGGTGGCACGGGATGCCAGAGGGCAAGTGCCTGTGAGGCAGAGGGCTACAAGATTGAATTCGGCACCTGTGTCTTTAAGGTTGGTAGCGATTGCACCGGCACGCAGGGTTTTCAAGCGGGCAAGTGCGTTGCGGCGACGACGGTGAAGCACTGCACCGATAGGGGGTCATCCTATGTTTTGAACAGGGCAGGGGCGGGTTGCCAGACGAGCGATGATTGCACGGGGGCGGGCTATAAGGTTGAGTCGAATACGTGTGTCCTTAAGGTTGCTGGTGATTGCACCGGCACGCAGGGTTTTCAAGCGGGCAAGTGCGTTGTGGCAACAACGGCTCAGCACTGCACCGATAAGGGGGCGTATGTCTTAAACAAAGTGGGCGGCGGCGGTTGCCAGATGTCCGATGCTTGTGAGACGAACGGCTACAAGGTTGATGCTGGTGAATGTGTCGCTCAGAGTGCTGGTGATTGCACGGGCACGCAGGGCTTTGAGCCCAACGATGGTCAAGGCAAGTGCATTGCCCATCCGCAATACGCAACGCAGTGTCAAGCAGTGGGCAAAGTGCTTGACTTTGATAAGCAAGGGTGCGGGCTTGAGAAAACGTGCACCACTGCTGGCTATGTCGTCAATGATGGGGCTTGTGTTGTTGCGGCGGCGGGCTCATGCGCGGGTGAGCAAGGATTCGATAGCGATAAAGACGCTTGTGTGGCAAAGCCATTGGATGTCAACCACTGTCAAGCTATAGGCAAGGTGCTCCAGTTTGACCGAAGAGGGTGCGAGACCGCAACAGCTTGTAGGGCAAGTGGGCGTAAATTGCTTGGCAACGTGTGTGTCGCTCAAACAACTGAGGATTGTAAGGGAGAACAAGGGCTTTACAACGGCGGATGTGTGGATAAGCCAACAGAAGTGCGACACTGTTTGGCTGTAGGAAAAATTTTACACACGAAACGGGCAGGCTGTGTGTCACGAGATGAGTGTCGGCAGGAAGGATACGCTGCACAACAAGCTGGTAACTTAGATAAATGTATAGAGGTCGCAAACTTTTTTGATTGTTTACCGCCGTTTAGCACGGAGGGATTTGTTGACGGTCAGTGCCAAAAGCCAACCAAGGCAGAGGACTGCAAGGCTCATTTCCAGAGTATTTTTTCCCCGCAATCTCAGTCGTGTGTGTTCACAGGACGTTGTATTCAGTCTAGGGGTTATATAATTATCGGAAGAACGTGTGTTCGAGCTGATGCGACTCATTGCACGGGTACACAAGGTTTTGCGCCCGACGTTGGTAAAGGCGAGTGCATCGCCCCCACCACTATCGCCCACTGCACGAATCGTGGTGCTTACGTGATGAACCTGCAATTCGATGGGTGCGAATTAGCGACGGCATGTATCAATGCTGGTCATCAAATCATCGATGGGACTTGTGTGAGAAGCGATTCTGCCAATTCTCCCAGGGATTGCAAAGAGGAACAGGGCTTTGACAATGGCTTCTGTATCAATAATCCCACGGAGTCTGTCGCCTGCAAACGTATCGGTAGATTGTTGCAAAACGATGGAACAGGGTGCGTGACTGTAGGCCAGTGTCTTGGTGACGGCTATAAATCGGATAAGTCGGCAGGAAAATGTATCGCCCAAACAGCAGCAGATTGTGTCGGTCAGGATTTTGTGACAAATCATACAAGGGACTTACTAGGACGTTACCTTGAAGACAGGGGATTGAACGATGGTGCGTGTACGAGAGAGACGACGAAACCTGCACACTGTCAAGCTATTAGACAAGATTATGTTCTACAGCTCGATGGAAAAGGGTGCATGCTTACACTGAGGTGCGAATCGTTTGGATATAGGGCGGAGCAGGGTGCCTGTCTGCCTCACGACGGGAAGACCTGTCATGAAAGACACCAGGGCTTGTATCAGGGTTCGTGTACGCTTTTCCCGTATCAGCGTGGGAGGAAGTTGTGTACGGGTATAGCAAAGAGAGGTGATTACAGTATTATAGATGCTCGTTATTTTTTCGCTTATGATACTGTGGGCATTTGCTCGGCAGTTCAGGCATGTGCGGATGGAAATGAAGCCGCTTGTGAGTCTGTCAAGAGTCATGAGCAACCTCCCCTGTGTAAGAAAGGGATGGTTGCCGTTTATGGTGGTACATGCGAGCCCGCCGCCGATGTCTGTCACTCGAGCCAAGCGGCGGTCAACGATATGTGCTTGTCTGCTGTGGATGTTTGTCCGGATCGGTCTGGTTTTGATGTCGGCATGCGCCTGTGCGTTGAAACCACTCCCACGCCTTTACAGTGTCGTGCTTTGGGTCGTTATTTTGATGCGACCACGAACACACCCGCATGTATTAAGACTCATGAATGTATTTCTTCTAGGGGCTTCACAGTGGCGCGGCTACCAGATCCTTCACAACCACTACACTGTATTAAGGATAGGAATACAGCTACAAATCCACCCAATAAGAATGATTGTCCGTCGGGGCAGAGGTCAGACACAGGTGTTTGTATGACGACGCCGTTGTCGACACCCGAAGCCATCGATAAAAGTTTCGATGAGGCTTTTGCGGGCAGAAGAATTCGTCCTATTCCCTTCTGTATTATGGGGAGCGGTGCGACTGCAGAGAATATGGCGCATGTGGGTAACACGATTACCGATAATAAGACGTGTCATCATAAGAATTTGGATACACCACAAAAAATACGTCCAGCCTTTGCAGAACTTAGTCTTAGGTCGACTTTTAGAAGAACGATAGTGAATGGCTCTCTTGTTGCTTTCACGTCTGAGGCTACGTCTGTGGCGTTTGCCGACAATGGTTTGAATAACGGGCTGCTGGATGGCTACAAAATCTTTATCCCGACCGGGGATAATGGACGTGCCGATTTTCTCGCTGAGCCCGGTTATTCTGAGAGGACAAAGGCGCGTATCCATGATTCGATGGATGCTGGGCATACGTTTGCGGTTGGTCGTTTGAATGATGCAGGCGATGGTCGCCATGCCGAAAGTAACGGCTGTGGCGGTAGAGACAACTGCGTTTTTGCCAATGGGTCGTTTACAATCAATAGCTCGGCATTCGAAGGCACGCAAGGGGCAACAGCTTACGTGGCAGCCAGTATCGCCCGCGCTTTGACGTATGCCAATGTAGATAACACGATTGAAACCGTCAACGCGCTCTTCGATGCTGCGCGGGTCGATGTCAATGGTGTATCGGTGTTTCATCCGTTCCGTCTCATCGATAAAGCCGAGCAATTGATTCAAAGGCAGGGAAGCGGTTACAAGCCCGTGGAGACAAATCGCGTGTTTGACGCGGCGTTCTCCCCTGAGGTCACCCGCCCCACAGATATATGTTTGGTCGATGATAGCTCGAATACGTTCGATTTTGGCGATTTAGCCTCACACCTTCAAATGGTGAAATCCGTGCAAGAGAGCCTCTTATCATCACAAGCGGAGCCATGCGCCCGCGATTTTAATCGTGATAGAACGTCCGGTTCTAATGGACAGTTCCTCCAAGACTATTATGGCGACAATGTGCCAGAATCCGTCAAGATTCCTGTTGGTGCTATTGTTAACTACTCTCTCGCGACTCGTATCATTTTATGGCATGCCTTACAGAATGCGCCTAGTGGGAGAAACAATGTAGAGGGGTATAAGATCTTTATTTCTACCGGCAATAGCGGAAGACGCCATACAACCTATTTTGATATTTATTCGCCTGCCCTCTTTAATTATCCTGGGATTGGTTTGAATAGGGGTTTAAATTTGCCTGATACAGTAGAATGGGCAGTCGAGAAAGCCGTGCATGATTTTTTCAATTCGGATGATATTTTCTATGTGGCATGGCTCGATAGGTCTAATGCTTCAATATACGATAGACGAAGTAGCGTATGCGCTATTCTGCCTCAGTGTGTTGCTATCCGTGGAGAGTTTTATGTCCATGTCCAAACGAAGGGTCAAGATGTATTTCCTCGTTTCCCGGGCACATCGGCGACGGCACCCTATGTTTCTGGTGCCATCGCCCGAGCCATGTTGAATTCGCCAGCGGATACGCCTCTCGACCAAGTCAATGACTTTTTCCACGGCGCAGCCGAGTGGAACAACGGCATTAAGGTCTTCAATCCGCTTAAGCTGATAGACCTTGTTAATGAACTATGGAAGAGACCGCGTCTGACCTCAGACGTCACGCAAGTTTCTAGTGCCTTCGATGAAGCCTTCGATGGCACGTACACACCGTCGCCCCGCTCGGTTACGGCATGTTCTGTTGGCGGTTCTGCCTCCGCACAAGGTGTCTTAACCGGTATTGGTGGCACGCACGTGGATATATGTAATCGCACCGCTAGCGATACCGACGGTGTCCGCGCTGCTTTCACCAGTGATGACAGCAACGTGCGTCTACCGCACAATGCTCTTGTTGCTTTGGGTCGCACCGATGGCTTTGCGACGGGTGGTTTAACCGCGGCGGATTTGTCCGGCTACAAGGTGTTTGTGCCGACAGGTGAGGGTACGTCTGCCGACTTCCTAACCGATAGCTTGTATGATACGGATACAGTGGCACGCATACAGGAAGGCTTGCAGGGTGGCAATTTGTTTTATGTGGCACGTTTGAATGATAAAGGCACGGGGTTGCATGCCAGCAGTAACGGCTGTGGCGATGAATTGCATTGTGTTGCGGCGCGTGGCTCGTTTACGGTGAATGGCACAGCGTTTGAAGGGACGCAAGCGGCGGCAACGTACGTGGCGGCGGCGATGGCACGTGCTTTTGCTCATGCGCCGGCGGGCACACCTTTGGATTATGTCAATGACTTGTTCCGTAAGGCAACGATGCGTCATGGCGAGAACGTTACACCCGACAAGTATGATAGGGGTATTCAGGTGTTTAATCCTTTCCGTCTTATTGATGCGGTGCGTGCTTTGCGGGCGCGTCCGCTGACTGTGGCTGATACGAATCAAGTTGCCCGTGCCTTCGATGAGACGTTTATTTTGCGTGCCGACAGCTCGCCTCGTGATGTGACGTTGTGCTTTATGAGTGGTGCGCGGACAGCGCTGGTCATGCGTAACATGGCACTTGAGATTACCTCGTCGGCAAGCCTATCTCATGTCAATATCTGTCAGCGTGACGTTGCGACTCCCGCCGCCTTGAAGATGGCGGTGACCGATAGGGACGATATGACGAGAATTCCCCAAAACAGCGTTGTGGTTCTTGTCGGGACGGATGGCTTCTCGACGGGTGGTTTGGTGCGGGCGGATTTGTCTGACTATAAAGTCTTTGCCCCGACCGGCGATGCCCCCGAGGGCAGTCACGGCGTTGCTGATTTTCTAGCTGATAGCAGCTTGTATGATACGGACATGGTGTCTCGCATTCGAGATGCGTTAGCGGGCAACAATTTGTTTTATGTTGCGGCATTGAACGAGGACGGCACCGGGTTGCGTAGCACCAGCAATGGCTGTGGCGATGTTGCTAACTGCGTTGCGGCGCGGGGTTCATTTAATGTCAATGGTGCGTCTTTCACGGGCACGCAGGCGGCAACAGTCTATGTGGCAGCCAGCCTTGCGCGGGCGGTGTCACATATCATTGAGGATGTGTTCATTGATATAGAAGGGGCTGTCAATCGGTTGTTTAACAAAGCCCGCATGGAGCATAACGGTTTATCAGTTTTCAATCCTTTCCGCCTTATGGATGAAGTCCGAATCATGAGCGATATTTTCAGTGCAAGGAGCGTGCGACAAGGCTTGTCAGTGCCAGAAGCTCGATATTGGCTTCAATTAAGTCAGTTGCCGATTCAAAAACACGCGGGGAGAAAAGGCTATACAGGAGCGAACGTCCTCTTTGTTGATGATTGCTATGTGGGTGGCACACAGGTTAGCCGCGACATCGCCACAGGCATGTCGAGTGTTTCCCGCGATGTGTGCGTGCCGGACTCGCCGAGGGACTTGGTGGATGTGCGTAATCTCTTTGGTAGGGATACGACCGTCGATGATGCCCTCAGGACGCAGAAACGCTATAAGACTCTGCTACAAGGGGATATGATTGCCCTTGCAGGCACCGTCGGGGGCAAAAGTATTTTTGGGGATGGCGGTATCGAGCGCGCCGACCTTGCGGGCTACAAAGTGTTCGTCAGCACCGGCGATGCCCCCGAGGGCAGTCCGGGTGTTGCTGATTTTCTGAGGGATACCAGCATTTATGATACGCAAGCGGTTGCTACTGTTGAGGATGCTCTTGAGGGCGATGACTTGTTCTTTGTGGCGCGCCTGAATGACGAAGGCGACGGGTGGCATGCTGACAGCAACGGCTGCGGTGCCGTGGACAACTGCGTTGGTGCCACTTCACCTGATATTAGAGACAACGAGGGCGCGTTGGCGTTTGTTGTCTCTTTCTTGTCGAATGCCATGTTCCGCACACCAGAAGGCACACCCTTGAGTTTTGTTAATGCTTTATTTAATTCTGCTATTGACGTTGTTGGTGATATTCAAGTCTTTAATCCGCTCAAAGCCATTGATTTGGTGGCTTCGCTGTATCCGTCGCAGACGCGCCAGACGCAATCGGCTACACGCTCAATCGAGGCAGACACCTCAGAGGAGAAGATTGTAGCGACATCCGCTCCACCGCAGCAGCAAGAACGCTCTGCCGATGCCATTTATCAAGCGTTGATGCGGGCTCAATATGCTTCTGTGGGACGAGCAGGTATCCCCACACAGATGGACGCTATCCGCATTGACGTGACCGAATTCGGTGAGACCCGTGCCTTTACCATGCCTGCCGTATCCTATCGTTATGAATCCCTGCCCGTGCCGAGCCATAGCCCGTTGTTCGGTATGTTGGGCATGGTTTACCGCGCCGATGGACGTTACCCTGAGGTGGGCTTTTCTCTTAATGATAAGGAGGGGCGTTCCTTTATCAGTGCGTCGCATTATCGTAGCGAAGACTTCTTCGGGGCTTATGGCTCAGGGGCTTTCCGCTTTGCCCATGTGGAGAACTATCGTGTTGTCGGCAAGCATGAAGTGGTTGCAGGCTTGGATGTAACGCTGTGGGGTCGTTGTGGCTTCGTGCGGGAGGGCGGCGTGTTGCTGGACTGGCAACGAGGCTGTGATAGCGGGGCGGGCGTGTCTTACGTTCATGGCTTTATGGGTGGGGAACTGACGTGGCGGGCTGAAGGCGCCCGTTTTCTCGGTGGCAGCTTGTCATCCAGTGGCAGACGCTATCGTATCAAAGGCGGCGCGTCTCAAGGCGAAGCATCGGTACAGCTACGTTTCCAGTGGTAGGACAACATGCTTGCCAATTGTTTCACGTGAAACATTCGAATTTTTTTTGAAATTGTTTCTCGTGAAACAATTTTTTTTTGTGGCAATTGTTTCACGTGAAATAGTCGACCCTCTGTATCGTGGGGGTTGTGTCTTGCTGAGCGTAATGAAGGGACAACCCTAGGAGTCGCGTAAACATTTTTTTGTGACACATCTTAATATAAAGCTACTTATTCCTTTAGGGACATGTTTAACTTTTTGGTAGCTTTATGGAGGGATGGTTATGACGCGTCTCGTTTCTTTTGTGGGTGTCGGTTTTTTGGCGACACTTTTGTCATCTTGTTTTAATGGTGGTGCGGACACGCCGTCGCCGCCGGTGAGTGTTGGTGTTTCTTTTGAGTCGCATGTACAGGATGCTGATTTGGATGTAGCGAGCGACAGAGTCGGCGAGCAAGCGAAAGACGAACATGATAATAAGCTCAGCTCGCATGTCGATGTTGTGGTTACGGACGAGAGTCTGCCGCCCTTGTTGGTTTCAGGGTTAGGAGGCTTTGCTTTGCCGGCTGGCGGTTGTCGTGTCATTAACAATGGTGTTTATGTCAACTACTTGGTTTCGCATCGTCATGGCAAAGAGGGGGAGTTAGGTTGTGAGAGCTCCTGTTCGAATGGCGGGGTTGTGACGGCTACGAGAGCGCAACAATATAAGATTTTGTTGTGTGTCCATGCCGACGAGCACGCATACAAGTATCTGGTGATTAAGCCGACAGATTGTAAGAGCGAGCAGGGCTTTGCTCGCAATAATGACAGGGGGCGTTGTATTCATTCGACTCGGGCGACGGCTAAGCATTGTAAGGATAAGGGGGCTTTTGTCTTGAACAAGGTTAGGGGCGGCGGCTGTCGCCTCAGCGATGATTGCACACAGGCAGGCTACAAGGTCGAGTCCCATACGTGTTTGGCTAAGGTTGCGGGCGATTGCACCGACACACAAGGCTTTGCTCACGATAAGTGCATCGCCGCAACGACAGTGAAGCACTGCACCGATAGGGGGGCTTATATCTTCAACAAAGTTGGTGGTGGCGGTTGTCGGGTGCCAGATGCTTGTGAGAACGATGGCTACAAGGTTGTCGGTCATGAATGTGTCTCGAGGGTTGCCAGCGAGTGCACGGGTGTGCAAGGCTTCGAGGACGGCATGTGTCTCGATGCGACAACAATCAAGCAGTGCATCGACAGAGGACGCGAATTTGTTTTGAGCAGGGTCGACGGCGGCGGTTGTTTGACGACAGATGCTTGTGAGGCGGGCGGCTACAAGGTCGCCTTCGGCGAGACGTGCATCTCTAAAGCGGCGGCTGATTGCACGGGCACACAGGGATTCGAAAATGGCTTGTGCATCGTAGCGACAGAAGTCAAGCATTGCACCGATAGAGGCTCATTTATTTTGAACAAGCAGCGCGACGGTTGTCAGATAGAATCTGCCTGTGAGGCAGATGGCTACAAAGTTGTATCGAATGCCTGTTCAGACCAGCTTGCGGGTGATTGCACTGGCACGCAAGGTTTTGAAACGGGTAAGTGCATTGCCGCAACGACCGTCAAGCAGTGCACCGATAGGGGTGCGTTTATCTTGGACAGCGTTGGCGGCGGCGGATGCCAGACAAGCACTACGTGCACCGCAAACGGCTACAAGGTCGTGTCCGACGCTTGTGTCTTTAAGGTTGGCGGCGATTGCGAAGCCACGCAAGGCTTCGAGGCGGGGAAGTGCATTGCCGCGACAACCGTCAAGCAGTGCACCGATAAAGGAAGTCAATCTATCTTAAGCAAAATCACAACGCGCAGTGGGTGCACAACGAGGAGAAGGTGTCTGTATTCGGGCTACAAGATTGAGGCAGACACGTGTTTCTCTAAGGGTGTTGGTGATTGCACCGGCGAACAAGGCTTTTCTGATGGCAAGTGCCTTGTCGCGACAACAGTCAAGCATTGCACCGATAGAGGGGGTGAATTTGTCTTTAACAGAGTCGCGAACAGAGTCGTCGCCACGGGGTGTCTGACTGCAGACGCCTGTGAGACCGATGGCTACAAGGTTGTCGCAGAAGTGTGTGTTCGTAAGGTTGCTGGCGATTGCACGGGGGCGGAAGAAGGCTTTGCCAATGGCAAATGTGTGGCGCGCCCGAGGCATGCAACCCATTGTCAAGCCGTGGGTAAGGTGTTGCAGTTTGATAGGCAAGGTTGTGCAACTGAGCAGTCGTGCACCGATGACGGCTACAAGGTCGTATCGAATGCCTGTGTCGGTCAGGCTGCTGGTGATTGCACCGGAACACAGGGCTTAGCCGCGGGTAAGTGTGTTGCCCATCCGCAAGATGGTCTGGCCTGCCGAGCCGTCGGCAAGGTGCTGGCTTTCGACAGACAGGAATGTCAGCCCGAGAACGTGTGCACCGATGCCGGTCGTGTCGTCAATGATGGGGCTTGTGTTGTTCAGGAAGCACGAGCGTGCACCGACGAGCAAGGATTCGATGGTGATACCAGCATGTGCGTCGCCAATCCAATAGATGCAACCTACTGTCAAGCGGTGGCGAAGGTGTTGCAATTCGATAGAAGAGGGTGTGAGCCCGCAACAGCTTGTATCGGTGACGGACACAAAGTTGTCGATGGTGTGTGCTCTGCCAACGTCTCGACGGATTGCGGCGAGCAAGGGCTTTTGGACGGCAGATGTATTACGCCCACCGCTGTCATGCACTGTCACATGACGGATAAGCTGTTGCACGGCAGACGCAGTGCTTGTGTCTCTGCCACTGAGTGTGTGGCGGAAGGCTTTTCTGTCGATGGGGCGCGCTGTTCTGCTTCTTCTGCGTCCGATTGTCAATCGCGTTCGGGGCTTATTCATCGGGGCGACAAGTGCGTCCTGCCAACCACCGTGGCTGAGTGTGGGCTTTTGGCTCAGCTGCCGGTATTGAATAAGGCTGGAAAAGGCTGTCAGACCGAAGATGCCTGTCGGCAAGAAGGCTATAAGGTCGAGTCGAATACGTGTGTGGCGAAGGTTGCGGGCGATTGCACAGGAACGCAGGGCTTTGAGGATGGTCGCTGCATCGACCCGACAACGGTGTTGCATTGTCTCAGTCGTGGTATCTTTTATGTGATTAACCCCAATTTTGACGGGTGCATAGGGCGAGGTGCGTGCACAGGTGCCGGCCATCGACTTCTCGGAAGTGCCTGTGTTGGTACACAGATAGCCAGCAACTGTAAGGGGGAACAAGGATTCAATGATGGCACCTGTGTCGACCAACCCACAGATCCAAAGGCATGCCAGCGAGTCGACAAAGTGTTGCAGTTCGATAAGGAGGGCTGTCAAACCGCTGACCAGTGTGCCAATGAAGGATACAAAGCCGATACGCTCCAGGCGGCGTGCATCGCCCAGGGTCCAACCGATTGTGTTGACGAATCGATTATCTCGGGTCGAGTCATAAACATCGATGAAGACAAAGGGCTTGTGGATGGCACATGCACCGCCATGACGACAAAACCTGAGCATTGTCAGGCTATCAGTTCGACTCATCTTCTTCAGGCTGATAGGGAGGGATGTGTGGCAGAAGCGGTGTGCTTGGCTCAAGGATACAAAACTGATGGTGGTGCATGCACATATCAAACGGTAGCGGATTGTTCGGCAGAGCAAGGCTTTTATGGGAGCAGGTGCACCGATAATCCGACAGATTTAGGTCGACGTTTGTGTTTGGGCTTAGCCGGAGACAAGCTGCGTGGTAACCCGCGTGACTGCTCGATGGTGGAGGCTTGTGCGCAGGAAGGCAACGAGCAGGCTTGCATGCTCGTCAAAGCGGCGACTGCAAGGGGAGGGTGTGGCGGCAGCAACACGCATATCTTCGCTTTTGATAGCGTCTGTGCGAATGCGAGTGATGTTTGTATGACAAGCCAAGTTATCATGAACGAGATGTGCGTGTCCAATCGCCACTGCCCCGAAGGGTGGGGAGTCGATGTGGCTAGCCGCACGTGCGTTGAGACACCCAGCCCCGCTCAGTGTGTCGCTATAGATGGGCGTGTCGTCAATGGCGTTGCCGATACCGCCCAATGTATCACGTTGGCGCAGTGTTCTCGTAACGGCTTCAAAGTGACAGGCACAGGCGAAGAACAAACATGTGGCAAGAAGGTGGCGGACGATTGTCCGATACGTGCCTTCGATGCAGAAACCGGGCGATGTGTGACGACGGCACTGTCGACACCAGAAGCCATCGATACAAGCTTCGATGAAGCTTTTGACGGCAAGGAGACTCGTCCAATCTCTTTCTGTATCATCGGGAGCGGGGCAGTCGCCGACTCTATGGTGCATATCAGCAACACCATCACCGATACTAAGACGTGTCACCACGAGGATTTGGATACGCCAGAGAATCTACGTCAAGCCTTTGTCGATACTGAGTCGCTGTTGGGCGAGAAAAAAATAGTCGGTGGCTCGATAGTTGCTTTTGATTCGGCAACGTTGCAGAAGGCATTTGGCGACAATGGGCTGAATGTCGCTCAGTTAGAGGGCTACAAGCTGTTTATGCCGACGGGCGATAGCGGACAGGATGACTTTCTTGTTGCCCTGAATGCTGGTAATACGAAGGCACGTATCCATGATGCGTTGCATGGGGGTAACATGTTTGCGGTTGGTCGTCTCAATGACGCTGGTGATGGTCGTCATGCCGAAAGTAACGGCTGTGGCGACGTAGACAACTGTGTTCTCGCCAACGGGTCGTTTACGGTCAATGGTGCTGCCTTCGACGGCACGCAAGGGGCAACCGCTTATGTGTCAGCCAGTATTGCTCGGGCGATGACGTATGCTCATCTGGATACGCCTATCAGTGCGGTTAATCAGCTGTTCGATGCTGCCAAAGTCGAGGTCAATGGTGTGTCGGTGTTTCATCCTTTCCGGCTCATCGATAAGGCAGGGCAGCTGGCAAGAGAAGGGCAACGCCCACTCGTCCCCTACACCTTAGGTAAACGTTTCGATACGGCATTTTCTGCGGATGCTTCTGATGTGATGCGCCCCACAGATATTTGCTTTGTGGATGGTGGCAATCCCCTGAGCTCGAGCCCAGAGGGTGTCAGTCATCTTAATTTGGTTAAGGAGACACAGAAAGCCATCTTGTCCGCGCAGCAGGTGCCGTGTGAACGCAACTTTGAACGAGCCAATGAAACGGACTTTTTCCCTGAGGATTATTTTGGCGATAATAGTGCGGAAGGCGTCAAGATACCTGTTGGTGCCATTGTCACTATGTCGATACAAGGGGGGCTTGCTCTTCCTCTTTTGCTAGAGCCTCATAACAAAATAGCGGATCGTTATAAAATCTTTATTGCGGCGGGCAATTTTTCCAATCAGGACACGCCGTCTGCTTGGGGGGATGCGATGTTTACGCCTGCTCGTCAGACGCACTTCCCGTATGCTGTGCGGGGTGAGAAATCGCCGGGGGCTATCGAACACATTATCCATCATGTCTTTAACTCGAAGGATGTCTTTTACGTATCATGGCTGGATAGGGATAATCCGTCACGCAATCATGCCATGAGCAGTATCTGTGGTCTTCTGCCGCAATGTGCTGCTGCTCTTGGAGGGTTTTATGTGCGTGTGCCTTCGGACAATGGTCGCATTTTTTATCGTTTTGGTGGCACCTCGTCATCGACGGCGTATGTTTCGGCATCAATTGCTCGGGCGATGTTGAATGCGCCGCCGGACACGCCTCTCGACCAAGTCAATGACTTTTTCCATGGTGCGACAGAGTGGCTCAACGGTATCAAGGTGTTCAATCCGCTGAAGCTGATAGACCTTGTTGCTGAGCTGTGGCAGCGCCCGCGCCTGACCTCGGATGTCGCGGACGTTGCAGGTGCTTTCGATGAAGCCTTTGATGGCACGTATGCGCCTTCGCCTCGCTCTGTGCAGGCTTGTGCGGTTGGTAACACGACATTGACAGCTGATGTTCTCATGGGTATGGGGGGCGCACACGTAGATGTATGTATGCGCACAGTGAGCGATACCGACGGTGTCCGCGCGGCTTTCACCAGCAGCGATAGCAACGTGCGTCTGCCACAAGGCTCTATCGTTGCTTTGGTTCGCAGGGGTGGCTTTGCGACAGGTGGTTTAACCGCGGCGGATTTGTCCGGCTATAAGGTGTTCGTGCCGACAGGTAATGGCACGTCTGCTGACTTTTTGACGGATAGCAGCTTATACGATACGGACACGGTGGCGCGTATGCAAGACGCTTTGCAAGGGGGCAATCTGTTTTATGTGGCGCGTCTGAATAATACGGGCACGGGGCTTAATGTTACCAGCAACGGCTGTGGCGATGTGGACAACTGCGTTACGGCGCGGGGCTTGTTTACGCTGAATGGCACCAATTTCGGTGGCACACAAGCGGCGGCAACGTACGTGGCAGCGGCGATGGCAAGGGCGATGGCACATACCCCAGCGGGAACACCTCTGGATTACGTCAATGACTTGTTCCGCAAGGCAACGGTGCGTCATGGCGAGAATGTTACCGCAGACAAGTATGACGTTGGTATTCGGGTGTTTAATCCTTTCCGTCTGATTGATGCGGTGCGTGCTTTGCGGGTGCGTCCGCTTACTGTGTCTGAGCCGCACCAGATTGCCCGTGCTTTCGATGAGACGTTTGCTTTGCGTGAGGATGTCTCGCCCCGAGACACGACCTTGTGCTTTATGGGGAAAAGACGGTCTACCCAGCTTCTGCGTGCCATGGCGAGTCAGATTACCGACTCTTTGGGCGAAGCCCATGTTGCTCTCTGTCGTCGTCATGCTGCCGACCCTGCGGGCGTGAAGACGGCAGTGATGGACAGGGATGCCATGACGAGCCAACCTGAAGGCAGTCTTATTGTTCTGTCGGCTACGGATAGTTTTGCCACCGGTGGCTTGGTGCGAGCGGATTTGTCTGGCTATAAATTCTTTGCCCCGACCGGCGATGCCCCTGAGGACAGTCGCGGCGTTGCTGATTTCTTGATGGATAGCATATACGATACGGACACGGTGACGCGTATGCAAGACGCTTTGGCGGGGGATAACCTGTTTTATGTGGCGGCGTTGAACGAAGACGGCACTGGGTTACATACCCGTAGCAACGGCTGTGGTTCTGTCGAAAACTGCGTTGCGGCGCGGGGGTCATTTACGGTCAATGGCAAAGTGCTTGCAGGCACGCCAGTAGCAACCACGTATGTGGCGGCGAGCATTGCGCGGGCGATGGCTCATCTTCCGTCTCATTTGGGGGCAGACTACGTGAACACGTTGTTCGAGACGGCGAAGATGGCTCATAACGGCATGTTTGTCTTTAATCCCTTCCGTCTTATCGATGATGTGCGTGACATTTCCTTGCGGGAGTTATCGTTTCTGCCCAGACAGCCGCAGAGTCTGTCGGTGCAAACCCTCAATGATATTATGACGAGTCGCTTTGTGACTGACGCTGACCCGGTGCGGGTTCGCCGCGATGCGGTTGATGCCTGTTTTGTTGGCGGCACACAAGCCAGTCGCGCGATTGCTGTTGCGATGCTGGACGAGCGAGACAACGATAGTCTGTGTGTGACCGACTCGCCAAGAGACTTGGTGGATGTGCGTCATAGCTTTGGCAGAGATGACGATGTGGACGATGCGTTAAGACAGCAGATGCGATTCACGGCTCTTGCTGAGGGGCGTATTGTTGCCACGCAAGGCATCGTTGGCGGCAAGAGTATTTTCCGTGATGGTGGCATCGAGCGCGCTGACCTTGAAGGCTACAAGGTGTTTGTTGGCACTGGTGACAATGGTGTTGCTGATTTTCTGACCGATACGAGCCTTTATGATACGCAAGCGGTTGTCAACATTAAGGAAGCTCTTAAGGGCGATGATCTGTTTTTTGTTGCTCGTTTGGATACGTATGAATGGAACGAGTGGCACGAAGGCAGCAACGGCTGTGGGGATGTGGACAACTGCGTTGGTGTCGGTGCACCTGAGGTGGTTGATGGCGAGACCGCAACGGCGTTTCTGGCGTCCTTCATGGCAAGAGCGATGCAGCATACGCCGGTGGGCACGTCTCTAGACTTTGTTAATTCTCTGTTTAATGCTGCCATTGACGTTGTTAAGGGTATTCAGGTGTTCAATCCGCTTAAGGCGATTGATTTGGTGGCGTCGCTGTATGCGACTCCGACGTCTCCTTCCGTGGACACATCTGTGGATGCGTCAGCGGGCACGGGCAAATACAGTCATCGTGAGTCTGGCGATGATATTTACCAAGCGTTGATGCGGGCTCAGTATGCTGCGGTGGGGCAAGCGGGCGTCCCGACAGAGATGGACGCTGTTCGTATCGATATAACGGAATTCGGTGAGACTCGTGCCTTTACGATGCCGGCGTTGTCGTATCGTTATGAATTTTTACCGGCACCGAGCCATAGCACGCTGTTTGGTATGTTGGGTATGGTTTATCGCCCTGATGGACGCTATCCTGAGGTGGGGCTTGCTCTTAATGATAAGGAGGGGCGGACGTTTATCAGTGCGTCTCACTATCGTAGCGAAGACTTCTTCGGGGCGTATGGTTCAGGGGCTTTTGACTTTGAACATGTTGACAACTATCGTGTTGTCGGCAAGCATGAAGTGGTTGCAGGCTTGGATGTAACGCTGTGGGGTCGTTGTGGCTTCGTGCGGGAGGCGGGCTTGTTGCTCGATTGGCAACGAGGCTGTGATAGCGGCGCGGACGTGTCTTATGCTCATGGCTTTATGGGCGGCGAGCTAACATGGCGGGCTGGGGGCGCACGTTTTCTCGGTGGCAGCATGTCATCCAGCGGCAGACGCTATCGTATCAGAGGTGGCGCGTCTGAAGGCGAGGCATCAGTGCAGCTACGCTTCCAGTGGTAGAAAAACACGCTTGCTCATTGTTTCACGGGAAACAGTCGAATTGGAGCTGTTTCCCGTGAAACATCCGAATTGTAATTGTTTCTCGTGAAACAATTTTTTTTTGTGCCAATTGTTTCACGTGAAACAGTCGATTTTTTTTGAAATTGTTTCTCGTGAAACAATTTTTTTTTGTGGCAATTGTTTCGCGCGAAACATTCGAATTTTTTAGTGGTAGGAAAAGACCCTTGCCAATTGTTTCACGTGAAACATTCGAATTTTTTAGTGTTGGAAGGGTGGGGTTTATTTTTTTCTTGCATTTTCTTTTTTTTGATTCCAACGTAGAGAGTCGGGAGGGCAGCTCAGGGGAGTGAATGGGGTATGCGCGCGAACGGAGATGGGAGGTTACCATGAAGTTAAGTGATGCGTTACAGCAAGCGGGCAAGAGCCTTTCGGTGAAGACGAAGTATGACAACTTTATCGGTGGCAAGTTTGTGGCACCGAAGAAGGGACAGTATTTTGACAATCCGAGCCCGATTAATGGCAAGAAGATATGTGAGGTTTCTCGCTCGACGGCGGAGGACATTGACCTTGCATTGGATGCGGCACACAAGGCTGCTCCTGCGTGGGGGCGCACCAGTTTGGCGGAGCGTTCCAACATTTTGAGCAAGATTGCTCAGCGCATGGAGGACAACCTTGAGATGTTGGCGTTGGTGGAGAGCTGTGATAATGGTAAGCCTATTCGTGAGACTCGTTTGGCGGATTTGCCTTTGGCGGTTGATCACTTTCGTTATTTTGGCGGTTGTCTGCGGGCACAGGAGGGGAGCATTGCCGAGATTGACCACGAAACGATAGCCTATCATTACCATGAGCCTTTGGGCGTGTGCGGTCAGATTATCCCGTGGAACTTTCCGTTGCTGATGGCGGTGTGGAAGTTGGCGCCTGCTTTGGCGGCGGGCAATGCGGTTGTCTTGAAGCCGGCGGAGCAAACGCCGATGGGCATTATGGTGTTCATGGAGTTGATTGCTGACCTTCTGCCTGAGGGTGTCGTCAATGTCGTCAATGGTTTTGGCACGGAGGCGGGTAAGCCTTTGGCGTCGAGTGACCGAGTGGCTAAGGTGGCTTTCACGGGCGAGACGACGACGGGTCGTTTGATTATGCAGTATGCTTCGCAGAATCTGATACCGGTGACGTTGGAGTTGGGTGGTAAATCGCCGAACATTTTCTTTGCTGATGTTATGGCGGAGGATGATGCTTTTCTTGATAAGGCGTTGGAGGGTTTTGCCATGTTTGCGTTGAATCAGGGCGAGGTGTGCACGTGTCCGTCTCGGGCGTTGGTGCATGAGTCCATTTACGATGCGTTCATGGAAAAAGCCGTTGCTCGAGTCGAGAAAATCAAGCAGGACAATCCGTTGAATGACGACACGATGCTGGGTGCGCAGGCTTCCAACGACCAATTCGAGAAGATTATGTCGTATCTCGATATTGGCAAGAAGGAAGGGGCTAAGGTGTTGACCGGTGGGGAGGCGACTAAGCTGGGCGGCGAGTTGGCTGATGGCTACTATGTGCAACCGACGGTGTTTGAAGGTAACAACAAGATGCGGATCTTCCAGGAGGAGATTTTTGGTCCTGTTGTTTCTGTCACCAAGTTCAAGGATGACAACGAAGCTTTGGCGATAGCGAATGATACGTTGTATGGCTTGGGTGCGGGTGTTTGGAGTCGTGATATGAATCGTGCGTATCGCTTTGGTCGTGAGATTCAGGCGGGGCGTGTGTGGACGAACTGCTATCATCTGTATCCGGCGCATGCGACTTTTGGTGGCTATAAGAAGTCGGGCATTGGCAGGGAGACTCACAAGGTCATGATGGATCACTATCAGCAGACGAAGAACGTGTTGGTGAGTTATAGCCCCAATGCGTTGGGCTTCTTCTAGGGGGTGTGTTCTGGTGGGGCAGAGAGAACGGCTGTGTTTTCTCTGCCCCGTTGCCTCTTTGATGTGGTAGGGACGAGATAGGGACAAGATAATGAGTAAGAATGTTGTAGCGCGTGTGGGTGTGACGGATGCGGCGGCGGCTTTGATTCGCAAATTGCAGGCGGCGCATGGGGCGTTGTTGTTTCATCAGTCGGGGGGGTGCTGTGATGGGTCTTCGCCGATGTGTTATCCGAGGGGTGACTTTATGGTGAGTCACAAGGATGTTTTTTTGGGGGTTATTGCGGATTGTCCGGTGTATATTGATGCGGATCAGTTTGCGTATTGGGCGCATACGCATTTGACGATAGATGCGGTGGAGGGCCGTGGCGGTGGCTTTTCGTTGGAGTCGCCGGAGGGCTATCGTTTTTTGACTCGCTCGAGGGTATTTACGGACGAGGAGGCGGCTATCTTAAAGGACATGGGTGCACCGCCCCGAGGCGATGAAGTGGACGCGGAGGGCGCGCCGTTACAGACGGCTTAAAAGTTTGCTGTTACTTGCATCGATGGGTGGGGGTGCTTATATTAGGAGCATGCATAGAACTTACCAATATAGATTATTGCCGAACAAGGAGCAGCGCGAAGCCTTAGGGCGTGCTTTGGCTCAAACGCGGTATATCTATAACTCGGCATTGGACGACCGCATCCAATCATACAACAACAAGAAATCCGCAAGCTACTTGGGATTGACCTATAAAACATTGACGAAATTCGACCAGATGAAAGCACTGACGCAATGGCGAAAAGAATCGTTTAATGGCGTTAAGAATGATTGGTTGGGGGCGTGGGTTCAGCACGGTGCGTTAGACAGGCTTGATAAGGCGTATCAAGCATTTTATAGGCGGGTTAAATCTGGTGGTGAAAAGGCTGGCTTCCCTCGTTTCAAAGGAAAGAGGTTTTGGAAGAGCTTAGATGTTCCTCACCATATAGGTTATCAAGTTGTCGGGAATAGAGTCAATATTAAGGGGCTTGGTAAGTTAAAGATAAAGATGCACCGCCCGCTCCCCGAAGGGCATAAGCAATGTGGATTGACTTTGACGCAAGACGGCAAGGGCTGGCTGGTGTCGATGCGTGTTGAAATAGAAGCTGCCCCTGATAAAAAGCTCGTTATGCCTGAAAATGTTGTCGGTGTTGATATGGGTATCAAGAGGTTTGTTACAACCAGTTTAGGTGAGGAGAAAGAAAAGGCTGTGCTGGGTGCTTATTATGACTATGAGCGCGAATACAGGAAAGAAGAGAGGCAATTGCGGTTAAAACAACGAGCGGTTGAGAGGTCAAAAAAGGCAAGTAGCACGTTAGATGGATGTGAGGGTAAGAATCTAGCGAAGCGCAGGAAAGCCGTGCAACGTCTGCATGAAAAGATTGCTCGTCGGCGTAAGGATTTTCACCATAAGCTATCGACGATTCTTGTCGATAAATGCGATGCTCTTGCTTTTGAGGATTTGCGAGTCAAGAATATGGTGCGTAATACCCGTTTGTCGAAGTCGATTCATGATGCTGGTTGGTCGGCTTTTGTCAATATGTGTGATTATAAGGCTGATGGGGCGGGCAAGCATTGTGTAACGGTAGATGCGAAAGGAACGAGCCAAGTTTGTTCTGCTTGTGGGGCGATTGTTCGTAAAGACTTGTCTGAGCGAACGCATAAATGTGATTGTGGCGTTATTCTCGACAGAGACCATAACGCGGCAATCAATATCAAAAAAAGGGCAGTGGATGTCCTTGCGAGATATAATTCCTCTGACGGGAAAAGCGGTTCTTGACCGTTTTTTAGTCATGATGAGCGCAGAATTATTGTCACAATCAAGGGAGATATATAAGTTAAGCAGTTTCTTACCAATGAAAGGCTGAGGTCTCTTTTGATTGTGGCGGTAAGTCCAACGAACGGTAGTCAAGTGTTTTGCCCGTCAATGCTGAGGTCTCTTTTGATTGTGGCGGTAAGTCCAACATTAGGAACGCTATATTGATAGTGAGGTTGGCTGAGGTCTCTTTTGATTGTGGCGGTAAGTCCAACCTCTTACGAGTGATATAATGAAGGGATTGGGCTGAGGTCTCT
>JACONH010000023.1:0-18930 GCA_014323835.1 Alphaproteobacteria bacterium GM202ARS2
CGTGCCCTCATTCAACACAGCCTCAAACACACCCCCACAGCAACACCCCCAGCCAACAGCCTGCTCGTGCTGGTCGCCCGCAAAAAAGCCCTCACCCACCCCTTCAACCACATGTGCCAAGACCTCGACAACGCCCTCGCCCAATTCACCACACCCCCCCAACCCAAACCCACACCATGACCCCCACACCATGACCCCCATCCTCATCTTCGCTATCCGTTGCTATCAACGCCTCATCTCCCCCCTCATCAGCACACTGCTCGGGAGCCCCCAGTGCCGATTCATGCCCTCATGCTCGCAATACGCCATCGATGCCCTCCAGCAACACGGCACACTCACCGGCACACGCCTCGCCATCAAACGCATCGCACGCTGCCACCCCCTCACCAAACCACACAACCAATACCTCTATGACCCCCTCCCAACACACAAAGAACACAACAAAAAACCATGAACGACCAATTTCGATTCCTCCTCGCGGCACTGCTCTCTATCGTCATCCTCATCATCTTCACGCCCGAGCCACCACCACCACAACAAAACCCAACCCTCACCTCACCATCAGGAACACCCACAGGTATACCCCCCGCCGCGGGTATACCCTCCTCGCCCCAAGACCTACCCACTCTCGCCCCCTCAGCAACAACCGCCCTGTATACGCCTTGTGCTGACACAACCCGCATACCCATCCAAACCCCACAACTGCAAGGCTCCATCGCCCTATGCGGCGCGAGCCTCGATGACCTCGACCTCAGCCAATACCGCACAACACCCAACAGCACCAGCCCACCCATAACGCTGCTGCGCCAAAAGAATACACCCGCACCCTATTTCATCGAGCACGGCTGGCTCGCCAACGACACACAAACGCCCAATAACCAAACCCTATGGACAACAACAGATACCATCCTCACGCCCACACAACCCCTCACCCTCACCTGGACAAGCCCCGACAACATCACCTACAAAAAAACCATCCACATCAACGACCGCTTTCTTATCACCATCACACAAACCGCCACCAACAACAGCGGGCAAACCATCGCCCTAACGCCCTACGCCCGCATCGTCCGCCACACTCGACCACCAACAACCGACCTGTTCATCCTGCACGAAGGCGGTATCGGCTACCTCAACAAAGAACTCATCGAACTAGATTACGACTCCATCGAAGACAACAAAAATACCTTCACCAACGCCCGCGGCTGGCTCGGCTTCACCGATAAATACTGGCTGACCGCCCTGATGCCCCATCCCGACCAGCCCATCAACGCCCGCTACATCCACATCAACAAACGACAACAATACCAAAGCGACTACACCGCACCAACCCAAAGCCTCGCCCCACAACAAAGCACAACCCACACCAGCTACGCCTTCGCCGGCGCCAAACGACTCGATGACCTCGAAGCCATAGAAAATAACCTCAACATTACACACTTTGACCTCGCCGTGGACTTCGGCTGGTTCTACTTTATCACCAAGCCCACCTTCCAAATCCTCGATGTCTTCAACGGCTGGCTCGGCAACTTCGGACTGGCGATTCTGCTCCTGACAGTGCTGTTCCGCCTCGTCATGTATCCCCTCGCCAATAAATCCTTCCGAGCCATGTACCACATGCGCCAACTCCAGCCCGATATCATGCGCCTGCGAGAGCAATACGCCAACGACCGCACACGACTCAATCAAGAAATGATGGCATTCTTCCAAAAAAAGAAAGTCAACCCCGCCGCCGGTTGCCTGCCCCTGCTGCTACAATTCCCCCTGTTCTTTGCCCTCTATAAAGTGCTGTTCGTCTCGATAGAAATGCGCCACCAGCCCTTCTTCGGCTGGATTGATGACCTCTCGGACAAAGACCCCACCAACCTGTTTAACCTCTTCGGCTTGCTCCCTTTCACACCGCCCTCATGGTTGCATCTCGGCTTGTGGCCCATCATCATGGGCGCGACAATGGTGCTCCAGCAAAAACTCAACCCACCACCCACGGATCCCATCCAACAAAAAGTCTTCGCTATCCTGCCCTACGCCTTCACAATTATCCTCGCTATATTCCCCGCCGGACTCGTTATATACTGGACATGGAACAATATGCTCTCCATCGCCCAACAATACCTACTCAACCGACAACTACAACGCACCGAAACATGACCGCCCCATGACCGTAACACCCATATCGCCCGAAAAAGAAGCCCAAGTGCTCGCTAATGCCCTGCCCTACATGCGCAAACACAAAGGCGCGAACTTCGTCATCAAAATCGGCGGAAGCACCATGGGCAACAAACAACTCATCGAAACCTTCGCAAAAGACATTGTGTTACTGAAACACATCGGCATCAAACCCTTCGTCATCCACGGCGGGGGGCCGCAAATCGAAGCCATGTTGAAAAAACTGAAAATAAAAAGCGAATTTATCAATGGCTTACGCATCACCGACCAAGAAACCGTCGACATCGTCGAGATGGTGCTCGCCGGCAACATCAACAAAGAAATTGTCGCCATGATCCACCAAGCCGGCGGACGAGTCATCGGCTTGTCCGGCAAAGACGCCCAACTCATCCAAGCACAAAAAAAAGCCCATACCCGTAGCGAGACGGACTCGCATATCGAGAACGTCCTCGACTTAGGCTTGGTGGGCGAACCCAAAGCTATCGATGCCGACATTCTGCACGTGCTGGGACAAAGCGACATCATCCCCGTGATTGCCCCCATCGGGCTGGGCGCGGACGGACAGACCTATAACATCAATGCCGATACCGCCGCTGGTGCTATCGCATCATCCCTGAAAGCACAACGACTTATTCTTATGACCGATGTCGAAGGCGTCAAAGACAAAGACGGCCATGTGCTCAGCGAACTGAACGCGGCAGATGCTCATCGCCTTATTAAACAGAAGGTTATCAGCGGCGGGATGATCCCCAAAGTCGAAACGTGCCTGAAAGCACTCGATAATGGCGCACATGCCGCGGTGATTGTGGACGGCAGAAAACCCCATGCTTTGTTGCTGGAAATCTTTACCCAACATGGGGCAGGCACCCTGATTAAGAAAAAGACATGACACAGGAACTGGAAACAATTATCTCGCAAGCCTTCGAGAGCAAAACCCTCGATGATACGGTGCGCGCGGCGGTTACGCGCACGTTGCAAGGTCTCGATGATGGTGTCTTGCGGGTTGCTTCCCCGCAAAAGGACGGCGGATGGGTAACGCACCAGTGGATTAAGAAAGCGATTCTGTTGTCGTTTGCTTTGAATGATAATCGTATGATGTCTTACGGTCGTGATGAGCGGGGCGCGCCTCTGGGCTCGTGGTTCGATAAGGTGCCTTTGAAGACGCAAGGGTGGGATGTGGGGGATTGGCAGCGGCATGGCTTTCGGGCGGTGCCGGGGGCGATTGTGCGGCACAGCGCGTATATCGCACCTCAGTGTGTGCTGATGCCGTGCTTTGTTAATTTAGGGGCGTATGTGGATGAGGGCACAATGGTGGATACGTGGGCGACTATTGGCTCGTGCGCGCAGGTGGGGAAGAACTGTCATATATCAGGGGGTGCGGGGATTGGTGGTGTGCTTGAGCCGTTGCAAGCGAACCCGGTGATTATTGAGGACAACTGCTTTATTGGGGCAAGGTGTGAAGTGGCGGAGGGGGTGCGGGTTGGGACGGGGAGCGTGCTGGCGATGGGCGTGTTTTTGAGTGCGTCAACGAAGATCATTCACCGAGACAGCGGTGCGGTGTCTTATGGCAGTATTCCGCCGTATGCGGTGGTGGTGCCCGGGACTGTGCCGCCTAAGAAGGCGGGGGAGCCAGCCTTGGCTGCCGCGATTATCGTCAAACAAGTGGACCAAAAAACGAGGGAAAAAACGTCTATCAACGCACTGTTGCGGGATTAGGGGATAAGGGATGTGGTGGTATCTGCGGGTTGCTGTTGTTCTCGTTGCTGTTGCTGTCGCTCTGTTGTTTTACGGCAATAGTTTTGTTAATTGGGCAAAATCGATTGATGGGCTTGTCTTTGAACGTATCAGCAAAATCCTTCTAATTTTAGGCGGTCTTATTGGTATTGGTCTCGCTACATGGCGTAACATTGCCTCACAAAAACAAGTAGAAATTGCCCGCAAAACACAAGCTAGCGACCAATGGACAAGAGCAATGGACTTATTGACACGGGTAGACAGCGAAGACAAACCGCTCATCGATGCTCGTATCGGTGGCTTGAATAGCTTAGGTGCTTTAGCCGATGCCGACCCTGAAGGCTACGGCGTGCGAGCCATGCAAAACATGATATCCTATATCAAAGTTAATGCTCAAAAAACTGCTGTAGATTACCCCAACGAGCCTGAAAAACGGGCAACTCAATCTTTTTTAGGCGAGGATGTCAAAATATCTTTCCGATTGCTGGGTAGAATTTATAATAGTAAAGAGATACGAGCTTTGAGGCGACAAGGTAGACTGAAACGCTTCTTTGACAAGGGGCAAAAATATGATGATTTAGATTTTTCTGGTGCTGATTTCCGCTACCTTAATTTTATCGGGATTCAGTGGATAGAACGTCCCTACTTATCAAGTGCACATTTGCAGAATGCGTATTTATATGAGGCGGAATTACGAGGTGCAAATTTATCATGGGCACGTTTGCAAGGTGCAAATTTATCATCGGCACGTTTGCAAGAGGCGGATTTATCGTCAGCGTATTTGCAAGGGACGGATTTATCGTCAGCGTATTTGCAAGGGACGGATATAATATTTGCACAGTTGCAAGGAACCAACTTATGGCAAGCTGGTTTGCAAGGGGCGGATTTATCGTCAGCGAATCTAGAAGGGGCGGATTTATCTTTAGCACAATTACAGGGTGCAGATTTAAGTGACGCAGTACTTGATTTTAGTATGTGGCATAACGCGAAATTTGATACTGACAAAACGTCATTAAAGAAAAAATTAAAAGATGCGAAACTTTCAAAAGGTAAGATAAAATCCGTTCTTAAAAGATTCAAAAAGCAGGGGAATAGAGAATTATGGCAACCAATGTCAGCACAGATTTTTTGTAATGACGATTTTGCCCCTTTAACATATGGGAATTCAATTACTGACAACCTTAACCCCAACAATGAAGACATTGATTGGAAACAGGAAGTCTGGGAGGCGATTCTCGATACTGACAACATCGAAACATCAAGTTTGTTCTATGCTGTTCGTGGTTTTATCGATATTCACGGCAGAGAGAAAAACCTTTGTTCAAAAGGCTTACGCTTGGCGATACAAAGCTTAGACAATTATGACACTATCTACGAGAAACTACCTAAACGCTACCAACAATGGCTAAAACGCCCTTCTTAAGCCCTTTTCTTTGCAAACGTTGCAATGCCACAAAATCAGACAAGTAAGCACACGCGCCACACCACCGTATCGATGCGGAGTCGCCACCATCAGCCTTGAAAAAAGGACGCTCCCCGACACACTTGGGGGGGGCAGGGTGTGTGCCGGGGAGCACAAAACACAAGAGGAAAAAATAAACCCCAAAGAACGTGCCCCAAAAAAATATCCTCTCTACACCCACAGCTATAAATGACAACACCCCATCTGTCAACAAAAAAATGCCAACAAAAAATGCCAACAAAAACACCAACACCCCCCGCCCCTCATTGTTTACGCGGACGTAATCCCCCGCTCTATCAGCCCCTCAATCTCTTCCTCACCCATATCCAAAAGCTCCCGCAAAATCTCAACGCTATGCTCCCCACAGCGCGGCGGCGCATACCGATAACTCACCTTCGTCTTCTCAAACTTCATCGGTGACGCCACCAAACGCACACGCTCCTCTTCCGCCAACACATGCGCCATCTCCACCGTCATGCCCCTCGCCCGCACATGCTCATCCGCAAAAACCTGCTGCACCGTATTCACCGGCGCACACGGCACATCAACACCAGTCAAACCATCCAACCAATAACGAGCCCTATGCTTATCTATCAACCCCGCCAAAATCGCCGTCAAAGCCTCCCGATGACGCACCCGCTGCGAATTCGACACAAAACGCTCGTCCTGTGCCAAACCCTCAACACCCGCAAAAACACAAAAACGCCTAAACTGCGCATCATTGCCAATCGCCAAAATAATCGGCGCATCCGCCGCCTCAAATAACTGATACGGCACAATGTTCGGATGACTATTGCCCCAACGCCCCGGCTCCTTACCCGACAAAAAATAGTTCTGCGCAACATAACCCAAATACGCCACCTGCGAATCCAACAACGCCATGTCAATATACTGACCCTCCCCCTTCTCATTACGATGATGCACCGCCGCCAATAAAGCCACCGACGCATACAACCCCGTGACAATATCAACCAAACCCCCAACCGCCTTCATCGGCGGCCCCTGTGCCTCGCCCGTCACACTCATCAAACCCCCCAAAGCCTGCACCAGAAAATCATAGCCCCCCCTCGCCGCATAGGGGCCTGTCTGCCCAAAACCCGTCAGCGAACAATAAATCAAATCCTTGCGTCCCCGACTAACACTCGCATAATCCAACCCCCACCGAGCCAACATGCCACGGCGAAAACTCTCCACAACAATATCGCTCATGCCAATCAAAGCCCTTGCTATGTCCTGACCCTCCTTCTGCGTCAAATTCAACGTCAACGACCGCTTGTTACGATTGACACTCAAAAAATAACCACTATCCAAACTGTGCGGATTATCACTATCCAAATACGGGGGCCCCATAGAACGAGCATCATCCCCAACGCCCGGCCGCTCAATCTTAATAACGTCCGCACCCAAATCACCCAAAATCTGCGTGCAACTAGGGCCCGCCAACACACGAGTCAAATCCACAACCCGCATGCCCGCCAAAGGCGCGCCACTCTTCTTATCAGATAACTTCATTATCCCAACAATGTGTGCTAGTCTCGCCCCCACACCCCTACCATACACCATTCACACAGCCATGCACTTGTCTTTTCTCCACACCCTGATCCTCGCCTTCCCCGTCCTCTATCTCGGCAAACTCATGGTGGCACGTATCGAATTCCTACGCACCTACAACATCCCCGCCGCCGTCGTCGGCGGATTAACCGCCGCCATCGTCATAACCATCCTACTCCACAGCGGTATGCCCAAAATCGTCTTTAATACAGACGTGCGCGATACCCTCATGCTCGCCTTCTTCTCCACCATCGGCTTAGGTGCCAGCTACAAGCTGCTGCTCTACGGCGGTAAGCCCGTCTTTATCTTCCTCATCGCTGCCATAGGCTTGCTGGTCGTGCAAAACCTTGTCGGCACAAGCCTCGCCGTCATGCTCGGTGAACACCCCGCCCTCGGTCTCATCGGCGGCACCATCACCCTGTCCGGCGGCCACGGCACCGGCCTAGCCTGGAGCCAAGTCTTCGAAACACACTACCCCATCGCCATGCAAGGCGCGCTCGAGATTTCCCTCGCCGCCGCAACCTTCGGCTTAATCGCCGGCGGATTGCTCGGCGGCCCCGTCGCCGAAAAACTCATGCGCACATACAAACCCAAAAGACCCACACAAACCAACGACCCCAACAGCACGCCCGCCTTCTTCTCCAGCGAAACACAATCGCCCCAACTCGGTATCAACGGATTCGTCCTCCATATCTTCATCATCCTCTTCTGTATGCTCGTCGCAACCACCGTCTCAACACACTTTGCCCTCGCCACAGTGCCATCCTTCGTCTGGGCCATCCTCTGCGGTATCATCATCCGCAACGTCTCAGAGGTCGCCTGCTTTCCGCTCATCGAAGCCCCCATCCTCGACATCATCGCCCGCATAGCCCTGTCCCTCTTTCTCGCCGCCGCCATCATGTCCGTCGAAATCATCGAGCTCGCTCATCTCGCCCTGCCCATGATGATCATCCTCTTCGCACAAGTCGCCGCCATGGCAACCTACGCCTACTACATCACCTACCGCATCATGGGCTCAAACTATAACGCCGCCGTCATCGCCGGCGGCCACTGCGGGTTCGGACTCGGCGCAACACCAACCGCCATCGCCAACATGGGCGCACTCAGCGAACGCTACGGGCCCTCGCCACAAGCCTTCCTCGCCGTGCCCCTCGTCGGCGCCTTCTTCATCGATATCGCCAACGTCGGAGTCATTAAACTATTCCTCTGGCTTATGGACTTTTAAGCGCGCCGCCAGCCCGCTCCACATATTTTTCAACACCGCCCGCACCGAGTCGTCCCCCGCTGTCGCCTCCTGAACCGCATGATGCCACCAGCCTAAACCCACCGCCAAAAACACCAAAACAAAAAGAGGCAACAACGACTCAACAAAAATAACCGCCATAAGACCCTCAACGTGCATCGTCCGCAACGTAACAATATACGCCACAACAACCAAAACAATAACCCCATACGTCAACGTCAAAGGCGACAGCAACACGTTGCTCTGGGCAGAACCCATCGACGCACGCAACGACTGAATCAAAGCCAAAGTCGTCACAATCAACGTCAACGGTATCAACGACAACCACACACCTATCGGCAACTGATGCCACAAACTGCTCGGAGTCAAAATCGGTATCAGACTACAAACCGCTATCATGGCAAAAAGCGTCAAAGCCATGCCCAACAACAACCTATCCGTAAACGGCGCCGACGGCATCCGAATCAAAGCCAACATCATATACATAATCGGCGGAGTCAAAAATAAAGAACACAACGTCACAATAAATGCCGGCGTCGCGGCAACGTGCTCGAGACCCAAAAACAACGCAAGCATAAAGCCTTGCAGACAGGCAATAACAAAAGCAAGCCCCGCTACCACAAAACGCACAAAACCACTGGTGCTATCGTGGGCGCTCTGCTGGCGGCAGTGCCACAGAATAAGACCATGATAGACAAGCAACAACGCCGTCATCACCACAAGAGGCACCTGCAAAAAAGGAGCAAGAACACCCCAAGCATTCGTCTGCCACCACACCGCAATAAAAGCCAACAACACCCACAGCTCGCTCGCTCGCCTGTTCTGCTTGCGCAACCCACCGAGCCCGTTCGCGCCATCGCTGAAAGGCAACAGCATCGCATAGCCCAGCGAAGGACCCGCTGTCGCTACATAAATAACAAACATGGCTACAACGAACCATAAAATCATCGTGTTTGCTCCTGATTGTGTACCTCCGGTCCGACTCGAACGGACACTCTCTTGCGAGAAACGGATTTTGAGTCCGTCGCGTCTACCAATTCCGCCACGGAGGCATCACTCTTGGTGGCTTTTATAAAAGATGATACCACAAGACGCAAACACTACGCCCTAAGACGCAACATCCTGCGCCATAACCAACAAACCAATAACAACCAATCCAACGCCTATAACCTTATAAAGAGTCAGAGCCTCCCGCAACAGCACCGAGGAACTCAAGACCACCAACACAATGGTGCTACTGACAACAAACACGTAAGCATGACTCAATGCCATGCGGCTTAAAGTGAGCAACCAAAACAAAGACGCCAATAAACCCAAAGTATAACTGGCAAGAATATACGGATCCGCCAACAACGTGGTCACGTAAAATGTCAACTTGTTCCATGCACCCTCGGGCACGGCATCACGATAGGCACGCATGCCAACCTTCGCCATGAGCTGCGAAGCAACCGCCAAAAGCACTGTTACACCCATAAGAACATACTGCATCACTGTTTCCCGCTGATACGTAGCCCGCTCCTGAACCTAACGTGCACGTATCACCTAAGGGCTGTCAAGGACGTTGGTGACGTTGTCAGTATGGGCGTTGTCAGCGAAGTGACAGTTTTGTCAGTTCGATGGGGTAAAGTGACATAATTGGCGTTTTTTGTCATTTTGTGTGTTGAAAAAAGCAAGTTTATACTTTATTTTATGAACAACCATGAAATTGGGTTGAAAAGTGTTCGAAAAGCGAGAAAATCATGAAAGCAACGTCAACATCTAGCGGTCGTTTTGTGCCGTGCACGGCAAGTGGCTCTGTTCCTTATCGTGCTTTTGTGCCTAATCAGTTGCCGCCGCGTCTTTCTTTGGAGCGATTTTATCCTTTGCTAGACAAAGCGAATTTTGCTTTAGGCGGTTTGAATGCCCTCGATACGTTGTTGCCGGATCCTTCGTTATTTATTTACATGTATGTGCGTAAGGAAGCGGTTTTGTCGTCGCAGATTGAGGGGACGCAATCGTCTTTGTCGGATTTACTTTTACATGAGTCGAATAAAGCACCCGGCGTGCCGATTGATGATGCTGCGGAGGTTTCCAACTATATACACGCTCTGGGGTATGGCTTAAAGCAACTGAAGACGATTCCGTTGTCGTTGCGTCTGATTAAGGGTGTCCACAAAAAGCTGATGTATCGGGTGCGGGGTAACAATGCTCGCCCTGGTGAGTTCCGCACGTCACAGAATTGGATTGGTGGGACGCGCCCCAGCGAAGCGCGCTTTGTGCCGCCGCCGCCAAACGAGCTGGGGGGGTGTCTCGATGCTTTTGAGACGTTTCTCCATGATGATGATAAGCACCCGTTGCCTGTGTTGGTTCGGGCAGCAATGGCACACGCCCAGTTCGAAACGATTCACCCGTTCCTCGATGGTAATGGGCGAGTGGGACGCATGCTGATTGCTTTGCTCCTTTGTAAAGAGGGTATGCTGGATAAACCGCTCCTTTATCTTAGTCTGTATTTGAAAAAACACCGAGCACGTTATTATGATTTGTTGCAGAACACCCGTGATAAGGGCGACTGGCAAGCTTGGGTGCAGTTCTTTTTACAAGGTGTCTTAGAGACAGCACAACAAGCCGTTACAACAGCGGTCAAGATTAACCGATTGTTCGATGCCGACCAGCGCAAAATCGCACAAGAAACGACCGCATCAGTCTTGAGCGTCTATCGCCCCTTCCAAGAAAAGGTCATCGCTGACACGACAACTATCGTCAAAGGTTGCCGCGAAACCTATCGCACCGTGTTGCGTCACCTGCAAACACTGGAAAAAATGGGCATCATAAAAGAAATGAAAGGACACCGACCCAAAATGTTCGTCTATAAAAAATACTTGGATATTCTCAATGAGGATATCGGCGGGAAGTGAAGCCTTGGTGCATCTAAAAAATAAAGGATGTCGAGTTAGAACATAAACTCTCTTGTCGATTTTTTCACTCTTCACGGGAAGAGCGAAGAGTCATGCTGATTGTCGCCATAATTCTATCGGTCTCAGAGAGGACTTTTAGAATGCGTTGATAGTGCTTTACATCCTCGAAATTGAGCTTAAGCCCCTTGCGGTCTTTCAACCATTTCTGGGCGGGCTGATAGCCACAGATATAGAAATCCCAAGATACTTTAGGCACGTTGCCAAAATATTGGGCAGAATTAATATACACCTGACCATCCTTAAAGCATGGCTTGTCCACCACGTTGTTGCCCTCAACATTGAGGGGATAGTCGGTCTCACCGATGGTTGCCGAATCCATCAGGTGTAATCTGTGCAGTTGAGAACCTTTTGCCGATACATCCCAAAATTCATCTGGTGTGAAGGGCCAAGGAATACGAGGAAAATCTTTTTTCAGAAAGTCGGCGTAAGTGTTCCGATAAGCAGGACAGTGTAGCACACCATAAATATAATCGAACACTGCCATCTCGTCTGGAGTGCCATGAATACGGTGCTTTGCCAGTTTCTGGAGCTTCGAATAAAGTCTAGTATCGAAATTTATCCGACGAGTTTGGTCGAGGTCTTGCTCGTCAGGGTAAATGTAAAGCGGAGCCATCTGAGCTATTCCTTGATTACTAGAAATAATACCACCATCAAAAATGTATGGTGTCACTAACACATTTACTGGGCGCAAAGATTGACGAGAAAAAACTAGTGCAGTATTTTTATCTAAAAGAAGGTTTTGCGTTACCTTTTTGCGCAATCTCCAAATAATCAAATCGCTAAAATACATTACTTTGTCGTCGAAGGGACGATATGTAACTGGTATCGAGTCTAGTTTTGCATTTTTGAGCTTATCTTTGTTTGAAAGTAGCCATTTGGGATAATGTTTTCCAAGAGAATACTTATCCTTTAGGCTTGATTCTGTGTGTTCATTATTAAGCAGGTCATCCAAGTTAGCTCGAAGCTGCTCAGAACTATCTGCGAATGCAAAATTATCTCCCATAGTTACAATGGCGGTAACATTCTCAGACATAAATTCCGTCAAATCAAAACCTTCTCTGTAGATAGCAGCCACTTGATTATCGCGCTTCACAAAAGTATAGTCTGGGAAACTGCAGTCAATTTTTTCTGTAAAAAGCTTCCCAACTTGACCACTCATCAGTGCCTTATACTTAACATCTCGCTCACCCCAGAGTTCGCGGTGGTAAACCTCGGCTGGCTTCTTTTTTTTAGCATTTTTTTTCAAAGCGATGATGATTGCCACTCCCTGCTTGATGTCGAATACGTTCTTATCAGGCTTGCCCTCAGGCGTAACTTCTCTTTTATTCGAGTTCCCGTGCAGGTCGAGAATGTAAATTTTGTCAAAAGTCTGCAATAAATGCCAGCGCATCCCTCGAAATGTCGAGTTGTCCAAGTATCCGTGATTGGTAATGAAGCCGAGAACACCTTCGCCGTTTTTTTCAATTAAGCTTTCTGATAAACGAATGAATTTTACATAGTCGTCATGTAGCCAATGCTTACGTTCTTGGAAATGCTCACCATCGACGTATTTGTAATCTTCGATGAGTTCGGTAATCCACTTACCCATGTTTTGCGAGATGCTCGAATACGGTGGGTTGCCAATCACGCACATGATAGGCATATTGCGTTTAATGATGTTAGCCCCCTGAGCTTCTAAGCTGAGCCATTGCATGAAGGGCAATTTCTCGTTATCCGCTTTGCCTTCTTCAAGGCTATTGGTTAAGAAAACCGATAAGCGCGTTGATTTAACTGTAGATTCGTATCCCAAATCTGTCAAAATCATGTGGAGCTTTATATGGCACATGGCATGAGCTGCCATGTGTATTTCGAATCCGTGCAGGCGCGGGATGAGTTCTTCTTCGATGTATTGCGACCACATGCTAGGGGCGATACTCTTAACCTTAGGGGCAATTTGTTTAATAACCTCAGCTAGGAACGTTCCCGTGCCGGTAGCCGGGTCAAGAATCTGGACTCGGTGAACATTGTTCTTGGTTTTCTTCACACGCCCCTTATCATCGGTCATCTCCCAGTCGATATCGACTTTAGAGGTATCTGCAAGACCATCGGGCAAACCGAATTCATTTTTCAACACATCGTCCACTGCGCGCACGATGAATTTCACTACAGATTCCGGTGTATACCAGACACCCCGCGCCTTCCGCTTATCTGGGTTATAGGCAGAGAGAAACGTCTCGTAGAAGTGCAGAAAGGGATCGTTTCTGCCTGTCAAGCTCCCGAAACCTCGCATCAGCTTTGCTACATCACAAGCTTGGAACATATAAGCAAGGTCGTCAATAATCCAAGTAATTCTATCATCCAATTCATAGCCTGCCACATAGCTGAACAAGGAGCGTAGAAAGGGATTAGAGTTGGGCAGAAGTTCTAGTGCCTTGCGGCGACTGAAGGTTCCCCCAGTCGTATCGTGCAGACGAGCGGCGAACATTCCGTAGACTATTGTCTCGGCATAAATGTCTGCGAAGTCATCAAAATCAATGTCATGAATCAGATTCTTCTTTAACGCCTCATATTGACCTGATAGTTGAGTTTGGGTTTCTTGGTCTTCAGTCAATATACCGTATAGCGTGCTCTTGATAATATTCGCTTTGCCTGCCATATTTTTAGCCAAATCCATCGGACTGGTGATGGTTGGAAACTTTTGCGCGATAAAGTTATTTAGCCATTTTTCCAGAATTTTGTATTCTTTAGGTTTCCGACTTAGACTACCCTGGTCGAGAGTAGCAATGCTGACAGAGGCAATTAGGTCACCTTTGCGGTAGAAGTCCCAATCGAGGCAGTTAGTATAAATCAGATTTGGAAAACCTTTGAGATAACGCTCCTGCTGACCCTTGTTGTAGCCTTTCATGTCCCGCAGGTTAAAGCCAATACCCTTAGCTTCGACGTGACCGATAACAACATCTCTGCGTTGGATGATGAAATCAGGCGCACCACATTTTACCCTCTTAGGTTCGTTCAAAGCGGTGACACCTTTCTCGAGCCCCTTAAACAGCATCTCTAATGCTGAACGGTAAGAATTTTCAGTGGCAGCTTTCGTCTTGTAGACGGCTTCTACTTTGGAAATGAAATCTGAAACCAGTGCCATAGCTAACATTAATTCCTCTAAAAACAAAAAACTTCACGGCGGAGAGGGAGGGATTCGAACCCTCGATGGGGTTGCCCCCATACCGGTTTTCGAGACCAGCGCATTCGACCACTCTGCCACCTCTCCTGCGGTACCAAAATGTCGGGGCGAGAGGATTTGAACCTCCGACCTCCCGTCCCCCAGACGGACGCGCTAACCAGGCTGCGCTACGCCCCGAGCAACTTCAACACACCCCATACCTATAGAACAAATCACACACCCATGATAGACATTATGTAGACCCAACACCCAAACAATCCTATCTCTTTGGGCATGAACCTCTCGATACCCCACCGCTTCTGGCACGTGCTACGGCGCATAGCCACCATCACACTGCACTGCCTCTTCATTGCGCTGCTGCTCCTCCTCACCCTCTACAGCTGCGCACGCCTGCTCGCAACCGCCCTCATCACCGAACAAACAACGCCACAAGTCCCCCTCAACGCCGCCGCCATCGTCACAACAGATGGCAAACAATTCCCCCTCAACCAACTCAGCACCGCCCTGCGCGCCAACCAACAAGCCAACCCCAAACCACACCAACACCTCATAACCCTCGTGCACGGCATGGGAGACTACCCCGACAAAGCCTTCCGCGAAGGAGTCTTCAGCCGCATCACAGACTGGCACAACGCCGATGTGCTCCTGTTCAACTGGCCCTCGTGGGTCGGATTCCGCACCCTGCCCGTCATCAACGCACAACAGAGCGGAAACACCCTAAAAGACTACCTGCAAGCCCTCAACGCCCTGCCCGCCAACACCGACCTGACCGCACGCTACAAAACTCGCAGCCTGTGGGTGCACTCTATGGGCGCACGGGTGCTCGCTAGCCTCACACAAACAAACACCACAAACCTACCCACCGACCTGTTCGATACACTCGTCATCATCGCCGCCGAAATCGACGTGCGCAACCACGCTCAATGGCTAGAAAAAATCACATTCGCAAAACGAATCTTCGTCCTCATCAACAGCAACGACCCCGTCCTGAAACCACCCGAAGCATACTTCGAACGCAACCGACTCGGACGAAGCCTCGTGCGCATCGACGGCACAAAAGAACGGCTCGCCCGCAACGCAACATACATCCATATCGACCAAGGAAGCCCCTCACACAGCTACCACGTCCGCAAACGAAGCAAAAACCTACAACGACTATTCCAACTCATTGTCGCAGACAAACCCCTCAAACAAGCCAAAAACATCCTGCTCAAAACACCACAAGAAAACCTGTTCTACCTCAAAGCAGATACACCAACCCCCACGTCACAATAAAGTCCCATGCCCTCTCCTAAAAATACATTATTGCGGCGGTGGTATGCCCGTGTCATGCGTGCGTCCACCTCGCCCCGTGCGCCCCACTGGCTCGCTGCCGTCAGTCTCACCGAAAGCATTTTCTTCTTTGTGCCCCCCGACGCGCTACTGGCACCCATGAGTCTCAACAAACCCCACAAAGCACTGTTCTACGCAACCTTAGCGACCATCACATCCGTGCTCGGCGGCGTTATCGGCTACGCCATCGGCGCCCTGTTCTACACAACCATCGGCGAGCCCCTCATTAACCTCTACGGCATCCACAACGCCTACGAGCAATTCACACAAGCCTACCAAGACTACGGCAGCGCGCTCGTGTTCCTAGGCGGATTCACAGTGCTACCCTACAAAGCCTTTACCATCACCGCCGGCGTCGCCGCATTCAATCTGCCCCTGTTCATCATCGCATCCCTGCTGTCCCGCGGCGCACGCTTCTTCCTCGTCGCCCTCATCTGCGCCTACGGCGCACCAACCATCAAACCTTTTCTGGAAAAATATCTCGAATACCTTATTATCTTAGCAACACTCCTGACGCTCGCCCTGATCCTGCCCTTCCTCTTATGACACCCTCCATCACACACATAACCCCCCACGTTATACCACACGTTATACCACCTGCCGACATGCGCACCCTCAGCGGCATCGGTGTGCTGATTGTGCTCTACGTGTTCTTCAGCGAGCACGTCCTAGGCCATGCACCATGCCCCCTATGTTGGCAGCAACGCTATCTGTGGTTTGCTATTATTCCTCTGGCTTATCTCGGCTTTGTCTATAAAGTTCTCTGTCTGCGGTTGATTGTCGTTGGCTTGCTGGCAACCAGTTTCGCCATCGCAACCTATCATAGCGGTATCGAATACGGCTTGTGGCAGGGGCCCGACACATGCAGCGGCATACCCTCCAGCAGTAGCCTCGAACAGCTACGCCAACAACTCTATGCCCAGCCTATCGTCCGCTGCGATGAAGTGACGTGGACGTTTTTGGGATTGTCTATGGCGACATATAATGCTTTACTATCCTTATGCGCCGCTATCGGTATAACCTTGAACACTGTGAGATCATGACCCCCTCTACCGCACCCCCACCGCCGCCGCCTTCTTCATCGCCTTCGTCAGCAGACGTGGAATCCATGCTCCGAGTCGACCATGCCGGCGAGTATGGTGCGGTGCGTATCTATCAGGCACAACTGGATATCTTGGGCGATACGTTGCAAGCCGATACGCTGCGAGAGATGTTAGGCCACGAAAAAGAGCATCTGGCGTTCTTCGATGATATTTTGCAGAAACGGGGCGTGCAGCCGACGGTGTTGCAGCCGGTGTGGCATGTTGCTGGCTATGCTTTGGGGGCTATCACGGCTATTCTTGGTGTGCCAACAGCGTATGCGTGCACTGTGGCGGTGGAAGAAGTCATCGATGAGCACTATGCCGAACAAGAGCGCGCGCTCGGTGCCGATGAAGCGGAGCTGAAAAAGAAAATCGCCCAGTTCCGTGCGGAAGAAATCCAACACCGCGATATCGCCCTACAAAAAGAAGCCGAAAAAGCCCCGTTCTATCCCGTTATCAGCCAAGCCATCCGCGCTGGCTCGAAACTGGCTATCTGGCTGTCGAGTCGAATCTAATAACTACCACTTGCCCGTGTTCGGCATCGATGCCCATGGCTCTTGCGGTTCCCTCGCACCGCCTTTTTGCAACAACTCAATCGATATATTATCCGGCGAGCGGATAAACGCCATATAGCCATCCCTCGGCGGGCGGTTAATCACAACCCCCTTCGCCTGCAAATCCGCACACACCCCATAAATATCATCTACCTGAAAAGCAAGATGCCCAAAGTTACGTCCCTCGTCACCCCCCTCCAGCAACGCATCGCCATCCCAGTTATGCGTCAGTTCCAACTGCGCCTCAGGGCTGCCCTCTGCCGCCAAAAACACCAACGTAAAACGACCGTCAGGATAATCCTTGCGCCGAACCTCAACAAGCCCTAACATCCCACAATAAAAGTCAAGACTCGCCTGCAAGTCCGCAACCCGCACCATCGTATGTAAATAACGCATCATGTCCACAGCATACGACAAAAAAACCCGCAACACAACGCCAAAAAACACTCGAGGCACAAGCCTGAACCCACACAACCGCTACGAAAGACTGCATTACGACAGCGACGGGGACAGCGACAACCAACACAGCGACACACCCACATCCGTCTTCATCGATAAAGCCAAAAGTGTGCTCACACGGCAACGCTCGCCCGACATCCCCTTCGAATGGTCGCTGAATCCCTATCGCGGCTGCGAGCACGGCTGTATCTATTGCTACGCAAGACCCTCGCACGAGTATCTCGGCTTGTCCGCCGGCATCGACTTCGAAAGCAAACTCTTCGTCAAACCCAACGCCGCCGATAGCCTCGCCCGAGAACTCGACGCACCAGCCTATCGATGCTCGCCCATCGCCCTAGGCAGCAACACCGACCCCTACCAGCCCATCGAGCGCAAACTCCGCATAACCCGCGCCATCCTAGAAACGCTACTACGCTACCGCCACCCCGTCACTATCACAACAAAATCCGACCTAATCCTACGAGACAGCGACATCCTACAACCCCTAGCCAAAATGAACCTGCTGCGGGTGTTTGTGTCCATAACGACCCTCGATGGCACTCTGGCAAGACGCATGGAACCACGAGCACCAACAATAGCCAAACGCCTACAAGCCATGCAAGCCCTGCACCAACAAGGCATCCACGTCACAGCCATGCTCGCACCCCTGATACCAGGATTGAACGACGACAGCATCGAAAGTATCCTACGCGCCGCACACAAACACGGGGCTCAACAAGCCTACTACGTGCTGCTACGACTGCCATCCGTGGTCGCAGACCTATGGCACGAGTGGCTACAAACACACTACCCCGATAAAGCAGGAAAAGTGCGCTCGCTGGTGCGGAGCACAAGACAAGGAAAAGACAACGATAGCCGATTCGGACACCGCATGCGAGGCAACGGCGCCTACGCCGATATGCTCGCACAACGATTCCAACTGGCAAAACAACGATACGGATTGGATGGGGATTTTCCCCCGCTGACTTGCGCGCTGTTCCAACCCACAACGAAACAAAACACCCTGTTCGATGGGTGAACAGTCTTATTTACGAGCACCCCATAAGTCTCGAGAGCCATTCCCACGCCCATATCGGAAGAACATTGCCCAGTTCTAATGCGAGCTGGCAGGCTTTCTCCTTCAAGAAATCAGCGAATAGCCAAAATAGCCAAAACGCGAGTTTGTCCCACAATGCATCTAAAATTTTTCTCAAGAACACTATAAATAGCCAAAATAGCCAAAACGCGAGTTTG
>JACONH010000023.1:19170-23922 GCA_014323835.1 Alphaproteobacteria bacterium GM202ARS2
TGGTGTGGAAAATCCCTTGTTAACGGGAGAATCACAAAGCCACATATTTTTTTCCACCAGCACACCACTTTTATAGGCTATCATACCCTCATCGTCAACATTTTTATCTTGTCCGCACAAGCCATTCGAGATATAATCTTAACTCCATTCATCTTTTAACATATTAGCAACAACTCCCCATGACACAAACGAAATATCGCTTAGGCTTAGATATTGGCTCGACCTCTATCGGCTGGTGTGCGCTGAAGCTGGATAACAACAATGAACCCTGCGGGATTCTCGGCATGGGCGCGCGTATTTTCTCCAGCGGTAGAGACCCGAAAACAGGCACCTCCCTTGCCGAAGACCGTCGCATGGCGCGCGGCATGCGTCGCAATCGAGACCGCACGTTGCTACGCAAACATGACCTTATGCAGAAACTCATCGCCAACGGCTTGATGCCCACAGACAAAGCACAACGCAAACAACTGGAAAGCCTGTGTCCCTACCAACTGCGGAGCAAGGGTGTCAAAGGAGAACTCACGCTCCACGAACTCGGCAGAGCGTTATTCCATCTCCACCAGCGACGCGGTTTCAAAAGCAACCGAATCACCGATAAGGGCGGAGACGAAAGCGGCACCATAAAAGTATCGATCAAATCAACCCGTGAAGCCATCAAAAAAGCAAAGGCACACTCTTATGGCGACTATCTTGCATCACTCCATAAGAAGCGAGAAAGCGTGCGGGCACGACTACGCGGTTCAACGCAAAAAGACAAACGATACGACATTTATGCCGACCGTAGCCTCATCGAAGAAGAATTCGAAACCCTGTGGAACACACAAAAAACCTATCACCCGAAAACCTTGACCGATACAGCACGTGAGTCACTGCACGGTGTCTTCTTCCGTCAACGCCCCTTGCGCCCCGTGGAACCCGGCAAGTGCCGACTCGACCCCACACAAGCACGTGCCCCTTGGGCATTGCCCCTGACACAACACTTCCGTATCGTCAAAGAAGTCAATAATCTTTATTGGTATGACTCCCGCCAAGAAAAACACGAGCTCGCCCTCGATGAAAAACAACGACTCATAACGATGCTCCTAGAAAAAAAAGAAGTCACGTTCAAAGCCATGAAAAAAGCCCTAGGGATAGACGACCCCGAAGCCTATTTCAATCTCGAAAGCGATAAACGTAAAAATCTCAAAGGTGATCTTGTCGCTTACGCCATCGCCAACAAAAATATTTACGGCTCAGAATGGCGAGGGCTTGACCCCACCGACCAAAATAATATCGTTACAATTCTGCTCGACTCGACCCTAAGCGATGGTGACGCCAAACAACGCCTAACAGACGAGCACGCTATCCCCGAGGAAACTGCCGAGCGGTTGCTCACAGTGCAGCTACCCGTGAGTTACTGCCATTACAGCGAAAAAGTCCTCGCCAAACTCGTGCCCATGATGGAATCGCAAGGGCTCAACGAGTATAACGCTATCATCACCGCCGACTACACGCCACCGCAAGAATACGACAACAAGGCTTTACCCCGCCTGCCCTACTACGGACAGGTTGTCCCCTCCGCAGTCATCGGCGCAACCAATGACCTCAAACATCAAGAAATACAACGCTATGGGCGTATCAACAACCCCACTGTCCACATAGGCTTGAACCAGCTGCGTAAGCTCATAAATGCCCTAATAAAAGACAAACACTTCGGTAAACCCGAACAGATTATTGTCGAATTTGCCCGCGACCTAAAAAAATCATGGGAGGAACGCAGAGAAATAGAACGCCAACAAACAGAGAACCAAAAGAAAAATGACGAGCGCAACAAAAAGATTCAAAAACTTGACTTTACGCCCAACGGTGCCAATCGCATGCGTATGCGTCTATGGGAAGAGACAGACAAAAAGTGCATTTATACAGGAAAGCCGATTCCCCTCAGTAAATTATTTACAAAAGAAATTGAGGATGACCATATCCTACCTTTTTCTAGAACTCTCGATAATAGTGCCAACAACCGCCTCGTCTGTTATGGCTACGCCAATAAGCAAAAAGGCAACCAAACGCCTTATGAGGCTTTCGGTAATCTCAAGCATAGTAAAGACTACGACGGGGGGTGGGATGGTATACTCGACCGTGCCTCGCAGCTCAGAAAAGAACGTAGCAAACGTTTTGCTCCTGATGCCATAGAACGCTACAAGGAAGAACACGATTTTATCGACCGACAACTCCATGATACTGCCTACCTCGCCAAGATTGCCAAGGGTTATCTGGGCAAGTTATACGACAACCCCTTAAGTCACGTCTGGGTATCCCCGGGGCAAATGACTGCCCTGTTACGCGGCAAGTGGGGCTTGAACAATCCGCTTGGCGACAATCAATTCAAAGACCGCAACGACCACCGCCACCATGCCATCGATGCCTTTGTTGTTGCTGCCACCAGCCGAAGCATGCTGCAAAAAGTCAGCACACAGGCAGCAAAACCAGGTAACGGCAGACTCATCGCCGATATGCCACCCCCATGGGAGGGCTACCGAGACCAGTTCATCCAGCATTTCAAGAAACTGGTTGTCTCGCACAAGCCCGACCACAGCATGGCAGCCCAACTCCATAACGAAACCGCCTATGGCAAAATCAAGGTGCCACCCGGCACCACCGACTCATACAACTATGTGGTGCGTAAAAATATTGCCGACTTGACCGAAGGCGAAGTGGCACGCATCCAAGACGAAGACGTGCGAGGTTATGTGCAAGAACACCTCGCACAATCGGAGGGCAAGCCCCATAAAGAAGCCCTGCAAGCCCTTGTCGATAAACAACCCAACAGAGAAAGGATCCCCAAGCGCGGGCGCGGGCAGAAACCCTACGTCAAAAAGGTGCGTATTCACTTACCGAACAAAGGCGGCGCGCCCCCACCCTTGATTCCTATCAAAGACAAACAAGGCAAGCCTTACAAATACTACGACCGCGGCAAGAACCATTGTGTCGATGTTTATGAAAATGAGGATGGGAGCATCTATGCTTACACCTACAGCATCTTCGAAGCCAATCAGCTGAACAAGCAAGGCAAGTGGGATACCAAACATCCCCACCCGTTGCCACGAGAAGGCAAAAAGCCCTTAATGCGAGTCTACAAAGGTGATTGCCTCAAAGTGACGATTAACGGTGATACCCAAATCATTAAAGTGCAGAAATTAATGCCTTCTGCCAGCCGCTTTGTTACAGTATCACACACCGATGCTGGTGATTTTGTGAAAAGAGTCAAAGACCGCGATGATGCCTTCAAGTGGATTTTTATCGCTTTTAACTACCTGAAAAAATATCAAGCCCGCAAGGTGCGTGTCGATATGCTCGGGCGCGTTTATCATGTGCAACCGCCTCAGCCTTGATTAGCGCGTTTATCTTATGGTGGGCCACGTTCTCGATATCAGCACGCAAGGCAGGCGACTCGCCTTGTATCGCGGCTTTATCACGATTAGCGACCGCGACGACAACGAAGTCGGACGCGTCGCCATCAACGATATCGAAGCCGTCATTGTCAGTGCCTACGGCGTTACCTACTCGCACAACATTCTTGTTTCTTTGACTCAACACAAAATCATTGTCGTTCTCTGTGGCGATAACCACGCGCCCTGCGGGTTGCTCCTGCCCCTCGACGGCTACTACCGACAATCCGCACGCATGCAAGCCCAAGCAGCCATGAAACGCCCCTTAGCCAAACGCCTGTGGCAACTGCTCGTCCAAGCCAAAATCCGCCATCAGGGTGCCGTGCTGCAACTGGCAGGACGCGAAGCCCAAGCCTTCTTTGCCTTCGCCAACAAAGTCCGCCCCGGCGACCCCGACAACATCGAAGCACAAATGGCAAGACGCTATTGGAGTGCCCTCTTCGGTAAGCACTTTTTACGAGACAGCAAAAAGCCCGGCGTCAATGGCATCTTAAACTACGGCTATGCCGTGATACGCGCGGCGGTGGCGCGCTCTGTTGTCGCCGCCGGCTTGCACCCAACCCTCGGCTTATCGCACCACAACCAATACAACCCAATGTGCCTCGTCGATGATGTCATGGAACCCTTCCGCCCCCTCGTGGACTATTACGTAGCCCGCCACGTTAAAGACGAAGAACAGGAACTAGAAAAAACAATGAAACGCGACTTGGTCGACTTGCTGGCGATGGATATGCACACCAACGAGGGCCACCGGTTGGCAGCATCGCTGGCACGTTCCATCGAAGACGGACAAGCAAAACTGATATTCCCGCAAGACCCCCTGCCCCTAGACTTTGCCGAAACGGTGAGGGCATAACATGCTGTCTGGGTATCGAATCATGTGGTTACTTGTGATGTTTGACCTGCCGGTTACGAGCAAAAAGCAGCAGAAAGCCGCAACCACGTTCAGGAACCATTTGCTGGATGAAGGCTTCCAGATGGCACAATTTTCCGTGTATATGCGCTTTACGTATGGTAAGGAAAGTGCGGAGGCTTATTGCAAAAGAGTGCAGCAAGCGTTGCCTCGCTGGGGTAAAGTGTCTATTTTGACCATTACCGACAAACAATACGAGAGGATGATCTGTTTTTATGGTGGTGCAGCAGAACCAGCAAAAAAGAACCCTGAGCAACTCCTTTTGTTCTAGCTCTTGGGTGTTTTTTTCTGGGGTGGACAAACGAGAAGCCCCTGAAGTTTCAGGGGCCTCTCTCTGTGCCAGACTACCATGCGGGGCTTTGTGATTCAACCGCAACAAGTCTGAAGAAGGGGACGAACGGCTCGACAGAC
>JACONH010000024.1 GCA_014323835.1 Alphaproteobacteria bacterium GM202ARS2
CCCACCGCCTGCCATGCACATCTCTGGACATTACGATCTGCAAAAACAGATCACCATGCAGCACGACCTGTCCTTGAAACGGCAAACATAAGAACCCGAAGGAGGCCCAGAGTGAACAGAAAAACGGACCGATCCAATGTTCATCTGTGTCGCCGCTATGGGTATACCCATAGTGACGCATCAGGCGGCTAGTCTGTCGAAATCGATTCGGGCATCGAGATCGACATCGTACCGGCCATAAAGGTTGATGTGGGCGTAGATCAGCGGGGTCATGCCACGACGGTCTTCGGGAGAGAGTCGAGCCATCCATGACGGATCCCGCAGCACGGACTGGACTATGCGCGTGTTCACATAGACCAACGAGGCTTAGAGAAGCTGCAGCGCCAGCGCTGAGATTTCCTGATCGAAGAGCCTATTCGATGTGATCTCGCCACCTTTGCCGAAGAAGACGAACCCGATGGCGCTCTGACCATGAGAGTCCACATACTGGCGCTGGATCTCCATGTCGGTGCAGTGGCGCAGCCCCCCCTCGATCATCGCTGCGACCTCGGACGAGGAACACCGCTTCAGCTGAGAATAGATGCGCGTGGCTTGGCGCTCGACATGCCAATAGATCATCACGCCGCGACCGCCATAGCGTGCATGCCATTCGGTCATGAGGTTTCGGTCCCAGGCGCCGAACTTGGTAGAATCGAAGGCGCAAGCTGTGCCCGCCTCACCCCAGATCAAGGGATTACGGATGGCGAGCGTGGCATCGGCGACCCGCTTCAGGCCGACATTGGTTCCTGCTGCATAAAGCGCAAGCAGGAGACGCCGGTCACGCAAAGCCCGCGGTAAAGCTTCACGGCTGCCCGCCAATTGATATCTTCGATCCGCAAACGGCCGACCTCGCCGGATCGAAGGCCGTAGTTGGCGAGAAGCTGAAGAATTGCATGATCGCGCAACCCCAGGGGCGAGCCATCCTGCCCAGCAAGTTCAAGCACTGCCGCAATCTGGTCGGCGCTCAGGATCGAAGGAATGCCCTTCATAGGCGTAGAGAAGCGGGGCGATCACATGCCCCGAGAGATCATCCACATGCAGCTTGCTCCGATGCAGATGCCGCAGAAAGCCGCGCAGCCGTTCGGCAACATCCTTGAGCGATTTGCGGGTCAGGCCTGGAGCCCTGCTGTCCATGTACGCATCGATGTTGCGCACGCTCAGATCGGCAAAATCGGCTTTGCCGTATCGAAGAAGAAGCCATTTGCAGAAGTGCCGCGCTTCCCACATCAGCGCCCTGATCGAAGGCTCCGCCAGACCGCGTTCAAACCGCAACCAACGTTCGTAGGCATCACAGACCTCACGACTTTGACGTTCAGCCGCGCTCGCAGCAGATGGTGCTGGTGGCCATTCGGCCAGAGCATAGCGTAGCAAGGCATGAATGCCCGAGCGCGGTATCGACGTCCATTTAGACGCGGGCGAACGCCCGCGATCCTTCCGAAATTGCCGGACAGCGTGGCGCAGATATCCGGCGACAAGATCCGGGGTCACGTCGTGCAACTCTATTTCTCGCGCTTCCAGATAAGTCAGGAACCGGCCCGCATAGAAGCAGTAGTTGTGAATGACGGTCGGGCTGTAGCGCTCGCGGTCCAACGTCTCGCGAAGCTTGGAAAGCTCGCAAAAGGATATCGATGGCATTGGTTTCTCCTTGGCTTGATTGATCAAGCCGAGAAACCTCCAGCCTCAAATAATGCGCAGCAAGGGCCGCGGAGAAGCGAACCAACACATTGAAAATACGGCAGATTTAGAAAAGTCCTCCGCATTATCTCCACCTCGCGATAACTCGAGGTCTTGAAAGGTGACAAGACGGCCATCTTCAAGGCCGCAGGTTTTCCACATGACCTGCAGCCGGCCGAGGACATGCGCGCGGCCGCGTAGCACCAACAATCCCTGATGAATAGCGCAGAGGGCGGCCAGGCGCCGCCCTCGACGGTGTTCGTCTCCGCGGAGGAGGGAAATGCGATGAAGCTGATCACAAAAGCGATCGAGGCAAAGTTGCGGCAGAACGGCGTAGCCTCAGCTGAGGCTATCCAAGTCGACGGCAACACGCCGGACCACACGCCAGTTATGAAACTTTTCACCCCTTGGGGCGCATCGACGTGGCTCATCAAGGAGATGGATGAGGACGGAGATACGCTCTTTGGTTTATGCGACCTGGGTATGGGGTGCCCAGCGATGGGCCCAGTCAGCCTTGCTGAGCTTCGCGATCTAAAGGTACCTTTCGGTCTCCGGATCGAGCGGGATCTTCACTGGTCAAGCGATGAGCCACTGACTGTGCACGCCGCTCGCGCACGAGAAGTGGCTCGCATTGTGGCCTAATGGACTGTTCGTTTTCCCTTGGCATCGGTTGCCACTCACGGCACCGTGCCAAGGGCGTTCCCCGCGCATGAGGGGATGATCCGCGACGCACTCTGAGAAAACGTGTTTCCTGCATCTGCAGGACCTTTAGCCAAAAGACATCACTTCAGCTCTGAGCCTAGCCTTCGGATCGAAAACCCGACCGAGGGCCGGGTTTAATTTGGTGCGCTCTTTGACATTGCAAAAGCACTTTGAACAGAATGGTTTGTAATTGGGGTGTTCCCCGCGCGTGCGGGGATAAACGGAAGCCGGCAAAGGCGAAAATAGAGCGACTCGAGAGGCATGCCGTCGCATAGAACTCACACCGGGCACTGCCGTGAAAGGAAGAAGCCGGCCAAGATAAAGGCCGTTGTCTTTGTCCAGTCATTGACGGTAATGATCGCTCCATCATAGCGGTGGAGGAGCTGCCGGCACGACTCCACATACTCTTCGCGGATCATCGCAGGATCCGTAATCGGCGTATCGAGTGCCCGACAATCCATAGCGACGACATCGTGTCCGCGATCTTCAAGTCCAGAAATCAACCGTGACCGATCTTCATCGGACATATGCCACTGAGGGTCGTCGAGAAGAATTATCTGCATCAATGGGCTATCCTCTTGGCCGCCGGTAGATGCGGCTCGATCAAAGCCCATTCCTTGTCCGAAAGATCACTCGAGCCTTCGCCATCATCCCCTCCTCGTTATTTGAGGGCGCTCACGATAACGAAATCTGCTGCCAATAAAACTTCTCACACTTCCTCTGAGCCCAACCCTCTTTCTCGTCAGAGAGCCCGTTGATCAAGACAACGGATTCGGGGCCATTGCCTTCCAGGATGTAGGAGACGTTGATATCACCACATGAAATTGTCGCCAACCTGCACTCTTCCAATGTCAATCGTTGCCATGCCTCGGTGTGCCTGGATGTGCATATCAATCAAGCACATAGGCGGTTATCAACGAGCTCGATGATAAATCAACATGCTCGGCCATCTACATTGTAGGTGTCAGCGTTTTGGGTGAACGGTGCTCGCTTGATGCAGGCTCGTTCGGACCGCCAACCCCAAAGACTTCGCTATCATTGGTGATGTCACTCACAATGCCGTCTTGTACAGCGATCAAGCCGCGATCAGCCGACAGGACGATATAAATATTAGCAGTCCATTCGACGAGATCACCGGAGACTTCGCCGCCACCGACGGCAACTATCGTGACGCGCTCGACCGATGCTTTGGGGATTTGGAGCATCCCGCCGCCATCGAGGCGAATGCTGAAGGCATTGCCGATCGAGCGCAGAATGGTGCCGCTGACGCTGTTGCCGTCATCGAGGTGCAGCGTCTCGGCCTGCGCAGGCCAAGCCATTGAAGCCAAGAACAATAGCAGCGAGCTTAGATGGCGAACCATATTTGCGCTCCTTGGCTATGTCTCCTTGTCCAACGGTTGCGACGTTGACTATTCGGCCCTGACAAAAAGATCGATGGTTGATGGCACGCCTTCTTCCGGGTCCGCTTCATTGGCGACGATCACCATGTTGCGGTCGGAAAGCGGTAGGATGCCTTCGGGGGCGACGCCGGTGGGCAAGAGCTGGACCAACGCTGGCTCAGCATCAGTGGTATCGTAAACGAGCAAAGCGTTTGCGCGTTCAAGCGCGACAAACAAAAGACGGTCTTGGCCGAATTCGGCGCTAGCGACGGTCTCAGGTTCCGTCCCCTTTTTGGGCGAGCGCTTATCTGGATAAAGGTCAGCCTCAGCCGCCGCCTTTTCGGTTTCCGCGCCACTGTCCCAGATGACCTCGCCGGACTGGTGAAACACGGTTACGCTTCGTGAGCCGCCCACAAGGTCACCTTCATTGGCAGTCGCGATATGATCATCGTCCAGCCAGGTGATAGCGTCGGGCTCTCGGGGAACGTCAGGCAATGACTCTGTGAGCGCGACCCGATTGTCATCCGTCAGATCGACATTTTCGAGGTCAACGGTTCCGGCGGAGAAGTCGTTCACCACGGCCCCTAAAGCCAGATCTACAATCACGATGTGATTATTCTCTTGAAGCGTGACTGCGGCCAGATTGTCATCATTGATGGCCACGAATTCAGGCTCGGGGTCGTCGCCGCCGACTTGGCTAAGACCGGTTAGAGCAACGATGCGCGCTGATCCGCAATTTCTGATTGTCCGATCTTCACCGAGATCAAAAATCGCCAAATGACCGGCCGGAAGCTGTGGCAACGCCCCATCATTGAGATCTTCGTCACGCTCATTTTCAACGGCGACAGCAACAAAGCGCTCGTCCGGACTGATGGCGACCGCGTCAGGCTGACCACCGACACTGCAGCGTCGATCGATCTCACGACGGTTAAGATCGACGACGGAAAGATGCCCACTCGGTTCGAGGAAGCTCTCCGACATATTGACAGCGACGAAGGCATGCTTACCGGCAACACCAACCGAAGTCGGTTCGCCTAGAAGGGCGAGAACGCCATTGGCCACCGGGCTGGACGGGTCTTGAATGTCGACAAAGCCTAAGAGCCCGGCAGGTGAGTCGGTATATAGCAGGGTTTCCTGATCTGACTTTATCGCCAGGATTTCCGCTGCCTTTGAAAAGCCATTGTCAGCAACGGGAAACTCACCTGCTTTTTCGAAGCCCGCTACGCGCCCTGGATCGGTGTCGGTCGGCTGACATGGACAAAGGTTCGCAGCGCATCCACCTAGCAACAACACTGTGCCAAATGACAAATAACGCTTCGGGCTTTTGGCAATTTTACTCACTAACATGAGAGTCCTCTATTTTGGTAATTTCGCCTTTCTAACAACAATCGCAGATTTGTGCTGATTTTTTTTAGTGTCCGTGTTGGTTTAAACTCACTAGCGTATGATATTACGCCTCTTTCTCTTATAAGTTCGTCACGCAAGAAAGTTCTTATCTTATGTCTTCCCTCGTCGAGTTGGTTAGTATTAGAGTGTCGCGCATTTCGAAGAGCCGACCCTCGGTACCAAAACGTGCTGGATCGGCTTCACCAGCATGTCGATAAGGAAGGAGCGAGCGTGATGGCACGCCTACCATCAGTTTTGATCACATCAATTCTTGCCGTCGTCATCGGTGCTTTGCCTGCGAAAGCGGACAGCAATGATGAAATACGCGGCAAGGTGAACAGAAACGTGGTCGGTATTATGGCCGGGTCGCTTGGTGGCTCCGATCTTACCCTGGCGGCCGACATGGGATTGGCTTTGTCTGACGGCTACGAGCTTCGTGTTGTGCCGATGGTGGGTCTCGGCTCCGTTAAGGATATGGAGGACCTACTCTTCCTGCGTGGAATCGACATGGCGATCGTTCAGCAAGACGTCGTCGACTTCATGGCTGCCAACAACATTTTCGCAGGCATCAAGTCCTCGGTCCGATTGATAGCGCCGTTGAACGTGGACCAATTTCACGTGTTGGCTTCAAGGCGGTTTCAGTCAATCTATGATCTCGCTGGTCAGCAGGTCAATTATGGTCCGCCGGATGGTGGTACGTTCATGACCTCGAGCGTTGTTTTTGAAGCATTGGGAATTGATGTCGAGGTCACAAACTACCCGCATCAGGTCGCGTTGGACAAGCTGCGCAAGGGTGAAATTGCAGCGATGATGCGTGCTTCCGGCAAACCTGTCTCAGTGATTGAAGAAGTACAGAGCGGCGAGCCATTTCATCTTCTCCCCGTGCCCGCGCAGCCGCTCGCTGGGATCTATTCACCAACGACACTGACGGCCGCTGATTATCCCCACCTGATTGATGCCCAGCGCAATGTCAACACCGTGGCCGTGGCCAATGCCCTTGTCAGCTACAATTGGGAGCGAGGTCATCCAAGGGCCGAAGCGCTTCGGCGTTTTTCCTATGCATTGGTCAATAAGTACTCCGACTTCCTCGAGGGCGGCTATCACGAGAGCTGGGCCGAAATCGATCTTGCCGCGGATGTCCCGGGACTGCCACGGCATTGGTCAATAGACGAGGCACTCGCCGCGTACACCCAATAGGCCTTGATCCGTTACGTTCTCCGATCGGTGCACAAACTGATTGGCTAGGCAGGGGCGTTGGCAAAAGCATTATCGGCTAAATCAGCTGTTTTGATGTGATCAGATTCCATTTATTATCGACTCCTTGACGGGGAAGGGCTTTTCTTCCCCAAGGGAATCGACCCAATAGATTTTGACCGGTGACTAAGATGTCTTTGCGTCGTGTATTGGGCACTGCTCGACCGATTTTAGTGGCTGAGTTCACCCTCCCCCCCCTGAAAACTACGTGATGGATGCATCCAATGAAGCAGAAGGCCGCGAATTCATGGCGGCCCTCGGTGACAAAAGTGTGCCCATTGTCTTTCTCGACCCGCAATTCCGCGGCGTTCTTGATAAGCAGCACTACGGCAATGAAGGCATCCGTCAGAAATGGCGTGCCCGTCTGCCGCAAATGGAAGAAGCGACCATCATTGAATTCATACAGCAGATCGACCGTGTCCTCGTTTCGAAAGGTCATTGTTTTTTGTGGGTGGACAAATTCCACCTCTGCTCGCGGAACTTTCTCGATTGGCTCCAATCCTCCGACCTCAAAGCGGTTGATTTGCTGATTGGGAACAAAATGAAGATGGGCAGGGGCTATCGGACCCGTCGACAGCTCGAATACCTCATCGTTCTACAGAAAGAACCGGAGCCCGGTGACAGCCTCAATCTGTGCCCGACACTTTTTGATGAGGTAGCGCTCGTAAGGCAATGGGGGCGGCAGGCAGCGTATTCGGTCACGAAGGCGTTATCCGCTCGTTGCGCGGCTATCCAGTCGGGATCATCGAGATAGTCTTCATCCAAGGTAGCATGGACGGACTCGTGGAATATCGTTTCCTCGATATCATGCGTGCTGATCTGATCGTCGACATTATCGGAATAGAGGACGACGAAATGGCCTTTATATTCAGCGAACGCCGTTTTATCGCCTTGGTGTAGCACAACATGGGACAGACGCTGGCCCATAAAGCCTGGGATCCGCCCAAGTGGCTGCATGATTTTTTCGACGGACCGTCGGGCTTTTTCGAGGCTCTCGAAATTCGGATGAGCTCAAACTTCCAGCTTTGACCTATCAGTGAATCGCGCGGCAAAGACAAATGTGTGATTGGCGAGTAGTTGACCGTTCCGTTTGTCAGGCATCTCACGGAGATCACGCTCGACAAAGTTAAAGCAGAGAAATGAATGGGGATCGGCCTCGGTAATGAAGTCGAGATCATTTGAGACGACGGAGCTCGGATAGAGTGGTGCGCCAGCGGCGATAGCAACCGAAGCAAAAGCGATCGGCAGGCTCGACCAAATCCAATTAAGGCTTGCTTCATTTGAATTGTGTCATTGGTAGCCGATCCATCGGATCGGGGACGATGCGCTAAGCGTACCACAGGCCAGTGTTCTGGTCGCAGCGGATATTCAATGAACCCGCCACATTGTACGTGGTGCGAAGTGTATTTTTTGCAAAAGGGGACATCTCATGTTACATCCACCACAAAATGACATTAGAGTTGTTAAAAATGACTAACACCACGCCTCCTAGTTGGGACGATATGCGCATCGTCCTAGAAGTCGTTCGTCATGGATCATTTAAGGCCGCATCCTCTGCTCTCGCGCTTCATCCAGCAAATGTCGCTCGGCGGATTACGGCTTTGGAAAAGCGGATGAATCGGACATTATTTGATCGTGCGGTTCCCGGAACGAAGCCAACGCCTGATGGAAAGTATCTCGCGACGATCGCTGAGCTGATGGAGCGGCAAGTGCGGCGCACAGATCGATTTTTCGAAGAAGGCGTTCCGCTCGAAGGCATCGCTCGTATCGCCATGCCGTCGGCCTTAGCGCATAGCGAAATCAGAAAACACCTGATGGCGTTCCAAAAAGAGCATCCCGGTGTTCAGCTCTTCATGTCGAATCATCGCGAAATTCTGCGTCCGGATGAATCGTCCTTTGATCTCGCTGTTGTGTATGGTCTCGTCGAGAAACCCGACTTGATCCGCTTGGAATTTGGCGTTGCTGACTATGCCTGCTATCGCGCCACGGGCAGTGACACTGACCCCAGGGTAGGACCTTGGGTTCATTCGCGCGAAGTTCTCGGTACCAACAACATCGTATGGCAGTGGGTGGAAGCGAATGTTAGCGCTGATTTGATCGTGGTGAGGACAGACGACTTTTGTCACTATGTGTCAACGATCCTAGATGGTGTTGTTGTTGGCGTCTTGCCTCGTTTTGTCGGGGCCTCCATCCCGCTGCTCGAGCAGATCGGCAACCCGATTGACGGTCTCAAGGTCAAGGTATCGCTCGTGACGCATCACGCGGCCCTTCTCGCTCCGCAGATCGCGGCTCTTTGGCATTATCTCATTGACCGAAGTGCACCCGATCGGCTGCTTGGCCCAGCGCTCATTTTGATACCCGGCATGACGAACGCATGAGGCCAAGAAGCCTAACCGGTGATTACATAATGCTCGCTTGCTAAGGCGAATTAGGTTTCACTCGGCTCCAGGTCTGCCGTTTTTGGTACGGGAGGTCGGCCAGCCCTCGGCGCTCATAGCATCTGCGCCGCTCTGTGCCCGCTGCTTCTCCGCAATCGCCTGATTGGTGAGCGCCGTTGCGCCCCACTCAAAGATGACCGCCAACGCTGGCCGCAATCGCTCGCCAAACGCGGTTAAGTGGTAAGTCGCATGACCACCGCCGATCGGTTTCTTTTTTTCGATCACATCAGCATCGACCAAAGCGGTGAGTTGGCGTGATAGTACCTGGTCCGCGATACCGGGCATGATCTGCTTCAGCTCGCTGAAACGACGTGGCCTCTCTAGAAGACGGAAAATCAACATCGTTTTCCATTGGCCTGCCAGGTGCTTCATACCAGCCTCCAGTGGACAATCATGGCAAGTCTGGCATCCACACGTTTCACCAGTCATTTGCTAAAATCCCCGTTCTCTTCGCAAAATTCACACGCTCATGAAATAGTGAGTTAGTTAAGAACGATCGTTCAACTGACAAATCACTCACCATTTACTGAGTAAACTAGCTGAAATTGCCGTCTTTTGTTCAAAATGTAAACTCAGATAACGTTTATAGTTGCGCTGCTGTCGTTTTTTTGCTTTCAGTAAAGATGAAATTAAGGGTTATTGATCGGTGGTCATAGTGAAATCACAACGCGCAAGGCGAGCTCGGCGAGCCAGTGTCGATGATCAGCCGGTGGGGTGTGTGCCTGATCAATTCGCCTACGAAATTTCCGAAAACGTAGCGGGTGAAAGCCTGCAATCGTCAAACAGTAGATCTTGGCGGCGTCCCGACCGAGATCGTCCGGGCTCGGCAGCCCTCGTCCCCTCCACGCCGGACGACAACTTGGCCAAACGAGCAAGGGCGTCGACTGCCGCGGGCGAAGTCATGGCGATGCCGCCCGCGGCAGATCGATCAGCGCCAGATCACACCAATCAACGCCCGTTGAAGATACGTCGCCGTCGGCGACTTATTCCTCTGGAGACGCGCCAGGCAGCGGAAAGGGCTCGTCGAGCCAGCAACGGCCCATCACGCAATGCAAACAAGCTCACTCTGCGGCTGAAGGTGGAATGAGCATGAAAACCGGCCTGCCGTCCGCGCCCTGTGATGTGCTTGCCGGTAAGATCGGCCGACCATGCGCCCCGTATTTACCAACGCACCTGCATGTGTCGGCCTGCAATCTCCAATGACAAGAATAGTTAACAAATCGCATTCGACCTTGGTGATCGCCCCAGATCGCCGAGGTTGTCTGCGCTGCCGCCGCCAATAGCCAAGGGCGATGGTGTCGTTTGTGGTTGTCCGTATGATCTTTTTTGTAGCCAATCTTAAAGGCGGGAGTGGAAAATCTTCGATTGCCGTTTCCTTATCTGTTGCGCTTTGCCGCCTTCCCACAAGTCTGCGGGTTCTCTTAGTCGATCTTAATGCGGAACAAGGCTCATCATTTGATTGGCTTGGCGGTCGCATGGAGCATCAGCCTAAGCGGTTGCTTATATGCGAGCGCTATTCCCATCAGCGCGATTGGGTTCCGGATCAAGTCACACAACTCACATGCATTCGGTTTCATGGGCAGCGCGGGATTGCTGAGCTAGCGCCGAATTTCGACCATGTGGTCATCGATGTGTTACCGCAGCTCAGTCATCTGGTTTTCGATATGGCGGCCTTGGCCGATCTCACTGTGCTGCCAACGTCGCCGAGTATCATGGATGCCCGACCCACGGTCGAGATTGCTAAGAGCTTCAAAAAGTGCGGCTTCGATTATCGGCTCTTGCTAAATCGGGTATCGACCGCCGGCCGCACGCCGACGGCGGAGTTTGAGTTCGCGCAAAACTATCTCGCCACCTTTGAACGGAACACCTTAGAAGGATGGATTCCGATGCGGCCAGCATATGCGCGTGCTCTGGCGCGCGGGAAAGCCCTACAAGAATGCTCCTATGGTGATTTATCGATCTATGCCGGCATGGTCATGCGAGAGATCATTGAGGCAGCATCGCCTTGGGCGATTAAGGGAGCGCCGCGCAAGACAAGGGCGGCCGGAAAATGACACTGCGTTCTTGCATCGACTGTCGTTTTCTCCTCGCAGGGCCGGACAAGTTTTTTTGTGGTCGTAAAGGGCCGGCGGTTGCCATTTTGAATGGCGAGCCGATCACCCATTACCCCGAGATTTCAGCTGACATCGTTGCGGAATGGGGATGTCAACATTTTGAACTCCCGACCGTGCCGGATGGCAATGCGTCGAATGTTCAAGTCCTTCCTAGGCCGGTGAATTCCAAAGCCACGTTGGCGCGACGGCCTGGTCCTAAGCCATTGAAAAGTCTGGACCCAGCTAGCCAGGGTGGCGAGGTCGAAAAAGACCGTGGCTTGCCCCGTTTGATAGCCCTTAAAGATCCTGCCGCCACTGGATTGCCCAACGACCGAGCGGCGGGACGTGTGGCGGCCGTTGGTCAGGCGAAGAGTGGGGGATGATGGCCTGGTCGATTGATTGGCGTCGGATGCCGCAAAAAATACTAACGCCCCATGTCGGCGTTGTGGGTGCTGGCCTCGGCGTTTTGGTTTGGCGCTTTTTCACATCCTCGCCGACGCTTGGCGATTATCTCGAGGTCATTGCCGCCGGCGTGATCATCCTGGTTGCCACCAGGTGGTGGACAATGCGCGGTGCCAATGAGTCTGCCGATGCTGCTGAAACAGAGCGGCCATTTCGAACCTGGCAAGTCATCATTTTAGTCGTCGGTGTCATCGCGTTGCTCAGTCTCTATCGGTTGGATCTTGAGCCTTACGCATTGCTGATTTTCGTCAGCTTTGGTGCCGGTGTCCTTCGACTGTTGACGTGGCCTTATTCTCCCAAAACGGCGGAAAGAGAACGATGGATGATCTAGAGCAAAACGACGGTCAGGGGTTTGCCGCCGGCACGCCGATTTTGATGGCGGACGGGACGCTAAAGCGGATTGAGCATATCGAGGTCGGCGATCGGGTTGCCTCCTTCAACGGCCTTGGCACTCTTCGACCAAGAATGGTCCTTGGTCACGGTGCACATTCTGGCTGCGGCCTCGTTTCATTTGACAACCTTCAGGTGACACCTGGGCAATTGTTCATGATTCGGTGCGGTCGGTTCATCCCGCTTCGCAACGTTGGGCCATCTGATCCGCTCGTCCTGCAATGTGGTGCTCTCTTCGATATCGAGCTTATGTCGAAAGTCGCTGGCCGGCACACAGCTTACAATCTGTGGGTCGAAGGACCCGATTGCTACATCGCTAGTGGTTATCGCGTTCGTGGTTCTGTCGCCGACCATGCCGGCCAAGATTGACGATGGGCGCGCCGAGGTCATGACCGTAGCGGACGCGCAGGCCTTCTTTTCAAGCGAGGGCAATAAGCGGCGGCCGTCGAGAAAAGTGATCCTATGACGGTCGTCGTCGATAAGAAGTGGGCCAGCCGCCTCTGGATCATTGACTTTCTCGCCCCCTTCGGCGGCGCTCGTGCCGTCATCGCCAATCTTCTTCAGAAATGGTGGCTGCCACAGAGCGTGGCGAACTCGATGAGAATAACCGCTAACGGCCGACGGTTGCAGCAATGGACTCCAGCAGCAGATCAGGGACCGGATCAAGCCAGCCTAACGGGGAGGAGCGACGATGACATTGTCACTTAAACCGACATTAGCGACGTGGGCCGCCTTGATCGTTTTCGCCGTCGGTATGGTCGTTTTCATCAGTGGTCCGATGACGGCCGAAAGTGCTCTCCAAACACTGTCGCTGATCCTAGTCATGATCGCAGGAACTCGCATTGGCGGCATGCGGCAGGCCAATAGCGATGCGGATCAGGGTGGCTACCCCGCGTCCGTATGATGCGGTCCAGCAAGCCTTTTACGCATTCGGGATCATCCTTCTTTTGGGTATGCAGTGGCTTGGCGTGAGTGCCTATCCATTGCTGATCCTGACAATAACCGGGTGGTTTGCTTGTTGGCTCGGGAGTGCTGAAGCAGCGCCTCGAAAAGTGGGGCTTATCTAAGGGGGATGTGTCATGTCAGAAAGTGAGGATAGACGAGAGCGGGCACGTATGGGCAAACGGCGTCCTGGTGATTCCGGCTGCAAAGAGTACATGGCGCGCGCCGTCAGAAATGCCCGCAATCGCCAAAAGCGGCTTGTTCAACGGTGCACGTCAGCGTGCAAGCGGGGCATGGAAGTCGCCGGTGTTGCGGTCGGCGGCCTGAAGGTCGGAACAGCGCTACAACGAGTCTTGGCCGGCATCGTCGCGTCGCGCGACATGCTATGCGGTGCGGCCTGCGCGCAAAAGCCGATCACCGAGCGGCAGATCCTTAAAGCTCCCGGCATTGCGAATCGACGAGGGCCAGGCGGACGCTGTAGCGGCGGTGGCGGCTCGCTGTGTTTCGCCGCGGGGACGCCAATCCTTATGGCCGATGGTTCGACCAAGCCGATAGAGCTGATCGAAGTCGGCGATAAGGTGGCTTCATTCCCGGAGCATGGGTGTTGCGATCAGCCGCTCGAGTCCGGCGCGGCATCTGATGTGTTTGTTCATGATGATCTCGACGTCATGAACTTTGGCGATATTCAGGTTACCGAGGCGCATCCCTTCTTGACCGATGATGGCGAGTTTCGGTCGGTTGCGGAGCTTCGACCTGGCCAGATGGTCATTCATCATGATGGCACACCCGAGCATTTGCCGGCGATCTCAACCGGCGCTACGCATATGCAGGTGTTTAACTTCACCGTCGATGACCATCATACCTACATCGCCGGTGGCTACCGGGTCCATAACTCAAAACCGATCGTCATCGGTTTGAACGGCGACGGCGTTGTCAAGCTTGTCAACGTCGAGGATTCGAAAGCCCTATTCTTCAGCAAATCCGCGCCATACGGACATGGCTGGGTTGCACCCGAGGACGGCATTTTTGCCATTGATGCTGATGGCAGTGGCCTAATCGACGAGAAGAACGAGATTGCGTTTGCAATGTGGGATTCACGGGCCCGCACCGATCTCGAAGGGCTAGCGCTGGCTTATGACAGCAATCGTGACGGTGTGTTCGACCCGCGCGATGACCGCTTCGCTGAGTTCAGTATTTGGCAAGACGCCAATGGCAATGGGACGCATGATCCTGGTGAAGTGCGATCGCTCGTCGATGTTGGCCTAACATCAATCGATCTTACCGGGGTGCCCTATGACGGCGAACTAAGCCCTGAGAACGTCGGTGGTGGCAATTCAGATCTTTGGTCGAACGCGTGCTCGTTTTGACGATGGGCGCGACGTTGACGTCGCAGACGTTGCGTTCGGCTCGAGGTCGAGAGCTTCGGCGACGCAGATTGTCTCAGATATGTCGGTGCAGGTGGAGGCTCCGATTGCACGGCAAACAGTAAATGCCCGTATCAGAAGCATCGAGCCTGTCCGCTTGTCGCCGCGAGCTAACGGCATTGATGCAGCCACCCGGCCCTAGTCGACCATGTCGGGTGGCCCAACCCATTCTCTAATGAGGGTGAAATTGGCTGATTTGACAATCAAGAAGCATGTTGTTGCGTTTGCCAGCATTGTGGCTGCGATGTCGAGTTTATCTGTGGCGTCATTGGCCATCGAGCGCGTAACGGAGCTACCCGACGGGACCACCGTTGAGGCGATCTACGACTATGTGACGGTACCACTGCGGCATAACGACGATACTGAGGAGACTTTGCAGCTCTCCTACATCCGTGTGCCCGCTGAAACGCCAAGCACGCTACCTCCGGTGATTTATCTGGCTGGCGGACCAGGCGATTCCGGCACTGCAGCGCTGGCAGATGATCATCTCGGAGCCCTGCTAGACGATCTCAGAAAAACCCGAGATGTGATTTTTTTGGATCAGCGCGGTACAGGCGAAACACCGTCCAGCCTTGATTGCTTTCTTCATCTCCAACTGCCATTAGCGCCGGCGCCAGACATTCATGATCGCTATCGCGCCAATGAAGCCTTATCGCGTCAGTGTGCTTATTGGCTGAAAACGAGCGAGGTCGATCTTGCTGCCTATAACGTCGTCGAAAGTGCCGATGACATCGCGGCACTGGTTGAACGTGCTTTGCTGGCTGGCGTGGTCGGCCCTAACGACAGCTTTGCCGAGCCCATGCAGCTCGACACCGTTCTTGAACGGCTCGATCGCTTAGCGCGCGATCCATCGATGGAATGGCCATTGGACGCGCTGCCAACAACGGCCGTTGCGGAAGCGCTAGCTCATTATAAGACACCACGTCGAGCGTCGTTCCAAGACGAGTTTGGCCGTCAAATTGATGTCGACATCACAAGGGATGATGCTGTTCGTGTACTCTTTGACGATGTTGCCGATGGGCTTCATTGGTCACGTCTCGCCAGTCATATCACCGCATTGGGCAACAGTGATCTAAGCGACCTTGCCGAACGCATCAGCCACTGGCGGAAAGCTTATGCGAATGCCAGCGTCAAGGTCAGCAACCGGTGCAAGTCCTTTGCTACCCATCAGACATTGTCAGCGATTGAAGCGCATTCGAAGCGCTCGATCGCTGGAAACTTCCTGGTTTTTCCGTTCCCTGCAATTTGCGATGCCTGGGGCATCAGGCCCTTCTCTGATGGGCATCGCGAGCCGGTCCAAAGCCACCTTCCTGTTTTGATGATCGCGGGCAACCTCGATGCCGTCACACCGATCGAAGATGCAAAACGTGTGGCCAGCAGCCTAACAGATGCAGTGGTCCTAGAGATTCAAGGCATGGGGCACCAAGCGATAAACGCCTACGAGTCCATCGTTCCCGTGCGCGATATGGTGCTTGCGTTCTTCAACGATGACCCAGTGCACTCAGGAACCTATCGATACGATTTTACTTTTGAACCAATGGCGAACCAAGACGATGGTCGATAGAGGCGGGACGCCATGATGGAGCAAGATTGGCGAGAGACTGCCAGCGGCAGTATTGCCGGAAACACGCCACGATATTCTTTCGATTGCCACCGACTTCTGTTGGTTGCTCCACTCTCGATCGGATTGCAGATCATCGTTTACGGCGCCGACTTCAAAATGGTCATTCTGCTATTTTCCGTCGCGGTGATGATCGAGCTTGTCGAGATGGTGCGTGAGCCGGAGCAAGAGCCGTCACGCATTGACGGCTATTTCGGCTTTACACCTTGGGGCTATGCCCCCCTGGGCCGGCTGCAGGATTGGCTTTCGCGCTCTCGCTGTTTGGCTTTCTCCTCATTGTCATTGGTGAGGCGCATTTCCTGGATCCATGGCTAAAAAGGATTCCCCTTTTTCATATCAGCGTCCTACTCGCGACCTACGGCTGCGTTAATGCGGGGCTCGCCGGAATCATATCTACGGTCAATCAACGTCGTTCGGTAGATGACGACGGGTCGGAATAGCGACAATGCGCTTTCTCAAGACCAAAACATTTCGTTGGCTTGGCATTATCGTGCTGCTGTTGGTTGCGCTTCCCCTCACTTTGAAGCTCGTTGCGTATATTCAATCCCTCCCCGATCGCTCTTACCAGCTAGATTAATCACCAATCATGCTACCGTCAGATGTGGCTAATGACTGCGCCATGGTCATGGAATGTGCACGCTCGGCCTTTTTTGCAAACCGCTGTGACCGGTTCTGAAGTTGAGCCACTCGATCACATGGAATGGGGCGTGACGAAGTGGGAAAAAGACCGGCCCATTCTTGTTGCGCTCTACGGCACCGATAACATCCCATCGAGATTTCGGCGTAACACGCTCGACTGGCTTCAGCATGTCATCGGCCTTCATGAGCAATCTGGACTTGCAGTCCATTTAGCTGGGCCCGGCGAAAAGGGTGATGTTAACGTTTTCTTCCCGCTCGATGCAGCTGTTGATGCTGATCGTTTCCGTGCCGAGTCGCAGCTCTTAACGTTCGACCTTGTGTATGACAGGGGCTATCCCCCCGACGCTCGATGCTGGGAGCGATCCCTGGTCTGGCAGATCGGCACGCTTGCCGTTTCGTCGGTCACTATTCCCATCGAGATCCATGAAGAGCACGCCGATCTACGCTTAGCTCGCTGTGTCATGGAGGAACTGACGCACGCGCTGAGTGCCATCAGGCGCGATCTCCCCCATGGTCCGGATAGCGCCTTTGTCGATAGCCGCGTGCGCACTGTGGATGACCGGTATTTTGAATGGTCAACGCTTGATCATTTGCTGATCAGGATTGCGCACGCACCCGAGATCAGTCATGGCGACCGCGTTGGCGACATCCTTGAAAAGTTCCCGACCGTGTATCGGCGCGAATTGGCGGAAGTCACGTCGTTAGCGATGGTGGGTAGCCAAAATGACAGATGACATGTCAAGCGAAACGATTGGTTTTCGAGCTGGAGCTATCGGCATCGGTGCAGCGATTCGTGGTTTCAGTGCCCTCATATCGCTGCTCGCTGCTTTGCACCCGGCACGCCGGTGATGATGGCCGACGGCACGACGAAGCCAATCGAGCTTATCGATAGCGGCATTACGTCGATTGATTTCGCGGTCGATCTGAGCGCGCCGGTGAGCGTCGTGGAGAGACGCGGCGGGAATACCGTCTGTGGCTGCACAGATGTCGAGCATGCTGATGGTAGTCGCAGCTTCGCCGGCGACGTCGCCTTTGGCCACGCCAACCAAGTCAATCAAACCGCCGTCCAGATGGACGATGATGGCGTGGCTGCATCGCTCGACAGGATGCGACGTCATCACCCGACACAGACAGCGTTAGTCCATTAGGCGCAGCGCAACAGATATGTCGGGTTATCAGGTGATTAGATGAGCAAGCGCGGCGACTTTTTCATAGAGCCTCCAGGCTGAGCCCTAACTTGGCGACGGGCACTCTGGACGGCGCCGGTTTGGCTCATCATCTTCGTTCTCATCGTCATCGCTGCGAGTTATTATCTTCAGGACGATCACCGATACGCCACCGTCAATGAGATGATGGAGGCGCTTGCTGCGGGTGATTCTAATGCTCGAAAGTCGATCTTTGAAAAACATCCATTCGTTCTGGTTCCAAACGGGATACCGGTTGACGAACACGTCGTGCCATTGTTTACAGACATATACGTCAACGACGGTGATGAAGAGGTGGCACAACTCGCAAAACTGCAATCGAGACCTTGACGCCAAATTCGTAGCGGGTCTTCGGTTTGCCTTTGCCGAGACACTCGACCTCGGGGGCATGGAAGGCATACAGCTTGCCCTTGTCACC
>JACONH010000025.1 GCA_014323835.1 Alphaproteobacteria bacterium GM202ARS2
GAGGACGAGGAGTCGGGTAGGGTGAGGAAGCCGGCGATTTGGGGGAAGAATTGTTGCATGTGGGTGTGGAAGGTGTGGGGGTCGGTAAGGGTAGCATTGCCTGTGTCGGTTTCGTAGGTGATGTCGGCGAGGGCTTCGGGGAGGTTGTCGAGCATGGCTTGCATCATTTTTTGTTTGGTGTTTGGTGTTTCGTTTTCGGTGTTGGCGATGAAGCGGTCGATGAAGCGCATCATGTGTCCGACGCTGGGGTTGTCGTAAGGGGTGGGGGGTGAATGGGTTTTTGGGGTGTTTGTTGTGGTTTCGTCCTTAAAGTTGGAGCGGATGTTGTTTTGTTGGAAGAAGGCATGAGCCATTTCTTTGAGGGCGGTTGCGAAGGCTTGGGTATTTTCGGTTGACGTGCCGATTTTTGGGTCTTTGTGGTTGATGGCGTAGAGGTTATGGGCGACTTTATAGAATTCTTGTGGGGATGCGGGTTCGGCGTCGCCGCTCAGGTCGGTCATTTCGAAGATGCTGTTGTAGACGAAGCTTTTTTTGTCGAAGTCGTTGGGTTTGCTTTGGCTGGCTTTATCGCTTTGCACTTTTAGGTAGTCTATTTTTTGTTCGAGGTTTTGGAAGACTTTTTGCACTGTGGTGCTGTCGAGGGCGGTTGCGCTTTTATCTCGAGGAATGGTGTTGTTGCCTTGTTGGTTGCCGAGGATGGTTTGATTGACGTAGATACTGAGGTTGCGGATGAATCGGTTTATGGCGTTTGTTTGGCTGGTATCTGTCAATCTGGGGTTGCTGGTGTGTCCGAGTTTGAGGGTGTTTGTGGCGTGCATGATGAGGTTATTGGCGAGGGTTCGGCGGCTTTCTTCTGGGGATAGGACTCGGTTGTCGGCGAGACGGCGTGTTTTTTCTTGTTCGGGGTCGATGACTCGGTAGGCGAATCGGACTTTTCTGCCGAAGAGTCGTCCGAGGAATCCGGGGCGTATCATGCGTCTTTCGACCAGTTCATTATCTTTGCTGACGAGGAGGCGGCTATTTTTGGGCAGTTCTCGCCAAGCACGCATTAGTTGTTGGGGATGATCAACACGTATAGGCATAGTCAGGCAGGCGTGATTAAGGTAGGCTAGGCGGTGGCTAGGCGTTGGTGGCTTGCTGTCTCTGCCACCATTTTGGGAAGGAGCGACCGATAACAACGTCGATATTTTTGGTTGCTTTCACGCCGTCGGGGTTGTGTTTTGTCTCGTAGGCGAGGTCGGCAAGAGTTTCGGGCAGGTTTTTGAGCAGGGAGTCCATATGTTTTAGTCGGTCGCGGGCGAATTCCAATCGTTTGCGATTATTGAGGTGTGTTTTGATGCGTTCCACTTGTTCCAAGCCTTTCTGGTTATCTGTTTGCGAGCCATAGAGGTCTTCGTCGGATAGTCGGTGGAGTGTTGTGGTGAGTTCTTGTTTGGTGAAGGGTTTTGGTTTGGCGTCGTCGGGTAGGAAGTCGTCTACGACTTTCATGAGTCTTTGTGCGCTGGGGTGGTTTGAATCGATGGTGTTTTGATTGTAGAAGGATGCGACCATACCCTTGAGTTCTTTTTTGAAGTTTTGTGTGTTGCTTTTTGATGTTGCTTTCAGGACGTTGTCGAGGGCGCTGGCTCTTATTTGTCGTGCCTTTTTGTAGCATGCTTGTGGTAGGGAGGCTTGGTCGGTTGCGTGCAGATTTTTCAGTTCTAGGGTGTTGTTATAGACGAATGCTTTTTTGTTGAATTGGTTAGTTTTTTGTTGTTGTGCGTTATTGAGTTCTTCGCTGAGGCGTTTCATGTTTTTGCCGAGACTTTCCAGCATGCTTTTGAAGGTTTGACTTTGCAGGGGGTCGGCATTGTAGGGGACGGTTTCGTCTCCTGTTTTGTTGCCGCGAATTTTTTGGTTGATGTGGATGCTGGCATTTTTGACGAAGCGTTCGGCGAGTTCTTTATGGGCGTGTGTTGCTTGTCCGGTGTTGGCGGCGGTGGTTTCTTGGAAGGTGGAGGTTAGGTGTGATAGAAAGCTTTGTGCCAGTTGGTCGCGGCTGGCTTGTGGCGAGAGGACGTGTTTGGCGGCGATACGCTGGGGGCGACGGGCGGTGGACTCGACGGTGAGATAAATGACGCGTGTTTTTCTGCCGAAGAGGCGACCGAAGAATCCTCGAGGCACTTCTCGTTTTTCGACCAGCTGGTTATTTGTGCTGACGAGAAGACGGCTATTCTTGGGCAGGCTGGCTAGAAAGCTGGGCTTCAGGAAGGTTTGTGTTTGGTTGATAGATGTAGGCATGACGGATAACCGGGTTAGGGGTTGCTGCTGCGTAGAGAACGGACAAAGTTTTTGATGCTTTGCCACGTGCTTTTCTGTTGTTGGTCTCGGTAGTCGTGGTGTTTTGGTTGCTGGTAGTTGTCGTAGCTTGCCAGGCCTTCTTTGATGAAGGATACGGAGCGTTCGATTCGTTTATCGTTGAATCCTTGTTCGCTTTTGTTGAGCTGTAGGCTTGCGTCTTTGAGTTCGTCCACCTGATGGTAGAGGGCTTGGCTTCTTTCGTTGGAGACGTGGTTATTGCGCACCCGTTGACCGGAGTCATAGGTGCTTGCGGGCTGAAGGTATTGCAGGCTCTGTTTGATGTGTTCTTCGAGGAAGGTGGTGATGGCTTTGCGGCTGGCGCTGGCGTCGAGGACGTCTGCCGACTTGACTCGGGCGTTGTCGTGGTAGAGGTCGACGTAGACGGTTTTGACTCGGAAGCCGAGCAACTTGCCGATGCGTCCGCCGACTTGGTGGTTTTCTTTATGGGCGAGATAGCCTGTCCGTGTTACGTAGACTTCTTTGTCTTTGTTGAGTTGCGAGAGGACTTTCTTGTCGAGGATAGAGTTATTGGCTCTTGTCTCGAGGGCTCGGGCTTTGCGTTGTGTTGGTTGTGCGTCGCGGCTGGTCGTGCGGGAGTCAAACGTGCGACGCTCGGTGGCATCCGCGCCGCGGGTGAGAAAAGGATTGTTGGTCGTAGGGCCCGTGATAGGTGGCGACATAAGATGACTCCGCTGATACGATGAGCGTGCTGGTCTAAGGTATGTGTCATTGTTGCCGCAGGGGTTTCACTGTTGTTAAGGTTTTTTGTCTGTAACGGTGAGGGGGCTTTTACCCCTTGCGTTGCAAGGATGGATGTGCGTATACGTGTGTTGGGGTGAGGGGTTCTTTGCGTTTGTGAGCGATGGTTTCTTTTTTCTATGCTTATCGTCGGGGCATCGGCATTTTTGCTGTTTGTGCTTTGATTGCGGGGGCGTTCTTTTTTGGTGGCTATTATCGTATGAAGTGCTACTGGCCCTTTTGTAAGAAGGAGAGGGACGTAGAAAACCTTGTTTTTAAGAGCAATCTCCTTGTTCTTAAGGGCACAGAGATTTTGCAGGATGAAGAAAGTGCCCGCTATGGCGATTTGGATGTGCATGGAGATACGGTGTATTATGCTAATCCGCGTGGCGCAATCTATGACGTGTCGACGGATAATCAGTTGATTTTTGAATCGATTTTTGATATTTCCTCCCCGCTCGATTTGGACGATGCGCCGCCAGAGGCGCGCTTCGGGAGCATACGTGGCCTGGAGGTGACCGGCGAAAAAGGCAAAGAAGTCTTCTTTGTGTCGGTGCTTGTGCGCGAGCATGACAGCGGTTGTTTCCGCATCGCCGTTCTTAAAAGGCAACGCCACGAGGATGGTTGGCAACGCATTTACGGCACCCCGGAATGTTTCTCGCAAGAGCAGATGTTCGAAGAGAGCGGACGGTTTCATATGGTCGGTGGCAAGCTAGAGACGTATGATGAAGACACGTTGCTTTTAACGGTGGGCAACTTCCACTATGAGCCGACCCACGATGAATTTGACGAACAAGGCAGAGACATCGCCCTTCATGATAAGGCGGGGCACCACCTCAGTAAGATTATGATGATGGATGGCGATGGTCGTGACGTGCGTATTTTTGCCTCAGGTGTGCGTAATTCGCAGGGGTTGGTTGTGACCGACGACGGTCAGATTTACGAAACGGAACATGGCATGTTGGGGGGGCGATGAAATCAACTGGATTAGAGAAGGGAAGCATTATGGTTTTCCTTATCGTGCCTACGGAATTCCGTATGGTGGAGCCCGTGCTTGGGCACCGAATAGGCGTTATGACAAAAGTGCTTATGAAGAGCCTCTTCTGGCTTTTGGTGAGTCGCAGGGTATCTCGGATATCACACAGGTGCGTCTCGATGGAGTCGATGGCTGGGAGAATGTTTTGCTTGTCGCTACGTTGAACAAGAGAAATTTATATCGTCTTGTTGTCGAGCAGGGACGCGTTGTTGTGATTGAGCCCATTGTAACGGGCATACGTGTGCGGGCTATAGAGTTCCACGACAACACAGTTTACATGGTGACCGATGAGTCAGGTGGCAGCCGCGTTTATCGTTTCGATATTGATTATAGATATGACGAGTTTGAGTGAGGCATGGCGGGGGCACAAGGGATAGGAGAGCCTATTAAGAAGGGCGGGTTTTTGTTTTAATCAGGGCGAGGTGCAGTTCTTTCAGGCGTTGTGGGCTTATGGGTTGGGGTGCGTCCATCATGACGTCTCGTGCTTGTCCGTTCATGGGGAAGGCGGTGACTTCTCGTATGTTTGTGGCGTTGGTTAGGAGCATGAGCATGCGCTCGATGCCGGGTGCGCTTCCGCCGTGGGGCGGCGCGCCGTACTGGAAGGCTTGCCACAACCCGCCAAACTGCTTTTTGAGGGTCTCTTCATCGTAGCCAGCAATCTTGAAGGCACACAGCATCGTTTCGGGGTCGTGGTTGCGGATAGCCCCTGAGGACAGCTCGACGCCGTTGCAGACAATATCATACTGCCACGCCTTAATGGTTAGGGGGTCTTGGCTTTTGAGCGCGTCTAGTCCGCCTTGGGGCATCGAAAAGGGGTTATGGCTGAAAGTCAGAGCCTTTGTGGTTGGGTCGCGCTCGAACATGGGGTAGTCGGTGATCCAGCAGAAGCGATAGCTGTTTTGTTCCCGTAAGTTCATATCATCACAGAGTTTTTCCCGCACGCTATGAATCAGAGGCGGGGCTGAAGCGGGGGGGGCGCAGATAAAGACGAGGGCATCATCGTCTTTCAGTGCGCAGCTGGTGCGCAGCTGGGCTAGGCGGTCGTCCTCGAGGTTTTTGCCGATAGGCCCCTGTGCTTTTGTATCCTGCCAGAAGAGGTAGGCTAATCCTTTCATGCCGTTTTGTTGTGCCCAGCGGTTGCAGTTATCGAACCAGCTGCGTCCGCGCCTCGCCCCAGAAGGCACTTTTATGGCATAGACAGCACACCCGTCATCGATGGCACGGGCAAACAAGCCGAAGGCACCAGCGCGGAAGATGTCGCTTACGTTCTGGGCGATTAGGGGGTTGCGTAAATCAGGCTTATCGCTGCCGTAGGTGGCAAGAGCATCGAGGTAGGGAATACGAGGGTAAGGCGGCGCGGTTATGTGCGTTTGGGCGGGCGTGAAGGTGGTAAAGGTATCGGAAAGCACAGGCTCTAAGACGTTGAAGACGTCGTCTTGGGTTGCGAAAGCCATCTCTAGGTCGAGTTGATAGAATTCGCCGGGGGATCTATCGGCGCGGGCGTCTTCGTCGCGGAAGCAGGGGGCGATTTGGAAGTATTTATCGAAGCCTGAGGTCATAAGCAGTTGCTTAAAGAGTTGCGGGGCTTGCGGCAGGGCATAGAAATGGCCGGGATAGCTGCGGGAGGGAACAAGGTAATCCCGCGCCCCTTCGGGTGATGTAGCGGTGAGAATGGGCGTGTGAATTTCGGTAAATCCTTGCGCGCGCATCAGTTGGCGGAGGTGCTCGATGACCCGCGCCCGTAAGACGATGGTGTCGTGCAGGGCAAGGCGGCGCAGCTCGAGAAAACGGTAGCGCAGACGTTGCTCTTCGGGGGCATCATCGTCTGTCGCGATTTGAAAAGGCAGGGTCGCGGCGCGACTCAGCAGGGTTACGCTCGAAACGGCAACCTCGATGGTGCCGGTGGGCAGCTTGGTGTTGATGGTTTCTTGCGAGCGTTTAACAACGGTGCCGTCGATTCGGATGACGCTTTCGGGGGTCAGTTGGTCGCACAGGGCGAAGTCTTTGTGGCTCGATTCGATGACGCACTGGGTGATGCCGTAGTGGTCGCGGATATCGAGGAACAGGAGCTGGCCGTGGTCGCGTTTTTTGTGGAGCCAACCGCACAGGCGGGTTGATTGTTTGATGTTGTCCTCGTTGAGTTCGCCGCAGTGTTGCCAACGATAGGGGTGTGATTTTGTCATGGCTTCGAGTATAGTGGGCACATAAGAGGATAGGAGGGCTTATCATGGCGGGTTCTGGCACAGAACGCAAGGGCAAGACGGACAGACAGACGCAGGAGGTATAGGTTGAAAAGAGTTCATGATTCAGGTCATTGAGTCTACGGCAGAATTAGCAGATTTTTGTCGCAAGGCGGCACGCAACGACTGGGTGGTCGTCGATACCGAGTTCATGAGACGACAGTCGTATCGCTCTCGTTTGTGTTTGGTGCAGTTGGCGACTCCGCAGGGCGAGGGCGTCTTGGTGGATTGTCTGGCGGCACTCGACTTACAGCCGTTGTGGGATATGCTGGCGGACGACTCCACGTTGAAAGTGCTGCATGGGCCGCGGCAAGATTTAGAGATTTTTTATCAGTTGACGTCTCAATTGCCGTCGCCGTTGTTTGATACGCAGTTGGCGTCTATGTTGTGTGGCTATGAGGATGCGATGGGCTTGACTGTTTTGGTGAAGGACTTGTTGGGTGTCGACATGGACAAGGGCGACCGCTTGAGCGATTGGTCGCAGCGTCCGTTGCGTCTGGGGCAACAGCGTTATGCTTTGGCGGATGTGGTGCGTCTGGCAGAGATTTACCCGTTGGTGCGGGCGCGCCTCAAAGACTATGGCAGAGAAGAGTGGATGGACGAAGAGATGGCACGCCTCAGTGATAGGCGATTTTATGCCAGCGATGTAGATTCGAGTTGGCGGCGGCTGTGTGGCGTGCGACAGGACAGACGCTTTTTGGCGCGTTTGCGGGCAGCGTGTATCTGGCGAGAAGCCCTTGCCGAACAACGAGATTCGCCCCGTAGCCACGTGCTGAACGACAATCTGTTGCTTTTGATTCTTAAAGCCCCGAGGGGCGAAGCCGAGCATATGCTCCGTCATGCCCGCAAAAAACGACCCTTTAGCGATGATACCATCGAGGAATTCTTCGATGCTCTCAAACAAGCCGATGCCTTGCCCTTAGCCGAATGTCCTTATCCTGAGGATATGCGTTTCATGGATGACCGCCAGACCCGTTGCTATGCCCGCTTGCGCGAATGCTTAACGAGCATCTGTGCCGAGAAGAACGTCTCCGCAAGCTTGGTGGCTCGTGCTACGCATTTGCGGCTGTTGGCTTGTGGCGCTCAGCGTGAATTTCCTTTTTTGCGTGGCTGGCGGTATACGCTTTTTGGTCAAGACGCCCTTGAGCTGGTGAAACGGCGATAATCAGGCACGCTGTTTAATCATAAAGATAGCCAGCGGGTCGCGCCAGTTGGACGGGGTGCGGTTGTGCGGCGTGAGCGCACGGATAATCTCTATGTCGTGGGCGCGACACAGCTGCGTGAAGTCTTTGATGGAGCACAAGTGAATATTGGGAGTCTCATGCCACAGGTGGGGCAGATACGGGTTTTGTGGCATGGTGCCAGAGAGCAACAGGTGAAGGCGCGTGCGCCAGTAGGCAAAGTTGGGAAAAGAGATAATACCAAAGTGGGCAATGCGCAAAATCTCTTTAAGGACATTGAGGGGTTGACGGGTCGCTTGCAAGGTTTGTCCGAGAATGGCGTAGTCGAAGGCTTGGCGCGGGTAGTCCCCTAGGTCGGTGTCGGCATCGCCTTGGATGACCGACAGCCCTTTGCGCACGCAGGATTGCACCCCCGAGTGACTGAGTTCCATGCCGCGGGCATCGACATTGTGGTGGCGTTGTAAGTGTTGCAGCAGGGTGCCATCGCCGCAACCGATATCGAGAACACGGGAACGCTTTTCAATCAGTGAGGCGATAATTTGCAGGTCATCCCGTAAGGGATTGCGCGTGTTACGAGTCATGACAATTCAAGGGTGAATCAGGGTGACGGATGGTGGTGGGCTGCCCCTTCCAGAAAGCCATGCAACAGCTCATGGAAGCGCGGCTCGTTGAGCAGAAAGGCATCGTGTCCCTTGTCGCTGGTAACTTCCGTGAAGCTGACGGGCACCGCCGCGGCATTGAGGGCTTTGACAATCAGACGGCTTTCGGAGGTGGGAAACAGCCAGTCGCTACTGAAGGAGACAACGTAAAAGCGGGTGCGCGTCTTTTGGAAGGCTTTGGCAAGCGTGCCGCCATGTTCACCGGCTAAATCAAAATAATCCATGGCACGGGTGATATAAAGATACGTGTTGGCATCGAAGCGATCCACGAACTGCGCGCCCTGATAGCGTAAATAGCTCTCGACTTGGAAGTCGGCATCGAAGCCGTAGCTGAGGTTATGGCGGTTTTGCAGGTTTCTGCCGAACTTCTGGTGCAGGGCTTGCTCCGATAGATAGGTGATGTGCGCGACCATGCGGGCAACCGCAAGCCCGCGGTCGGGTTTACGCGACTGGTCGTAATAGTGGCCATTGTGCCAGTTGGCATCCGCCATGATGGCTTGCCGTCCGATTTCGTGGAAGGAAATGTTTTGTGTCGTATGGCGGGTCGAGGTGGCAATAGCGACCGCGGCGAAGACGTGTTCGGGGTAGGTTGTTGCCCATTGTAGGACTTGCATCCCGCCCATAGAGCCCCCTATGACGCAGAACAGCTGGTCGATAGTCAGGTGGTCGATGAGACGCTTTTGCGCGCGCACCATGTCGCGGATAGTCAAAACAGGAAAGTCACTGCCCCAGGGACGCGTATCTTTTTTATCATGACGTGGGGCTTGCGGGCCGGTGGTGCCCATGCAACCGCCCAGAACGTTGCTACAAATGACAAAGTATTTGTTGGTGTCTATGGGTTTGTCGGGCCCAACAACATGATGCCACCAGCCGTCTTTTTGGCTGAGGGGGTGCTTGCCAGTGGCGAACTGGTCGCCGGTGAGGGCATGGCAGACAAGGATAGCATTCGAGCGGTGTTTGTTGAGCTGCCCCCACGTTTGATAGGCGATGTGAAAGTGCGGCAACTCCGCCCCACAATCGAGAGCAAGCGGAGTCGTGCTATGAAAAACAGGACTGAGGGAATCAGAAGATGAACGTAAGGGGTGAGTCATCACGTTAAAGTCACAAAACGGGGACAAGATTATGTGACGTTGTAAGGTTTTTCTTGTCTCTTGTCGATAAGGGGTGCGTCTATGGGCAAAACCGAGTAAAAGGGTGTTATGACAGCCTCTTCTTCATCGATAAAGCCGTTGCCGTATGTTGCTGGGCTTGCGCCGTATCAAAGTGGCGAGACTCATGCTCGCGGGCATAGCGCGCAGGGTCGTATCTTTAAGTTGTCGTCCAACGAGTCGGTGTTTGGTGCCAGCCCGCAAGCCATTGAAGCAGGGCAGAACTGGCTTGCCCGACACGAGACACATCGCTATCCGCCAACCGATTGCCGTGATTTACGCGCAGCGTTGGCGGCGCGCCACAAGCTGCCGAAAGAGCAGCTGATGGTTGGCAATGGCTCGGACGAACTGATAAGTCTGTTGATTCATGCCTATTGTGGTGTCGGCGATGAAGTCGTCATGAGTCGCTATGGCTTTATTTATTATCGTGTGGTGGCACAATCGGTGGGGGCGACCGTCATCGATGTGGATGAAGACGAGTCGCTACAAGCGTCAAAGGATGCTTTTGTGCGAGCATGTTCACCGCGCACGAAACTGATGTTTATTGCCAACCCGAACAATCCGACTGGCTTTGTCTGGCAGGCAGGGGAGCTGGAAGCGTTGGCGGCAGCGTTGCCTGAACACGTGTTGCTGGTGGTGGATGCGGCGTATGCCGAATATGCGACAGCGACACATCCGTCCTATCAAGGTGGTAGCGGGCTGGTTAAGAGCGGACGCTGCGTCATGCTGCGCACGTTCTCTAAGCTGTATGGCTTGAGCGCGCTGCGAGTCGGCTGGGGCTATATGCCAGACCACGTCATCGCCAGCTTAAGCCCCCTACGTCCGCCTTTTAATGTCAATGGACTGGCACAAGTCATGGCAACAGCAAGCCTGAAGGACGACACCTTTTACGACAAGGTGGTGCAAGAAACCTGTCACAGACGCGATGAAATTATTGCCGATTTACGCAAGATGAATCACGTGCGAGTCTACGACAGCGGCGGTAACTTTTTTTTGGTGCGCTGGGCGGATGCTGAAACGGCAGAGACCATGGCGATGACGTTATCGCAACAAGGGCTGATTGTCCGCCAGCTGAAAGACTATCAGCTGGACGATTGCCTGCGGGTGACAGTGGGATGTGCCGAGTCGATGGCACTGTTTGTGGCGGCGGTGAGGGGTAATTCAGGGTCTCATGTTTAAGCAGCTCACGATTATAGGCGGGGGGTTGATGGGTAGCTCTCTTGCGAAAGATGTGCGGGCGCGCACGCTGGCTGATAGGCTGGTGATGGTGGATAGGGATACGGGGATACACGGCACGATTGCGGAGGTGACGGCTGCCGATAAAGTGGTGGGGCGGGTGGCGGATGTGGATACCTTCAGTGATGGCGTGGTGCTGGCGGTGCCAGTGGGACAAACGCAATCCGTCTTGGCTGAAGTGGCGACCATGCCATTGAGCAACGAGAGCGTGGTGACCGATGTGGGCTCGGTGAAGGCAACGGTGGTGGCAGTGGCACAGGCATTTAAGGATATGGCGTTTGTGGGTGCGCATCCGTTGGCGGGCACGGAACACAGCGGGCCCCAGGCAGCGCAAACTCAATTGTTTGAAGGGCGGGTGTGCGTCATGACACCGACAGAGACGACTGTTGCGCGCGCCTATGATAAAGTGGAAGCGTTATGGCAGGGGGTCGGCATGCGGGTGATGAAGATGCACCCGCAGGAACACGATAGGTTGGTGGCGTTGTCGTCTCATTTACCGCACGCGATCGCCTTTGCCCTTGCCGCGTGTATCCGTGATAAGGATAAAGAGCTATGGGGGGCTATCGATGAATTGAGCGGCGGCGGCTTAAAGGATGTTATCCGTGTCGCGGCGTCGGATGCGACGATGTGGCGGGATATCTTTGTTCATAACCGCAAGCCGTTGACACAAGCGGTGGACGAATTCAAAGGGTGTCTCGATACGTTGGAAGCGATGATACAGGGTAATGATGGGGACTTGCACGACTGGCTGAGCGAGATACGCACGTGGTTTCGAGAGCAGCGATGATAAAGACAGACGCGTTGATGTTGCATAACAGGTTTCTTTAGCGTATAAGAAAGCACATATATATGTGGGGGCTGGGGGGCTGGGGGGCTGGTATGGATGGCTGAGGCTGAAGGCTGAGGATGAAAAAGGACACACACCCGGACTATCACGAGATCTCTGTGGAGATGACGGATGGCAAGACGTATAAGACTCGCTCGACGTGGGGCAAGGCGGGGGATACGCTCAAGTTGGAAATCGACCCGTTGACGCACCCAGCGTGGAGCAAAGGCACGCGCAAGCTGGTGGATACGGGCGGACGGCTGGCACGTTTCCGTCAGCGTTTCAGTGGCTTTGGTATGGAGGCTGCTGATAATAAGCCTAATCAGGCTCAAAGTGCGGCAAAAGAGACACAAGACTCACCGAAGGAAGCCCCCGAGTCACAAGCCCAAAAAGCCCCAAAGGCTCAAGTCGAATCCTAGTGTCGCCCGCTCGCACGCACCGTGTTATTGATGTTGAAGGGACGGGTGGTGACGCGCGCCTGGTGGTGCGGGAGCGTCCGCTTCCGACAATAACGCCGGATGATATTCTTGTGCGGGTGCATGCCGCGGGGGTGAATAGGGCGGACTTGTTGCAACGTCAGGGGCTTTATCCGCCGCCAAAGGGGGCGAGCGATATTATCGGCTTGGAACTGGCAGGGGAAGTGGTGGACGTGGGTGCTGAGGTGAGGCGTTTTCGGGAGGGCGATAAAGTTTGTGCCATTTTGGCGGGGGGCGGGTATAGCGAGTATTGTGCTGTCCCGCAATGGCAGGCTGCCCCGTGTGTAGAAGGTTTAAGCTGGCAGGAGAATGCTGTTGTGCCAGAGGTGTGGTGCACTGTCTGGTCGATGATTATGGATAGGGGGGGCTTGCAACCGCACGAGAGTCTGTTGGTGCATGGGGGCAGTGGGGGTATTGGTTGTGCTGCTATTCAGTTAGGGGGCTTGTATGGCAAGCGGGTGTTTGCGACGGCAAGGGGGCAGGAGAAAAGAGCGTATTGTGAGGCACTGGGGGGGAGCGATACGTTAAGGGTTATTGATTATGGGGATGAGGATTTTGTTGCGGTGATTAAGGACGAGACGGAGGGGCGTGGTGTTGATGTGATTTTGGATATGGTGGGGGGCGATTATGTGGTTCGCAATCTAAAATGTTTGGCGAAAGATGGTCGTTTGCTCTATATTGGTTTTTTGCAGGGCTCGAAGGTGTCTGTTGACTTATTGCCGTTGATGTTGCGCCGTCAAAGTATCAGTGGTGCTACTCTTCGTGTTCAGCCGCCGCGCTTTAAGGGTGCGTTGATGGCGGCGTTGGAGCGGTCGCTGTGGCCGTTGTTGGCGGAGGGCAGGGTGAAGCCGTGTTTGCAGGCGACCTATGCTCTTGAAGACGCGCAGCGCGCCCACGACCACATGGAAAGTGGTGCGTCTATGGGCAAGATTGCCTTGCTGTGTTCGTAAACCGAGGAGGACAAAATGGAGCAACGCCCTTTGATGCCAAAAGCAACAGCCATATGGCTGATTGATAACACCACCTTGACCTTCGAGCAGATTGGTGCGTTTGTTGGCTTGCATACCTTAGAGGTGCAGGCGATTGCCGATGGCGAGGTGGATTCGGGGATTATCGGCATGGATCCTGTTGCTAACAAGCAGTTGTCGTGGGATGAGATTAAACGTTGTCAGGGCAACAATGCTGCCCAGTTGGTGCGGGCTGAGCCTGATGTTGTGGCGACTCCGACGGGCAAGCGTATTCATCGCTATACGCCTATTTCTAAGCGTAAGCATAAAATTGATGCGATAGCGTGGTTGGTGCGGCATCGTAAGGATTTGAAGGACGGGCAGATTTGTCAGTTGATAGGCACGACTCGGAGCACCATTAAGTCGGTGCGGGAGGGCAAGCATTGGAACATGGCGGAGATTGATGCGCGTTCACCGGTTGAGCTGGGTTTATGTTCGATAGAAGCCTATAATGCCTTGAATCCGAAGGAGCAAGGCGGACAGGACAGTGCAACGTAAAGAAATGGAGATGTGTGCTTATGTCGGTGGTTTCAGCCCTTGTCTTGTATGTGGTGATATGGTGGGTGGTGTTTTTCATTGTTCTGCCGTGGGGCATTGAGCCGCCTTCGGAAGTGGCGAAGGGGCATGATGCGGGCGCGCCGAAGGATGCTCGTCTTGTTTTGAAGTTGGTGATTACGACGGGCGTTGCCACAGTGCTGTTTTTTGTGGCGCGCTATGGGATTGTGTCTCGTTGGATTGAGTTGTCATGAGCTGGTATTGTGAGGCGAGTCAGGGGCACGAGTGGCACCAGCCCTATCATGACGAGGTGTATGGCTTTCCGGTGAGCGATGATAGGGTGCTGTTCGAGCGTCTCGTTCTCGAGTTGAATCAGGCGGGCTTGAGTTGGCTTACGATTTTACGCAAGACCGAGTCGTTTCGGCAGGCGTATTGTAACTTTGATATTGAGACAGTGGCGGGCTTTGGCGACAAGGAGCGGGCAAGGCTGATGGCGGATGCGGGCATTATCCGCAATCGCTTGAAGATTGAGGCGGCGATTCACAATGCACAGGAGGTGATGCGTCTGCAGAAGGCGTATGGTTCTTTTGCGGCGTGGTTGGCGCACCACCATCCGAGGGATTTATCGTCATGGGTGCGTTTGTTGCGTGGGCATTTTCGTTTTATGGGGCCCGAGATTGTTAACGAGTTTTTGATGAGTATTGGCTATTTGGAGGGCGCGCATGCGCCGTGGTGTTCGGTTTATAAGCGTATTGCTCAGCTGAATCCGCCGTGGCTCGTGGCAAAAGAAGCCCGTAAGGATACACGTAAGGATAAGAGCAAGGATTGAGTCGATGCGTTTTAGCGGTGCGTTTATACCGACCAAGCGTGATGTGCCTCGTGATGCGGTGGTTATCTCGCACCAGCTGATGTTGCGGGCGGGGATGATGAGTCAGGAGAGTGCGGGCATTTATACGTGGTTGCCTTTTGGTTTGCGTGCGTTGCAGCGTATTGAGGCGTTGATTTGTCAGGAACAGGAACGGGCGGGGGCGGTGCGTTTGTTGATGCCCACCTTGCAGTCGGCAGAGTTGTGGCAGGAGTCGGGACGCTTTGATACGTATGGCCCTGAGATGTTGCGGTTGCAAGACCGCCACCAGCGTGACTTTGTTTATGGGCCCACCAACGAGGAGATGATAACGGCGTTGTTGCGCCGATATGTATCGGGTGCGGGGGCGATGCCGCGGATGTTGTATCATGTGCAATGGAAGTTTCGGGACGAGGCACGCCCGCGCTTTGGGGTTATGCGTTGTCGTGAGTTTTTGATGAAGGATGCTTATTCCTTCGCGCAAGACGAGGACGAGGCGTTGCAGATGTATGAAGCGATGTTCCGTTGTTATATCCGTAGTTTTGCTCGTTTGGGCTTGTATCCTCTGGCGGTGCGGGCGCCGACGGGCCCTATTGGGGGCGACTTGAGTCACGAATTTCATATTTTGGCTCAGACGGGTGAAAGCGGGCTGGTTTATGATAAAGCTTATGATAAGGTGTATGCGAACGTAAGTGACCAGAGGGAAAGCAGGCAGGGTCTTATCTTGAGCGATGATGCTATTGAGCGTATTCGTGGGGTGTATGCGGCGACGGACGATATGCACGATGGCGGGACGTGTGCGGTGGCTGAGGGGGACTTAAACAAGGCAAGGGGTATTGAGGTGGGACATATTTTCTTTTTCGGGACAAAATACAGTCGAGCGATGGGGTTGTCGGTGCAGGGTGCGGGGGGGACATTTTATCCGCAGATGGGCTCTTATGGTATTGGCTTGTCGCGTTTGGTGGCGGCGGTTATTGAAGCCAACCATGACGAGAACGGCATTATCTGGCCCCTGTCGGTGGCACCTTTTCAGGTGGGCTTGCTGAATGTGCGTTTGGGGGATTCGTCATGCGATGATGTGGCGGGGTCGATGTATGGGATGTTGGAGAAGGCGGGTATCAGCGTGTTATATGACGACAGAGGCTTGCGGGCGGGTGTGCAGTTTGCCGATATGGATTTGTTGGGGTTGCCGTGGCAGGTGATTGTGGGACCGAAGACGGCAGAGAAGGGACAGGTGGAACTCAAGTGGCGGCGCGATGGCACACGGGTGACGGTTGGGAGCGAGGAAGCGGTCAAACGTATTCTTGCGGGGGCGGGGGCGGTAGGGGG
>JACONH010000026.1 GCA_014323835.1 Alphaproteobacteria bacterium GM202ARS2
GCATCGCCGTCCTCACCCCCGCCCCCATCTCCCCCCCCATCTATACGCATAACCCCTGAGGAGTCGCCCTCGCACGAGTCCACCTCAGCAACGCCCGCTCAGATTAAAATCCATCCCTCCCAGCAAAGTGCCGACCCGCTCCCCTTGCTGGAGCTGACGGATATGGTTAAGGCGGACGGCACGATTGTTTCCCTGCCCTACATCGACAAGGAGCTCAAGCATAAGAATCAGTCGTCTCCTTCTCATGCTCACCACATCTTGCAGCAAGCCATGCCTGAGATTACTGCCGAGATTCAACGTGCCCTCGAAAAGAAACATCCCACCAGCGAAAAGAAGATGCGCCAGCTCATCGTCCGCACGGCACAGCCTATTCTCGAAGCGTGGGCGCACAAGAACATCGACAAAACAAAATAAAAGCTCCCCCTGATTTTCCGTGATTGACGCTCGCTATCTTCCAGACGAATTCGAGGCACGCCTCTACAAAAAAGAACAGGACAGCGGTTTGTTCGAACCCGCTGTTACGCCCACTGTTACCCCCTCTGGCGCGCCTCATCCTAGCAAGAATTCGACCACCTTCTGCACCATGATGCCGCCGCCCAACGTGACCGGCTCCCTGCACATGGGGCACGCCTTGAATATGACCCTGCAGGATATTCTTGTCCGTTATCATCGTATGCTCGGCAACAAGACCCTCTGGCAACCCGGCACCGACCACGCCGGTATCGCCACTCAAGCCCTCGTCGAAAGAGAACTGGAAAAAAAAGGCATCGCAACAAGCACCCTATCCCGACAAGAGCTCATCGACCACATCTGGCAGTGGAAAGAGCGTTACGGCAACGAAATCATCGACCAACTGCACCAACTGGGCGCATCTGCCCCTTGGCAGCGTCTGCGGTTTACCCTCGATGACGGCTTATCCCAAGCCGTCAACCACGCCTTCTGTCGCCTCTATGACGCCGGCCTTATCTATCGCGGCAAACGACTCGTCAACTGGGACCCCAAGCTGAAAACCGCCCTTTCCGACCTAGAAGTGAAAACAAAGGACGTCAAAGGCACCATGTGGCATATCCGCTATCCTCTAACCTCCACTGGCAACGGTGCCGACACCTTCATCGTCATTGCCACAACCCGTCCCGAGACCATGGCGGGCGATTGTGCCATTGCCGTTCATCCCGAGGATGCCCGCTACCGCCATCTTATTGGCACAACGTGTCGTCTGCCCCTCTTCGACCGCCAGCTGCCGATTATTGCCGACTCCTATGCCGACCCCGAAAAAGGCTCTGGGGCGGTGAAAATCACCCCCGCCCATGACTTTAACGACTTCGAGGTGGGACAACGTCACCAGCTCCCTTGTCTCAACATTTTTGACGAGCAAGCCCGCTACAATGACAATGTTGCCCCCCCTTGGCGAGGTCTCGACCGCTTCGAAGCACGTAAACGAGTCCTCGAGGCTTTACAGGCAGACAACCTTGTCGACCACGAAGAGTCCGTTGTTATTCCCACACCCTTTGGTGACCGCTCGGATGCGATTATCGAGCCATGGCTGACGGATCAGTGGTTTGCCGATGCCGCGCAGCTGGCACCCGCCGCTATCCAAGCCGTCAAAAAGGGTGCCATGACCTTTACGCCACAGTCATGGGCAAAAACGTATCTGCAATGGCTCGATAACATCCAGCCGTGGTGCTTATCGAGGCAAATTCGTTGGGGACATCGAATTCCGGCTTGGCATGCCCCCGACGGGACGTTTTTCGTTGCCGAAAACGAACAACAAGCCCATCAAAAAGCCGAAAAACACTACGGCAAAAAACCACCCCCCTTACAGCAAGACCCCGATGTTCTCGATACGTGGTTTTCTTCTGCCCTCTGGCCCCTGTCCACGCTGGGATGGCCCGAGGAAACAGCGGACTTGAAAACCTACTATCCCACATCGATTCTGGTCACAGGCTTCGACATTTTGTTTTTCTGGGTTGCGCGCATGGCGATGATGGGCTTGCACCTCACAAACAACGTCCCGTTCCGTAACGTCTACGTCCATGCCCTTGTGCGTGATGCCAAAGGACAAAAAATGTCTAAGTCCCGCGGCAACGTCATCGACCCTCTGGTTACCATTAGAAAATACGGTGCCGATGCCTTGCGGTTCACCATGGCAGCTTCGGCTATTCCCGGGCGAGACGTGCGGCTCAGTGACGACAAACTCAAGGGCTACCGCAACTTTGCCACAAAGGTGTGGAATGCCACTCGTTTTTGTCTAATGAAGCAGGCGCGCTATGACGAGAGCATCGACCCAGACGATTTTCGTCATCCGCTCAATCAGTGGCTTGTGAGCGGTGCTTACCAGATGAGCCAAGCCATCGATACGGCACTGGCAGAGGGACGATTCGATAACGCCGCGCATGCCCTCTACCAGTTCATTTGGCACCAGTTCTGCGACATTTATATTGAAGCAGCGAAGACTCTGCTCAATGACCCTGAACACGGAAAAGAAACGCAACAAGCCATGGGCTGGGGGCTGGCGACCCTATTACAGCGACTCTATCCATTCATGCCCTTTATCAGTCAGCGTCTCTGGCAGGAAATCACGCACGAAGATGATTTGCTGATTCAACGCACGTTGCCACCGTTCAGCCCGCCCGCCACAAAAAAAAACCCTGGCAACCCTATAGATGCCATCATGCACCTTGCCCGAGAAGTGCGCACCCTCGTCAGTGACCTCGACATGCCCCAGCACAAAGCTTGTCTGCACGCTATCGACACCGATGCCGAGTTGCTGACTGCTGTCAACGACTATCAGGCTATTTTGTATGCCTTAGCGCCCCTCGATGCGGTGAGCGAACAACCGCCCGCTGATTCCCAACAAAGTCTTCCGTGCACGCTGAAAGACCAACGTTTTGCCCTCAGTTTTTCGCATCCCCTCGATAAGCAAGCCCTCAGCCACCATCTGGCAAAGAAAATGGCTGTCTGGCAGGAAGACATCAAAAAACTCGACAAGAAGCTCAGCAACAGCGCGTTTATAGCCCATGCGCCGTCTGACATCGTTGCTGACAAAAAACAGCAACGGGCGCGGGCACAAGCGAACCAGCAACGGCTACAACAGACCCTTGCTGCCCTACAAAAAGAGTAAACGTTTTAGGCGGGCGGGACACACGTTACGTGAACCCTCAACACACACTCGTTGCGTGTGCATCCGTCCACCCTGTTTATTCATGCCTGTAACTGCCTCGTTGTCTTCCCCCCACGCGCCCTCCTTAAGTGACTTTCGCACGGCTCTGAATGAAGCCAACGCCCTGAAGCACAGCGAGCTTTACGTCAACAAGAATGGCACCATCGCTTCCTCCAACCCGAGTTGGCTAACTCGAGTTGTCCGCTTTGTGAAAGCGCGTTTGACCCGCCGCCATGCTCTCTCCGAGCGTAGCCAAAGACACAGCATCGACACGTTTCGACAAGCCATCGTGCAAGAAAGAGACCGCCGAGGAGGAAAAATCCTCGAGCAACAAATCAATATATCTAACGCCCATAAAATCCCCATCAATACAAGTTTTTATGAAAAAGTCTTACACGAACTCGACCTGCAAGATGACATCCTCGCGACCGACCGAAGCAACCTCGAACAATTTGTCAAAACTTCGCCCATCACCGAAAAACTTGATAACAAAACAAAACAGAAACTTATAGACAGAACTTACCTCGACCGAGTCGACCACAACGACGTCGGGCGAGTCATTCCTCTCGATAAGCAACAAATCAAAGGCTTCGTCATACGTGCCTCGAGACGCTATGAAGACCTGCCCCGCTTAGGATAGGGGGATAGGAATTGTTTCTCGTGAAACAATTCGAAAAAAACGACCTTTTCAGCCCATCGGTCACTCATAAAATATCTGTATAACCTTTTTCTGTTTGTGTTATGTCGCCTATCCAAGTCAATTTAAGTGCCCACACGCCGAGCCTAGAGGATTTTGAGCAAGCCGTTAAGCAAGCCGACCAGCAGCGTCACACGGAAATCAAGCTGAATAAGCGTGGTGCGCTTTACTCGACCAACCCCACGTGGAAGACCCGTGTTGTTCGTTTTCTTAAGAACCTAACACCCGGGCGAGGCAATCCGCTGTCCCGTGACCAGAAAAGAAGCATCAAAGCCTTCCGAGAAGCCGTCGAAGAAAAATACCAAACAGCGGGCACAAAAATCTTAGACTCGACCCTCAAGCGGTTTCGCACCGTAAAAGTGTCGCCCAACGTAGACTTTTATCGAAGCGTCATTCGCCAGCTGAAAGAATAGCAGGCTGGGGCTTATCCTATGTTACAGAGCGTCTCGTTCACGCCGCCCACGCTAGCGACCTTCAAGGCAGCCCTCAGCCATGCCGACGAGCACAAGCATACGGAGATTCACGTTGACCGACAGGGGACGATTCGCTCGTTGCGCCCCAGCTGGGGCGTGCGCACAGTGCGAATCGTTACACGATTTTTCAGCGGGCGAGCGTGGCTCGCTGCGCCGAACCAGAAACGCACCATCAACGCCTTCCGAGAAGCCCTCGTGCGAGCCAACGACAGCAGAAGTGTCGCTATCGTCAACCAAAGACTCAAAGAGTTTAACGCCAAACACCGCCCTATCGACAAACGTTTCTATGACAAAGTCCTCAAAGATATTCACCAACGCAACCGCGTAGAAAAACTCGATAAGCACCACATCAAAAGGGTTACCCAGCAACTCATCAAAAAACATAAAATGGGCGACCACATGGCTAAGCCCATTGTAGACAGAAGCATACAGCTGATGAAGCAACGCTATCTGAGCACCCCTCAAAGCCACTTCAAGCCCTTAAGTAGCGACAACGTTAAAGCCATCGTATCGAAGGCTATCGATGCGGCTCATCTGGACAACACGCCCAAAGCCGGCAGCTTTCACACATAACCACCTAGCCCTCTAAGAGAGCCTATGCTATGTCACACCCATGCCCGCGGTTCTTTTTCTTCATGGTCTCGGTAGCGACTCGTCTTGCTTTCAAGCAGCCCACGAGCAAGCCTTTTTGCACGGACAAACGTTGCTGTGCCCCCATCTGCCCGCCCACGGCTTAACCCCACCCCTAGCGCGCACGCACAACTTAAGCGCTGTCGCCAAACATATATATACAGAACGCGCCTGTCATATTGTCGCCCACTCTATGGGGGCAGCCATAGGCTTGCTGATGACGCATCGCATAACGCCTTTGTCCTTTATCAGTGTCGAGGGTAACCTCTTAGCCCAAGACGGCGAGCGTCTCAGCCAGCGCACCGCCCGCACCAACAAAGATGATTTTGTCCGTCACAACATTCACCGCATGATTGCCCGCGCCCGCGACTCCTCTGACCCATCCACCCGTGCCTGGGGACGCACGATGGCACAGACAGACGCCGCTGCCTTCCACGAGTATGCCGTATCCACAACCCGATGGTCGAATAGTGGCAGACTCTTTGATTTATACCTTGAACTTGCCTGTCCCAAGACCTATATATATGGCGAGTCCTCTGCCGTTCCCGCCGTTCTTGCCCAGCTCAGCCAACACGACCTCGACCAGCATAGGATTAAAGGAAGCGGGCATTTTCCCATGCTCGAGCAACCCCAAACCTTCTGGCAGTGCGTTGCGGCGTTTTATCAGCGCAATGAACTCTTTGACAAGACAACCTTATGAGTCCACAATAGCCCTATGAAACCGTATCGCTCTCGCACGACGACACATGGCCGCCACATGGCTGGCGCGCGGGGCTTGTGGCGCGCAACAGGCATGCAAGACGAAGACTTCGATAAGCCTATTATCGCCGTTGCTAACTCCTTTACCCAATTCGTCCCCGGTCATGTTCATCTAAAAGACCTAGGCCAGTTGGTCTGCGAGGCTATCGCAAAAGCCGGCGGCGTCGGGCGCGAATTCAACACCATCGCCGTGGATGACGGAATCGCTATGGGACATGACGGCATGCTCTATTCTCTGCCGTCACGAGAAGTCATCGCCGATGCTGTCGAATACATGGCAAACGCCCACTGTGCCGATGCGCTGGTGTGTATCTCTAACTGCGACAAAATAACGCCCGGTATGTTCATGGCAGCGATGCGCCTCAACATTCCCGCCATTTTTGTCTCGGGGGGGCCTATGGAAGCCGGCGAAGCCGTCATCGATGGCGAAAAAAAATCCCTCGACCTTGTCGATGCGATGGTGCAATCCGCCAACCCCAACGTCAGCGACAAAGACGTTATGACCTACGAGCGGTCTGCCTGTCCCACGTGCGGGTCGTGCTCGGGGATGTTCACCGCCAATTCGATGAACTGCTTAACTGAAGCCATCGGTTTGGCTCTGCCCGGCAACGGCAGTGTGCTAGCGACTCATGCCGACAGAAAACAGCTGTTTCTCGATGCCGGTGCGCGTATCGTCCAGCTTGCCCAACGTTACTACGAACAAGGCGACAAAAGCGTTCTGCCTCGCTCGGTTGCGGGCTTTGCCTCCTTCCGTAATGCTATGGCTCTCGATATTGCCATGGGCGGCTCCACCAACACGGTGTTGCATTTGCTCGCTGCCGCCCACGAAGGCGAATGTGGCTTCACCATGAAGGATATCGATGCGCTGTCCCGCATTGTCCCCAATCTGTGCAAAATTGCCCCCAGCTCCAGCTACCACATGGAAGACTTTCACCGTGCTGGCGGCGTGTTTGCGGTTCTCGGGCAACTGGCACAGGGCGACCTTCTCGACCTGACGGTGCCGACCGTCCACAGCCCAACCCTCGCCGATGCCATCGAGCAATGGGACATTGACCGCACCAGCGATGCCAACATCCGCCGCTTTTATCTGGCTGCCCCCGGCAAAAAGCCGACACAAACCGCCTTCTGCCAAGACAAACGCTACAATGCCCTCGACCAAGACCGCGAGCAAGGATGTATACGCTCTATCGCCCACGCCTACAGCCAAGATGGCGGACTCGCTGTCCTCACCGGCAACATCGCCGAAGACGGCTGTATCGTCAAAACCGCAGGAGTCGATGCCAGTATCCTCACCTTCACCGGCAAAGCCCGCATCTACGAAAGCCAAGATAGCGCGGTCGAGGGAATCCTCAATGATGACGTCAAACCCGGCGATATCATCGTCATACGCTACGAGGGGCCTAAAGGGGGGCCCGGCATGCAGGAAATGCTCTATCCCACGAGCTACCTGAAATCAAAAGAGCTCGGTAAAGTTTGCGCCCTGGTCACTGACGGACGTTTTTCTGGCGGCACTTCAGGGTTGTCTATCGGTCATGTCTCGCCCGAAGCTGCCGAAGGCGGGGCGATTGCTCTCATCGAGGACGGCGATACGCTTATCATCGACATTCCCAAGCGTAGCATTGCTCTCGATATCAGCCCGCAACGTCTTGCTGAACGCCGACAAGCCATGGACAAACGAGACGACGGCGGCTGGAAACCCAAAGAGCACCGCAAACGGCACGTCTCGAATGCTCTTAAAGCCTACGCCTCGATGACGACATCTGCCGCCTACGGCGCGGTGCGCAACATTATCCAGTAAAAAACACAACGTTTTGCCATCGCACGCTACATACAAGGTATGACGGATACAACAAAAAAGCCCTTCATCGAAGCCATCAAGGATGGGCCCCTTGTTGTCAAAAACCCACCGCCCCTGAAAGACTGGCACGGCAATACCTATCCGCAACGCAAAGTCCTATCCCTGTGTCGCTGCGGTGCCTCGCAAGATAAGCCCTACTGCGACGGTAGCCACACAAAAATCGGGTTTTCTAGCCAACCCCAGAAACGCTCACTGCCCGACAAACAAGATACGTATACGGGCACATCCCTGACCATTCACGATAACCGCGCGATATGCTCGCATGCGGGGGTGTGCACCGATACGCTGACGAGCGTCTGGCGTATGGGCATCGAGCCGTGGATTGACCCCGACGGTGCGCAAAAAAAAGCCATCATCGATACCATCCGCCGTTGCCCCTCGGGCGCGCTCAGCTACAGCGAAAAAGGCAAAGGCACAGCACAAGAAGCCTATCCGCCCTCCCTGACTGTCGCCCAACACGGGCCCTTCTGCGTCAATGGCTCTATCGACTTCAAGGACGCACCATGGGGACAAGGTGCCGTCAAACAACGCTACGCCCTGTGTCGCTGCGGCGGCTCCAGCAACAAACCCTTCTGTGACGGCAGTCACTGGTATAAGGACTTTCGCGACAACAACACCGTAGAAGCCCGCGCCCACGCGCAGCCCGCCAATGACGCCACCCAAACCGTCTGGTATAAAGTTGCCGACACCAACGCTCTGCCCGAAGGGCGCGTCCGCACTGTTACCGCTGGCACGCAAACGATTGCTCTCACGCGCTTTAACGGCACCTACGGTGCGCTGGCTAATCGCTGTCCCCACCAAGGGGGGCCTCTCGGGGAAGGCTCTATCGAGAACTGCCACCTGCGCTGCCCCTGGCACGGATGGGACTTCGATCCCCTCACGGGCAAAGCCCGCAAAGGCTCAGGCTACGATGATGTCCCCACCTTCCCCGTCGAAGCACGCAAAGACGGAATCTACGTTGCGGTCGAGGAATCCCTCGCGCCGCCACGCACCGTATCCAACGTCATGGTCGAAACCATGGTCAACTGGGGGGTTACCCGAGTCTTCGGCATGGTGGGACACTCTAATCTTGGCTTGGCGGACGCCATCCGCCACCAAGAAGAACAAGGCAATCTCGCCTTCATCGGCATCCGCCACGAAGGAGCCGCCGCCTTCGCCTGCGCCGGCTACGCCAAACTCTGCGGCAAACCCGCTGCCTGCCTCACCATTGCGGGCCCCGGGGCAACCAACCTCATGACCGGCTTATGGGACGCCAAAGTGGACCGCGCCCCCGTCCTCGCCCTCACAGGACAGGTCAACACCCAAGTGCTAGGACCCGGTGCCTTCCAAGAAATCGACCAAATGTCCGCCTTCCAAGCGGTCACGTGCTTCAGCCAAACCGTCCTGCACACCAGTAAACACGCTGAACTGATGTCTCTTGCCCTGAAAAATGCTATCGTCCAGCGCGATGTTGCCCACCTCGTCTTCCCGGACGAAGTGCAAAACATCCCTGCCGACAAAAAAACGCCCACCGGCTCGCCACAAGGACGCCTCAGCTCCACCGCGATTACCCCTCCCGAAGATGACTTACGCAACGCCAGCTACCGTATCGCTCGCGCCGAAAAGCCCGTCATCATTGTCGGCTACGGCACCACCCCCGAGAGCATCGATGCCGTCATCGCCCTTGCCGAAAAGATTCAAGCCCCGATTATGACCACCTTCAAAGCAAAAGGGCTTATTGCCGACTCGCATCCGCTCGCTGCTGGCGTGCTCGGACGCAGCGGCACACCCGTCGCCAGCTGGTTCATGAACGAAAGCGACCTGATTATCGTCTTCGGTGCCTCCTTTGCCGACCACACCGGCATCGACAAAAGCAAACCCATCATCCAAGTGGATACCGAACGCATGGCTCTCGCCAAGTTTCACACCATCACCCAACCCATCTGGGGCGATATCCACATCACTGCCCAAAAGATGCTCGCCAGCCTCCCCGATAACCACGCCTGCACAAACCAAAAACCCGATATCAAAAAACGATGGCAGCTCTGGCGCACCGAAAAAAAACGCCGAGCGCAAGAAAAAAGCACCAAAGGACTCAACGCCGCAACCCTCTTCGATACCCTCAGCCAGCTCGCCCCCGCCAACGCCGTCATAGCCGTAGACGTCGGCAACAACACCTATTCCTTCGGTCGCTACTTCGAGTGCAAAAACCAACGCATCCTCATGTCCGGCTACCTCGGCTCTATCGGCTTCGCCCTGCCCGCAGCCATCGGCGCATGGTGCGCAGAACAAGATAACGGCACAAAAAGACCCATCATCGCCATCAGCGGCGACGGCGGTATCGGACAATACCTCGCCGAATTCACTACCGCCGTCAAATACGGCATGAATATCACACACATCGTCCTCAATAACCAAGAACTCGGCAAAATCTCAAAAGAACAAAGAGACGGACACTGGCAAGTCTGGCAAACATCCCTAAAAAACCCCAACTTCGCCGACTTCGCCAATAACTGCGGCGGACAAGGCATACGAGTCGAAAAAGAAACACAACTCATACCCGCCCTCAAAAAAGCCCTCCAATTCAAACAACCCACCATCATCGACGTCATCACCGACCCCATGCTCATCTAATCAAAATTGTTTCACGCGAAACATCCTTTTTTTTCACCACCCAATTGTTTCACGTGAAACATCTCTTTTTTTCACCCCCCAATTGTTTCACGTGAAACATCCTTTTTTTTCACCGTCTAATTGTTTCTCGTGAAACAATTCACGCCACCCCCCACCCCTTACGCGTCTTTATCAAGAACCAATTGACACCACACCGGCACGTGGTCGGATGCCTGTTTTTGTCCCCGCATCTGTTTCATCACCCCACTTGCCCGCAAACCATCGGCAGCCTGCGGCGACAGCAATAACCTATCGATAAGCAAGCCATTATCTCGCTGCCACGCCCCCCCCTGATAATCCCAAAAGCTATAAAGCCCCGTGCCCGTATGGTGCACCCGCAAAGCATCCACCAAGCCCCGATGAATCATGCCCCGCAACGCCGCAACACTCTGGGGATGCCCCAAAGCATCCTTCTCCCAGCCCACCATAGACGGCGCATCCCTATCATCAAGCAAAACATTATAATCCCCCGCCAACACAAACTTTTCCTCCTCCTGCATCAACGCAGCCACATGCGCATCGAGTTGCTCCATAAATCTTTGTTTCTTATCAAACTTATCGCTATCAATAGGATTGCCATTCGGCGCATAAATCGAAGCAACCCGCACGATACCTTGTGACGTCGACACCACCGCCTCGATATAACGAGCATGCACATACGGGTCAGCAACCTCCTCTTCCTCTGGCAACGCCTCCGCCCCCTCAACGCCATAACGGATATCCTCAAGAGGAAAACGACTCAATATCGCAACACCATTCCACGACTTCTGCCCAAACAAAGCCACATTGTAACCCAAGTCCTCTAAAGCAGACGTATCAATCTGGTGATTCTGTGCCTTGAGTTCCTGCAACAAGACAACATCGACTTTATCCTTGTTTAACCAATGACATAGGTGCGACAAGCGCGCCCGCAGCGAATTGACGTTCCACGTAGCGATACGCAACGTTGCTATCTCACCTAAAGGCTAAAGGACGTCCCACAGCCACATGACGATGTCGCTTGCGGGTTGTCAATCTGAAAACGAGCCCCCATCAAGTCTTGCACAAAGTCAAGACGAGACCCCCGCAACAACTCAAGAGATGACGGATCCACAATAACTTTCGCATCATCCTGTTGCACCACCGTATCATCCTCAGCCGGGCTATCCTCAAAAGAAAACACATAAGAAAACCCCTGACAGCCACCACCCTGCACCGCAACCCGCAACACAGCATCAGAAGCCTTGCTGTGCTTCTTAGCAGCAGACACAATACGCCTAGCAGCACTGGCAGTTACAATCAATGGGCTATCCGTCATAACATTCACAAATCGTATCACCCCCCCAAAAAAACCCAAAAGAGACATCAAACACTATATAATCATCCTGCCATGAAAAACAACCCTGCAGATTGGCATCCCTATCTTGCCCCCTATGCCAGTCATGTGTCTCTGTGCCGTGGTCGCTTGCACCCCGAACCCGAAGACAACTACCGCACCCCCTGGCAGCGCGACAAGGATCGTATTCTCCATAGCGTCGCCTTCCGCCGTCTCGAACTCAAAACACAAGTCTTTATGGCGACAGAAGGCGACCACCACCGCACCCGCCTCACCCACACCCTAGAAGTGGCACAAATTGCCCGCTCCCTTGCCCGCTGTCTCGCTGTCCACGAAGACTTAACCGAGGCTATCGCCCTCGCCCACGACCTCGGACACCCCCCCTTCGGCCACGTCGGCGAAACAGCCCTACAAGCCATGACCAACGAACACGGCGGATTCGACCACAACGACCAAACCCTAAGAATCATCACCCACCTCGAAACACGCTATCCCACCTTCGCCGGCCTCAATCTAACCTGGGAAACCCTAGAAGGTATCGCCAAACACAATGGGCCCGTGAAACCACCCTACCCCTACCATCTGGCAGCCTACAGCCAACGCCACAACCTCGACCTGAAACGTTATCCCACCCTCGAAGCCCAAATCGCCGCCATTGCCGATGATATCGCCTACAACAGCCACGATATCGATGACGGCTTGCGCCGACACATGTTTACCCTCGATGATATACCCATCACCCCTATCATCGAGCTACGTAAAACAATTATCGCCCAGTATCCCCGTCTGACCCTACGACAACAACGCCACGCCCTCGTGCGCGAACTCATCAAAGTCATGGTAGCAGACGTACGCACAACCTCCCAAGCCGCCATCGATGCCGCCAAAGTCAAAAGCAACGAAGATGTCCGCAACGTCCCCCATGCTCTTATCAATTTTTCCCCCCAAATGAACGCCACCATCGAGCAATTGCGCGCCTTCCTATCAAAAAAAGTGTATCATCACCCACAAGTAGACACCGCCATGAACAACGCCCAAAAAAAAATACGCTATCTCTTTACCTACTGGCAACGCAACCCCGAGCGTCTACCCGAACCATGGGCACAGCAATTCATCACCGCCCACAAGCAAGACCCATCCCTCGCAGCCCGCATTTTAAGCGACTATATCGCCGGCATGACCGACCGCTTCGCCCTACAATGCCACCAACGTATCGATGATGAACGCAAACGCTAAGCCCCTCACCACCCATAACGGACACGCCTGCCAGCATATCCAACAGATGCTCTACGAGTCCCTATGCGCGGTCACCACCACCCCGCCCCTATCGTGCGAGTCCATCGCCTTGAGTCTCACCGACAAAAATCAACAAGGCGAAATCACCAGCAACCTCGCTCTGCAACTGGCAAGCAAACTCGGGCTTGCCCCCCGCACCTTAGCCACAACCCTCCAAAAACACCTACAAGACAACCCCCATATCCGCACCGTTGACGTAGCAGGCCCCGGCTTTCTTAATCTGACGCTGACCCCCACCTTCTGGCACCAGCAGTTACAAGCCCTCTTAGCCGTCAAAACCCCTCTCACCTGTGCCATCGGCAACAACGAGCGAGTCAACCTAGAATACGTATCCGCCAATCCCACCGGTGCCATGCACGTAGGACACGCCCGCGGCGCCGTCTTCGGCGATGTCCTCGCCAATATGCTCCAAGCCAGCGGCTATGACGTAACCCGAGAATACTACATCAATGACGCCGGCGAGCAAATCAATCACTTAATCGCCTCAACACTCTGGCACTACCAAACCCTCGCAGGTCGAACCCCCCCAAAGCCCGAAAACTTCTACCCCGGCGACGAAATCAAGCACTGCGCCCAAGACCTCTATCGCCAGCACGGCAAAGCCCCCCTCGCCCTCCTCGACCAAGCACCACCCACACGCACACAAACCCTACGCCGTCACGTCACCGACAGCATGCTGGCAATTATCCGCCAAGACCTAGCCTGCCTCAGAATCCGCCATGACGTTTTCTCCTCGGAAGAGGAACTCCACCGTAGCCAAGCCATCGAAGCATCCATCGACACCTTAACTAAAAAAGGGCTTGTCTACGAAGGCACGCTCCCCCCACCCAAAGGCAAAGAAGATGAAACGTGGCGACCCACCCCCACGTTGCTCTTCAAAGCCCAACAATTCGGCGATGAACAAGACAGACCCCTAAAAAAAGACAACGCTACGTGGACGTATTTCGCCGCCGATATCGGCTATCACCAAAACAAACTGGCACGGGGATTCACAACGCTCATGAATATCTGGGGTGCTGACCATAGCGGCTATCGCGCACGCTTGCAGGGCGCGGTGCAAGCCCTCAGCAACGGACAGGCACAGCTCAAAGTTTTACTCATGGCAATGGTGCGGCTCACCGTAGAAGGCAAACACGTCAAAATCTCCAAACGCAGCGGCAACGTCATTACGCTACGCACCCTCGTAGAAGAAACCAGCGCCGATGCCGTGCGATTCATGATGTTAACCAGACGACACGATGCACCCCTCGTGTTCGATATGCAGACCGCCATACAAGAAAAAAGAGAAAACCCCCTGTTCTACGTCCAATACGCCCACGCACGCTGTTGCTCAGTGCTACGACAACCCCTCGCACAAAAAATTCTCGCACAAACGGACGCACCCAAATCCACCCCCCCGGGCACACCCCCCCTATCCAGCTTGACCGCCGAGCATGAAATTGCTTTGATAAAAGTATTAGCCTGCTGGCCTTATTTTTTCGAAAAAGCCGTGCTTGCCCTAGAGCCCCACCGTATCACCTATCTGTTGACGATGACCGCCGAATCCTTCCATAGTCTATGGTCACAAGGCAAACAGAATCACCAGCTACGTTTTCTCGATGAGAACGATAGCGAACGAACCGCCGATAGACTCGCACTGATACAAGCGACACAACGCATACTCAAGGCAGGACTAGCCCTGCTAGGTATCACCGCAATGGACGAACTCCGAGACAACGACTAGCACCCATGGCTGACGACAACAAAACGCCCCCCTCACCCCCCCAAGCCCCCCAGCAACCCCCGCAAAAGGACGAGAAGGCATCTGAGGCTGCCCCCGGGGGTGCATCTGAGGGCGACTCCATGTCGACTCTCGATGCCTTGCGGCGCACCATGGGCGAAACAGAAACGCCCGACAACAAAGACGCACAAGCCAGCGACACCAGCACAGAAACGCCCGAAACACAATCATGGGGCGAAGATGACCTCGCCGACGATGCCCCCACAGAAAATCAAACAGCCCCGCAAGAAGAGCAAAAACAACCCCCCCCACAAGAAACATCGCCAACACCGACGGAAAAAGAAACAGAAACAGACAAAGACACCGATAAAGACGAGGATAGCCACACGGACTCCTTGCCAGCGATGCCACCCATGCGACGGTCGCTGG
>JACONH010000027.1 GCA_014323835.1 Alphaproteobacteria bacterium GM202ARS2
CTAGTCGTTCGTGAGAAAGGCAAATTTCTGAGGTATTAGGTTGATTTTCAGGTGCTTTGAAGTATCTGGAATTGCAAGTTTATGTCGATGATTGCGTGAAAAGGTTGCAATAGTTTTCGGCAGTCGTCTTGGTGGGTTGCGGCTTCTGCTGGGATCTGATTCCTTGTCGTTGATTTGATCGACGGAGATATCAGATGCAGCCCAAGACTGTGGTTGATGACGGCAGCGAGGATTTGTTTCGCTCGCGTCTCTTGGCGATGATCGATCTGCGTCACGAGCTGGTGAAGCTGGCCAAGGCGCTTGATTGGTCGGTGTTCGACGAAGCGTTTGGGCCGCTCTATCACGAAAGCCAGGGTCGTCCTGGCTTGTGGTTTTCGTGAAGGTGCTCTTGAGACCAAGCATCTCAAACGCGTCACGGTGGATACGACCGTGCAACCCAAGGCGATTGCGCCACCGACGGATGCCCACCTTTTGCTGCGGACGCTGGAGCGGTTGGGGGCGCTTGCCAAGCAACACGGCATCAAGCTTCGCCAGAGCTATGCCCGCACCGCCAGATGGGCCAAGCAGCAGGCTGTCAGGCTCATGTATCGCGGGCGCAAAGCCGCTGGCGAACGACAGTTGCGCTGGCTGCGTACCCGTCTTGGCCGGGTGATCTGCGACATTCAGCGCAAGATCGAGGGCAACCCCAATCTCGAAGCGCTGTTTGCCGTGCCCTTGGCCCGCGCCGAGCAGATCCAGAGCCAAGAGAAGGGTGACAAGGGCAAGCTGTATGCCTTCCATGCCCCCGAGGTCGAGTGTCTCGGCAAAGGCAAACCGAAGACCCGCTACGAATTTGGCGTCAAGGTCTCGTGGAAAGCTTGCCCGGCCATCCCTATGACGGCCACAGTCTCCAGGCTCAGATCGAGCAAACCACCCGGTTAACGGGGATCAAGCCCGAGCGGGTCTATGTTGACCGCGGCTATCGTGGCCATGATGCCGACAACAAGAAAGCCGTCTTCATCTCAGGCCAAAAGCGCGGGCTGACCCCGACCATCAAGCGTGAACTCAAACGGCGCAATGCGGTCGAGCCGGTGATCGGTCACATGAAAAGCGACGGCCTGCTCGATCGCAATCACCTCAAAGGCGCCGACGGTGATGCCATCAACGCCATCCTTGCCGCCGCCGGTCACAACCTGAGGCTGCTCGCAAGGTGGCTCTTAAACGTCCTTGGAAAAATCAACGCCTTCATGGCCATCAAGGCCGCTATCGATATCATCAAAAAGCAAATCTTCCTAAATCGATGCCGGCTCGATCAGCAAAAACCTGCCGCATAGGCCGTTGTTCACGGATGACCAGCTACTATGCCTGGCAACGTTCCGCACCAAGGCGTGCCGAACGTGCTGCCTGGCGTGAAAGCCTTGGAACTGAGATCGAGGCGATCTTCTTGCAAAGCAAGAGACGCTAGGGCGCGCCACGGATCCATGCTGAGCTCAAGGCGCGGGGTTTTCGTGTCTCGAAACGCACGGTGGCCAGGCTTATGCAGGAGAAGGAGCTATGTCCACCGCGAGGCCGGAGGCGGGTGCCGATCACCACCGACAGCCGGCATTCCCATGCCATCGCGCCCAATCTGCTTGAGCAGAAGTTTGACGCTGCCCAGCCCAATACAGTCTGTCTGGCAGACATCTCCTATATCCCGACGGATGAAGGCTGGCTCTACCTCGCCGCTGTCAAGGATCTTGCCACGATGGAGAGCTTCTTCAGCTCACTCAAAACCGAACTCGTGCACCGAACAAGGTTCGCCACGAGACGTGAAGCCAAAGCTGCGCTCTTCGAGTACATCGAGATCTTCTACAATCGCCAACGACGCCACTCGAGCATCGGCTACCGGACACCAGAACAAGCAAGGATGGCCATCACCGCGGCAAAGGCCGCATAGATCTACAACGCCCTGGTCCGGGTTCAGGGAGCAACGTCAGGATGCCGAGTGGCCTGGATCCGCCACCAGGTTTGTCGATCAAAACCCGTCGCACCGGCAAAGGTCGGTACGTCTTTCTGCGCAGGCTTTCTTGGATGCCAGCCAGCCACTCATCCAACCCTGTCGCTTCGATTATCGCGAAGGTTTCGCCATCTACGCCCGGCGCCCCGTTCTTGGCTCTCGCCAGACGATAGCCATGGCGCAGGATGTCGTCCCGATAGACCTTGTCGTAGAGCTGGTAAAAGCGGAAGTTTGGCGCCGCCTTCGCCTTGCCATAGAGCTTTCGCTGAAGCTTCCGGATCTTCATCGGTGTTACTAGGCTCATCGCCAATCACCTCACCTTGTCTTCGTTGAAAGCGTGCCGGACGTAAGGGCGCTTCCCTCGACCGGCATTACCCGGCGTCAACGGTCGTATCACCCTCTCCGACTTCCAAGCAGACCGCCGGCTAAACCGACGTTGAGGCCGCGACCCTCGCCCAACTTGGATCTCCCCCGATTACCCGAACAACCTTCCTTGCGTGCCGCGCCCACTACCCCGACGAACCGGAACCGATGCGTATGTCGGTTTCCTTCTCAGTCCCGCACGGCCTTCCCCGAATCTCAGGCGGGTCGGCGTTCGCAACATCACTTTCGAGGCCTGCTCAGGCTTCACTCGTGTTGCGGCCCGCAAGGTCGCTCAACCGCCACAAAAGGCGGCCTTTGTCACAGGGCTTCAATGCCGCCAGTTACCCAACGACATCGCCTGCCAGCTACCAAATCAAACCGACTACTGTCTGGGTGGATCCTCCCTCCACTGGTTGTTCGCGCCTTCGGGGCGCTCTGAGAAATGCGGGTTAGTATCTGAATGTGCAATCTCACATGTCATTGAGAATGCTGGTGAGGTAAAGCAGCGCTAAATTACTCACTAAATGGTGAGCAAATAACATGCGATCCTCGATTTGAAGCGTTAGACCCAATTACTACATGATTGCTAAAATGTTAATGACTCTGCATTTTAACGTTGCATAAGCGAAAGATCTTTGGTCATCTAGGATAGATAAAAGTGGCTGATCGTTGCCTCAGCCTGAGGGCAATATCGCTACTTTTACAGCCTCATTGAGCGATGGCATGTTTTCGCGCCACTTGGGACCAGCATGTCTGGACATGTCCCATCGATTCCAACGCTATTTTGGTCACTCGTTCAAAAGCCTAGGAGAAAAATGGCGATGTCGGGGCATCCATCCGGGCAAACGTCTCTATGTCGTTCCCAATGGGGCGCTTTTATCAAAGCATTCTTGATATCGATCGTCGCCGTTCAATTGGTTTTTGTCGATTGTGTGACCGCGCAAACCGATTTTGACCGCTGGGACGAAATGAATGAGGCAGCGTCGGATGCGCTTGGCCGAAACGACGCCAATCGAGGACTAGAACTCGCTCTTGAGGCTTATGAATTTGCCCGAGAGCGATTTGGCAGCGCGGATTCGTTGACGTCAATCAGCCGTCTAAATGCGGCCACGGCCTACGCCGATCTTGGCCGTGTCGAGGAAGCTATCGAGCTTTATGAACTCGATCTCAGCCAAACGCGTGCGACGATCAGTAAGGGTGATTTATATACGAAGCTCGACAGCTTAAATCTACTTTATCTCGATCAGGATCAACCCGCAAAAGCCATCGCCACCTACAAGGAGATGGCGGAGCTCCTGCGCGATTACCCCGAATTGGTCGGGAGCAAGGGCGACCTTGTTGTGGTTTTGCGATTGATCGGACGGTTGGGCATCGATGATGGCCAATATAGCGAAGCGGAAGGGCCTCTCAGGGAAGCCTTTGACGTTGCCTCCGTTTATCCCGACGCCGTTATTAGCCTAGCATTGCTGGTCGACGCCTTGGAGGAACAAGGCAAATACAACGAGGCCATTGCTGCTATCGAGGGCTTCCGATCGTCGATCGAAGAGCAAACGCCGCCGGATGATCATGGCTTGTTTCTATTGCGGAGGCTTGGCTCGTTTTATGGCGCTGTTGGTCGGTATGACACGGCAGAAGACACGTTCGAGGACATCAAAAAATTCGGCGGCCGGACATCAGAGCATAACCTCGACATTGCTGTTCGACTTTTGACCCTAAAGCAAGAACAAGGAGAGGTCGGTGAAGTAACACTGCCTTGAGAGAGCTGCAGCAGATGCTTGACGAAAAGGCCGTCAAGAGGGAGCTGCAGAAAGTTAAGAGACCATTTTGATTGGCAAAACGCCAAACGGAAAGGAAGCCATAACCAGCAGAGGTCAGCAAGTTTATCCGGTCATGAGAAACGTGATCCATGCAAGGGAGAACATGCATGTTTGCAAGCGAGGATCGCCGAGAACGCGCCCGTTTGGGCAAACGTCGCCCGCATGAACCCGGCTACGCTGAACAAGAGAGAAGGAAGCGGGAAGAAGCGAAAGCCCGCAGCGATATCATAAAGCAACTGGACAATTACGATGCTGGGATACGCCGAGAAGAAGGCATCATCAGAAAAGCTAAAGTTCGACGCAATGACGCCTTAGCCAAGCAGAGACGCTATGAGGATCAGCTTCGACGCGCCAATATCGCCGATGACTTGGTTGGTTTGACAAGCAAAAAAGGCGAGCGTGTGGCCAGGGCACTCGGGATTGACTTCGGTCGATCAGTGGAGCGAGCGGCCAAAAATCTCGTCCAGGCCAATCAAAGTCTCGAAGCTGCACATACCAGCATCAACAATGCCAAGGACAACATCATTTCGTTCGAGCGGTGCAAAGCAAAGGCGCTAAGGAAGTACGCTAAGCTGCCCCAAAAGAGAGAGTCCAGGCGCGATGGCCACGATATCCGCAATCAAGGATCATTCCCGATTGTCATCGATCTGAACCGTGACGGCGATGTCGGGCTGATTGATGTCAAGGATTCGCAGGCGACGTTCTTCCGCGCATCGGCACCGAATGGTCATGGTTGGTTTAGCGCTGAAAACGGCGTCCTAGCTCTGGATGCTGATCGCAGTGGCCAGATCGATCAGGAGAATGAGATCGCCTTTGCGAGCTGGCACCACGACGCCAGAGCCGGCGTCTTCGCTAGTGGAGCCGGCAAATGCGTTCTTCTCGTAGAATTTTCCTCATAGTACTGGCGGTTTTCGTCAGCGGCGGCCGTCATGAGTGACGACAGAGATAAGTCACCGATCTCTGGCCGGGAGTCGATGGGCTATTCTTTCATCATCATTGTGGTGGCGTTCGTCTCACTTATTGCCGCCGGTTTGTTGGCGCTCTGGTTTAACTAAGCGAGAGGAACGCGAGAATCGTTAGCGCTATCAGGACACCCTAAATCGCCGGCACGAGGCACGCAATTTTCCGGTCATTCCAATTCCAATCTTGCCATCGAAGGACACGAACCGCGGGCGTGACTTCAAACAGCGCGCGGACTTTGACCTTGGCAAAGGTAACCATCGCGACGCTTAGTGAATCATTGGGAGGCACTGGTCGCCTTGAATCTGCGCTATGATAGAAATCATTGCCACAGATCCCTCTTTTCTGTTCGAGGTTCAGCCTGACGACTGCGCTCAGGTTCAGATCTGGACGGATCGCGTGAGTTCAATTTATGGGCGTGTTCGCGTTTTCGACAACAATCAGCTTTTCGACTTCACGCGCTCCGTGCGTCCCTGTGGCAGGACACCTTTGTGCTGAGCTTGGCTCAGAACAACTCGATCGTCTCATTTCTACTCGGCCCAGTTCCCTCGAAGCCGCCGAAACGGACAAATTTTCGGTTCATGCCGGTTGAGATGTTTTTTTGATTCGGTCGATTGTGGCGACACCGACGTTGAAATGCTGTGCGATAGCGCGGATTGGTGTTCCTTCTTCGAGCATGCGGGTAACCTCGGATCGCTGGTGAAGGGTTAGGGTCGGCTTGCGGCCGAATTTGACGCCGCGTTTTCGAGCCGATATGCGTCCTTCTTCCGTACGTTCGTTGATGATCCGTCGTTCTAGCTCTGAAAGTCCTGCAAAAACAGTGGTTAGGAAGCGACCCATTGTGCTGCTGGTGTCGGCCCATGGCTCCTGCAAAGAACGGAACTTGACGTTCTTAGCTTCCAATTTCTTGATGATTTCAAAGAGATCGTGGGTTGATCGGGCGAGCCGATCGAGGCTGGTGATGATGACGGTGTCGCCGTCCTTGGCCTCGGCTATCATGGCGGCGAGCTTTGGTCTCTTTCGATCCACACCCGTGAGCTTTTCTTCAAAGACTTTCTCGCATTCGGCCTTGCTGAGCAGCTCACGCTGGCGATCGAGGTTCTGACCGGCGGTCGAAACCCGTGCATAACCGATCAGCATCGATTTTTGCTCGATTTAGGCAGGTTGTTACGAAACACAGATATGGAAAATCTAACCTGCTGATTTTGAACGACAAAAAAATCGTTCCGAAACTTATAAGTTTCGGGACGGATCATGCTGCCAATTCCATCTGCGCCAGCAGCAGCCGGCGCGTCACCTCATCTTGCTCCATGGCCTGGCGCGATGCCGATGACGCGAAGGCCTTAGTGAAGCCGACCTGGAAGTCCGTCTCCTTGAGAACGTCGAGCAGGCTGGTTGACGGCCACCGGTGCATGAGTTCTTGCTTCAAGGCGTTCAGGTTCTTTGGCTCGGGAAGCCGCGCGAAAGGCGTGATCGAAAGCCGGGTCTTGGCCCCTCTCTGCTTGATCCGGGCCAGAGGGTCGTTTGGCGACCGTTGCGCCGCTTCGGCCATCCGGAACAGCAGGGTCGTCTTGCCCTGGACCCTGATTACCTCGCCTACCAGCTCGTTCACAACCTTTTGCTCGGAGCGGGCAGAAATCTTGTGGGTCACACCGATCAGCAGATCGACAAGGCTGTCGACGATCTCCACCTCACGGGGACCACAGAAAAAGGACAAGAGCGCCAACCGTATTGGTCTCGGATGACGCCGGATCATCCGATCCGCACTCGTCGACGCCAGGTCGAGAACATCGGCAGATGCGCCGATCTGCTCAGCAAGAAAGTCGGCGACAGCCTCGGAAACTTGCACCAGTCCTTTGGGAAAGTGACCATGAAGCTGATAATGCTTCAGCAAGATACAAAGCGTCAGCCGACCCGGGTCACTCTTGCCTTTCAACAAGCCGAGTTCGTCGTCCTTCAAGATCCAATGGGCGTTCAAATGTTCGTCCGAACAAACCGGCATCAAAGCTTCCGTTCTCTCCAAATCTATTTATTCGAAGCATAATTACGGAACGATACAGGTCAACACATCACATTATGCAACCCTGAAATTTGTCCGTTTTGACAGCTTCGGGGGAACTGAGCCAATTTGCGTATGACCGTTGCAGCTACGGGGCTTATTCCGGACATCGCGGTCAGCGAAGCCTTGAGTCGGCAGTGGGTCAAAATTTGACCCTAACGCAGCCTGCGCTATGTCCGCTGTCGGCCCGAGAGCTGCCTCTCAGGCTGACCCAGCCCCCGAAAGGACCGCTCTCGAGCGCATTTCTGCCTGAAGCCGCATGACCAGGAAGTGCCAATTCGAGACTCAAGCGGAAGCCTCCTCAAGGACCGAAAAACGGCGAAAGCTGACAATTGTTTCGGGTGCTGGATCGATTCCGCAACTCTCATGCCAACCGCCGTAAGGTTATCCGTTTCACAGAACCCGAGCGAGGTCAGCGATCAGATCGTCGGCATCTTCCAACCCGACCGAAAACCTGAAGACTCCATCACCCGCAAAGGCGCGATAGCTTTCACGTGCCTTCCCTTCCAGTCGGAATGACGTGTCCATGAGACTGTCCGTCTCCATCCAGAAAATCAGGCTGCGGTGATGGCCTAAGGATACTGCATAGTGAATGATCTCCAACCGATCGATCAGCGCCTGCGCCGTCGTCCGGCCTTGGTCCACATTGCCGACCTGGAAGGCGATCATGCCTGACATGTTGGTCATCTGGCGTTGGGCCAGATCATGTTGCGGGTGTGACCTCAGCCCAGGATAGATCACTCGGGTGACCGTCTCCTGGCCTTCCAGCCATTCGGCGACCTGCTTGGCATTGTGTTGATGCGCCTTCATGCGGATCGGCAGAGTCGCAGCACCTCGTGCGATCAGCCAGGCGTTGAACGGTGACATGATTGCACCATGATGAATGGCCGCCTCCGCTCGCATTTTGCCGATCAAGTCGGCCTTGCCGGCGACCGCACCACCAATGGCATCGCCATGGCCACCGATATATTTCGTGACCGAGTGCATGATCAGATCGATGCCAAGATCCTTGCATTTCTGCCCGATGGGTGAAGCGAAGGTGGCATCGCACGATACGAGTGCGCCCACATTGTGGGCCAGCTTCGACACCGCCGCCAGATCCGTGAGGCGGCCGATCGGGTTCACCGGGCTTTCGCAATGAACCAGCCGCGTGTCGGGACGGATCGCTTGACTGACGGCATCCAGATCGGACATGTCGACCAAGGTGACATTGATCCCCAGCCGTGGCAGCGTATCGCGAGCGAGCTCGGCAACCCCGGCATAGGACACGTCTGAAATCACGGCGTGATCGCCGGCTGACAGGAAGGTCAGGAAGATGGCATTTGTGGCGGCCATCCCCGAGGCAAGGCAAAGGCAGTCTTCGGTACGTTCAAGGGCTGAAATCTTACGCTCGAGCATGGCAACCGTAGGATTGCCCCAGCGACTATAAATGAACCCCGTACCTTCTTCGATATCGTGGGCGGAGAAGCCGGCGAGTTCATCGGTCACGAAGGTCGACGACATATGCAGCGGAGGGGCCGAAGCGCCGGTTGCCGTATCCGGAGCTTCTCCTGCATGAATGGCTGTTGTGTTCAGGCCGAAGGAGTCGTTGCGAGTGGCCATGGCGTTGCTCTCCAAACTTATGCACGTACTCAACAGCATCAATCGCCGGCGCATGTCCAGATTTCGTGGATTCCAATCTTGCAGACATCAGTATCAGTTGGGGCAAACAGTTGGATCTATCCAACTATGTTCGGCGTCAGAGGCAGCTATCTGCTCTTTTCGATCGCTGAGTGGCTCCGGCCTTATGGCCATCTCGGGTCGATTTTGATGAAAAAGGCTGTTGTTGACTGTTGTTAGGTGACGTGATTCGTTCTCCTCAACAAAGTGAGTAGGAGGACGTTTCGATGATGGGCAGGCAGGCTGAGCCTGAACAGTTATTTTACGACTTTCGTCTCGACGATCATGTTCCTGCCGATCACCTCCTTCGCAAGATCGATGTCTTTGTTGATCTTGAGCGTATTCGTCAGGATCTGAAGCCGTTTTATAGCCAGATCGGCCGTCTGTCTGTGGATCCGGAGCTGATGATCCGGATGTTGATCATTGGCTACTGTTTTGGCATCCGCTCTGAGCGTCGGTTGTGCGAAGACGTTCATTTGAACCTGGCGTTCCGCTGGTTCTGCCGGCTGGATCTCTACGGCAAGGTAATCCACGTTTTCGAAGAACCGTCACGGCCGATTTCGTGAGAGCGATTTCTTCCGCCTAGTTTTTGAAAGTGTTGTGCAACGCTGTATCGATGAAGGACTTATCGGTGGTGAAGGCTTTGCTGTTGATGCCAGTTTGATCCAAGCCGATGCGAACAAGCAGCGCTCCATTCCCGGCAAGGAATGGGATCCTGCGGGTATCCCACCTGACGCCAAGCAAGCCGTTAAGGACTATGTGGCAAGGCTTGACGATGCGGCCTTCGGCGCCGCAAGCAAGGTTAAGCCGAAGTACATTTCTCCATCAGATCCGGCAGCCCAATGGACCGGCGCGCTGTGTGGTCCGGCTTTCTTCGCTTATGCCACCAACTATCTGGTCGACACTGATAACGCTGTGATCGTCGATGTCGAAGCAACGCGCGCCATTCGCCAAGCTGAGGTTGGCGCAGCCCAGACCATGATCGGGCGGAGCATGGATCGGTTCGGTCTCTATCCAGAACGTCTTGCCGGCGACAGCGCTTATGGCGCTGCCGCAATGGTTGGTTGGCTCGTGGAAGAGCAAGGGATCGAGCCTCATGTCACCATCAAGGACATGGGGGAACGAACTGATGGAACCTTTTCGCGAAGCGACTTCGTCTACGACTACCAAGAAGACGCCTACACCTGTCCGGCAGGCAAACTCCTGAGGCCGCGCCGACGCGAAGTGAAGACCAAGCCAGCCCATGTCGACAAGCACGGTATGCAGAAGTATCGAGCCATCAAATCAGACTGCTCAGTCTGCCCGCTCAAATCTCGATGCTGTCCAAACACCCCGATGCGCATCGTCCCTCGCTCGATCCATGAAGGGGCGAGAGACTTGGCGCGAAAGATCGGTAAATCTGAAGCCGGCGAGGCGTCCAAGCGCGATCGGAAGAAAGTGGAAATGCTCTTCGCTCATCTCAAAAGGATCTTGAGACTTGGCAGACTTCGGCTTCGCGGTCCCTGCGGTGCCAGTGACGAGTTCCTGCTCGCTGCTACTGCGCAAAACCTCCGAAAACTTGCCAAGCTAAGGCCGACACTCGAACCCATTGGCCGAGCGGCATAACGGAAAGGCAAACCATCATCGAGTAACACCTCAGCCAACCAAAAAATCGGGCTTCAACCCGATACAATGACCTCGACGTCATCATACGTTGAAACCCCAAACTCAAATCGAACCGCCTTTTTCATCAAAATCGGCACATTCTTCCCATAAGCCTAGCGGCAGGACTGCGGCCTAAAGCAGACGGCCCATTCCGGCACCTTACTGTCCTGCCTGGATCTATCACGGCTGATGCTAGTCAGAGGCGTTGCAGCCCCGGCCGTCGTTCGCTGGCTACGATCCGCGGCCGGGATAAAGCAACGTTGGGAGGGACTCGGTAGATCTGCCAAAAATAATCGTGGAAAGCAAACAGGATTTGCTCCCGGGCACTTTGTTTAATTATGATTTGACAGTGGTTTAGCGGACGGGCTGGCTTTCGAGTCGCATGTCGATGTCGTCTAAGCGCTTGTTGGTAATTGCACTGTTCTCGACGAAGACCGCCGCATGCTGCTCGACGGCTTGCATACGCTGCCTTATCTGCACCCGCTCTTGCTCGAGCTGGTCGAAGCGCGCCGTAAAGTCAGTCCGCATGTCGTTAACGTTGCGTATGAGCTCTTTGAGGAGCTCTGTCGGTTCGTCAGCCATTGCAGAGGCCATACTTTAGTAAAAGCATCAAACAATCAGAATCAGGCGAAGTCTTAGATTTTACCGCAAAAACAAATATGATCGCTCAAATGTTCGATCTAAATCCTACTGAAGAAGCTGTTGCTTTGGATTGATTTCTAGGAAGATCTTATGTTGTACATGAACGCATTGGAGATATATCTAATCAAAAAGCTACGTTTATCCGTATAAGCTGTTCTGACCTAATGAATAGAGAAATAGATATTGGACATTAAAGAGCACATCTCACCTTTATGCATTTGATCCTAATTTTGGAGAATTCAAATGCGACTTCAAAAGTAAAATCCAAGAAAGAATTGAGGGCATAGTCAATATTACCACACTTACAAACAATAAAATTTCAAGAATTGATTTTTACACATATGAGCGCGCAAAAAAATAACGATTTTGTCAGATTTTGACTTTTACCCAACTTGAACAGTGAGTTTGGGGCAAAAGGTGAACATTTTTAGTAAGTGCATGATTTTGCTGATGGTGGTTTTGAGGGCAGTTTAAAATATGATGCTAAATCAGCATGTTTGTGCGCGAGAGGAAAATCAAAGGCTACAGCTACCTGTACCTCGTCGAGACCGTGCGAGAGGGTAAGCGGACCAAGCAACGGATCATCAAGAATCTGGGGCGCAAAGATGTCGTGCTGGCCAGTGGTGGGCTTGAGCGTTTAGCGGCGTCCCTTTCGCGCTTTGCCGACACGATTGAGGTCCGCGATAAACTGGATAAAGGGAAGCTCTCAGCGCATGAACTCGAAGCGTTGGGCTGCAAGCGGATCGGTGCCCCTTTGTTGTTTGGCCGATTGTGGGAAGAGACCGGCTGCGCCGCTGTCTTTCATCAGATGTTGAAAGATCGCGGCTTCGAATTCTCAGTTGAACGGGCTGTGCTCACCACGGTCCTGCATCGGATCATGGTGTCTGGATCCGATCGGGCCTGCGAGAAGTGGCTCGCCGATTATGCGATCCCCCATGTCGAAGGCTTGGCACTGCATCATTTCTATCACGCCATGGCCTGGTTAGGCGAAGAGCTCGGTGCAAGTGATCAAACGGATGCGACGCCGTTTTCGCCGCGTACCATCAAAGATGAGATCGAGGAACGGCTTTATGCTCAGCGCCGCGATCTGTTCACGGACCTATCGGTCGTCTTCATGGATACGACCTCGTTGTCGTTTGAGGGCCAAGGTGGTGAGACACTGGGGAGGCATGGCCACTCCAAGGACAAACGGCCCGACTTAAAGCAGATGATCCTGGCTGCGGTCATCGACAATGACGGTCGACCGATCTGCTCGGAGATGATGCCAGGCAACACAGCCGATGTCAGTATTCTCCTGCCGATCGTCGATCGCTTGCATCAACGCTTTGGCATCAAGCAAGTTTGCGTCGTCGCCGATCGTGGCATGATCTCGGCGGCCACGATTAAGGCGCTTGAGGATCGGCAGCTCGACTATATCCTCGGCGTGCGCGAACGCAGCGACAAGATCGTGCGTGAGACTGTCCTTGATGATCCAGCTCCCTTCACGCCCTTGCTGATCGAACGCAGCACTGGTGAGACGCAGTTGTTTGCCAAGGAGGTGACGGTCAAGGATCGCCGTTACGTGGTTTGCCGTAACGAGGCAGAAGCCAAGAAGGACCGAGAGGATCGACAGGCTGTCATCCAGGCCCTCGATGCGCAGTTAAAAAAGGGTGAGAAGACCCTGATCGGCAATAGCGCCTATCGGCGCTATCTCAAGCGGACGGCAAACGGCGATCAGAAAACCAAAGCGGCCTTCGAGATCGATGCCGGCAAGCTCGCCGATGAGGCCAGGTTTGATGGTGTCTTCGTTCTACGCCTGCTCAAGAAAGCCAAGATCACGCCCCTTCAGGCCGCGCTGCGTTACCGCGACCTTCTGCAGGTCGAGGAACTCTTTCGAAGCGCCAAGTCATTGCTCAAAACCCGACCCGTCTATCACTCCAGCGATGCGGCCATCCGCGGCCACGTCTTCTGCTCCTTCCTTGCGCTGGTTCTCAGAAAGGAACTTCAGGCCCGCTGTGAAAAGGCCGGCATCAAGCCAGAATGGCAAGACACACTACGTGATCTCGGTCGTTTGCAGGAAGTGACCATCCTACAGGATGGCGATCCCATCATCCTGCGCCCGCAAACGCAGGGCGCCGTCGGATCCATCTTCAAAGCCGCGGGTATTGCCCTGCCGAAAAACATCCGCCCCGCTCAATCCTAAAGACCAAAACTATCAAAATGTGATGCTAACAGACTGCGCCGCGCTCGCAACATGCTGAAAAGAAAAAGCTTTCCAAATCGTGCTGCTCAAGTTGGGTCTAACGATCACCTCGCCACTAACAGGCCGTTTTTGCGGACTTGTTGACTCGATCCACATCAGCAAACAATTCGGCCAAGGACGCGTCCATTGCTTCATAGTCTAAAGGATGCATGATCTGGCTTGATTTCAACAGTGCTGTCGTCTCTGCGTTCGCTGACGCGACTGTCTTGAGATCAGCAGCCGTGAAGATCTTAAACCGCTGCCTTGCAATCGGCTCTCTCACAATACCGATCTGCGCCAGGCGTTTGAGTGCCGCGCTTGCAGCGACTTGGCTAATGCCGAGCCGTTGCTTGACCATTTTTGCGGTGATCGCCGGCATAATGGTCAATAGATCGACCACGTGTGGTGCATGGGCGTGTTTGCGCATGCCTTCCTTGGCCAATCGATCCTGCCAAGCCTGAACCTGTCGCTCCAGATCTAAGAGGCGAGACCGCGCACGATCAGCCTCGCTGGTGAGTTCCATTAAGCCACGGCGTATCCAAGTGGTGGCGTCGGCCGAATTGGTGAGCATCGTCGGTCCACCAAGCGGCAAGCGACCGCCTATGAGGCCCGGCAGCGGCCGCGGCAGCATGTTCGAATGATAGAGGCATAGCGGCAGCAGAAATCGCACCAACGGCCGTTCTAGCCCAGATGTCGTGCCTTTCCGGATGGCTTGAAGCAGCGTTACCAGGCTTGGGCCGTCATCAAGACGTGCTTGTTGGCTGATGGCCTTGGCGCGATCACCGGTCTTTGAAATGGGATCCTCTACCTGCATGGCAGCATCTGGATCGGAAATATCCGGCCAAGCGTCGAAATCGTCGTCTATCGAGTCGGCGCCAAGGTTACGACGGAAGAGCTTCTCAGCGGTGATGAAATGGCGTCTTGCGGCGGCCAATCCACCGACATCATCATGCTCTTGTGGCAAGCCTAGAAGATCATCACCAAGCTGCTCGATCGTCACCTGATAGCCGCTGATTTGCGCAAGCTTGCAAGCAATCCGGACATTTTCCCGCCAAAGGAATGCTGGATAGAGGAAGGTCCTATCAAGCGCGTGATCGAGCCGACCTAGTGCAATGGCGGTCGTCTCCACGGGCTGCATGAGCTCGATGAGCGTTGGCGGGTAGTCAAGATTAATCATGATCTGTCAGTTAATGTTTCTGAGCAAAAACTTTTAACACTGGCGAACCTTGGGATAAAGTGATTTTCGACCTAGTCAGTCAAATTCTTAACTATCGATAATATGCATTATCAGTAGTTGGAGATTTCAAGTTTTCCTGGTATGGCGGCGTTTATCAATTAGCTTCGCTAATTAAGCAAAGCTGGTATTTTTTGATTAAGGGCAGGCTGGGGATTCGGTCGGTTGGATCCTGCTGCGATCGAATGTGCTTGTCAGACTGACAACGCAATTAGGCATTACTCGTTCACTGGCTTTATTGGCCCGCCAGTATAAGGGCTTCCACGGCTATGCATGGCCCGAATTTCCGCGATACCTTTAGCGACCTCGCCCATTTGCACAGTTAGACCGGTGATATTGGACTTGAGGTCGCTTCTTTCTTTTGCAGCGTCTCTACCCCCTGCCTCCTCACGCGCAGCAGCAGCATCGAACTTCGCGTCAATCCCCCCCAAAAAAAAGAAGCTGCCAAACGCTGTTATCCCTATGAGACCAAGTCCGCATAAGCCGGCAAGCTTGGTTTGATGCTCAGATTGAGCTTGAGCCTGAACGGTTGGTCTTCATCGATGAGACCGGAACCTCGACCAAAATGGCAAGGCGCTATGGTCGAGCGCCGAAAGGGGAACGCTGCCGTGCCCCTGTTCCGCACGGACATGTGTGGACGCCCGGTTCGATACAAGGGGTTTTCTGACTTATGGCGCAGGCGATCGGGTTCTGCCAT
>JACONH010000028.1:0-5668 GCA_014323835.1 Alphaproteobacteria bacterium GM202ARS2
CTTTCTTCTTCTTCTTGAGACTAGAAAATCCGATCATAGGCCTGCTCTCGCCTGAGTGCTTGAAAACAGGTTCGTGATTTCAGCTATAGGAATCATTTCCGCCAGCCCAACTTCGCTGATCTCGTAAAGGTAAACCAGGAAGGCACAAGCCAAGATCAAGCTTATCGTGCTGCCGGCAAGCCCGAGATGGCCGACCGTCCTGAGACCGCTGCTTTGCATCGATTCGGCAACCGAGACCCCACCCAGCACGGGAATTTTCTTAAAGGCCGACTGCAATTGTCCTGCAGTCAAAACGACACCGCTCAGCATGAAGCGCAAAACGGTATAGCCGACACCAACACCGACACCCACAACCATCACGCCGACCAGCAGCAAGCCGTGTAAGGGCCCGCTTGGCTCCAACGGACGCGTGGGCGGATCAACAACGCGGAACTCAGCCCGCTGGCGCCGGCTGTCCAGATCGGTCGCAAGTTGGGTCGCTTCGCGGCGTTTGATCAATTGCTCATATTGCAGAAGTAGCACATCGTAGTCTCTGGTCAGACGCTTGAGATCGGCCTCGGCCTGGGGCGACTGCTGCGCCCTGGATGCCAGGGTGCGGACCTCCTCCTCAGCGACTTTCAAACGTCGGCCAAAATCATTGACCGAGACTTCGGCAACTTCGAGCTGGCTGGATAGCTGCTCGTGAAGCGGATTCTTGACGGCGCCCGGGCCGGTCGGACTCGCTTCGCGCTCCGCCGCAAGCTGGCGACCTGCTTCCTCGATCAACTGGCGAAGGGTCAAAATGTCGGGATGCTCATCGGTGTAAAGGAGACGCTTGCGGACCAGCTCCTGGTTCAAATCCTCGAGATAACGCTGGGTTCCAGACTTAGCGCCTTCAGTTTGGGAGGCCGCAATCGTCCGTGGTGTCGCATCCAGCTTTACCTTGAGCTGGTCACGCCTCCATAGCGCGGATTCGAACTCGGCACGCATGCTACGCAGGTTGGTTTCGGCACGTTCCAGATCCCGAGCACTTCGTTCAGATCCCCCGAGCTCGTCGGCATGCAAGCGCTGAAACTCGGCGACCTTCAGCTCGGCGTCACGCAGCTTTCTATCGTAGATGCCAATTTGCTCATCAATGAATTTCGAAGCCTTCGCCACATCCCGCTCAGAGTGCCCGAGATTGCGCTGGATGAAGATGTCCATCATTTCGTCGACAACGAGATACGCAATTTCGCCATCGTTGTCGGTGTAGCTAAGCGTGAATAAATTTTTGCTGTCGACCTGAAGCTCGATATCATTTGCAAGATCGTCAATAAGTTTGACGCGTTCGAGCTCAGTAACCACGTTCTTCTGCCGATCGATGCCTGTGCGGTCGATCAACTCGACGATATTGGCCTCGGAGAACAGGGTTTCACGAATCATCTTCACCTGACGATCGATATCTGGCGTTACCGCGATATCCTTCATCAGCGGTCCGAGGATCGTTTCGGTATCGACCACCAAGCGTGCCGTCACGGTATATCGATCCGGCAACAGAGCAATGATGCCCCAACCGATCAAGCTGATCAGCCAAGCGACCAACAGGGCAGAGCGGCGCCAATGCCAAAGTGCCGTCAAGTAGGAGACAACAAGATTGCGGAGCTCTTGCATATCTTTGCTTTACCTGCCGCTATTCTATTAAGTTAAACGTAGTATCAGAGCAGACTTGCGGGAACGACAATGAGATCACCAGGCTTGAGCCTGGCATTCTTATCAAGATCGCCGTCCTCGATGAGATCCTCAAGCTTCACACCATAGGTGGCACCTCCCCCCTCGCCGCTGTCGCGGCGAATGAGCTTGGCGCTGTTACCATCGGCGAATTCGGTCAGACCGCCGGCGGCGACGATCAAATCAAGTAGCGTGATATACGGACGATAGGGCACTGCCTTGGGGTCATTGACCTCACCAAGTACCTGCACCGTTCGATCGTCATTATTAGCAAATTCCTGCACCACCACCGACGCCTTCGGCACCTGAACGAAGGGCCTCAACGCCGCCTCGATGTCTTTGGCAAGGGCAAGCGGTGTCTTGCCGGCAGCCTGTAACTCGTTGACCAGAGGCAGCGAGACCTTACCATCGGGACGCACGGGCACCGTGGTCGACAGTTCCGGTGATCGCCAGACGAACACACTAATCTTATCACGTGGAGCGATGCGATAGTCGGGTTGGCTCAGAACCTCATCATCGCTCAATTGAGGAGGGGCTGGAAGATTCTGGCAAGCGGCAACGCCAATCATCAAAAGCAGTGACAGACCAACCGTCCAGACGGTCCGAATCGAGGACATCGGTTTTCCACCTAATTCGTCGTTGCTTGTTGCTTTGGCTTCATAACAGGCAAATTTATTAGCAGCCACCAATGACACGCTCGCGGCCCGCGTATTTTGCCTATCAGTCACCCATATACAACGCATGTGAGAAACACAAAACTGAAAATGTCAATATATCGTATCAATTTACGCTCTATAACTTATGCCTTGCCGGAACTGCCAAATAAAATCTTATAGTTTAATTTCTCCGAGAGTAATTTTATCTAGAGGTTAGCTTTCGCCTCACATCAATAGGCGACGGTGAGGCCTATAAACACCTGATTCTCGTCGAACTCCTCATTATCCTCATCGGAAAATCGGGTGAAATACTGGTAGCCCAGATTGAAAATGAGGTTCTGATCGAAACGGAAGAAATAAGCGAGTGCGCCGGTGATGTCGTGATCGACTCGATCACCATCATCGAAATCGTTGTTGGCGTAGATCGCCTGCGCGCTCACCGCATGCTTCGGCGTCAGTAGCCGTGTGGCCCGAGTGTTTACCACCGTCGAGGTTTCGGTGGCAGCCTCGTCGACCGTGGTCACGTCGATCTCGCGATTGGCCGACAGCTGAAACGTGGTCCGGGCATCGTAAGCGTAGCGGGCATCGAGAGCCCCAACGACGGCGCCGTTCTCCTCAAGGTCGGGATCTTCAAAAAAGGCCTGACTATAGCCAACCGATCCGCCAAGCGTGAGACGCGGACGCAGCTGGACATCCATACCGACCACACCCGTCAGCTCAGTCGAATCCCGGTCTTGCCCCTCATCACCAATGCCATCGAATTCATTGAGCGTATATTGCGGCGACACAAAGATCGACGTTCTGTCGCCCAGCCGATAAGCGAGACGCGAGATCAGCGTGTAACTGACATTATCGCGCTCATCGGTATCGTCACCGCTAAATTCCTCGAAGTCGGTGATGCCAGCCAGCGAAAAATCCCAAACGCGCCCATCGAACACATAGCCGGTGCTGGCCGCGATATTGCTGACCTCAGCATCATCGTCATCCTCGGCCTCTGCGGAGGTGTCGGCTTCGCGAAAAAGACTGCCGTTAACGGCAGCATTCAACGAGCTTTGGCGCGTCAGATCGAAACGTCCGTCGACACCTGCTTCCCAGTTGAGAAAATCGTCCTCAGTATCCTCCAGCGTCGATCCAGCGGTGACGTTAACCTGGGCGCCGAGTGCATGACGAGGCAGCAGGGTATCGGCACGCACGGACGTGTTGAGGCCCAAAATCACTTCATCCTCGCGATTATCGTCGTCGCCATTGGCGTTGTCCGTTAGCACTGCCCCCACAGTTGCACGCGGCGAAAACACAAGCCTGCCGTAGCGTAGGCCGCCCGTGGGCAGTAGTCCCGGGGGCACATTCGGCCCCGCCAGGACGGCGCCTTCTTGTGGGATGTTGGGCTGTGCGCGGCTGAGATTCTCAATCCGCTCGCGACGTTCACGCTCCTCGCGCAGAATCGTTCTTGGGTCCAATTCGTCATCTTCAATCTCATCGGTCGGAAGCTCTTCCTCCGGCTCTTCCGCCCCTAAAGGAGCTTCCACGCCCTGAGGATCTTCCCCACCCGGACGCACATCCTGGGCGAGACCTGGAAAGGCAGCCGACAGGATGATGACGCCAGACAAGGTGCAGACGGTACCCTTGGCCAGGCATTGTCCGAGAAGCTTAAGCAAGGCTTTTGAGCAGACCACGAAATTGTCCATTTGCATTATTTATCCGTTAGGACCGTAGCGATGGCTTGGTTTTGGTCAAGATATAATCCGGCGAAGATCTGTAAATTGGTAAGACCTGTAGCTTCACGCGTTTTCGCCCATTGTCTCGGCATTAATCGGCGCCGGCACCTTCCGCAGCAGGCGGCAATAAATCGCGTCCGCGTACCCGTGGACGCGGCTTGACATGACCACCACGGGGCGCACCGTCATCGAGTCCACGTACCCGTGGACGTAGCTTGACATGGCTGCTGTGGGACTCGCCGTCGCTGATAGATTCCTTAGCCGCAGCGGATGGTGGCGGACTCCGCAGGTTCACCAACTGACGGGCGACCATGCCGCCAACCGCCCAATACAGTCCCATAACTTCGCCATTGGCAAACGGACTGCCGTAGATGTTGCCGAGAATCATCGCGAGCGACATGAAGGCAAAGCCCGACCCGAGCGTTCGGCCGAGGCCGTTCTTAGCACGTTTGGCAGCACGATCGAGACGATGGCCAAGCCGCCAGAGAGAGAGAACCAGGACGATATGGACCACGGTGCCGAGCGGACTGGCTTCAGCGGCGAACAGGACATAGTGGTTATGGGCGTCGAGCATGGGCTTGCCGCCATAGGATTCCGAAAGATAAATGAAACGCCTGAAACCCACGCCCCAGGGCTTGTCCTCGATCATTTCCCCGGCGGCAGCCCACTGAATCCAACGGCTCTCCGTGCTCTCGTCATATTCCTCCACCCCCTCCTCATCGACCTGCTTGGTATCAACCAACCGGTCAATTGCGGCTTGGGGCATCCACAAATTGTAATTAAGCCCGAGTAGCACCAGAATCACGCAGATCGACGGCCCCCGACGCATCATCATCAGGGCCGCGACGATGCCGATGATCAAGTATGACTGGCGTGAAAAGGTGTAGAAGGTGCCGCCGAGCAGAATGACGACGGTGAGGATCGCGAGCGGCCGAATCCACCGATTGCCGGGCTGCGGATGATAGAGCGATATCGCCAGTGCGAAGGCGAAAAACATGGCGTAGAAGACGCCAGCACGATTGGCAGTGAACGCGGTGTCGCCGAAGGGGCCTGAAGCGCGTTTCATCGGGTGAAAGGTCGTGTTGCCGTAGGCAAGTCCTTCGCGCACCGCCTCGTAGGCCGCCAGCATCGCGATGATCAGGATGACATACATCATGAAGCGTATGTCATCCTCGGTTTTGACGACGGAATAGAAAATGAAGAAATACAACGGATAAAAAATCGCCGCCTTCAAATACATCAAATCAAACATGAAATCGTCGGGCAGAGTCAGCTGCGTAACCAGAAATGAATACACAATCATGAAGAAAAGTAGGAACATCATCTGACTCAACGCCGGCATAGAATTGCTCTTCCTGCCGGTCCTCACATGCATGAACCAGACAACTAGGCAGATGATGTTCAAAACATTGAGCCCAGGCACACCGAGGCTCTGCGGAAGATGAATCATATTGACGGTATAGAACGCAAAAAGCGCCATGCCCCACTTCAAGGTCGTGGGCATCGCTTCCGACTGAGAGGCTGTCGTTGCGCTCATAGGTTCGCTCTTATGACGTCTATATCGTCACGCTCTGTTACAGATGTCGGGACTCGTAATCCCTCGGTCCGATG
>JACONH010000028.1:5778-19587 GCA_014323835.1 Alphaproteobacteria bacterium GM202ARS2
ATACGTTCAAGCTGCCTATGGTGGTGCGCTGTGGCTCTTTTGCAGCGATTCTCAGGTTCAAAGAGCTCAAGCGCCTTGACCCCGCAGCCGATAGATCTGCTGTCCCACCAGTTCGTGCAGAACCACCTGCCAGGTGACGATGGCAGAGCCCGACGGCAGAAAACTGCGCAGACCGATCACATCGCTCTTTAGAAAGCCCGCCGGTTGGGGAATAGCGTTCAGATCAAGCTGGTTGGCGACTGCCATGGCGCGCGGCATGTGGGTGGCGCTGGTAACCAGCAAAAATGGCTCGTCACCCAGCCGGTCAGCAAGAAAGGCCAGGTTTTCGTAGGTGTTCAAAGACCGGGTCTCGACCTCGATCTCCGTAAGCCCAATCCCCATCCGCTCAATGACGTTCTTCATCGTCACCGCAATTGGCTCACCACTGGGCCCCGTGAAGCTGCCTCCGGGGATGAGGAGAGTCCCCCCGACCTCCCTCGCCGTCTCGACGGCGACCAGAAGACGCTCCCAGCCCGATTCGGCGGGTCGATTGACCCACCCAAGCGCGGGATCGAGGCGGTTCATTCCAGAAGGTAAGAGGACGACCGCGTGGCCTTGAAACGGCGCGAGATCCTCGATCGGCCGATGCTGATCTTCAAGCCAGGCGATACCTTTGTTGGCGATGGCCGGCGTACTCATGAAATAGAACCAGATCAACACCAACCACCAGCGCCGCTGACGCGTGCGCCAGGCGATCACGATGATCAAGATGGCGACATAGATCGGCAGGGGGGTTATCAGATCAGGTAACTCACTCAGCGCGTACATTCTCTTCGAGCTCATTCGACGTTTTGCTCAAAAAACCAAGGACCAGACCGGCAATGGCGCTGAGCAGATCACCTACCCACGCGGCCGCTTTGGTCATTGACGCTACCGGCATGGCGGTCCAGGTATCTACCGGCAATCCCGAGACCGATAACCCGGCAGGATCTGTTGATATGCGTCGGACAGGACAATAAACACAACCATGGATGATCAAGCGCCTTACCCAAGCGCTCAGAAGCTCGTAGAACGACTGACCGCAATGGGTCTTGATATGGACGGCGAGCTGTCCGTTGCATCCTATATCGGACATTTCGACCTGTTGCCGTCGAAAGCTGCCTACAACCACGTGCCACAGGCGATCACCGAGCGATGCACCGCCATTGCCGAGGCCGGCGGCGAGCAAGCCGTCGAAACCTATCATCGACTGGTCATCACGACGCTAGTCGATGCCTTCGATCAGCGCGCCGCGGCCTGCGACCTGCCTTCATGGTTGAAAGAACCGACACGTCGCCGTCTTGACGACATCTTGAGGTCACTGGAGACACCAAGACGGCATCAGCTCCGGCTCGAGCGGGATGATTTTCTCAAAGACCTCGCGGTGTGTCGTTTGAAGCTCTGGCCTCTGGGCGTGGAATTGGTCGATACCGATGGAGGGCTGCCAAGGAGAATACTCCTCGGCGGCCTCCGCCAGGCGATCAGCGCCGTTAGTCACGTCACCCTGTCGCTTGGCGGTCTCGGACCGTTTCTCGAAACCCATTTCGACAGCAGACGGGCGCAGGCCTTCTCGCCTGAAGGCTATCACCACCTCTATCTTATGATCGCTCGGTTGTTGCGTGACCGGCCGGCATTCAAAGGGTTGATCAGCACCAGCTGGTGGCACGATCCCGCGGTCAGTAGGATCAGCCCCAATCTGGCCTTTCTCAATAGCCTACCCGTCAATGCTGGCGCCCGTGTCTACCGCATGTACAGCGACGAGCAGACCACCAAGTCGGCAACGCGGCTGTCGAAGGAACGAATGACACTGTATCGCGAGGGCAACTATCTGCCGACGAATTACACGCTGGCTTGGGGACGCCGCGATCTCCTGCGCTGGGCCGATGCTCAAGAAGCGGATGGTGCCATTGCATGATCGATAATGTCACTCGATGCCGCAGCGACCGGGCCCTCGGGTACGTCTTCATGTCCTTAAAGGGCTGCGATTACCCCGAAATTTGATGATCGGTTCGCTTTCCAGGATCGATCGACTTCGTCGCAAAAAAGTCTCTTTTTGAGCGACAGAGCCGGTCATGAGCCCCCCATCTCCAATATGGACCTCACCACCTCAGATGCCCAAGCGTCCCTAAGGTCGAGCAGGGCAATAACATTTCTACCTCTAAGAGATTGACTTTGTGGTGCATGTACAACACGATGCCGTAAATCTGATGCAAATTTGTGCAAAATGCATTGGATTTTAAGGCACTCGCGCTTAGACGGGTGCAGCTTCCTTCAAGGAAGAAATAAGTCCAAAGGAGCGCCACATGTCGATTTTCGGCCACCATATTGCGCGTGGCACCATCATACTGACTCTGATTGAAGCGCTGATTTTCGGATCGGTTTTTCTCATTTCCGGTTATCTCATCCTAGGTGGGACGCGGGGCGAAACCATTGTTGCCTTCGTTACCGACGTGGTGCTGCCCACCGGTCTGGTTATGGTCTGTTTGCTTCTAGCCGGCGGCTACAAACTGGAAGCTTGGAAATCACCCAGGACGATGGCGCGGCGCTTTGCTGGTGGTGCCATTGGTGGTTCGGCAGCGATCGTTCTGTTCCATGATATCATGACCGGCGCCGGCACTGTTTCCTATAATCTGGTGCTGGCAGCGATTGCGGGCTGCCTCATTGCCTGTCTTGGCCGCTGGATAAGTGGACGCTCACGCCGTGTGCTGAACTATATCGAACGCCGCGTGTTGATCCTGGGCACCGGCCAGCAAGCGGCAACCTTATGGACTCTGCTCAACCCCGAACGGTCGCACGCCGTCAACATCGTGGGCTTCCTACGCTACGGCCATGAGCTGGAAACGGACTGGCAAGCCGATCATCGCCTGCCCGCCGACCAGATCGTCCAGACCGAGGGGTTATTGGCCGACTACGCCGCCGCCAACAAGATCGACGAAATCATCGTCGCCTTCGATTCAGCCGGCCTGGCCTTGCCCGAGCGAGAGTTGCTCGACTGCCGGCTGCGCGGCGTCCAGGTCCATGACAGCATCTCATTCATCGAGCGTGAAACCGGCCGTATCGGCGTCGATGAGACTAATCTTCGCTGGCTGGTGTTCTCGCCAGGCTTTAGGCGTGGCCGGATGCGCGCCGCCGCCAAACGCCTTTCCGATATTTTGATAAGCAGCATCCTTTTGGTCCTGTTGGCGCCCGTGATGCTGATGACCGCTTTAGTGGTCCGCTGGGATTCGCCAGGCCCAGCTCTGTTTTGTCAGACCCGGGTCGGCCTTAGTGGCAGACCTTTTACCATGTATAAGTTCCGCAGCATGCGTCAGGACGCGGAAGCGGACGGCAAGGCACGCTGGGCACAGGCCAACGACTCGCGGATCACCAAAGTCGGCCGTTTCCTACGTCTGACCCGCCTGGACGAGCTCCCCCAGCTCTACAACGTGCTCCGCGGCGACATGAGCCTGGTTGGCCCACGCCCCGAGCGGCCAGAATTCGTCGAGGGATTGGCACGGGAAATTCCGTTCTATAATGAGCGTCACAGCGTACGTCCCGGCATCACCGGATGGGCACAGACCAGTTTTGCCTATGCCGCTACCGTCGAGGACACCAAGACCAAGCTCGAATACGACTTGTACTATGTCAAAAACCACTCTCTGTTCCTTGATTTCCTGGTGCTGATCCAGACATTTCGTGTTGCCATGCGCGGCGACGGCGCTCGCTAATCCTCAAGGCGTCGCCGCGGTACAAGACCTGGTCGGGTACATAGCCAGGAGCAGGGAATGACAGTGTTGCCGCCAGTCATCCCTGTTGTCTGTTATTTCCGAGACACGGAGATGCTCCACGTGAAGTTCTCGATTCTCTCGCACGCGGACGCGTTTAATGGTCTTTTATGCCTCGCCCTCGTTAAGGGTGGCGACGGCGCCGATCACAGATGGCCCGCTTGATATGGGCAATCTCACCGCAACACTACGCATTGGCATTAAGGAAGCACTGCTCGGCATCGGATTTCCGACGAGAGCACTTCGACGCTTCGATCAGTCCATCATCCTATTTTACCATGCGATCGGTGAAGGCGGCGTGCCCGCCAAATCCTTCGAGAAACAGCTCTGCTATCTGCAGCGGCATTTCGAGATGATCTTCGCAAGCGAGGTCGACACGCCATCGCCATCGGGCAGACTGCGCGTGGCAATCACCTTCGACGACGGCCTGAAGAACACTAAAGATGTCGCCCTGCCGATCCTCCAAAAGCTTGGTATCAAGGCGACGCTGTTCGCCCTTCCCGGCAACGTCCGCTGGCTCTGGACCGCAGAGATGCGTGAGCGCCTGGAAGCAGCAATGGCCGATGAAACTATCATCGACGCCATGCCGCCACTACGTGATGCGCGGGATATCGATCGCGTTATTGAAGACATGAAAACGATGTCCCATGACGCCCTCGTGGCAGCCATCGCACGCATCCGGAACGCCACGAGCTTCGAGCCGTCGCCGGCTTGGCGCTCAAAGCATGAGCTCATGAACGCCGAAGAACTCCGGGCCCTGCCGACAGATCTGATTGAGATCGGCGCACACACGCTCACCCACCCAATCCTACCCCATGTCGAAGACGATTGGCTGGAAAGGGAAATCGTCGACAGCAAACACCAGCTCGAGGCCGTTTTGCAGCGACAGGTCACCACCCTTTCCTACCCCAATGGGGGATTTGATCAACGCTGCCTGGAAATCGCAAGCCGACATTATGATTACGCCTTCACCACTGAGACGGCGATCGGCGACTTTGATGATCAACAGGTGCTTAAAGGCCACAAGCATGCAATCAACCGGCTGCACGGTGTCGATCACCAAGCTGAGATGCCACTACGCATGCTGCGTTTTCTAACGAATGGCCACGGCTTCAGTGCCCAACCGACAGCAGGGGCAGCGGTCACAGCCGGTCCCGATCAGGAGGAGACACCAGGGTATGAGATACCCGCGGTTATGCAAAAATAGGAACAATTTCAAGTAGCTAGTGGAATGTTCGCAGCATAGACTTCGCCTGTGCCAGATCGGTAAAACGCCGCGGACATAACAGCGACCGCCCAGCACCAAAACACAACTCCCTTTGGAAATACCGTGATGCAAGAAACCAATCTCGATTCTATCCAGCAGCCGATCAAAGGCTTCATGCAGGAGCGCTTTCCTGCCCTGAAGTCGACCGATCTTGACAGCGCCACGTCGCTGCTCGACGGCGATGCCATTGATTCCATGGGACTCCTTGAGCTCGTCGCCTATCTCGAAGAAACCTTCGACATCACCTTCGACGACGACGACTTGAACCCCGAAAACTTCGACAGCGTCGAACGTCTCACGCAGCTCGTCCTGGAAAAACGGGACGGGTAAGTGCCTTGACCTATCTTCTGCACCATCTTCTGGACGATCGGCGACACGAACCAGAACGGGAGGCGGTCGTCGATGGCGAGCGCCGGCTCAGCTATCGCGATCTCTGCACAGCCGCCGATCGTTGCGCCGCCGCGCTCAAGGCCCACGGCATCAAGCGTGGTGACCGGGTAGCAATCTATCTACCGAAAAGTGCCGAGGAATGCTGGGCGATCTTCGGCATCAGCATGGCCGGTGGTGTCCTGGTGCCGATCAACCCGCTCTTGAAGGCAAAGCAGGCACAGCACATCGTCGAGGATTGCGGTGCCCGTTTCTTGATCACCGAGGCCAATCTCTGGAGTGCCGCGGCCAAAACCCTGCTCAATGTGCCGGTGCTGCACCGGGTCCTCCTGACCGGGGATGGCGAGATATCCGATGGTGAACGGGTGATCGCCAACGCTTTCAACGGATCGGCCACGCCAGCCCCTGATAGCCCTGCGATCGGCGAAGATCTTGCCGCCATCCTCTATACCTCAGGTTCGACCGGTAGGCCGAAGGGGGTGATGCTAAGCCATCGCAATCTCCTGGCGGGAGCGCGCATCGTCACTCGCTATCTTGGTATCACCAGGGATGAACGCATCCTCTCGGTGCTACCCTTCAGTTTCGATTACGGCCTGAACCAACTTTTAACCGCGGTGCGCCAAGGTGCCGTCACTGTGTTATTGAACTTCCGGTTCGGCCAAGACATCGTGAAAGCGCTATCAACCGAGCGGATCACCGCACTTGCCGGCGTGCCCAGCATCTGGGCTATTCTGGCGCGAGCCAAGCGGAGCCTGGAGCAAACACCGCCGGCACATCTCCGTTACATAACCAATAGCGGCGGCGCTGTTCCTTCCGAGATGGTCGCGGCGCTGCGCACCCTTCTACCCAAGACCGACATCGTCCTGATGTACGGCCTGACCGAGGCGTTCCGCTCGACCTACCTGCCGCCAGATGAGATCGATAGCCGCCCAACCTCCATGGGCGTCGCCATCCCGGAATGCGAGATCTTCCTGGTCGATGACGACGGTAAGCGCTGTGCGCCAGGCGAGCCTGGTATGATCGTGCATCGCGGCCCGACCGTCTCACTCGGCTATTGGAACCGGCCAGATGACACCGCCCGCGTACTTCGACAAAATCCGCTGATACCTACTGATCAAGGCGCCGATATCGTCTGCTATTCAGGCGACCTCGCCATACAGGACGAAGATGGGTTCTTCTATTTCGTCGGGCGTAATGACGCCATGATCAAATCGGTCGGCCAACGAATCAGCCCGACCGAAGTGGAAGAGGCCCTGATGGCAACCGGTCAGTTCAGCCAGATTGCGGTCATCGGTTTGCCCGATCCGATGGCCGGCCAGCGTGTGCATGCGGTCGCCGTCGGCGCTACGGGATCTGCGGACACCGCCAAGGCACTCGCCTCGGCTGCCGAAGCCCTGCCTGCCTATATGGTGCCGCGCGAGATCGAACTGGTGGACACCCTCCCCCTCTCGCAGAATGGCAAGGTAGACTACAAGGCGTTGGTCGCCGAGCGCAGCGAACAGCAACCCAAAACCGCTATGTCCCCGATGCAGGCCAAAGCCTCATGAGCGAAGCTTCAGCAGCAAACGACGAGGTGCTGCCCCCTACCCTCGCTGAGGCCTTGATTGCGGACAACTTCGACCAGAAGGGAGGCGTCCTTACGGTCGGTGGCATCGAGGTGAGTGACCTTGCCAAACGTTTCGGCACGCCGCTGTTCGTCTATGATTCCATGCTCCTTCGGCGCAACCTTCGGCGGTTACGCGACGCTGTGGGCGGGCGGGTCGACATCCATTACTCAGTCAAGGCCAACCCTAATCCCGCGGTGATCAGCATCTTCGTCGCTGAAGGGGCCGGGCTCGAGATCGCCTCAGCCGCCGAATATCTGCGCGCCATCAAGGCGGGTGGTACGCCAGAGCGCATTGTGTTCGCCGGACCGGGCAAGGCAGCAGAAGAGCTCGACTTCGTGATCGAGCGCGGCATCGGTGAGATTCATCTGGAAACCGACATCGAGCTCGAGATGGTCGCCGCGATCGGCGAGAGGCTCGGTCAATGCGTGCCAGTTGGGCTCAGGGTCAATCCCTCTAGCGCTGCCCAGGGCGGGGCAATGCGTATGGGTGGTAAGCCCGCCCCTTTCGGCTTCGATGAGGAGCGGCTTGTCGAGATCATCGCCGAGGTGAGAAAGCGCCCCACCCTCGCCTTTAAGGGCATTCATCTCTTCGCTGGAACCCAGATCCTCGATGCCGACGTGCTCGAAACCCAATGGCGTCACGCCATAGAACTCGCCAGACGCATCCAGACGGAACAAGGTGTGCTGGTCGAGACGATCGACCTCGGCGGCGGCCTCGGTGTTCCCTATTTCAAAGGCGAGCAGAACCTTGATCTCGAACGCCTGAGCCAACTCGCCCCCCCTCTTTTCGCAGAAGCGGCTTCAACCCTGCCGTCAACCCGCATCATCCTCGAACCCGGCCGCTACCTTGCCGCGAGCGCCGGCCTCTATCTCACACGGGTGCGCGCTGCGAAGCACTCACGCGATCAGATCTACGCCGTGATCGATGGCGGTATGCACCATCATCTCGCAGCCTCCGGCAACCTAGGCCAAGTCATTAAGAAGGATTACCCGATCGTTCTAGCAGGACGCCTGGACGCTCCGGCCGAGGTCACAGCAAGCGTGGTTGGTCCCTTATGCACACCGCTCGACACGCTCGGCCGAAAGGTCCGGCTACCGATGCCAGAGACAGGCGATCTCGTCGCTGTGCTGCAGTCCGGCGCCTACGGACTCAGTGCCAGTCCGGTTGGCTTTCTGAGCCATCCGATGCCGGCCGAGGTGCTGATCGATGAGGGCGAGGCCCGGCTAATCCGGGAGCGTGGCAGCTTCGAGCAGCCAATCACCCCTCTACCCTGATCACACCGCACTCGAGGAGAGCCGACACAGCGAAGCGCTGAACCAATCGATCAAACGCCTCAGTCGAAGAACAGAACAACCATGCAGCCTGTCTACATGTATCACGGCGTCGGTGACGGTGCCGAACTCACGGACACCGATCGCGTCTACGCGGTTTCTCGCGCCAGATTCGAAGCACATCTTCGAGCGATCGGACGATCGATAGCACTCGCGCGCCAACTGTACGAGAACCGGGCGATCAGCGCCCCAGCAATCACCTTCGACGACGGCCATATCACCAATTACACAAACGCTTTACCCGCCCTGGTCGAGGCCGGCATGACCGCCGAGTTCTACATCAACACCGCCGATGTCGGCCGGCCGGGTTTCGTCGACTGGGCTAAGCTCGGCGAGATGGCGCAGGTCGGCATGAGTATCCAGTCCCATGGGGACCATCACGTGTTCTTTGCTGATCTCGATCTTGACCGCCTACACGCCGAGTTAGAACGCTCAAAGAAGACGATCGAGGACCATATCGGGCAGGCGGTCACCGTTCTAGCACCGCCCGGTGGTCGCTATGACCAAAGGACGATTGATACCGCACGAACACTCGGCTATCGCACCCTTGCCGTCTCACGACCGGGACTCTGGAAGCACCTCGATCAACCGACCGTGCCGCGCTTTCCGGTATACGCCCACACTAGCGCGGAAACTGTAGCTAGTTACCGATCCGCTTGGAGCCCAGACACGATGCGTGCGATTCTCCGCTACCGCGCGGCACGTTTCGGCCAGCGGATGCTCGGTAATGGCGGTTATGACGCACTGCGCAACCGGATGGTCGGTGCGATCTCAGGGAGGGCGTCATGACGCTTGCCCTGATTGTCTTTCTGATCACGGTTCTCCTTCTCGGCTATATCTTCGTCGGCTATCCACTCATCGTCTGGCTGATCGCCCGTCTTCGCCAGCGGACAACCCTGCGTGATGCCTCATTTCGACCGAGCGTCGAAGCTGTTGTGGTCGCCCATAACGAGGGCAAGACCATCGCCAAGAAGATCAAGAACCTGCTCACTCTCGACTATCCTGCAGATCGGCTTTCGGTCCTGGTGGTCTCGGATGCGTCCAGCGATGACACCTGCAGCATCGTCCAGGCACTAGACAACCCACGCGTCCGGTTGATGCATTTTGACGAGAAATCCTCGAAGGCAGCTTGTCTTAATCGCGCGATCGCGTCATCGAGCGCAGATGTACTGCTCCTTACGGACTGTCGCCAGGCGCTCGCTGAGGATGTTCTGCTTCGCCTGGTCGCCCCGCTTGCCGATCCGACCGTGGCAGCGGCCAGCGGCGAGCTGGTGTTCGAGCAGGAGGGTGAGAATGATTTCTCCAAAGGCATGGACGCCTATTGGCGCTATGAGAAATTCATCCGCAAATGCGAATCCGCGATCGGCTCAACCGTAGGCGTCACTGGTGCGATTTACGTGCTTAGACGGGACGCTTATATCCCAATCCCCGAAGAAACGCTGCTCGACGACGTCCTAATCCCGATGAACGTGGTCATGGCAGGTCAGCGTGTGTTGTTCGAGAGCGAGGCCTATGCGTTCGACGTACCGTCCAGCGATCCAGTGCGCGAAAAACGGCGAAAAACCCGCACCATCGCCGGCAATTTCCAACTGCCGAGTCTCTCCCCTGCCCTGCTCAATCCACGCACCAACCCAATTTGGTGGCAATTTGTCTCCCATAAGATGCTGCGCCTTCTGGCCCCACTGCTCCTGGTGACCGCCCTAGTCTCCAACTGGCTGATCCTCGATCTGCACCCGCTCTTTATGCTGACCTTCGCAGTCCAGGTCCTGGTGCACGGCCTGGTAGCGCTTTCCCTGATTTTCGAAAGCCTGCGCGCCTTCAAGCTGGTCCGGATCGTGCGCGCCTTTCATGATCTCATGTATTTTACCGTGCTCGGCGCATGGACATTCTTCCGCGGCCGCGCCCTGTCATCCTGGAAGTAATACGATGCGCAAGCCGGTCCTCTACCTCGTCTCCCTGTTCCCCTGCTGGTCGGAGACGTTCATCGTGCGCGAGCTGCATGCGCTCAAGGATAAAGGCGTCCCGCTAAGCATCGCATCCCTGAAACACCACCACGAACCCCTGGTACATCCCTTCGCCGAGAGTCTGCGCGACCGGGTGATCTACCCTTCCGGCATAGCCCTTTTGCTCTGGCATGCACTGGTCGCCACCTCAAGGAAGCCGTTTCGCAATCTTGCCTGGCTTTGGCGTGTCACCAAAAGCCTTTGGCGCCACCCCGATCATCTCCTGAAATCCTACGGGACGATCGTGCTCGCCCTCGATCTCGCCGAACGACTGCGAGCCGAACCGCCAAGTCGGGTACACGCTCATTGGGCCACCTATCCGTCGACCGCGGCGATGATCCTCGCCGACAACCTGAACATACCCTTCAGCTTCACTTGCCACGCCCACGACATCTTCCTGCAGGACCATCTGCTGAAGGAAAAAATCGCGCGCGCTGAGCCTGCGGTCACCATCTCCGAGTTCAATGTCGATTTTCTTAACAAACGCCTGAAGGGTCTGCCCAAACCTTTGGAGATCGTGCATTGCGGCGTCGATCTCGACGACTTCTCCTACTATCAAGGTGAACGCTTGGCGGGCAACATCGTCGCCGTCGGCCGGCTGGACGAGATCAAGGGCTTTGCCTATCTGATCCAGGCCTGCGGCGCCCTTCGCAAGAAGGGGGTTGCGTTCACGCTCACGATCATCGGCGAAGGCGAGGAACGGCCTCATCTGGAGCGACTGATCCAAGATCTCGACCTCAAGGACCAGGTGACGCTAGCCGGCGTGATGGCCCAGGATCAGGTGCGCGACCACATTAAGAACGCAGCACTCTTCGCGCTCCCTTCGATCCCCGATAAGAACGGCAATATGGACGGCATCCCGGTCGCGCTAATGGAAGCGATGGCACTGGGCACGCCGGTGATTAGCACACGGGTTTCCGGCATTCCCGAGCTGGTCGAACATCAAGTCACCGGCTGGATGTGTGAGCCCAAAGACGCGGACGGACTCGCCGAAGGCCTCGAAACCCTACTCACCGATCCAAAGCAAGCGATGCATCTGGCCAGCACCGCTCATCAGCGGATCGAAGAGAACTTCGATTGCCGCAAGGAAGCGCAAAAGCTGCTCAATCTGTTCGAAGGTCGGAAGGTGGCTACTGCTAAAGGGTTAACGACGATCAATCCGACGTCCACCACCGGGCGACGGAAAGTACTAATCGTTACGGATGAGATGGAGGTCGGTGGCAGCCAGCGGCAGATCGCTAATCTTTTAACCGCGATCGACCAGACCAGGATCGAGCCCGTATTGCTCTATTTCCGAGAGCACTCCTTCTTGGTGGATCAGATCAAGGCCAAGGGGGTGCGCGTCCACTATCTGCCAAAGTCCGGCAAGATCGATTGGGGTTTCTTCTGGGCACTGGTTCGCTTCCTTCGGCAGGAGCGCTTCGACGTCATCCATGCCTACAGCATCACAGCTGAGCTTTGGGTGGCGCTCGCACGAAGGCTCGCCGGCACCAGGAGCAAGCTGATCTCGTCGATCCGGGGGCAGTATGACGAATATTCGCCGCTGCAATGGCGAATCAAGCAATGGGTCACTCGCCAATCTGCGGAGGTGATTTCAAATTCCAAGATGGCAGCCCAGTTCGCCTATCGGCAAATGGCCATGCCCGATGACGACTGCACCATCATTTATAATGGCGTTCAGATGCCAGACCCATCCCTCCCTTTGCCGGCGGACCTGGCCACAAAACGCAGCGGTGATGACTGGCTCCTGGCCTTTGTCGGTCGACTGAGTGCCGAGAAGAATGTGCCCTGCCTCCTCCGCGCAGCAAAGCGGCTCCAGGAGACAGGACAGGAGCGTATCACCATCTGGCTGATTGGAGACGGCCCGGAGCGCCCCAAGCTGGAGGCCATGGCCGCTGATTTCGGTCTCGAAAACCTGCATTTTCTGGGCGCCCGCAACGATGTCGACGCAATCCTCCGACATGCCGATGGCTCCGTGCTCTGCTCCCTCTGGGAAGGGCTTTCCAATGCACTCTTGGAAGCCATGGCCGCCGGGAAGCCAGTGATTGCCTCCGATGTAGGCGGCTCGCCCGAGATCGTTCACAATGAACGAAACGGCCTTCTTTTTCCATCTAACGACGACCAGGCTTTGGCCGACGCCATACGGCGCCTCGCCGCCGACCCTGAACTCTCACAGCGCCTGGGTCGACAAGGCAAGGCCGATATCGCCGAGCGCTTCTCCGTCCATGCCATGGTCGACCATCACCAGATCTCCTATGGGGTGTCACGGGCGTCACGGACCGCGGCGTAACATGTGCAGTGTCTGATTCTACCTACAAAAAGACAGATATCGGACTGCTTCAGGTCGTCGCCGTTGACAGGTAAAAGACGCCCGCGTCCCCGTTCTTTTTCAGCATTTGAGGAAAACACCGATGGTCCATTCACTTGACGAGGTACGCCTGGGTATCGTTGGGCTCGGCTATGTGGGGCTGCCATTGGCCGTGGAATTCGGCAAGACGTTCGACGTAGTCGGATTCGACGTCAAGGCGGAGCGAATCGCTGCTCTTCGGGACGGGGTGGATGCGACGCGCGAAGTGACACCATCGATGCTTTCAGAAGCGTCTCGGCTCTCGTTCAGCACGGATCCGCAGGCGCTCGAGGGCTGTAACGTCTACATCGTTACCGTTCCAACGCCAATCGACAATTACAAGCGCCCAGATCTGCGCCCGCTCGAGGCGGCGAGCCGCACGGTAGCAACGGCGCTCGGCCAAGGCGACGTGGTGATCTACGAGAGCACAGTCTATCCCGGCGCCACCGAAGAGGTGTGTGTGCCAATTCTAGAAGAGCTGTCGGGCCTGGCATTCAACCGTGACTTCTTCGTCGGTTATAGCCCGGAGCGCATCAATCCTGGCGATATGAAGCATCGCTTACCCGACATCACCAAGGTGACCTCGGGCTCGACCCCAGAGGCAGCAGGTTTCATCGACCAGCTCTACGGAGCGATCATCCGGGCTGGCACTTACGCCACCAGCTCGATCCGCGTAGCCGAGGCGGCCAAGGTGATCGAGAACACCCAGCGTGACCTCAACATCGCTCTGGTTAACGAGCTCGCCCTGATCTTCGATCGCTTGGGCATCGACACCGAGGAGGTCTTACGAGCGGCGAGAACCAAGTGGAATTTCCTCCCATTCCGCCCGGGGCTGGTCGGTGGACATTGCATCAGCGTCGATCCCTATTACCTCACCCATAAGGCGCAGCATGTCGGCTACCACCCGGACGTGATCCTTGCTGGACGGCGAATCAACGATGGTATGGGCGGTTACGTCGCCGAGCGGGTGATCAAGCTGATGACCAAGAAAGGCTTGCACGTGGTCGGGGGGCGGATCCTAATCCTCGGGCTGAGCTTCAAGGAGAACTGCCCCGATATCAGGAATACTGGCGTGGTCGACATCA
>JACONH010000029.1 GCA_014323835.1 Alphaproteobacteria bacterium GM202ARS2
ACCTTGATTATGGTCATGGCGGTAGTAACGGATACGCGGGTCGGCAGTGGTAAAGGCGTTTATGACGTCCAGCGTGTTGTCGGTGCTGGCGTCATCGACAATAATGAGTTCCCAGTCGGTGAAGGTCTGCTCGATGATGCTGGTGATGGCAACAGGTAGCAACTTGGCGCGATTATAGGTGGGGAGAATAACGCTGATAATTGGCTGTCTGCTTGTTTTTTTTGATTTATTCATGATGGTTTTTCTGTCAGTAAGGTTGTGATGAAGGGGGATATGAAGCCCACACACCCGCGTCGTAGACAGGCAAACAAGACTTTAGGCGTGATAGCAAGCATATGCTCTTTGCTGCTGAGTATGGAGAGGACATCGAGGGTCTCTTGGAAGCTGTGTGCGTCCCGGTGACGCAGAGCATGGTGCAGGCAACGTCTGCCTAAATTTCGTAGCAAGTGCTTTTGAGGCTCGCGAGGAATGTTTTGGAATAGGGGGGCGGTGTCTCGGAGAAGCGTCGATACGTCGGTGTGTTGCTCGACGGGGTCATGGCGAGAAAGGCTACGAGAGTAGGCAGAGATCCAAGCAGCAAGATGGTAGCACCACATGTTGAAGGTTGTGCTTGAATCGGTGCTGAGGGTTTTATGTTTGGCATCGGCGAGACGACAGAGATAAAGGATTTCGGGGATGTGGCTTATGGCGTACGTGTCGATGCAACGTAAGATAAAGTCATAGTCCTCAGCGAGACGAAAAAAAGGACGCATCGGTAGGCTGTCGAAGACGTACTTGTGCCCCATGATGCAGCCGCCGGGCAACGGCATCTTATAGGGCGGGTATGGCTGGCGCAGAGAGCAAGGCTGCGAAGACCAGTCGGCTTTGAAGGTTTGACACATACGCCTGTTTTGGCGCCTGTTTTGGCGCTTGTTTCGGCGCTTGTTTCGGCGTTTGTTTTTGGTGAAATACTGGAGCCATGAGCTGACGAGATGAATGTGCGGATTCTCGTCTAGAAATTCTGCTTGTTTTTGTAGGCGTTGCGGGAGCGAGATGTCGTCATCGTCTTGCAGAGCGATGTATGTACCCTGTGCCAGCTTGATGCTGGTGTTGCGGGCCGTGGCAATGCCGCTGTTGCGTTGGTGGCGATGATAGCGGATACGTGGGTCTTGCTGGGTGAAACGCCGCGCCACCTCAGGTGTGTTGTCGGTGCTGGCGTCATCGACAATAATGAGCTCCCAGTCGGTGAGGGTTTGTTTGAGAATGCTGTCGATGGCAACGGGTAACAGATGGGCGCGGTTATAGGTTGCCGTGGTAACGCTGATTTTTGGCGTGCCTTTCTTTGCGGTGGGGAGCGTGTTTTTTTGTATCATGAGCTTGTTTGGGGCGCTATGTGGGCGAGGTTTCTGAGATAGGGAGGGATAAAAGAAAAGCGTCCGCGTCGCAGGCAGGCGAAGACAACCTTACCGCTGAGGGGGAGCAAGGAGGGGCGATTTTGGCAACGATGATTCAGCGTTAGCAACGCAATGAAGTCGCGTTTGAGGTTATGGCGGATACAGTGTTGTAGACGAGTCTTCCACGTGATGATAGGTAGGGTGCGAATGTGCTGTTGTATCGTTGGTTGTTCGATGGGGCTTTTATATGTCTTGCAGAAACGGCTGTGGGTTTGGTTGGTAAACAGGCACAGGGCTATGGTGTGGTCGATAAGGTAAGTGACCAGCTGCTTTGAGGCAAAACGGCTGATGAAGGCTGAGGCAGCTTCTATGGCTTGGGGTCTTGGCGTTTCGAGGAGATGATGGCTGAATTCTTGTGTGAGTTTCTTGATACCTGCTAAGGCTTGTGTGTTGAACTGCGGGTGTAAGTGCGTGAGTGCATCATCGATGGTGGTTGCTTTGTGCACGGGGTCTTGCCAGCCTTTGTCTCGGTGGTAGGCGGATGCCCAAGCGAGGCAATGATACTGCCAAGAAGTCAGTTTATGGGCGGGCTGTGTGCTTATTGTCTGGTGGTGTGTGTCGGCAAAACGATAATGGTAGAGAATCTCAGGGATATGATGTAAGTCGTAGCGGGTTATGCACCGTAGGAGAAAGTCGTAGTCCTCGCTGAAGCGGAAGAAAGGACGCATTGGTGTCTCAACGAAAACATGGCGGCGCGCCATCAGGCATGGAGAAGACATGGGCATAAGACAGCAATCCGTAAGGGGCGGAGGAGATTGGGCAGTGGATTGCCAGTGCGTTTTAGCAATCTTGTGAGTCAATCCGTTGCTATCGAAGCAACGGAGCCAGACACCAACAAGAGCGACGCGAGGGTGTTTATCGAGAAACTGTGCTTGCTTATAGAGCCGCTGAGGTAACGAGATGTCGTCATCGTCTTGCAGGGCGATGTATGTGCCCTGTGCCAGTTTCACGCTGGTGTTGCGGGCAACGGCAAGCCCGCTGTTACGTTGGTGGCGATGATAGCGGATACGTGGGTCTCTTTCGGCAAATGTTTTTATGACTTCGGGCGTTTTGTCGGTGCTGGCGTCATCGACAATAATGAGTTCCCAGTTGGTGAAGGTTTGTTTGAGGATACTGTCGATGGCAACGGGTAACAGCTGGGCGCGGTTATAGGTTGCCATGATAACGCTGATTTTGGGTGTTTTTTTCTGTTTCATGGTGTTTTTTTTAGGAGGGCACGCACATAAAGAGGAATAAAACTCAAGCGTCCATGCCTGAGACATTGAAAAAGAATCTTGGGGGCAAGAATGAAAAGGGCGCGTTGATAGGGACAATCGGCGGACATATACCGCAAGATATTTTTATAGACATCGGGTTGATTATGACAGATAGTGCTATAGATATTTGATTTTATAATGGAAAGATAGGCATCCTTTTCGTCAAAAAGGTCTTGAGCGAATCGAATCGCGAGGTGTTTGGCGCAATCAGAAAAAATTCTGCGGTGTGCGTCCTCTATGGTGGGGGGAGTCGTGTAGTTAGAGGCAAAGTCCTTTAAGATTTTTTGTGCGTAGGGATTATCGCGGGTTTTTTGCAGGTATTGGCTGTTGATGTTGCCAATAGCACTATCGATGGTGTTGGCATTATTGATAGGGTCGGGTAAGCCATATTGGCGATGGAGACGTGACATGTCGATGAGGAAAAAATACAGCTCATAGAGTGGATGACGGCTGACTCTTGGTCTGTTCTGGGATCCTCTGACGGCATAAAGGGCGTGGGGCAGGACGGGTGCGTATGTTTCTGTGTCGCTACCTTTGTTGTGTTGCAAGCATAATTCGTTGAGGCGGATGTGAAGGTCGTGGTCTTCCAGCGTGGGAAAAAAAGAGCGAAAGGGAACTTGGTGCAAAAGCTCTCGTGGTGCCATGATGGTTACGAGATAGCCGACGGCATGTCTGTTTTGTTTCTGTCTATCCCCCTGTTTGTCCCATTTGTAGGGTGTCTCTGTGTGGAATTTGGTTACCCATGTTCGTGAATAAGCATGGCGTGGTCTTTTTTTTAGGTCTGCTTGTTGTTTCTGTAGGCGTTCGGGGTGTGATAGGTCATCATCATCTTGGAAGGTGATGTAGGTGCCTGTGGCATGTTGGATACCGGTGTTGCGTGCGGCTGCTGCACCTTGATTGCTGGTGTGGCGGTAGGAGCGTATACGCGGGTCTTGTTGGGTGAAACGCCGCACCACCTCAGGCGTGGAGTCGGTGCTGGCATCATCGACAATAATGAGTTCCCAATCCCTGAGGGTTTGCGAGAGGATACTGTCGATGGCTTGTTGTAAGTACGATGCGCGGTTATACGTAGGTAGGATGACTGATACAGTGGGGTGACGGGTGCGTGTCATGGTTCTTTCAGGGTGTTTTTTGTTTAGGCATTATGGGGTATTTTGTATGAGTAAGCCAATTTTTCTTGTTACGGGGGGGTGTGGGTATATAGGTTCGCATATTGTTTTGGCTTTGCGGGATGCGTCTTATGGCGTGGTTGTTGTGGATGATTTATCGACGGGGTGTCGAGAGGCTATCGATAGCTCGGTGCCTTTTGTGCGTGGTGACATTCGTGATGAGGGTGTTTTGCGTGGGCTTTTTGGTGCGTATTCGGTTCGGGGCGTTGTGCATGCGGCGGCGGTTGCTAGTGTTCCTGAGTCGGTGGCAGAGCCGCAGCGGTGTCAGTCGATTAATGTTGCTGGGACGAAGTCGTTGTTGGAGGCTATGCGCGCGTGTGATGTGGGTATGCTGATTTTTTCTTCTACGTCGGGCGTTTATGATGAGGGTGCGCGTCCGCCTTTTGATGAGGGCACAGCGTTGGGGCCCCTGAATCCTTATGCACAGACGAAGGTGGATGGCGAGCAGTTGATTGAGTCTTATGGGGTTCAGGGTTTATCTTATGCTATTTTGCGTTATTTCAATGTGGGCGGTGCGGATCCGCAGTTGCGTGCTGGTGACCGCAAGCGTTCGGCGACGACGTTGATTAAGTCGGCTTTGGAGTGTGCTTTGGGTAAGCGTTCTGGGCTGGCTATTTTTGGGACGGATTTTGCTACAAAGGACGGCACGGGTATTCGTGATTATGTTCATGTGTGGGACATTGCTAGAGCTCATGTGTTGGCGTTGGAGCATCTTTTGGCTGGTGGTCGGTCGGATATTTTTAATTTAGGGGTGGGGCGGGGGTTTTCGGTGCGTGAGGTGATTAAGGTTGTTAAGGAGGTAACGGGTGTCGATTTTGCTGTCCGTGAGGAGGGGCGTAGACAAGGGGATCCGCCATGTATTTATGGTGATGTGAGCAAGGCGAGGCAGGTTTTGGGCTATCGGGCGGCTTATCCGCGGTTGGAATCTATTGTGAGGGATAGTTGGCGTTGGGAGCAGTTTATCAATGGTTTGGGGGGTGCTGATTAGGTGGCAAAGATGAGGCTGGCGGCGATGGTGATGATGAGGGTTGCGAGAATATTGAGGAGGATGCCTGCTTTCATCATGTGGGGCAGGGTGATTTTATCGGAGGCGTAGGCGACGGCGTTGGGGGGTGTGGCGATGGGGAGCATGAAGGCACAGCTGGCGGCGATGGTGGCGGGGATAATCAGGGCGAGGGGCGAGTGATTCGTGGCGGCGGCGAGGGCGGCAAAGATGGGCGTGAAGGTTGCGATGGTGGCGGTATTCGAGTTGAGTTCGGTTAAGAGGATGGTGGCACTGACACAGAGCACAATCAGTAGGGGGAGTGGTGTGGTGTCGATATGGGCGAACAGGTGTGTGAGACTTTCGATGATTCCGCTGGCATTCATGGTTGTTGCGAGGCACAATCCGCCGCCGAACAGCAGGAGGATATCCCATGGGATGGTGCGTAGGTCTTGGCTATCGAGGAGGGGTTTTTTGTTGGGTGTGGGCATGATGAAGAGGGCGAGAGCAGCGAGAAGGGCAATGGCGGCATCGCTGAGTCCGGCGAGGGGGGGATAGGTATTCAGCAAGGGTCTGGTGAGCCACAGGCTAACGAGACAGACAAAGACGATGAACGTTTGTTTTTGTGTGGTGGTCATGGCACCGAGATTGTGGCGTTCTTTTTTGATGGCGTCGCGTGTGTTTGCGTTGGCTTTGAGGTTTGTGGGGAAGCTGAGGCGGGTTAGGCTGAGCCAAGCGATGGGAATGAGGATGCAGGCTAGGGGCAAGCCAAAGGCGAGCCAGTGGGCGAAACTGATGTGGATATCGTGGTTTTGGGCGAGGTAGGCGGCGGCGATGGCGTTGGGGGGTGTGCCGATGAGGGTCGCGGTGCCGCCGATACTGGCGGCGTAGGCGAGTCCGAGGATGACGCTGGTGGCGAATGGCGAGGGGTTGGCGTTTCCTTGCACGAGGACAATGATGTGCATGGCGATGGGGAGGAGCATAGCGGTCGCGGCGGTGTTGCTGATAACCATGCTGAGGCTGGCGACGGTCACCATGAGGGTGAGGACGATAGCCTGTGGGTTGGGGGGGCTGTAGGAGAGGAGTGTGAGGGCGAATCGTTTATGGAGGTCGCATTTTTGTATGGCTTTGGCGACGAGTGCGCCGCCGACGAGCAGGTAGATGACGGGATGGGCGTAGGCTTTGATGGTGTCGTTGAGGCTGAGGATATTGGCGAGGGGGTTATAGATAATGGGGATGAGGGCGGTTGCGGCGAGGGGAATGGCTTGTGTTGCCCACCAGACTGCCATAAGGACAACGAGGGCAAGGGCAGCGGCGGCTTGCGGCGTGAAGGTCGCGGGGGCAGGTGCAACGAGAATGGCGACCATGAAGAGGAGCCCTAGAAACAGCCCGATACGATGATAAGACATGGTGATTTTTTTGAGGCGTTTTTTAAGGTTATGCGCTTATTGTTGATGTTTGTCATAACGGTTCTTTGTGTGGTATAGGGGATGGTATGGTGTTGCCCGTTAAGTGTCAAGAGTTTGGGCATTGACGCGGGGTGGAGCAGTCCGGTAGCTCGTCAGGCTCATAACCTGAAGGTCGCAGGTTCAAATCCTGCCCCCGCAATATGTTTGATGATTGATATTCTTTAGATTCTGTTAGGTAATTCTAATAGCTTGACGCAGTCGATTTCTGATTTCGTCATAGACTGGGACTGTTACTTCTTCGCCAACCTCTAGCGTAACAGCTAGTCCGTATGGAATTTCATCGTCAAGTCCGGAAGTAGGAGATTTGCAAACTACTTTCAATACTAAATTGCCATCATCACTGAAGGTTCGTGCTTTTTTTCCGTCCCAGCGGTGGTGATAGACCGTTCCTTTACCAAAGCTATGGTGCGATGGCTGATGTTTGGAAGTTTCAACACCCAGGGAAAAATTTTTATCAGCACCAGGCTTAACTTCTAATTTACCTGCTCGATAATTGCGGTGGTTGATGTTGAGTGGTGTAAACCAGCCTACTGTGGCGGTCATTGCTCTGAAGCCTGGTAGGTTCTCTAACTGTGAGGGTAGAGGAATGCGAAACTCATCTTCTTTTTTAGCTCTAATTTTGCCCCAATTTATCATAGTTGCTCGACGAGCGGTGCACTCGATGGCTCTTTCGATATTAACTTTTCCGAAGCCAAGGAAACGCATTGTATCTGCACGCCGGTGAATCGGGTGAGTACCAGCATCGTTTATTTCTTTTAAGAGGTTATCAATCTGCTCAGCTAAATCACTATCCCACTGTGCCGCATGAACAAGTAACGTTTTTACAATTACGGCTTGGAATTCGTCATCTACATTGGGGTAAGACGGGGCTAGTGGAATTTCGTCCAAAGATTCGAGAATTTTGACTGCACCATGTGTTGCCAAAGCTGTTGCCACACTAGTCCCGCTAATATTTGTTTTTTTTCGTCCGCTACTGTCAGGGGCAGCTACACCGATTCCAAATAATCTGCTAGCTTTTACTGGTTCGACCGATAGGGAGCTAGAACTGAAACGTTCCCTTTTAACATGCTCTCTTCCACCAGGCAATAATATTTCTGGCTTTACACTTCCTAAGTATCCCAATCCTAGAGCTGAACTCGGATTTGGAAGGTAAGAAGACTCGTAGGGGTCTATCACGTTTGTACTCACTTCTCTTGATTCTATTACATCATCGTGACATGCTCCGACGGTCAAAACATTTATACTCTCTGAGGGTGATAGCAGACTTCGTTCGGCTTTCTGATTAAGAATCGCTTTCAACATAATCTTTTCGCGTTCTTTTAGGGAGGATGATTCAAAATCTTCCCATGAGTCAACATCATTTAGGGGAATAGAGTTAGTTATATTGCCAGAGCTGACAAGAATCAAAATTTTATACTTCCAAGAGATATAATCGAGCAATCTTGCCCATGGGCTTAGCACCCCTGAAAAAGGGCGTCGCAAATCACCCAGCGAAAGATTAATCACCTTCACACTCGGGGCAGTTGGTTGTGAATCGCCTTCACCTTCAAACATGTGAATGAAGCTTCTCCAGATAAGGTCAACAATCAATTGTCCTCGAGGTATATCCTCTTGAGGTGTATCCTCTTGAGGTACATCCTCTTGAGGTACATCCTCTTGAGGTACATCCTCTCCTAGTTCTGTGTGCCAATTTTGTTGAGGATACATGACAGGTCGAACGTACAAGCGACTACGGATTGGTAAGCTTGCACTCTGATTATTAAGGTCTCCATGAATAATTAGTGAAGCCATGCCTGTGCCGTGATTGTGTTCAAGGGCTTTGCCATATTTAGTTTCGAATTCATCTGGGTCTTCAATGGATAGGCGACCATCAAGCTTAGCGTGCTTAGCCATAGGAACACCATCAAGTAACGCTGCACGAGGTGGTTCTGTTGGCTTTGGAGATGTTGTTTCCTCGACTTCATCGGTTTCCTCAAGTTTGACATATTGTGGGTTCTTCACGAGCGACTGAGGGCGCACAATCATCACTTCATTGAAGATAGCTAATTTATGGTCAGATTTTTCTAGGACTTCTTCGATGTACTTAGATTTAACTTTAACCAATACCGCATCATAGCGAATGGGTTCGATAGTCGATCGATGCAGGATTTCACCATCTGCCTCCTGCAAGATTTTATTTAATTTCTCATGAGCAGCTTTTCTTTGATGCTCATATTTTCGGAACCAGAATTCCACCTCAAATTGAATCGGTTTATTGGGAGCCATTTTTAAATCTTCTCTCCAATTAGCTCTTGTTTCTTCTGTGATTCTCTCTTCTGGTCCCCATGGTCTAATATCTATAAGATGAGCAAAGACATGTTTCCATTGAGAGAAGCCACGTGGTAAAGGCTTTTTGTTCTGCCATAGCTTCCATAGGCTTACAATTTTAGCGAGTGCTTTTGTACTAGGCATCGTGAAATATTTTCGATATCCTATTTTCTTTTTAGGTTTATCGATTCTTTTTTTACGCGTATCTGGGATTATGAAATCCTCATCTTGCTCCATTTCACTTTCTTCTTCATCCAGAAGGTCAAATTCGGGCAATTTTCTAATTGCTTGATAGAAATCGGTAGTCTTGCCTGCAATCACAAAAACAAGTGCTCTTTCAGGTGCGATGGCAGCCGGGTCGCTCTCAAGTTCTGCCAGTTTTTGTGGATCTGAAAGGATTTGGGATATACCTTCGAATCGCTGTCCAAGCCTTTCATATTGCCGACCGACCCCGAGAGGTTGAACGGGTTCCACGATATTTCGAGGTTTTTCTTTTGGTATGTCTTGCCTTTTTGGAGGCGGTAATTTGAGAAGTGGACGTTCAGTCATTTATTCATCCTTTGTTTGTGTGTATTGATTTTTGGTTTGTGAGCGTTCTTCCCATGCTTGCAATTGTTCTTTTACAATTGTCCTAAGTAGTTTCTCATGCATCGAAAGAACTTCTTGGCGACGAATATCAAGGATGAACTCTTCGGCTTCGGCATAACTGATTTTTCCCAGCCTTTTGACTATATTCTCTGGCGATATGGCGGGGACACCATGGAACTGCTGAAAATGTTTTTCGAAATAGGTTTGAAGCTCTTTTGGGGTTGGTGATGGTAGTGTTAAGCGGAGCTGAAATCGCCGCCATACAGCGCGGTCAAGCAACTCAGCGTGATTTGATGCAGCTATAATGACTGAATAACTTGGTAATTCATCAACGTGCATGAGAAGTGATGATACAACGCGTTTGATTTCACCGGTTTCGTGCAAATCTCCGCGCTCTTTACCGACTGCATCGAATTCGTCAAAAAAAATCACGCAGGGAGTTGTTCGAATGAAATCAAAAATATGTTTCAGCCGTTGTGCTGTTTCACCAAGGTAACTTCCTACCAGAGCTTCGTAGCGAACAATAAAAAAAGGTACAATCAAAGCTTCGGCTATTGCCTCCGCTAATGTCGTCTTGCCATTTCCTGGAGGTCCAACCAATATAATCCGATGGCGTGGGTCAAGTCCGTATGATCGAAGCAATCTTGCTCGCTGTTGTTCTTCGATGAGTTGATTCACACTCTGTCGTGTTTGCTTATTCAGGACGAGCTCGTCTAGTTGGCGTTTAGGCGTGAATTCAGCGAGTGCTTCGCGCACTTTGTTTTGTGTTTTATAATCGGCTTGAGAAAATAGGTGTTTGCCATTTCCATTTGTTTGTAGAGCATGAGTAAGTCTTTCGGCTAATATATTATGTTGTTTGCTTTTCTCCTCAGAAATGATGCTCTCCACGGTTGAACGGACGGCACTTGTATTGCCGTCAATACTAGCTTTCACCAGGGAAATTAAAAGGTCACTTCGAGCCATCACACAAGTTTCGATTGTGGTTTTTTGATTCTTTTATGAGTGCTTTCACAATGCAACGATTGCACAAAATTAGCAAATTTTTTCATTCAATCTGATTATTCACCTATTTGTATACGCCACTTGTTGGCTTTCTTATGCTATATTCTTGGGATGTCGTGTAATCAATAACGCGATGAATAAAAAATGAGGAGCAGACTGAATAATGGCACTGATAGCAGAAGAAGTAGTGGAGGAATGGCTCAATCAACAGGGTTACTTCACGATGAGGGGCGTGACACTTGGCAGGGACGAGATGGATATTCTCGCGGTCAAATTCACCGAAGGGCAACCTGACTTGCGACACTATGAAGTGCAATGCTCAATCAATCCTGTTAGTTATATTAGTTGTGGCAATGCTAGGAAGATGTCGGAAAGAGAATTGGTTGTGTCGGTCGACAAATGGATTAACAAAAAATTCCTACAGGCAAAAAAGGTGACTTTGCGTAACAGTTTATTCTTGGGTCAGTGGTCTTTTTATTTTGTTGTTAATGAGGTTAGATACCCTGAGGAGCTGGATATCTTCGAGAAATCACCAATAATAACGGTTGTTCACTGGCGCGAGGTTCTTAAGGATTTAAGGAATAAAAAGCAGAGTCGATTCATGGCTTCAGGCAGAGATTTAATCGACCTCATGCTGATGGATGGCAAGCAAGCGTGATTTATATTCTAAGCAACGCCGCGATAAACCCAATGCGTCCTCGTTTTAGGCAGGCGAACAGCACTTTGCGTTTGAGTCGGCGTTGGCTACGGCTATCGAGGAACACCCCCATAGCCTGCAAGCCCCGCACATAAGCATCACGTTGGCGCGAAGCAATAGCATGATACAGGTGGCGCTTCAGCATAATCGCGTTATCTCTGCTACGGGTGAGACCAGCACCAACCGAGCCGCGGCGATGAACGGGAAAGCAGCGCGCTATCAGCCCCTCGCGGTAGGGGCTTTTATCCCTCCCATCCACGTATTCCTGAAGAGCATCGAGGGATAGGCTACGTGTGATAGTCTCGGCAAGAGCAGGCGTATCCGCAACGATGCGCGGGAATTGCCTGTCGATGCCATCGATGGCGTCTTGCAACGTATCGGCACCATCGACAGGGTCACGCAAGCCATGACTGCGGTGTGCTGCTGAGATGACCGCCAGCGCGTAATAAATCGTCTGGTGCGGCGTTGTGCTCCTTTTGTTGTGGCTCGATTGCCGCACAGCATAAAGGGCGTCCGCCAACATTGTCCCCGTCTGTGCCCCTGTCTGTTTCTGAAACTTACCCGTCTTTTTGGCATGTTCAGCGACACGCAAGCAAAAGTCGGGGTCTTCTTTGCTACGGAAAAAAGCCCGAAAAGGCACTTTTTGCAACAAGGCACGGTGCCCCATAAGCGTGGCAAAAACCTCTGCTGAGTCGCTCGGACGCCGATAGATGTTTAGGCGCGGCTTTGTTTCTCGGTGAAAATAAATCAACGGCGTAAACAGCAACGCAACCT
>JACONH010000030.1 GCA_014323835.1 Alphaproteobacteria bacterium GM202ARS2
CAGCGGTAATAGACTTCCAACTCCTGCCCGATATGGGCAGAATGAACGGTGACTTTGCATTGGTCGGAAGAATTGGATGTTTGCTGGCTCCGACCGTGGTGCTGAAAACGCTGCTGCCATCATGACCATTATTGAGACCGCAAAGCTCTGCAACCTCAATCCACAGACCTATATTACAGATCTCCTGGGCAGACTACCTGATCATAAAATCAACCGGCTCGAAGACTTGGCTCCATGGAACTGGAAGCCGGCCCAATAAATCTCATCCGTCAAGGGCGGCCCTAATTGGCCGCTTACCGACTTTGAACTGTTTCGTCCGGTGCTGGACAAAGCTTTGAATGTCGGGGATCGATCCAGTGGAGGCCGGCCGCCTTTTGATGCAGTGCTGAAGTTCAAGATGCTGTATCTCCAGGCGCAACATGGCTTGAGCTTTGAGCAGACGGAGCACTTAGTTCGCGATCGTTTGTCTTGGATGCGGTTTTGCGGGCTCTCGATTGCCGACCAGCGTCACCGACGAATAGTGTTCGGCCCAGTTTCATGCCGCACAGGTTGTCCTTGATCTTGGCGATCGTCGTGACATCAGGGGTATTGCCTGGAAAGACCCAGGATCGAACCGGAAGACCTTCGCGCGTGACCGCTAAAGCAATGATCACTTGCGGATCGTTATCCCGACCTTCCTTGCTATGACCACGCTTACGAAGTGGCTCGAAGGTGAGCTCGCGCCATTCATGACGAGCGACGTCCTCATCATCCGTTTCAAACCACGCGGTGGTCGCATCGTAAAAGACAAGATCAACATCGAGCTTGAACAGATCGGCACTGTTCCAAAACACCTCCTCTTCGATCGCCTCGCCATGTTCGGCCAGAAGATCTAAGGCGCGATAGAGCTGGTGAAGACCGAGATCCTTGGCCTCCCGCAGCGGCTGACCGGCGATCGCCGCCTGGCTCATGCCGAGCGCAAGGCGCGCACCGCCGAGCAAACCGGGCGCAGCCTTCGGCACCACGCCGATTTCTGCCAAGGCCAGCGGCAGCGCCATCCTGACCAGCGGCGTCGGCAAAGCGCCAAAAACAAACGCCTCGACCATTGGTCACCAAACGAAAACTGAACCTCGACCGGTGGTTCGCTCGCTTGCTGCTTCGCCAATCGTGCCCGGAGGCGCTCTAGCGCGGCCTCAGCCGCATCCCGCTCACCCGATGTTCCAGCACCAGCATAAAGCGCCTCAATCTTGCGAAGCTTCTCCTGAAGCCCGGCCCCCATCGATATGACAATCTCCGTTGCAAAATGTCATGCCGTGAATAGCACTGATCGCTGACCGCCATAGCCCCCAACGTCAACACAAACTTATCGTGGGATCGGTACAGCGCTTACCAATAAGCCGAGAAGCTGCTTCTTCTCCGCGTCCCCTCCCCCGTCGATGGGACCGGGCGCGTCGGGATCGCCCTGCCCGTGCTCCGCGTCGCCGTCATGCCAGGATGCCGGCAAGAGGGCCAATCTGGAATCGGCTTCCGGCACGCCACGAAGCAGTGGCTCTGCCGCCAGAAAAAACCGCTTGGCCGCGGCTAGACCGGAGGTGTTGTCGTCGCGCTCGAGGGGGGCCCCGATCAGCGCCAGGCGCAGCTGGCCGACCTGCACGCGATAGCCTTGAATCTGAGCAATAGTGACGGATACGCGCGTAAGTTCACGCCAGAGCCAGGTCGCATGCAACGGGGTCGTCTTGAGCGCGTGAGCGAGCTCGCCAAGCGCCCGTTCGGCCTGGCCGTAGGGACGGGTCAAAGCTGACCAGTGGAGGGTTTCGGCGTTTTCAAACATGACAAATGACAAAGCAAACAGGCTAAAAGGTTTCAACACTGATGTGACTTGAAGAGATGCCGATTCTGTCGATTTTGACATTTCGGATGATATCTATGATAAAGGACGTTATCATAGATGTTTGGAACTTGGGAATTCGGAGCGGGAATCCATGAACCAGCCGATAACGGGAACGCTCCACGAGGTGCCAGGCCTCACCCCTGCCCGCCTCAAGGTCCCAGCCTTGATTTTTCAGGCCGGCGAACGAGCAGAAAAACGGTTCTTCGAGTTTTTTACGGCCAACATCAGAAACCCCAACACCCGGCGCGCCTATAGTCGCGCCGTCGCCGATTTCTGCGCCTGGTGCGACCGCTGCGCGATCACTCTCGACCGCATCGAGCCGATCCTGGTCGCGACCTACATCGAAACCTTGAGCCGGCGGCTCTCGGCGCCGAGCGTCAAGCTGCATCTTGCTGCCATCCGCATGCTGTTCGACTGGCTGGTGACCGGCCAGACCCTGCCCATGAACCCCGCCGCCGCGGTGCGCGGGCCGAAGCATGTGGTCAAGCGCGGCAAGACCCCGGTGCTCGAAGCGGACGACGCCCGCACCCTGCTCGACAGCCTGCCGCTTGAGACCATCGCCGGTCTTAGAGACCGGGCGCTGATCGGGGTGATGATCTATTCCTTCGCCCGGGTCGGCGCGGTCTGCGCGATGGACGTTCGGGACTACTATCAGATCGGCAAACGCACCTGGTTCCGCCTGCACGAGAAAGGCGGCAAGCATCACGAGGTGCCGGCCCATCACACCGCCGAGGACTATGTCGACGCCTATCTCGAAGCGGCCGGCCTATGCGCCAGGGACGGCAAGACACCGCTCTTCCGCACCCTGGACAGCCGGCGCCGCCTCACGGAACGCCGCCTGCAGCCGCCGGAAGTGCTCGCCATGGTCAAGCGCCGCGCCGCCCGGGCCGGGCTCCCCCCTGCCCTCTCCTGCCACAGCTTTCGCGCCACCGGCATCACCGCCTATCTCGCCAATGGCGGCCAGCTCGAGCATGCGCGCGAGATTGCCGCCCATGAAAGCCCCCGGACCACCATGCTCTACGACCGCCGCGGCGACGCCATCTCCCTCGACGAGATCGAGCGTATCGTCATCTGAGCTGTCGGGTCACCACCAGACGGAACGTCCGTTCCCGACTGTGTTCGATCAGCACCCTGCCTTGCCTGGCTGAGCCTCAGGCTTTCTTGGTGGCCGGTTTCTTCGCCGCGCGCTCGCGCGGCGCCGGCTTGCGCCCGAGGCAGATCTTCTTGGCCAGATCGCTGCGTTGCGCCGCATAGCTCGGTGCGACCATCGGGTAGTCGTCCTTTAGGCCCCAGCGCTGGCGATACTCATCGGGCGTCATGTCGTAACGCGTCTTCAAATGCCGCTTCAGCATCTTCAGCTTCTTACCGTCCTCGAGGCAGATGAGGTGATCCGGCGTCACCGACCGCTTGATCGGCACCGCCGGCGTCGGTTTTTCCTCTTCCAGCGCAGCTTCGGCCTGGCCGAGGCCGGCAAGCCCTTGGCCGACCATGGCGATTAGGTCCGGCAGATCACTTGCCGCCACCGTATAATAGCCGACATAGGCGCCGACGATCTCCTGGTGATCAGCTCGGCCTTGTTCGGGCTCAGCCATTGACCGCATCCTTCAGCGCTTTGCCGGCAGGGATGGTGATCGGTTCACCGGTCTGCGGGTTGCGGCCCTGACGCGCGGCGCGTTCGGCGATCTCTAACTGGCCGACACCCGGCAGGCTGACCTTGTCGCCCTATCCGAGCGCGGTCTGCACATGCTCGATGAATGCGGTGAGCGCCTGGTCGGTTCGCACCTTGGACAGGCCGGCTCGCGCGGCGACAGCGGATTTGAGGTCTTCGAAGCTCATATCTTGGCATCCATGAAAAGGGTGATGTGGCGGCCAGTTACCACATCAGGGGTTTATCGGCCAAGACGAGCGGTCTTCGCGTCATCTGTCGACATCGATAAGGCTCGTTCTACAGCAATCCGACAGTTAGGGGCGCCATCGCGACGGTCCATTAGCGAGCATCCAATCCTTCCCTTACTTTTCCTCGCCATCTAGTTCGGCTATCGATGGCCGTCCCCGGTCTTTAAACACGCGGTCGATACCCTCTAGTAGCAAGTCGTTTAGCTTTGTCGGATATTCGATGTGTGCAATTTCACGCAACTGGCGGTGAACTTCGTCTGACAGATAGACACTCAGTTTCGGAGCCCGTCGCGTCGATTTCGCAGCGGTTGTCGGCTTAGCGAGAGCCGATCTAGTCGAATTTGCTTTAGCCGAGGGTGCTGGTGCTGCAGCCTGTTCTTCGACTGGCATTGGCTCCGGTTCGGATGTGATGCGCCCTAGGGCGGCATCGAGGGTTCTACGCGGCTTTGGCATGTCTTACCCCTCCAATCTCTCCTTGAACCCACCTCCAAAGCTTACGGATTTCTTCTGCCGCTGGGCTAGTCGGCGCATACTCGGAGACGCCCTGCCCCAGACTTGAGGCATCCTGATGATCCATGCGTGTCACTATCGGCGTTGGGCAGACGCGGTTGACGGCCCCAAGGCCAGTGAGAGCTTCCTGGACGCGCGTCGAGCGCCTACCCGGTGGGGTTTGATTCAGAACAAAGCCGCAGGGTTTTTCCGCTCGATAGATAGTAGCGACAGTTGGGCGAACGGCCCGGAGGTCGTCTGGTGTGGGTCGACATGGCACGATACAGTAGTCGGCCTGCCGGATAGCGATGGCGGTGCCGGCATCGTCCCGCCCCGCTGTATCAAGAAAGACATAATCAATACTTTGCCTGGTAAGCGTAGCTAGCGCCGTCTCGAGCTGGTCGGGCCGCACCGCGTCGACCTCTGGCAGAGCTCGCTGACGCTCCTCCGACCAATCAAGTGTAGTTTTCTGAGGATCAAGATCGAGCACAAAGACGGAGTGCTCGGCTTCCATTGCGGCAATAGCCACAGAGCGGCATAGCGTGCTTTTGCCAGTGCCCCCTTTTTGCGAAACAAATGCCAAGACTTTCATTTGCACCTCCTTTCACCACTACCCTTAAGCTATCACACTCGTTTACCGCAACACCTATTTCACATCGCGATGGTAAGATAGTACAATATTGTAGCGCTAGATGGTTATAAGTCTACAATAACACACATTGATGAAGATATACATTTAAAATATTAAAGCGGCAGAATAGCAAAAAGGTACAGCGTTGTAATTGTATGTTATTGTCATACTATAGTATAGTAGAATTAAAGCGGCACATTAATGCACTCTTACAGCGGCGAGCTTCTAACATATTATGACAGCGTGCCGCTGCAATATTGCAACAATGCAATGCTTTGCCTACTTGCCTTCAGGCTGTTGTGCAATGATCACACGATAGCACTGTGGCGCCTTGCTGGCGTACCATTCCATCAACAATAGAATGCGTGCCGATTGCGTTGCAACTACCACCACTGCCTCGTTTCGACAGGCTTACCACCATATCTTGTTGCAATGCCGGATAAATTCCCTTAAAGATTTGTAGATTGCGCACAGCATAATCGGCACTGCAATATCGATGACTGACCCCCAGCTCGATCTTTTCCGCCAGTTTAATTGCCCGCGTGACACAGCGCTGGACGATATGACAAATACGCTGACCTTTTGGGACAGCTTGCCCAAGTACCATATCAGCCGAGAACAGCAGCGCCAGATGATCGCGAAATCGGGTAAACTACCTTTGTTCTCCCACACTACAAATTTCGACCAAGTCGATTACGTGATGGAACTCCAGCCAGCGATGATCGAGCAGGACGGGGCTACCAGTATTGTCTATCCCGGAGAAACAGAGGAAATCATTGAAGAGGTGCTGCGTAAGTTTCTCACCGAGCAGAATGTCGGCCGATGGGATATCGCAAAGCAATCCGCCTCCGTTTCGTTCACGCTCGAAATGCTAAGCCGAGAACTCAGAGCCCGCGGTAAGACCCGCTCGAACAAGGAGATCGTTAGGGCGCTAGAGGTATTGGGAAAATCGGTGCTAGTGCTCAAGCATGGCAAGCGAGCTATCTGCACTGGCACACTACTCACGGTCGTTGGCGTCTCACGCGACGAGTATCTTGCCAACCCGAAAAGCCGATGGAGCGCGACCTTTCACCCATTCATAAGCAACAGCATCCTTAATCTAAAGTATCGCCAGCTAAATTATGCCACGCTCATGAAGCTCAGGAGCCCGTTGGCCAGATATTTTTATAAGCGCATCTGTGTCCGCTATACTAATGCTGACTACCAGAACGATTATCATTTTTCTTACAACTCTCTACGACGTGACACTGAATTTTTTCAGGCGGGTAGGGCAGGAGAGCATATCAAGCGCATCCAGACGGCCCTGAACGACCTGCAAGCGCAGATGATTCTATTGTCTAGTGAGACCGAAATCGTGCGGGGCGAGCGCAACAAGATTATAGACGCGATTTTCACTTTGAAATGCGGCATCGCACTAAAAGACGAGACGATTGCCGCCAATCAGAACGACGCCGCTCGTTGGGCACGCCTTCATCCTACAAGCACGATTGAAACGACCCGCCAGCGAAGGCAGCGCTATCTTAGTGCTGAATAGATCCAAGGTTCCGTCGTAAGGTCGAGCGAGGGTAGGACGGTCGCGCATATGTTGCTGTGCTCCTTCCGGTGATCAAACACCATTGCCAGACCTAGCAACCGTGCTAGCCGAGAAGATAATGGGACTTTCGCGCCCTGCGCTGTCCGAGGTTCTGTCGTATTTCCTTAGATTTCCGTCCGAGGTTCCATCGCAAACTGGCCTGAGACATCCAAGGTTCCGTCGCAAACTGACCCTATAAGTCCGAGGTCCTATCGCAATCAGTCCGAGGTTCTATCGCAAACTGCTCTTTGATATACAAGGTTCTGTCGTAACAAGCCGCTTCCGTCCAAGGTTCTGTCGCAACGTATCCTCGATAACCTCTTGTTAATCCAACGCTTTCCGGTCAAAACTTCTGTCTATCCCTTTTATCCCAATTAATACAATTAGAAGTGCTTCTGTGGATAACGTGCCAGCGTAAGTAGTTCGCCACGCATCACCCCATTCCCAAACATATCCTACCCTCCGTTCGCCAGCTCACTCCGCCCCAGCGCAAAGCGCTGGCCTAGTAAGGACTTCGCAATGCTCAGACAAAATCACAATATGGGGCCTCATTGCCGGCCCCAAACCCCGCTAGAATATTTACAGAACAACCTTTTAACAGAGTGCCGCGCTTGATAACATCGCTGGGCGGTACAGGCGGGGACGCCGATGACCGCGAACGACCGGAACGGCCTTCTTTTCTAACAGGGAGGCCGTTTCTGTTTCCAGGCTCCCAGAGCCTGAAGAGGAAAGGGGGCCTCCTTGTGGCAGCCGAATAGCTCCCGCTCGGTCCAACCCAGCTCAAATGCAGTAGCGGCCCATTCGGTGCAGAAGTCGGTGACCGAATGCTGGAGAATAGCCCACCATCTTGCTGGCCAGTCTTTCTTAACGCCGCAAGCCTGAAAGAAATGAGCGCCGATGACCCAAGACGTTGGAACGCCCGACCGAGGGCAAGGGGCAGCGTTACAATCCCCTCGTCGATATCGACGGGCCTGAGGCGGTCGGCGAACTCGCTGCGGCGCTGATCCCGACTGTCGACGACGCCAACTCCATCTTCACCGAATCAGCGCGGGACCTTCTCGATGCCTTGATCAGCCATCATCGGGCGGTCGATGGCGAGGCGTCCTTGGCCACTATTCGGACCCTCATTGCCGGTGTCGATGATTACAAAGGACTCCTTCGGACTCTGAACGACAACGCGTCCGCCCAATGGATGTCCGATCGCATCGGCGTCGTTGATGTCACCGTCACCAATGAAAGCGTCGACGACTGGTTTGAGAAGAAGACAAGAAGCTCCAGCATGGTGACCGAGCCGAAGGTCTTTCCTCATGAGCTCCAGCAGCTCAAAGACGGGCAGGTCGTTTGCGCCTATCAAGATCTCGCCTGGCGGGGTTGGGCAACGCCGTATTTCCAGATCTGGGAAGACTATCTCGGGAAGAGGCCGGCAGGGGAGAAGCTCTATGGAGATCCCTATCCGGAGAAGAAGGACGATGCAGCGTAAGGGGGCATGTGGCGATTGCGTTGCGTGACCTTGGCTTCTACCTTTCGCCCATGTCGCAGGATTTGACCGCTACCAAGGACTATCGGCAGCTCGTCGCCGACTTAAAGTCGCGGGTTCAAGCTGCCCAGACCAAAGCCGCAGTGTCCGTCAATCGCGAACTCCTTCTGCTCTATTGGGATCTCGGTCGGTTGATCACTGAGCGCCAGGTGGCGAGCGGGTGGGGTGATGGTGTGATCAAGCAGATCGCAACGGATCTGTCGCGCGAGTTTCCAAATCTCAAGGGATTCTCTCGAAGCAATCTCTATAACATAAAGCAATGGTACAAATTCTATCTGGGCCAGAGCGAAAGTGTCCAACAAGCTGTTGGACAAATTCCTTGGGGCCATAATGTAGCGATTATTCAACGCGTTAAGGATCCCGAGACGGCCTTTTGGTACGTCCGCAAGACCATAGAGAACGGCTGGTCAAGAAACGTCCTGGGAATCCAGATCGAAACCCAGCTCTATGAGCGCCAGGCCGGCGCCAGGAAGATCGAAAACTTCGATCGCCACCTGCCCGCATCGCAGTCCGACTTGGCCAGGGAGACGCTCAAAGACCCCTATGTCTTTGATTTCCTAGACTTGGGCGACGAGGCCCAAGAGCGGGAGATCGAGCGGAAGCTGGTCGAGCATATCACCCAGTTCATGCTCGAACTCGGCAAGGGGTTCGCCTTCGTCGGCAAGCAATATCATCTCGAGGTCGGTGATGAGGATTTCTATATCGACCTGCTCTTCTACCACCTCAAGCTCCATTGCTATGTGGCAATCGAGCTGAAGAACGGACCGTTTAGGCCGGAATATGCCGGCAAGCTGAATTTCTATCTCAAGGCCTTGGATGAATGCGTGAAGTCAGCCGAGGACAACCCTTCCATCGGCTTGATCCTTTGCAAGGATAAGAACCGTGTTATCGCCGAGTGGGCCTTGAGCGATATTGGCAAACCCATGGGGGTCGCCGAATATCAGCTGGTCCAAGCACTTCCAGATGATCTCAAAAGCGACCTACCGACGATCGACGATCTTGAGCAAGGGCTGTCGGATAACTGAAGCTACGCCAGTAGCTCTATAGCGAGCTCTACTATCCTGAGAAAAAGGACGATGCGGCGTGAGGGTAGGGGGCATTGATCGGTGATCACCACTTTTCTGGAATCTCACCCGAACGTCCGGCGCGCCACGTTCATCAGATCGTGGAGGCGATCATCGAGCAGCTGACAACGCTTCCGGGAGCTGACGTTGCGATAAAGCTTGAGATCGATGCAGATATTCCATCTGGGATGGATCGTGTGAAGGTGCGGACACTAATTGAAAATTCTACGACGCTTGGCTTCATTGATAAGATCGTCAAGTGAGGTTTGTAGGGGCAAAATAGAGAGGTTTTTAGAGTCCCAGCCGCATGATGATGTCACCATGCTTGTCTTTGCCGACGTTGATGAAACCGGCCGCAAACCCTTGCCATCAAGGGCGAAGCCTTCTTAAATATAGCCGCCCTTTATGGCGATTTCGCGACGCTCTGCCTCCCGCTCTTCCCTGTTTGGATAGAGATCCGCGCCTAACTTCTGGCAGTGCTGTCGAACGACTTCATCGAATATTGCAAGGGGGGGTAAACTGATCTGAGCACGCCTGCGATCCAGGTTGTCAGGGTCGATGACGTTATCGCCGAAGTAGCCGATGCGGCCTGTCTCGTCGAAAGGCCAATCGCTTTAGGTTCAATTTGTACGCTTTTTATCAACCCTGTGCTGGGCGGTTTCTCTGTCGTGTTCATGCGGTCTTCGTGCTATCAAGAAGGGGTAAGAAACTGCGTGCCAAGCGCGCAGTCGAGTGAACCCTAGCGGGCGCGACGAACCCGTTAGGGACGTCGTGTCTGCTTCCAACCCCGAGGGAATAGGACAGATGCGACGGCACCCTTCACTCAGAGATCCGCCAGTGGCTGAAAGGCGATCCACGGTCCCCAAGGGACCGGGCTACAAAAAAAGCGCCGACCAGCGCTTTCGTCACCCTGGTCAACCCGTCATCGGCGGTTTTGCGATGACCGAGTTTTTGTTTGTTAGGTGTACCTTACCAACCCCGTGTTGGCCGAGCTGCTGGCCTCGTTAGCGCCGGAAATGGTCTTTTGGCCTTGTACCTCTTTCACGTTGTTCAAGATCAGCACGTCACCGAAGGTAGTTGTTGATCACATCTTCCCGGAAATGCCCGAGCTCCTCGGACACGACGAGCTTGGCGACAGGGTAGGTATAACCTCTGCCCTGAAGCTCTCTCAGACGCTCCTGGACATAGGTGTGGCGCACACCATGAGCACCCGTGCTCCATCCAAACGCGCGTTTCGATGTGGATGAAACCGATTGCGACCAGGCGGCCCCGCCACCGATGTCATAATAGGCCTTGTAGCTGAGGCTGCGATCCGTGACGGGTATGGGTTCATCCAGACGTCGTGCCTCCAAGGCCCTGGCAAGCTCGTGAGCAAGCAACACCTCTCTGACTAGCCCTCCTTTGCCTGTCACGAGATAGCGCTCGCCTGTGCGCCCCAGAAAGCGATCAGGACGCCACGCCCGATGGGTTGCAGGGACGCCTTGATCGGCGGGCCGGATCGTTTTGAGTTCATGGGCGCGCAAACCAGCATTGTAGGCGATACGGGTGGCGAGACCATTATGCTCGGCCTGCCGGGCAGCGATCCGCTCGATCTGTACAGGGGTGTAAGCGCGTCCAGTCTTGCTCTCGACCCGCTCGGTTTTGAGACGGGCGAGTTCGCCAACCTTCCGGCAGAACTGTAGGGCCAGCCGATCGGCGTCTAGCTGCTTTTGTCCGACCTCGCTTTGTCGATGTGCGAGATAAGCCACCGCCTGCTCTTTGGTGATCGCATCCAGCCGGGTCACGCCAAAGGTCTGCTCG
>JACONH010000031.1 GCA_014323835.1 Alphaproteobacteria bacterium GM202ARS2
ACGCGAAGACGTGCCCCTCGATTGGGCCAGCACGCAGATGAACCTCGGCAACGCGCTCTCGACACTTGGTGAAAGGGAGAGCGGAACGGAACGTCTCGAGCAGGCCGTCGATGCCTACAGAGCTGCACTCGAGGAAAGCACACGCGAGCGCGTCCCGCTCCAATGGGCCATGACACAGAACAATCTCGGCAACGCGCTCGCGGACCTTGGTGAGCGGCGCCAAAAGAGAGCTGAGCTAGAGGCTGCACTTATGGCGATGAAAGGGGCTGTGGACGTCTATCTAAACGAGGCTCTGCAGACGCATCACGAGCGTTATTTTAAGGAGCGTATTGAAGAGATCGAGGCTTCCCTGGCCGAGCTGGATCGCAAGTAAATCGCCACACGCATAGGTAGAGTGGTGGTGGTGTTTTATTCGGTCTCGATTAGTTGCTCGTCGGAGTCGTCGCTGGATACATGCCAACACTATGATTCGACCACAAAAAATTTGTCATAATCGTCATTGTCGCATGATGAAGGCTGCAATGATCGTGGCGACAGCGATGATGACAGCACTCCAGATGGTCGCTTTGGCAATGCCATCAGCACGCTCGCTTCTTGGGGCAGGGCTAGCCTGGTGAATATTGTCGGTCTCTTGACGGCTATGTGTTTGATCGTGCGTAGTCCTTTGAATGGCAGATTTGATTGAGCGAACAACGTAGTAAATAATAGCGATAGCAAATATTATAAATAGAATTTGATTAACACTGATTGAAATACCATCACTCATTTTTGCCTACCACATTTTCGCCGCTATCTCTCGCTGCTGCTCGCCAAGAGCGTTGGTATAGATTGCCGTGGTTTCCATCTTGGCGTGGCCCATCCATTTTTGCAGCATATTGAGGGGCACGCCCTTGGTGATCGCCTGAATACCGTAAGCGTGGCGAAGGCCTTTGGGACATTTGTGCGGGCCGTCATTGATCCTGGCCGCATTCATGACCTCCATGACCTTGCGATAGGCGGTCATGGATGGCCTGACCGTTTAGGTCAATGCGCCTCGGCGTCAGCGCCAAGGCTTCGGAGATACGGCATCCCGTGTCATGAAGAACGGTGCAGAAGGTGCGAACCTGCCGAGGCGCTTCAAGAGCAGCAGCACGGAATGCCGTCCGCTCCTCAGGCGTGAGGTAAAGGCGGCGACCATCGGGATCAAACAGGGTGGTTTCAACACTCATTGTTACAGAATAGATCAGTTCTGTAACATCAGCCAGTTTTCATTACGCGATTTTTGCGCTATCCCGCCTTCGCCAAGGCAGTTCACGGCGCTCTGGCACGGTAACGCTGATACAAAACAGGTAATTCTGTAACAAGAATACGGAGTGAAACGTGCGAAAGGAAATACTGGGCCTCATTGGAGCGGTCGTCCTGGGCATTAGCACGATTTTAGGTAGCGTTGTGGTCGGTTCGTGGGAAGATGTAAAAGGTTGGTTCACGCACGATGACGTGGAAGCCAGTGAAGGGGACAACGAGGCAGCAGTTATGGCTGCCGACACGACGCTGGCAGATACATTTGCCCAAAAAGACCCTCTCCATCCCCTCGACGGGTCATGGGCAGCACGACATGCTTTACCTCACCCGAGCTATGTAAATGCCATGGACAAAATAATTATTGGCAGATTTCCTATTATAAATAGTAATTCTGTCGAATGGTTATTCAAATTTATTGATAGTAATGATACGGAAGTTATCTACATGAACAACGGACAACATAATCGTCTTGATATATCCTCATCAAAATTCAAAGACGGTGAATTGAACATTTTCGTAAATGCCGATAGCCATGATTTTGTTTATGATGAAGACATAGGTGATACTTGGTATGAAGCCACACTTAAATATAAATTATCTTTTGTTGACGAAAAAACAATGTCTGGAAGATGGAACATTGTATATCGTGTTGGACCACCGGCACAAATTCGTGACGCAAGTGTAGGCAGCGACATCGAATTACTAAAGGCACCGCCGCTTAATTAGCCGCTGCCAAATGCGACTTTTCGAACTTTGATGTGTAAGAGCTAAGTGGGAATATCAGTTTACAGTCTCTCTAGATGGCTGGCTGGAGGCTGCTTGCGGCTGTCGCATCAAAGATCGAAATATCTGCCAGACCGAGCGCCTGTGTTAGGATTTGACGCGGATCTCTGCCATGGTCCATAGGTCAAGAAATTCTTTCAAGTGATCTTCGTGCACTCGATACACCAAGAACTCCACAACTGACTCATCAACAAACAACTTCGGGTTCGATTTCGCAAGTTTATCCTTTGCCTCAGCAAAGCCTTCTCGCCAAGGCTCACCCAAAATTACTCCAGCACGCGTTTTGATGATCTGAAACCAGGCCCAAGCCCTAGCGTGGACGGACACACAAGGATAAGGCAGATAAATGCAGTACATGTCGAAGCGATACTTACCATAATAAGCGCCATAATCTGTCAGCACGTCGACAAGTGTCAGTGGATTTGCCGCAATATCTTCGGGGCCAAAGCATGAGCGATCGACCATCTTCATTCGTCCTCCTGGACGCGATAGAGCGTGGTGATCCGGGCCAGTAGCACAACAGCAGAATTATGTGTGCTCGAATTTAGCGGGGGCGCATCGGAGTATGACGTCCTTTAATGAGCACTTGGCCGCTTAGCGCTCAGTCCTCACTCCACCGAGTAGCTGGGAGTCTCCGGTTTCTAACGGCCACCGTTCTTGTAGCTACCAGACCTCTTTTCCATAATGCGGATTTTCGAACTTTGAGCCCATCTAGCGAGCTAGCCTGATACGGCTCGAAAATCGACACACCCCAAGATTTCAGGCCAGAGACCAAGTCTGGCTCGAACATCAAAATATAAATTATTAGTTGAAATTAATTTACAAAATAACTATTTATAGTTTTTCATTTGTCTGATTGGTATAGCTGTGGAAGTTCAGATGGCTAGCAACAGCGTGAACAACGGTGGAGAGGTTTTCCGAAGCCGAGGTTGTCCAGTTTGCCTTCAAAAGGATCGTGCGTTAGCTCGCAAAACGGCAAAAAACGGCGCTGATCATGATGATTTCGAATGCCCGGAATGTGGTCGCCATTGGCTAAGCTGTACTCTCTCAGCCGTCCTCTTCCATGAGGTCGTCGTGTCGAACGTCCAAAGACAGTTCGTGCGCGATACGCCCTACAATCATTTTGGCAATCGGCCGATGAATGAGAACGATCTACCAAGACTGTAAGCGAAATGCTGCTTGTTGCTCTTGGAGCAGTCTTAATAATCTGGTCATGGGGAGCGGGAATTGGTACGCGTGAAGCTAATCGTGCCCGATTGTTTGGTGGCCCCGTGGGAGCATTGGTCAGCCTAATCATTATTTTGATAGGCGGCGTTTTGGTAGTGGCAGGCCTGCTTTAAGCGCCAGATCGTCTGACAGAACGCCTCACTACACTGCAGCTTTCCATAATTCACATTTGCGAACTTTGAGATGATCCGTTCTACGCCCGCGCACGGTCCGTAAGGCCCGAGCCCTCAGCCGCTCTTGTCATAGCCATTCAATTTAACGACGCGTGTGTGTGACACTTGACCGCTCCTCCTACCGAGGCCAGATACGGTTTCACCATTAAGGAGATCAGAACGTGTTTGACTTTACAGATGCCGTAATGATCGCTGCCGTATTTCTCGGCCCAATAGTGGCCGTACGCTTGACGCGCTACCTGGATGACAAGAAAGAGCAGCGCCAGCGCAAGAAAGATATCTTTCGTGCGCTGATGTCTACCCGTGCGTCCGGACTTTCTCCTGTACATGTGGAGGCGCTAAACCTCATAGATGTCGAATTCGACAGTAAAGTGAATAGCGAAAAGGCGGTTGTATCAGCATGGCGCGCGTACCATGATCATCTTGGAAACACCACACTTGCCGAAGAGGCATGGTCGCTGAAAAAAAACGACCTCTTTACAGAGCTTTTACATGCTATGGCAGTTTGCCTCAAATATGATTTCGACAAGACCTACATCAAGAATTCTTCTTATTTTCCTAGGGGTCATGGCGAAATCGAGAATGACCAGACGATTATTAGACGTGGCTTCCGCGCATTGCTTGAGGGAAGGATGGTGATACCAATGCATGTCACTAATTTCCCGGACAATGAAACACCGCCGGAAGGCGACAATAGTACAGAGAAAGTACGCTTAGAGAGCAACTAACGAGAATATTCTTGTTTTGCGCGCCACACCCTTGGCGCCAGCGATTCTCCATAGCTCTCACCCTTTCCGCCCACCGATGATTACCAGTGAAGGGTGATAAACCCTAGAAGCAAACCGTAAACGGTGCTTCCGCGTACTCAGTACCCTTAGGCCATTCAGCCCCGCGAAGTGGTCTCTCGCGCCCGCCCCGGATGACTTCACCCTCATCCACTTGTAGCCCGCTCATATCACGACCGTACGGCTCTACAAGACCGATAGGCAACCATGTCTTAACCAACAGACACATCGTCTGGGCTCCCGGATGGAATGGGCACACCAGAGCCGGGATTTCAGGCAGTTTTTTGACTGGTGCCAAGGTCCAGCGAAGTATCAGATCAGGTATTGGTGATCGTCGGGACGGACTTCGCTTAAGAACGCCCGATGGCGTGTTTTTTACAACAAGCGCTGGTGAATGAGAAGACTAAACTACCAGATGTAGCCAAGAACTCACCAAAATGTGCTATATAAGGAAAAATAACACTTATAGAAGTGTGAAATTGCCATTCATTAAAGCCCCAGTCCACCCCACCGCGTTTGGTGCCTATGCTGGCTTTTGAGTGAGCCGAGCAGGTTCAAACCGAAAACCATCATTCAAGCTTACAGTCACGCGGTATTGGGCAAATACCGCCATCGCACATATGGCGACCAGAGCAATCCAGACGACAGCCTGAAATCGCTGAAGATGCCTCAGGGTGTGGAGAAACCTACGCAACACCGTGCGCCATTCTTTCCGAGCTGCGTGTCTTCTTCTTCCGAGCAGCTAAGTTTACCTCGGCGAGGCGTTCCAATCGCGATTTCAGACCACTCAGGTCGAAACGACGTATGACTAGCCCATCTGGTCTGGTTTCCGATGGGAGTCGTCGTATTAGGCCCTTTTTTGAAAGGCCTGCCAGCCTCCGCTCGACGGTTCGGGTACTTACGCCGATGCGTTTGGCGATCATCGCTGGGCGAGGATATGGAAGATCATCTTCTTCCCACCAATGCAGGGTGATGTTGAGAATAACCGCTAGATCGAGGGCGTCCAAATCAAGAAGCCGCAGAGCCCGAATTAGAATGTCGGGGAGAGGCTGGTAGCCAGCCTTCAAGATCTCCTCTCCCCATTTCCTGGTCACGGTTGCCAATCAAATTTCTCCAAGCGGGAAACCTGCGGCGAATATGTCAAGTTAGATATATTCAAACAAGTTAAAGGCGACACTATTGTCGCAAAAAGAACGACGTCGGTGTCATACCAGCCATTTCAGACGTCATTCTCACGCCAGACTGTCATCGCACCGCTGCCAGCAAAGGATGGGTTTCACAACACATCGACGTGAAGGCCATTTTCAGGCTCGTAGAGCGTCGTTAATTAACTTCGCGTGAGAAAACCGCCTCTGCGAAATCTTGTTTCGGCAATTTCCGGCAAACGCGCCCTATAAGGCGTCGTTCAAGGCTGACTATCTAATTTGATGAAAAGTTCGTCTCGTCGATCAACAAGATGATCAAGATATCTTGCGCGCAAGGCCCTACATGCCAATTCAACTAGGTTGCATTTGACTTCTTGAAGATTTAATTCATTAATCAAGATTTTTTTATCTGTTGAAGAAATTAAATCTTCTAGAAATTCTATCTGCCTTTTATTTCCATGAGAAAGATCGTTTCGGTAATTGTAAGATTTATTAATTATTTCTTTAGTTTTTCTTTCATCTTCCTTTCTTTGCTTAAGCAAGCGAGATAGTCTCCGCGCAATCCTCGATCTGATCCCAGAATCTTTCCCAGCATTCAATAGTGCCTCCAGCCCAATTATAAGATCCAAAATACTGTCATCCAATCGGCGCCGATTTATGGCTCTGAAAAGCCGCAAACTGGCAAGATAAGCCTCTGGGTGAACCTTTTCATAGATACTATCCGCCAGTTTCCTTAGTGCTTCTTCTCCATTTGCGGCAAGTTCGAAAGGCGCGTCAGAGCGAAAACCATATTGCGTGACTTGATAGGCCGAGGAGCCGGAAGAGTAGCTGGTTGAATTTGGGAACTTTAGCAAAGTGACGGGACGCGTGGTCGCGATTCGTGCAGAAGCAATAATGACTAGAGATATAATCAAAGCTCGATTTTTCTGATCAAATTCTTGTTGTAGCGGCGTCGGCCCTTTATAAGAATCTGATATACACTCAATATAGTATTCTGAATTTTTCCAATCACATGTGTATTCGATCGTGTGTCGAAATTGATCCTTGACACCTCGATAGGCTTCAATTCGTACTGACGAACCAGGACCTGAATAACCTTTAATTTCTTCCTGATTCCAACACCGATCTCCCCTCAAAGCCATTCCCCAAGGATTTGATAGCTTCGATTCATGCACAATTTTCACATTATCTAATACTTCTATAGTTTTATTTTCAGATCGAAAATTAATTAAGCGAGTCAGGCTATAGCAAAGACCGTTTTTCAGCTGAATAAGAGCCCCTTCAGATTCTTTCAGCTTTGGTGCAAATAGCATTGTGTGCTCGCCGCTGATTTTTGGGAGTGCGATATAGATAACATTTTATGGTTGTATTTCTAGAGACTTAAACTCGTTTTGTTTGTATCATTTTTGGCTCGTAGGCATCAGATAATGCGAGATCTCGTCAGAGCCGCGCATCCAGTGGTACAGACGAGTCACAAGTGAGCTTAAGCCGCTTTCAGCAAAGCTGCATGATATACCCGCAACGCGGATCAAAAAACTTCTCAAAACATCGCTATTTTAGCTTGGGGTCTTGAGCCACTAAAAGCTGAAGAGACCCGTCGATGGCTCGACCGATTCGGACTTTCTTCTGATTCCTCTGGAGAGATGGGAGTATCGACATTCCTCCGGAGCCGACGCTTTCAGAAGATCGACGTGCGTAGCGTCAGTCATGGATTGCCGAAGGCAACCGCTTAAGCGGCGCGTAGCGTCCTTGACGCAGCGAGCCCGTTGATAGGCTGAAGGTAAAGGCTATGAGGAAGAAGTCAGCCGAAGGCTGTCATCTTAAGGCCAAAGCTTTGCTTTGGGGCGAAGTGAGCAAAGCGAACGGAGGGTAGGAGATCATGCGAGATTCTCTGAGCGTAGCGAAGGCCGTAGAATTGTTTGAAATTTTTATCCACACCTAAATTTGTCCACAGCCTTCTTCTTTCTTCTAAGAGTCTTCTATCTTCATGCCAGATTCTACGTTTTATTTCAGAACCTTAACCTGCAAACTATTAGTTTTTGGGGGCTAAAAAGTAGTTTTGGGGGGAGCTACGAGTAGTTTTTGGGGGCTAAAAAGTAGTTTTGGGGGGAACGGTTTCGATTGCCCTGCCTGTAAATATTAGCTATTGGCCTATCTATAACTACTAATTGTGCCGTGTCAGTCACTTAGAGAGACGCTTTGGCGATGGCCGATTCACAACCTCCCCCAAAAACTAATAGTTCGCCAAGAACGTTCGAGATCCGAGCGAACCCGGGGGAGATGATTAAACCTGCCGAATTGATCGATATCACCGGCACTCATGATCTGACCTATACCGCCCGCCAAATGTTCAATCGTTTGATCGCCCATGCCCATGGGCCGGACATGGCCAAGACTGGTTATCGCTGGACCATCCCCCTTTCTGAATTACGAGGAAATCACAAAGGAAACGAACGCATACAAGAAGCCTTGCTTGCGCTCATGCGTGTCGTCGTGACCTCACATCATCCCGATGGCCGAACAACAACAAACGTCAGGCTATTGGGCGACAACATCGTCGATTGGGAGAAAGGAACGCTTACCTTCGAGCTTTCAGGAAAACTGGTCGAGCTAATGCGTGACTCGACTATTTTTGGCAAACTTGAACTTCGAACGATGACCGCATTCACGAGCAAATATGCTCTGGCGCTCTATGAGATGGTGGCTCGACGTGCTCGATTGAACTTCGTGTTTTCCGAGGAGTTCGAATTGGAGAAATTCCGCAAGCTGTTGGGTGTTCCTAAAGGTAAGCTGAAACCCTTCGGAAATTTCAATAAGTACGCGATCCAGCAAGCACTGACCGAGATCAACGGACTTTCGAGCTTTGGTGTGAAGGTCGAGCCTATCAAGAAAGGTCGGCGTGTCACGGGCGTGAAGGTGGCCTGGTGGTGGAAAGAGCCGCACGAGCTTGCTGAGGTAGATGCTGAGCTAAAGCGCCATAGCGCCGGGCGGAAAGCGCGAATCAGCGGCGAGGTCGATGAAATTCAGCCAGCAGAGCCGGAGCGCATTCCTGAAGATTCAGTGAAGGCTCGATATGCCGCGCTACGCGCTAAGCAGAAGGACCATATGACAAAATGATCATTTAATCATTCGAGATGGCCGTCACGAGCTGGTGACGCTGATGCACAACAAGACTAAACCGCGCCGTCTACCCCGTGGGGTCAAGCGTCTGTTAATCGAATCTTAGTATCGGGGTATCACGGACAGCTCTCCCATCCGCACTTGCATTTCACTGCGAATCAATGGATTATTATAGTAATATAATATTATAGGTGTATACACCCATGGAAGTGCTTTCCATTATCTCACAAAAAGGCGGTGTCGGAAAAACGACCCTAGCCACCTGTTTGGCCGTAGAAGCTCTCAATGAGGGTAAACGCGTCGCCGTAATCGATCTCGACCCGCAAGCAACCGCTACCTTCTGGTCTGATGTCCGCCCAGATGATGACCCTGCGGTTTTGTCAATACAGCCCGTGCGACTCCCTTCCGTGTTGAAAGCCTCTGAACAGGCCGGAACTGATTTGGTGATCATCGACAGCGCGGCGGTATCGAAAGACATTGCCTACGCCGCTGCTGAAGCTGCGGATTTTGCGTTGGTGCCCTTCAAGGCCGCCGTCTTCGATATCAACTCGGTTGCGCAGACGGTAAGGATCATCAAACAAGTGGGCGCCCCCTTCGCGCTTGTCTGCACCTTCGTACCACCGCAAGGGAATGAGACGATTGAAGCGCAAGAGATCATCAATGATCTCGGCTCGGACTTTTGCCCAGTGCTGATAGGAAACCGCAAAGCTTTCTTTCGGGCACAGGCAAAAGGTTGTGCCGTTCAGGAGCAAGGCTTTGATCCTGACGGCAAGGCTACAGAAGAAATCAAAAACCTATATAAGTATACATGTATACACCTAAACAAGTATAAGAAGGATGCGGGAGATGAGCGAAAACTCGCTTAAGGCTGCAATAGCGGGAAATCTTCGTCTAGAGGAAGAGGAAGCGCCGAAACCAGCACCAAAGCTGATAAGAACTAAAAAGCCAAAAGCCACCCCAAAGCCCAGCCGTCAAAACACGGTCCTGATCGGCGGTCATTTCCCGCCAGAGGTCAAAAAGCAACTCCGGCTGATCGCAGCTGAAGATGACGCAACACATCAAGAGCTGCTTGAGGAAGCGCTGAATCTGCTGTTCGTAAAAAAGGGGAAAAAGAAGATCGCCGAACTATAGCTGCAAAAAGCTATAATCGTATAGGTGTATACATGTAAAACTCTATAACAACGACCATTACCTCCTCCGCGAGCGCGGTTGCTGACTGTGGCCTTCGGTGATCTCAGGCCTCGCCATATCGGCACATCTACCCGTGTGCCCAAGGATTGAGGAGTTCGATTCCGGTCTCCTCGAAATCCCGGACATTACGTGACACCACGCAAAGATCATGGACGCCTGCTATAGCGGCGATGAAGAGATCCGGCTGGCTAAAGGTGATCCCTTGGGCTTTGCCGCGCGCGACCATCCTTCGCCATTCCAGGATCACGTCCTCATTGATCTCGAGGATCCGACCGGAAAACCATGGCCGAAGCCAGGTATCGATCCACTCGACCAAAATCTGACGGAACGCTGGATCAGTCTGCCGCTCAATTCCATAGCGGATCTCGGCCAAGGTCACTGTGCTTAAAAAGAGGATTTCTGCTGGCTGAGAATCCGACCAGGCTTTGACAGCCGCGCTACAGGAGGGCTTACGAAGTTCCGAGATGACATTGGTATCGAGTAGATACCCTCTCAAAGCTCGACCTCACGTACCGGACTCTTAACGCCTTCCTCGCCAAAATCGAGGTTACGGAGAGGCGAGTCAGCTAGCAAGCTGGAGAGCGTCTTTTGCTCGGCGCGAGCGACAAGCCGGTCATACTCTTCAGCAGAGACAACCACGACAGCATCTTTCCGCCGAACGGTTACCCGCTGAGGCCCGCTTTCACGGGCTTGTCGCACCAGTTCACTGAAACGTGCTTTGGCGTCTTCCAGTTTCCAGCGTTTCAGAAGGGTTGTTGAGGGCATGGCAGCTTTCTGAGGGCAAATTGAAACTACTGACTATTCTAGTCAGTTTGGTCTGATGCCACAAGCAGAAAGCAGGGTAGGGGAGACACCAAGGTTGACACCCCATCTGGTCAGCCGCACCATCGATGTGGGCTCGAAACCCATCCAAAGGCGGTGTGCCGCCGTCACTGGCGATTCTCTTTGTCATTGATGGCGGGTGCATCCGGTCGACTTCGCTTGGCCGGGAGTGAGGCGAACTAAGCCCGCGAGGGACGAATAAGCCCGCCGGACCTTTGGCCGGTTTCGAGCTCCCG
>JACONH010000032.1 GCA_014323835.1 Alphaproteobacteria bacterium GM202ARS2
GAACGCTGCCGTGCCCCTGTTCCGCACGGACATGTGTGGACGCCCGGTTCGATACAAGGGGTTTTCTGACTTATGGCGCAGGCGATCGGGTTCTGCCATGTGTTCGGCCTCTTGGTGCGGCGCACACACGGCCGCGGGCCCGTATGGGATACGAAGATCGGGTCCACATCACTGGAACGTGCTCGGTGGCACTCCCCATGCGTCTGGTTCTCCCGACCCCGCCCTCACCGACGTTGCGCCATACCTGTCCTCGGACCTCCTCGCTCTCTCCGGGACATGCCCCCGGCGGCCTCGCGATCTCGGCCGGTTACGTGGCCGGGATCGGAGCTCGGTAAACGCCTCCTTTGGCGATCAGCGCCCAGGCGATGCGGGCGGTCTTGTTCGCCAGCGCCACGATGACCAGCATGGGCGGCTTGCGTGCCAGCATTCGCGCAAGCCATGAGTCCTCTGGCATGCCTTTGCTCCTGGCCCATCGAATCACCGAACCCGAAGCAACAATCAAGAGCCGCCGCAGGGTTCGCTCGCCCATGCGCGAGGTGCGCCCGATACGTTCCTTGCCACCACTCGATCGCTGCACGGGCGTCAGGCCTATCCAGGCAGCAAAGTCGCGTCCCGATTTAAACGAAGCCGGCTCGGGCGCAAGTGCCTCGATGGCTGTGGCGATCATGGGACCTATGCCAGGCACCGTCATGAGCCGTCGAGCCGTCTCGTGTTGGCTGGCGCGCACTCTGATCTCGCGATCGAGTTCACGTATGTCCCGATCAAGACCACGAAGCGCAACAACCAGGCGTGCCAGACATGGACGCGCCGCATCCGGCACGTCTGAGGCCGGGTCTTCGATCAGGGCAATCAAACGCCCGACATGAGCCTTCCCTTGTGGTGCGATCAGCCCGTATTCACCCATGTGGCCGCGCAAAGCGTTGATGATCTGCGTGCGCTGGCGCACAAGCAGATCACGGGTGCGGAAGATCACCGCCGAAGCTTGCTTGGCCTCGCTTTTGACTGGCACGAACCGCATGGTCGGCCTTGAGGCGGCCTCGGCGATCGCCTCTGCATCAGCCGCGTCGTTCTTTTGCCGCTTGACGAACGGCTTGACGTAAGCCGGTGCGATCAAGCGGACGTCGTGACCAAGATCGCCGATTGCGCGGGCCCAGTGATGAGCGCTCGTGCAGGCTTCCATCGCCACCAAACATCGTGGCTGAGCGGCAAAGAAAGTCAGCACCTGTCCGCGCCGCAGCCGTTTGCGAAAGACCACCTCACCGGAAGCGCTGGCACCATGCGCTTGAAACACGTTCTTGGCCAGGTCGAGCCCGATCGTCTTCACTTCCGTTGCCGCTTTACCCATGGTCTTCTCCTTGCGATGGTGTTCGACGCCGTCACGTTGGCACAGAAAGTACCGCCGGGGGCGTCCACCCCATCATTGGAAAACAACAACCTTTGTTGGTGCCCTCCGTTTAGAAGGCATGACCGCTCCGATGGTGTTGGATGGTCCGATGCATGGCGCTGCCTTCCTGGCCTATGTCGAGCAGGTTTTGGTCCCACTTTGTCTCCAGGAGACATCGTCGTCATGGATAACCTTCCTGCGCATAAGCCCGTTGCTGTGACAGCCCAGTCGCCTGGGGACGCTCCGGAGGTTGCTTGGCCAGTTATCGGACTAGCAGCCCATGTCGCTACAATAATCATTGCTCTTGCCTGTTATTTTCGAGTCCAATCCCCAAAATGGGAAGCGATCTGCTTGGCGGCATTTCCGCCGCTACTAGCTGTCGGTCTGGCAATTTATGTTGCAATCATTTTTGCGAAGGGAAGCTGGGCCCAATAAGCATCGTCAACGTGCCGGGAACGATCTTGGCGAACTCACAAAGCAAGCTTCCATCACAATCAAAATGAACTGCAGAGTTGAATGCCCTTCGTTCTTGAAACTCCTTCAAACCCTCATCGACCAGCACTTGCGATCGCATGTAAGAACCGAGCCGTTCAACCAAGGTCTCAGGGAGCAAGGCTAATGATTGCCGGTTACCGACGCCCTACTTTTCCGTTTTGCCGGGTGCGCTGCAATATGGTGTCTTCAAAATTAGAACTAGTGACAATTAAGTTGTCTCAAGATTTCACGCCACTCACCATGAGTGTGAGTAAGTTGCTATCGCGTTGATTTCAAAATTTTATTGACACTCCGTAAAAGATAAATTTGTGTAAAATTGTTCATACGAATGAATTATTTGGGCCGGACATGCCTCTCAAGCTCTGTCCGGCCCCGCAACATGACCAACGGTAGGAGCCAGTTGCATGGACACTTTAGCCAATGGACGACATCGACGAAAGGCTATCATTGCGAAGTTAACGGCGCTATTGGTGCCATCGTTGCTATGGGCCTGTGCACAAGCGACGCCGATCACCAAGCCCGTGGATGGCAGACAGCAATACATCATCGAGTGCAACGGAGCATATATGCCCTTCAGCGCCTATTTTAAGAAAGCCGATGAGTTTTGCTCAGGCGGCTATGACATCGTTGATGAGCATCGCAGCGCTGCCCAGTTATTCGTGGCAATTCGGCACGGCAGGCATCCCCTATCTAGTGCTCTAGCCGTCGATACGAGATGTGCTTCGGCCGCGTCATAGGCAGTAACGTAACGCCAGCGGTGACAAGCCCGAATTGAATGAGCGCGTGGATGTAAGAGCCTTTCTCTTCCAGGCCAGCGAAATGTCATTTGAGTTGACATTTCAATTGCTTATTGATCGGATATGTAAAGGTGAAACCTGCCGCGTTAGGTCCATATCATGAGACAACGACGCCTCATCAAGCGCCATTTCTCGTCGTGCCTCGCGTTGCTCTTACCTATGGCTTTTCTCTTGGCGATCAGCTCACCAGCGCCGCTTCACGCCGAGCTTCTCACGATCGAGGAACGCGGCGGGCTTTCTGGCGCCTATTTCTATCCTGACCACGGACCCGATTCGGTTGAGGTCTATTTAATCATCAAGTCCGGCGGCTTTGATGAAGGGGATGGACCAGATGGCATTGCTCACTATCTTGAACACCTTGTCTGGCTAAGCACTTCCGCTCCGGACGGCCAAGCAACGGCGGCGCGTCATGAAGGTGCCTGGATAACCCCTGACATCACGGTCTATTCTCTATTAGGACCTCCTGAGGACCTCGACACCTTCCTTGCTACGATAGCCAACGTATTTGCACTGCCATCTGTCGATGAGCATTTCATGATCGAGGAGCGTGATGTCGTTTTACGAGAGTACGACTTCCGCTATGCCGATGACACGTCCTATCCGATTGCCCGTCGTCTTAACAGGCAGTTGTTCGGTGACGCCCCCATGGGAGGTTCTGTCGCCGGGACGCCGGAAACCATTGCGACGATGACGCCAGCGATGGCCTTTGCGCTACATGCACGCACGCATGTCCCAACCAATGCTGTCCTTTTCATCACCGGCAAGGCCAACATCGCGACGGTAAAGCGGTTGGTGGCCAAGCATCTCGGCGACATACCAGCGGGTGATCCTCCGCCCGAACGAGCCTATGCGTCTTTCCATGGACGACGGGAGATTAGCGAAACGAGCGTCAAAAACGCGCCCTACGAACAGATAATCTATGCCAAACGCGTGAAGCTTAACACGCTGATTCCGCGAGATGAACTATCGGTCAAACTCTCACTTCTCGAGAGCATTTTAGATAGCTCACGCGAGGGCAGTCTTGCTAAGCCACTGCACTATGATGATTTCATCGCTCGATGGTACCACATTGAATTCCTTGCCATTGAGCCAGGCGAGATTCTCTTCATCTTCAAAGCAGCGCCAGATTACGGTGTCGTCCTATCCGATCTGCTAAACGCTTTCGAGGACATAGTTCAGGCCATTGCCGATAAAGGCATACCGAAAGCAACGTTCGACCGCATCAAGAAGAAGCGGCTTTCAGCGCTTCACAGGGGGGAAAGCAGGCGGGAACGTGTGATTAGGCTCGTGCAGGATCAGACAGCGTATGACGCTGCACCGATCGACCCCAAGACAGAAGACAGCCGCTACGAGGCAATAACACTGGACGACGTGAACCGTTTGATGCAAGCCATTGCCGGTCCCGGGGACGTTGCAGCAGCATTGATCTCACCTGAGTAATCCGATCATTGGGCAAGCTTATGCGTTCATCTCGTTTCAATCGATTGATTGGACCTGCCGCATTGGTCGTTGGTTTCATGGCAAACATGGCATCGCATGCCCAGACACCGTCCGTTGAGCTTTCTGAGCATCGAACCGAAAACGGGCACCACTTCCATTATCTCGGCACTACATCCGGGACGGACGTCGCGATTATGGTGCATTGGCCGTCAGACTGGGTAACCGGCAGCGGCCCGATCGCGACGCCCTATCTTGGTTCGAAGCTCATGATGAATAGTGGCGCCGGCAGTCGAGACGCCGCCACGCTGAACGCTGACTTCCTCGAGTTGAATGCCAAAGGCGAAATCGATGGCGAACCGGACGCTATGCACAGCATGCTCGTGGTCCACCCTCTCTACCTTGATGCCGCCACTGAACTTGGACGGGATATTCTCATCGACAACCATCTGGATGATCGATGGTTGGAACGCCTTAGGCATCATTTGAGAGAAGAGCACAACGCGGGTCACACAGATTTGGCGGCGCAGGGGTGGGACGTCATTCGCCGCGCTATTCTCGGAGACGGACGTCTTAATGATTTTCTAACGTTGACGCCAGGAAGCCTAATAGACGATGTCACCCGCGATGATATTCAGGCATGGCATGCTGATACCTTCACAGCTGATAATCTCGTGATCGTAGCTTCTGGCCCTGACAATCTCCGGGTGGACTTTGTCGGCGAGGCTATCGACCGCATGCTTGAGGGCCTACCCGTGGGCGACGATAAGAACGACGAATCGATTGATGCTGACGCAATCTCGGTGAAAGCTGATGGTAAGACGATTCTATTGCATAGGCCTGACGCCGAAAGAACGGTGATTACTATCGGTGGGCGTCTACCGCCGGCGAGAGGCGTCGACCATATCTACGACGCCTTTGCCGACTTCGTTCTTGGCAGCGGCAGACGAGCACGTCTCCTCGATGCTATCCGGACCAAGCTTCGCGCAACTTACGCCGCCGATGTTGTCATTGGCAGTTACGACCGCCAAACACGGATGCTTTATCTCGATAGCGAAATTGATCAGCGGCAGGTCAAAGATGCCTATGCTGCCTTTCGCGACACTTATGAAACGCTTCGGCTTGAAGGGATCACGGCCGATGAGTTCGAAAGAACCAGGGAATTCATAACGGCCAAGTATCAAGGACTTCTACGAGAGCCCGAGTCAGCCGCAACGTTGTTGATAGATCTCCTAGTCAACAACGACCCGATGAAAGAGCACATCACCGATATCGCTGCATTGATCGAAACAGTTACGCTTGACGAGATCAACGCAGCGATACAGACTCGTTGGCCTGCTTTTAGTGACATGATCCGGGTCGTGATCACAGCAAATGACAACGCTCTGGACAGTGATTGTGTGATCACGTCCGTCCCCGATGTCGACAATTGCTAATGGCGGCTTAATCGTCAAATCCGCTCTGCTCAAACCCAGCTCTCCCATGCGAAGCATCAGCTCGTCATGGGGAGTATGTGCTCACTTGCCCGCTACCGAGGCCAGCGCAAACCACCCCTGATGTCTCTATATTTGAAGACAAGACAGACTTTTCATCCATATATTCATGGACATTGATGATAGTTCTGTCCATATCAAGGGTAACATCATGGGCGTGAAAAACAGGGCTAGAAGCCAGATTTCCCAACAGATCGATACCGCCACGAGCGGTGCCGTACGCGGTCTAACGGTTCCGCAGGAGGGCTGGGTCGCCACGACGCGAAAGGCGCTCGCCATGTCCGGAGCGCAGCTCGCGAGACGGGTGGGGTTTTCCAGAAAGCGAATCTCTCAGGCCGAAAAGGCTAAACGCGAGGGCGGCATTACGTTGCGCTCGATGCATCAATTCGCCGAAGCCCTGGGCGGCCGGTTTGTTTATGCGATCGTTCCAAACGACGGCACGATTGATGACATTCTGAAGCGGCAAGCCAACAAAAAGGCCTCTGCGTTGGTCTCGCGCGTTTCCACCCATATGGCGTTGGAGCAGCAAGCGCTTGGTGAAACGGGGGACAAAAAGGAAATTAATCAACTCGCCTATGAGCTAGCGCGAGATCTGCCTTTTGATTTTTGGGATGAACCTTGATTGATGCTGAAGCCCAGACGGCGCCACGCCGCTTGAGCCTGATGAGGCCGACGGCCTGAAATATAAGCACGTCCGGACACGGGGCGAACTCAATCAACTTGAACAAGCAAATATCCAGGCCGGCCTTTTATGGCTCGCCAGAACCCGCAACATCGATGCTTTAAGCGACACCTTTATCCGACAGCTGCACAAGCGGCTGTTTGGCGACGTTTGGAGCTGGGCTGGCACCTTTCGAACGACCGAGAAAAACATTGGCGTTGATCCCATTGAAATCAGCGTGCTTCTGAGAATGCTCCTAGGCGATGCGGGCTTTTGGGCAAGAACGCGACATATCGGCCGCTCGCTTTCATCATCGTTTGGTACAAATCCACTGCTTTGCTAATGGCAATGGCCGTCATGCGCGTATCGTCGCTGATAGTTACCTGGACAAACATTTCGGACATCGACCGATCAACTGGGCTGGTGTTTTCGATTTGATGGCAAGCAATCGGAGGCGTAACGATTATATCGCCGCTCTAAGAGCGACCGATGGCGACGATTATGAGTTGTTGTTGGCATTTGTTCAGGCCAACACTGAAGACGGCTGGCGTCCTGACATCCCGCTTGAGAGCCAACCCGTCAATTGCGGCCATCAGATCAGCGTGCAATCCTAAAATCGGACTAGGTCAAAGTGATGAGATGCTGATTGTCCTAAACGGATATCCAGGTGTTGGAAAGCTAAAGGTTGCAGCCGCGCTTGACGGCCATCTCTTGGATAATCACTGCATTTACAACGTTGCCTTTGCTCTTACCCAGTTCAAATCGCCGGCATTCTACGATGCCGTGCGGAGCGTTCAAAAAATTGCCGATTTTTCCACCTGTACTCGCCCGTGAGCATGATGTGCGCCCATCCGAGCGGTGAGATGTGCGAGAGAAGCTCTGCCGGGCAAGCCAATCCATTGCGGCTACGTTCGACGACAGCTTGCCCAAGGTGCAGGGTGTTCCAATAGATGATGATCGCGGCCAGCAGGTTCAGACCTGCCATGCGGTAGTGCTGGCCCTCGGCGGTACGGTCGCGGATTTCGCCCTGGCGGCCAATCCGCAAGGCATTCTTCAGCGCGTGATGCGCCTCGCCCTTGTTCAGGCCGATCTGGGCGCGACGTTGCATTTCAGCGTCGAGCAGCCAGTCGATGATGAACAGGGTGCGCTCGATGCGTCCGATTTCCCTGAGTGCCAGGGCCAATTCATGTTGGCGTGGGTATGAGGCGAACTTCTTCAGCAACTGGCTGGGCGGCATGATGCCTGCTGCCATCGTGGCGACGGCGCGCAGGATGTCTGACCAGTTCTCGACGATCAGTCCGCGCAGCTCCCTTGGGGTGGCGGCGGGATCAAAGAGATAGAGGCGCTTGGACGGCAGATCGCGGATGCGTGGAATGAACCGGTATGACAGCAGCGCAGTGACGGCGAAGACATGATCTGTGAAACCGCCGGTGTCGGCATACTGTTCCTCGACGTTGCGGCCCGTCTCGTTCATCAGCAGGCCATCCAGGATGTAGGGGGCTTCGTTCACGGTCGCAGGAATGTTCTGGGTTGCGAACGGCCCGAATTGGTCGGAGACATGGGTGTAGGCTTTCAAGCCCGGCTCGGAGCCGTACTTCGCATTGATCAGGTTCATCGCCTCGCCCAAGCCGCCATGGCTAAACGCGACACCTCGGTCAGCGAGCTTTGCAAGGAACTCGGTATCCGACCCGTCACTCTCTACCGTTATGTCGGACCAACCGGAGACCTGCGCGATAACGGCAGACGCGTCCTGGCCGCATGAGGAGGCGGAACACGAAGCTGATGCTCTGCGAGAATGGCGCGGCGACGGCGCGGTCCAGCTTGTCGCTCATGACCCCGTGAAGCATGCTCTTTTGTTGGAAGAATGCACTCCAGGCACGTTTCTCGCTGACAGCAAAGAGGCTGATCCCATCGCTGTCGTGTCCGATTTGTTGCCGCGTCTTTGGATTGGAACCGGTTTCGAATTCCGCACACTTGCCAATGAAGCCGAGCAATGGGCACGGAACCTTCCCACGAACTGGGAGAAGGCCGGGAAATCCTGCGAGCGCCGCCTCATTGATGAAGCGTTGGGCTACATTGATTTGCTATCCGGCACCCAGGGGCCACAGGTTCTGCTGCATCAAGATTTGCATGGCCACAACATCCTGTCGGCCAAGCGGGAGCCGTGGTTGGCGATCGATCCCAAACCCCTTCGCGGCGAGCGTGAATTTTCTCTCGCGCCCATCATTAGAAGCTTCGAATTCGGCCATTCAGCCGCCGCCACCCTCGACCGGTTGGAGCGCCTGTCGGCCGCACATGACCTTGACCGCGACCGTGCGTTGGGATGGAGCGTCGCTCAAACAATGGCGTGGGGATTTGGCGGGGCATACGATGCATATCACCATCAAACTGTCCGGTGGCTGATCAATGCGTGATCATGGATCCGCATTTTGCTCTAACGTACTATCCTGCACTCAGCCGGAATCGACCCCTTGAGCTGTTTTGGAAGACGCTCAAACGCCTCTTGGCCGAGGAAGGCGTGGAGATCTCGACGCCCAAGGAAACGCTTCGGAAAGCCTTCCAGGCCGGGTGGCTGAACGATGAGGCGGCTTGGCTTGAAATGCTCTCTGACCGCAACACGACCAGCCACATTTACGATGAAGAAACCGCGAAGCGCATCTACGGCAATATCCGCCGAAGCCATCGTGTAGCGCACTCGCTACAGTCGCCCCAAAGGCAATGCCGACATAGCTCACCGATACATTGAGGGCTAGCAGGAGCCCATGCCGATCTGATGACATCAATCGCGTAAGCCGTGCTTGTTGTGGCGCGGTGAATAGGGTCCCAAAGAAGGCGCATCCGGCAACGATTGCCGCAGCCCACCAAGGTTTGAGGTCAGCGAACAGCATCAAGAACATAAACCCAAGCCCGATCAGGCTAAGTCAGATGACCGGGTGGGCGCCGAGTCGATCGGCGCCAATGCCGGCAGCCGCATTGCCAGCGACGCCGGCTATACCAAAGGCCAGCACGGCATAGATAGTGAATTGCGCCCCGAGAACCCCGATCGTCCGGGACGAGGCTTATCACCAGCGCAGCGCTGGTCGGTGCGATCAGGGCACCGCCAAAGGCGGCTAGTCCGCGCGATAAAAGGAGACTGACAAAGCTGTTTGCCAGTGAAGCCCAGAACAATCCTCCAGCAAGCAACAGCAGCCCTGCTTGAACGATTGTCGGATAGGTCCAGCGTCCATGGAGATGCCATTGTGCCAACGGCGCCGCGATCGCAAAGACGCTAGCGAATAAGATCATGAGCCACCCAGCGGCACCGGCTGAAATTTGAAACCTGGTGGTAATCTCTTGTCCGAGACCAAGAACCACGAGTGACGTTGTGCCGACGGCAAACATAGAAAGCGATAGGGCCCAGAGCAGCCAAGGCCATCCCTGATCCCCCCCGCCGCTCTTCGCCATCTCCCACATTTGTCGTTCCTTACCTTTGGTCTCAGTTGCTGTGGCCAATCGTGGAGCCACATGTCCTCAGAAGAGCTCCTTAGAGCCTCTCGGGCGGCTCATGCCAGTATTGTCCGGCAACGATGCGGGTGATGGTGAAATAGGCGACGATCGACAGAGGAACAAATGCTGTCTTGATCGCGACCCAGCTATCCGTCGACATCGTTCGCCAAACAGCTTCATTGAAGGCAGCAGAAAACAGCGCAAAGGCGATCCAGCAGCTCGTCAGAACAAACCACCCTGGATCAGCGAGCCTCAGCTGATCTTCAAAGGTGCGCTCGAGAAGACTCGGACGAAAGCGAAGCCCGATGGCAAGCGCTGCTGCGAACAAGCAGTTGCCAACAGTGAGTTTGATTTTGATGAAGGTCTCATCACCAAAAGCCAAGCTAGTGCTGCCAAGTGCACATACGAAAACGAGCGTGAAGATCGCTAGGGCCGGCAATCGCCCATCCAGGACACGAGCCGCACATACAGCCAGCAACGTGGCAATCATGACGGCAGCGGTCGCCGCCATCAGTCCCCAGCCATAATTCACGACAAAGAAAATGAGGCCCGGCGCCAACTCCATAACGATCCGCCGGTTTAGATATCGTTCGACGAAGCTCTCTGTCCTGAGATCGTCCGACATAGACCAATCCGATTGATCATGGTTCTTAAGGGAACCGGCGAAGAGACCAACCAAAACCAGCATTCGCCGACATTGACGGCGCTTAGGCCGATTCGATCGCTGGCATTCCAGCGAATCAAGGATAGTCTGTGATGACAGGGCAACAATAACTTCTGCCACAGGGGGGAGTTATGGAACGATTATGCCCCAAAAGGCGGTATTTTACGCCGCTAGTCGCCTTGGTCTTGCCCTTCCTCAATCTCGTCTCAGTCAGCATACCAAGGGCAGCCTATGCTGAACTGTTGATGCTCGATGAGCGAGGCGGACTGGCAGGCGTCTATTTCTATCGTGACAAGACTCCCGATTCGGTTGAGGTCTATCTTGCCATCAAGTCCGGCGGCTTTGATGAGGGGGATGCGCCCGAGGGGCTTGCCCCCTATCTCGAACATTTGGTGTGGCCGAGCGCCGTTAATCCTGATGGCCGATTGACCACAGCTCGGCATGATGGTGCCTAGACGACCGGTTTCATAACGCTTCATTCTCTTAAAGGAGCCCCTAATCAGCTCGACGCGTTCCTTGCCACCATCACCGCAGCCGGGCCCAATAATCTCCGGGTCGATTATGTCGGCGACGCTATAGACCAATTGCTTGCTGGCTTACCATCAAGCGAACCTGGCAGAGATCTTACGATCTCAAATGAGGCATTGCTGCGAAAGGCTGATGGCAAGATGATCCTCTTGCATAGGCCGCAGGCGACAAAAACGCTGATCAGTATCGGCGGACAGCTCCCACCGGCGAGAGGTGTGGATCATATCCATGATGCTTTTGCCCAATTCGTCCTTGGCAGAGATAAGCAATCTCGTCTGTTTGATGCCATCCGGACCAAGCTTCGTGCAAACTATGACGTTAGCGCTGATCTTGGCGGTTATGACTGGAACACCCGGATGCTCTATCTCAGTAGCGAAATAAAAGTCGTCAGATCGCGGATGCCTACGAAACACTTCGCATCGACGGAATAACCACCGACGAGTTCATGCGGGCAAAGGATATCTTGATCGTCGAAGATCAAGAAGCCGCCAAGCAGCCTGAAAGAATGGCAAGCCTGTTGATGGATTTCCTGATCGACGACGATCCGATGAGAGAGCACATCGCCGATATTCCCGCGCTTATCGAGACGGTAACATTGAGTGACCTCAATGTAGCAATCCGGAAACGTCTGCCAGCCTTCAATGACATGGTCCGCGTGGTGACCACCGCCAATCACAATGCAGCGGAGAGTGATTGTTTGATCACGGCCATTGCCGACGTCGACAATTGCTGATTTGCGCCCAGCAGAGCAGCGTTTATCTGCCCGATCACTCTGCCGCTGAAAAGAAACGACAGACCTCTTTGAATGTGTCGAGATCCCGATTTATCATTTGCACCGGCGCTTCTCGCTGCTCTGCGTCCATAGCTGGAACGTCATGACCGCCACCCTTGATTTGAATAGACGAACATTTGGCTCGGTTTCGCATCCAGTCCAATCGAACCTTATGACGGTGCTTTCGTCATTTGGATCGATATCATCGAGCCGTTCGCCCCGTTACCCGGTACAGCCGTACAAACGACGCCAATGGTCCATCACCTCCGCCACCGACACTTCGCGACCTATGCTGAAGATCCAACCTTCGTAGTGCAAGACTCGGTCATTATCGCCGTGCACCTGCATGACAGCGGGCGGCTGGTCCGGCTCGCAGTTCGATATGTGGTCTTCGTGCGCGGCGCCAATCAGCGCGGCCGCCACAGCGAACGGGGTGTCGGTTAGACAGATCAAGCGGTGCACCATGATCGCGCCATCAGAGATCCCCGTGACATAGATCCGACGTGGGTCTGCATCGCCATTTGCGACATAGTCGGCAATGACATCTAGCAAGAAGGCGACATCATCGATTTCAGAGCCATCGTTGCGCTGACTGTTGTCAAGCCCCGGCACTAAGCTCCACTGGCCTCGATAGGCGGTGGGGAAGATCGTGATGATACCTTCGTCCTGGGCAAGCAACTCAAGCCGTCGCTATCCAAGGTCCTTCGGCTCCCGGTGAAGCTTCTCAGCTAGTTCGAGATCCTTATAGCCATGAAGGGCAAGAATAAGTGGCGCCGCCATGGCGGGGGCATCTCTCCGATCCATCACCCAAAGAACCTGTTCAAGGCCTTCATGAATGAATGCTCGTGCCTTCCCATCATCGGCATGAGCAACCGTGATGCATGCCAGGAAAGCAAATGTAGGCATTACGCTACGGATCATATGGACACCTCAAATGAGATTTAGAGTGCGCCAAGCCTATCGAGGTCGTCGGCATAAAGAAGCCGTTGATGTCAGGAATCAGCCGTGAATACCGGCTGTCCATGATGCGGGTAGGCGCATCAGAGTACAACTTTCCGCGAGCCACCGACGGTCCAACTGGTACGGCCGCCCAACGATGCGTAATTGATTGCGCTTTTTGATCTGCGTAACCTGTGTTGGGGGGAACTGGAAAAAAGCATGCCATGGGACAAACAATATGATGAGACCGATGTCCTTGAACGAGCCATGATGGTGTTCTGGACCAAAGGTTATGAAGCAACGTCGGTCAGCGATCTAGTGGCAGCCACCGGGATACATCGTGGCAGTATCTATGCGGCATTCGTGGACAAACACGGGTTGTTTTTGCGCGTGCTAGAGCATTATGACCGGCACCACAGGATTGATTTCTTGGCGAAGATCGAAAGCGAGCATGATCCGAAATCTGCCATCCTCGAGGTCTTTGAAGATGCCAAACGTTCGGCTCTTGCAGGCAATGCGCCATCGGGCTGTTTGTTGATCAATGCCGCGCTCGAACGCGCCGAGTATGATCCGGCGGTTGCTGAGATGGTTCACAACAGCCTAACCGGGATCGAACAGTTCTTTCGCCGGAAGACCGAAGAGGCACGTGCTCGAGCCCAGGTCCGTCCCAGTCTCGATCCCACCCAGACAGGCGCGATCCTGTTAACAATGTTTTTAGGCCTGCGCGTTGTTAGCCGATCATGCCCGGATGCACATATTGTGACAGCGATCGCGAACCAAGTCCGGGCGCAGCTTGAGTGAAGCAGAACACCGGTTTGGGAATGGCCATTGCAAGGAAAGACCCATAAACAAGCCGCACCGGCCGAGTCACCCGCGCTGAGATGAAGGCTACGGACTAGGGGAAGCAGCAGCTATCATTCAGCTGGTGCCGATGAGCGCCCCCCAGTAAGCGAGCAAGAGCACGGCACCTGCCAGAACAAGACTGACCAGGGTTCGAGCGCCCCATCGCGCCTCTTTGTCCTCATACCGAACCAAAACGAAGCTCATGGCCGAAACCATCAATGTCACAACAGTGAGCCAATAGAAGGCCGCGCCTGGAGGCGTTTCAATCAGCCTTGGATAGCCTGTGCCCGGCGGGTCGCCGCTACAAACAGAAAACCATTCAAGAGCAGAAAGCATGTGGCAATCGTCGTTTGCCAGGTCCTATCCTTTTCGAAGCCCTTCCAACCGATCACTACAAACTCCTCCTTGATCGATGTGGCGTAGCGTCAACGCTACACCTGCTGTTGAATTAGCCGTTAAGCCGTTTTTTCCTACTGGCTCCTTTGGTTTTTTGAATGATTCTTCAAGGTCGAGTTCAATCTGGGCTGACTATCGGACAAGCCGCGTCGAGCTCGGCAAAGCCGCAGGCGGCATGTGGCTGGTCAATGCTGGTACTGTCGGGCAGGTGACTGCTTGCAAACATTCGTACGTCACGTCAACTTAGTTTCCACCTCCGCTCATTGAGCGGGGTCTACGCCAACACCCAACGTTCACGCCAATGATTGCCCCATTCATTCATGAGGATCGACCGGACATGCGACGCTCGAAATGGTTATGGCTGCTTGGCTTTGTGCTGATAGCGATCTGCGCCGTCAGCTTACTTATCCTGACCGGTGAAGGGGGTCTGCCGCGCAAGCCAATGGACCCGAGACCGATTGACGTTACGCGACTTACCAATGTCGAAACGGAACGCCTAGGGTGGGATCCGAAAGGCCTGGATGCGGCTTTCACATTCGCGGCGAGGTTAAGCAGCGACACGCTGATGATCATCACCGATGACAAAACCGTCGGTGTGTTTGGCGATGTCGGAAAGCAGTACGAAATTCACTCAGCCGTTAAGGCATTCCTCAGCGGACTGATCAGTCAGCATATCGGATCCGGTACGAACCAAATTCCCCTCGAGGCAACGTTGGAGCAGCTTGGCATCGATGATTTTCCCAACCCACTAACGCCGCTGCAGCGCCAAGCCACCGCCCATCATCTGCTCAAAAGCGCATCGGGGATCAATCACGCCGCTGCCGCCGAGGCCAGGATCATGAAAGCAGAAAAGGATCGGCGCCTTGGCGACGGCGACAACGAACCCGGGACGATCTGGGCTTACAATAACTGGGATTATAATGCCCTTCTGACGATCTTGGAGGAACGCACAGGCATGACGCTCGCCGAAGCGTTTGAGGTCGGGATCGCGCAACCAACCGGAATGCTCAACCACACACCTGATGCGGTTTTCTATCGAGAAGCGCCGGAGCTATCACAGCATCGAGCGCCGGCGCTTAGAATGTCGGCCAGTGACCTCGCGCGTTATGGCAAGCTTTATCTCGACAAGGGTATAGCCGATGGTAATAGGCTTCTGCCCGAATCCTGGGTCAATCGTATCGCCACCGATTTCATGAAAACGGAGAGCGATGACGCCCTAAGGCATGGGCACGGTTATCTCTGGTGGATCCCAGGCCCGGACACAGGTCTGCCGGAAGGCTCCTTTTGGGCTTGGGGCTTAGGCCAACAGGCTTTGTTCGTCATCCCACCTTGGCAAACAATCATCGTACATCAATCGGACACGACCGAGTTTATCAAACGATGGATCGGGATGGTTCAACATGATGGTGTCGAGCCTGAAGCAGCTCTCGAACAGATCATCCTCACATGCCTGGATCCGGATAACTATCAGTCGGCGTTTTGCATCGAACATCGCTTTATTCGGCCCAAGGATTTTGCCGAACTGATATCGTTGATTGCCGCCGCACGACGTTGAGGGCTTCTCAAATGCGTCATAACGGTCGGTTTCATGGCCCGCCACATTTCATGATGATGATCGGCAACGGCGTAGCGTAGCGTCAACTCTACACCAGCAAAACAGCCCGGCTATGTAAGCGCTCAAGCTTCACCAACAGGTGGCATCACAGTGTCGACGGTTGCCAAGTATTATTGTCGATCGCTTCGCCCCAGGAGAGAACAACGTCGCCTGGTTCATATGAGATGGCCTGCTGAGCATTGGAGGCGTCTACAACGCCCCTGTTCAATCGGTGTAGCGGTTGACTCTACACTCCCCTGAAAGCGCCTTTTGACCCCGATAAACGCGTTATGCCCGTGAAGCCAAATGATCAGCGATCAATCTCGATGAGGGAGCGTTTTGACGATTGAACGGCTGTCGATCATTCCCTTTTGCTAAATCGATTTAAGCTCGTGATCAGCCGCTCTTCAGGCAATCGAGCGCCGCCATAAATTTTCGTTTCGAGACAGTTTTGCTCTTCCTATGCAGCGTTCTGATCGACATCGATATACCAAGCCTTTGGCTTGCCAATATCGCCCGGATTCCACCGATAGCCACGCACCTTCAGTATGTCTTTCATGTCAAACGGCGAGCCAACCGCACTGAGCCGGATTGTGGGCTCATAAGCCACTTTCGCCAGCGCTGAAAGAACCGTCTGCCGAGACACAGGGAGTGTTTGGCGCAACAGACGAAGAACGGCCAAACAATCATCGTAGGCTCGATGCGCATCAAAGAAGAAACCGAACTCATAGAGGATATAGTCGAGCTTCTGACTGCCAATGCATTTGGCCTTCCAATCAATCTGGCGATAGGTGCACGCCCACGGTTTCTCGTCAGTTTGGTGCATGCAGCTTGAATTTCTGGCACGGACAGGGTTTGGATTTTCTCGCCTGTCAGAACTGTTGCCGATGCCTTTCAAGTTCCATGCTTCCCGCCATCATAAGATCCCCAAGGCCTTCTATGCCGTGAAGAATTGGCCAGTTTATGAAGCAACGCCGACAAGCTTTGCCTCTACCGGAGGTGATCGTGCCTCCACGAGGGGCAAGCCTCGGTCTTGCCAAGGCCGAGGACTCGCTCCGACAGCGCGACCAGCATGTTCGAATGATCGAAGACAGGGGCCGCATGAAATGGCAGAAAGCGTCAGGCTACAATCGTCGGGTTTTGGTCGAAGCGACGATGTCTCGTTACAAACGGATTATCGGTCCCGGCTTGTGATCCAGCGGCTCAGAAGACCGAAGCGATGATCAGCGTCACATTCTCAACCAAATGTTAAATTTCGGAAGACCCGTTACGAAAAGGATCGGATAAAACCCACAAGATTGGCCGAAGACCAACAAAAACCTTCCTATGCACCACGTATGGACGCCCTCCTTTGCAAGGACTTTTTGGGGATGATGCGCATTGAGATCGGTTGCAGCCACGTATCCGGCATCTAGTTGTGACACTGTTGGTCACGAGCCCTGATGGAATCTGCTGATCGGCTCCCTATCATTAGAACGTGCTCAACGCACATGGAATGGAGCGGGTTTGCCCGATCTTCGGTTCAACCGATTGTGCATTACGTCCCATTCACCCTGCCAAACTCTAAAACTTGTCTCGATACTTCCAGGTCAAATGGCAGGTTTGCGATAAGTGCCGCCACGCATCAGAAGAACCCAAGCGATACGAGCCATCTTGTTCGCGAGTGCTACCGCAACGACCTTGGTCGGCTTGCTCATTATCAACTGATCGAGCCAAGGGAGATTGCTGGTGCCGCGCCGCTTGGCTTGACGAATTACAGACATAGCACCGGTGACCATCAGCCATCGCAAATAGGGATCACCCTGCTTTGAGATCCGTCCAAGTCGCTGCTTGCCGCCGGTCGACATCTCCCGCGGGACCAGTCCTATCCAGGCTGCGAGGCCCGACCTGACCGAAAGATTGCCGGATCGGTCACCGAGGCTGAGATTGCCGTTGCGATAACCGGACCGATCCCGGGAATCGTCTCCAAACGCCGGCTGACTGGACTGGAACGGAAGTGGTGTTGAATATGCTGGCTATGGCACCTCAGTGCCAGGTGGGGCGCCGTCAACAGCATCATTAAGTCGTTGCTAATCGGAACAGTTTGCAAAAGCATGTTTGGCGGGCAGAGATCGTATTGCTGACAGCGGATGGTCTTGGAACCAACGAGATCATGCGTCGC
>JACONH010000033.1 GCA_014323835.1 Alphaproteobacteria bacterium GM202ARS2
GATGATCTGCGCGGCATGAGATTGGGGCGGACCTTATTCGTTGGCGACGCCGGCATGTACTCGGCTGCCAATCTCAAGGAGCTCGCCAAAGGCGCTGGTCGCTACGTACTCGCCACGCCGATCCAGAAAATCAAAGAGATCAAGGACGAGGTGTTATCCCATCCTGGCCGCTATGCCGATATCGCACCGAATTTGCGTGCCAAAGAAGTGATCATCGGTGATGGCGAACGACGCCGACGCTACATCCTGTGCTTGAACGAGGATGAAGCCGATCGGCAGAAGTGGCGCCGGGCCGACGTTCTGAAAACGCTCAAGGCTGAGCTCGCGGCGATGAAGAAGGATCACCCGAAAGCCGCTTGCCGCTTGGTCACGTCCAAGCGTTTTGGCCGCTATCTCAGCCTCGATGATAAGGGCCGTCCCTATCTCGACAAAGATAAGGTCAAGCGTGCCGAGCATCTGGATGGCAAGTTCGTCCTCACGACGAACGACGACACGCTCACGGTCGCCGATATCGCGCTCGGCTATAAGATCCTATGAGGTGAGTGGCGGCCTGGTCTGGTACAGGCGTTGGTTGTCCACCCACTCATCGAGGAGGCAACTAATGGCCACCCCCGACACTGCTATCCAAGACCAAACCGCCACCACTTTTGATATTGCCACGCTTTTTGTCTCGCTGGAACTGAGTCCTTCGAAGTGGTTCGTGACGTCGCTTTCACCGGGGAGCAAGAAGCTATCGAAGCATATGATCACCGGCAGCGACAGCAACGCCCTTTTGGATCTCTTGGCACGCGTAAAAGGCAAGGCCGAACAACGCATGAACTCGCCGATCGAGATCGTCGTGATTCAAGAAGCTGGCTTGGATGGCTTTTGGATCCATCGCCTGTTGCTCGCTCAGGGGATCGAAAGCCATGTGGTCGAAGCCGCATCGATCGCCGTGCCAAGACGTCATCGACGCAGCAAAACCGATCGTATCGATGGTGAAATGCTGCTGCGCACGCTGATGGCATTCAAGCGAGGCGAACCGCGCGTTTGCTCCATGGTGATCGCGCCGAGCCCGGAGGAAGAGGATCTGCGGCGGTTGTCGCGAGAGCGGCGCACCTTGGTCAAGGAACGGACCCGGCATATCAACCGCATCAAAGGACTGCTGATGAGCCAGGGGATCAAAGGCTATCAACCGAACCGTCGTGACTGCCACCAACGTCTTGAGGCTTTGCAGACCGGTGACGGCCGACCTCTGCCTACGCATTTGAAGACCGAGGTTCTGCGCGAGCTCGATCGGCTTGACCTAGTGAAACGCCAAATCGCCGAGGTCGAGGCCGCACGCAATGCTCTGCTGCGTTCGGTTCAGGAAGAGGCTCGATCGGAAGCTGGGTCGCCGGGTGCACAGCTGATGAAGCTGAGAAGTATCGGGCCAGAATTTGCAAGCGTTCTCTGGCTGGAGGGATTTTACCGCCGCTTCAACAATCGTCGCCAACTGGCTGCCTATGCCGGCTTGGCCCCCAGCCCCTGGCGAAGCGGCAAAGTCAACCGCGACCAGGGGATCGCCAAATCGGGCAATCCAAGGCTGAGAACCACAATGGTTGAACTCGCTTGGCTGTGGCTTCGGCATCAACCGAACTCCGCCCTTAGCCGCTGGTTTCATGACCAAGTGCAAGGCAAGCTTGGCCGTAGCCGCAAGGTCGCGATTGTTGCCTTGGCGCGCAAGCTACTAATTGCGCTATGGCGTTACGTTGCCGAGGGCGTGGTTCCGGAAGGCGCCGTCTTCAAGCCAGCTTAAACGATCAATCACTCAGTCAACGAGAGCCTGATCAGCCTCGTTGGATCCGGGTTGGGTGGACCGGCACATGCCATGGCTGTAACACGCCGCGTATAAGGATGGCTTCACCCCTCCCGAGCCCAAAGAGCCCCGAGCAAGGGGGATTGTGGTGCAGCCACTCAACGTGGCGACCGGATGTGAGGTGATGCGGCTTGTGTCTGCCGCATGTGCAAGATGGGCTTGGACCATGGATCCAAATTCCAGGAGACGAAAAATGAGCACGTAAATGAAGCTTGACGCGAAAAACCTCATGTGAGGGCATGTGGATCATCGAGAACTGCTTTAGAAAGATGAAGACCACCGGGCTCGAGGTCCGGCCGATGTTCCATTGGATGCCGCAGCGCATTACAGCGCATGTCAAACTTTGCGTTCTAGCGCTCATGATCCAACGGGCTGTCGAGCTCCGCACAGAGATGACCTGGACCAACATCCGCACCACGCTCGAGACGCTGAAAGCGGTCTCCTACCGCACCGAAAAACAGGCAATTGTTCAAACCACGAATCCAACCAAATCAACGGCATCAATTCTGAAAAAGCTCGATATTACAAAGCCTAAGACGATCATCAGTCTCAGCTGAAGCAACAACACCCCGATTCTGCCTAGATACACGCCAAAAAACGTGCCCTCATAACATGCTGAAAACAAACAGCTATTCCAACGCGTGTCCTAGGAACCGCAAAACCAGGTCAGGGAAGCAACCTTACCGTGATTGGTCATCTGCTCCTCGAAATAATCATAATGTCCGTAATGGCTGGTCCACGGGAATGTTTCGTTACGCGCCGGCATCGGCGAGCCCTTTCATCAAATCATCGAATTCCATCGGGAAGCGTTTCACCGCCACATACGGAATTGAATCGTGCACCCATTGCTCATAGCTGCGCGCATGCATCAGGAATGCTGTAATCGCGGCCTGTTCGTCCGCATTGAACAGGGCCTTATGCGCGTTAAGCTCCGTAACTACCTTGCGGTTATTTGGCACGATCACTGATAGTCGCTCTGACACCCACACCGCATGCGCCGCCTCATTGTGCGGTTGTGTCCGCGCGAGTTCGGACAGCGGCCCATAATGCGCCCAAGACTGCCTGTTTTCTTCCAGCATCGGTAGGATGGAGCGGGCAATGTCTTCCTTCGTCGGCATGGTGTCTTGCTCTAAGCGTTCAAGCACCCTTGCTTCATGAGCGGCCTTCATCTCATGCAGCTTCGCGATCGTATAGGTGGCCTCATTCTCCTTGCGGTCGATCAGCGTATGGTGCGTCGGGCAGAGCAAGATCAGGTTCTGGTAGTCGTCCCGCTCAGCGTCCGACTGGCTTGCATTATGCCGATTGGCCCCCGGTTTGTCCCCGCAGATATGCGCCATTTCTCCCAGTGTGAAAGGTGAAGCCCCCTCAGCCTCATGATAACAGAGCCGTTCCCAGCAGTCCGGGAACGCACAGCGCCCGCCAGACGCTGACCAGAGAATCTTGATGGATTTCTGAGTGATCGCCATACGACCCTAACATTACTTTGAGCGGGAACAGCCATCGGTAGGCTTGCATTAGGGAGCCCTTGATGTGAACGGCGTTCCACCTCACCTCGGTGGTGTTGCATCATCACGCCGAGAAGCCTTCTTATATGAAATCCATTCGGACTGCCAAAGTCCGCAAATTGGCAAATCGCTACGAAGCTAATCGGGCAATTATCTCTTTGTAGACCATCAGACAGGCTCTCTCGACGCTATGAGGCCACAACCTGCTCGTGCTAAGCTCTTTCCTCCTTCATTTGAAAGGCAAGTGCGCCAGCAATGTCTCGCTATGCAATCGAACGGAACCCATCCCCTCGCCTTCGCGTACGCTTGACGATGCCGACAGAATCACTCGCTCATTTATCGCTCCCTCAACGCCTCATCTTGATATCGCTGGAACGGTGACATAAAGAAATCAACGACACGTCGATCGCCAATATGGATCTCACCTGTTGCCGTCATGCCGGCGGACAGATCGACAAGGCGGTCAGCTAATACGATCTGTTGCCGGTCAAGCACCACATGAACGGGATAGACGAAGCCCAGTTCATCATCAGCGACAGCGGTGTGCGCAATATTCCTGACCCTGCCATCAATCAGCCCATATCGTGTGAACGGGAAGGCTTCGATTTTGACCTTGACGTCTTGGCCCTCCCGAATTTCGCCGATGTCCTTATTGAGCGCCAAGGCTTGAAGCTCAAGATCGACGCCGTCCGGGACAATCGTCATGGCGACCTCGCCCGCCGCGAGCACGCCGCCCGTGGTATAGAGCGCCAGATCACTGACCACACCATCACTCATCCGATGAAGGCCAGATCGAAGCTCCTGGCGGGCTTCCAGAAGGCTTAGGTTAGCATCCAACCAGCGCCAATGTTCGGTCAGCGTCTTTTGCAGCATTTCGCGCAGGACGAGTTCGCGTTCGGCAAGGAGAGGAAGGCGGCCGCGGATGCCATCAACGTCGGCCACGAGCGCATTGACGTCGTTCTGCCTTTGCCGCGAGTCATACTCCGCAGCAGTACGCGCTTGATGAATTGCCGTTAGTTCAGCCATCACGGCCAGACGTTGGTTATGTGCCACTTCTTCGAGATTAACACCGCTTGCATATGGGATAAGCTCCTTCATCGCGTCTTTAATCGCTCGATCGACGATATCGGACGCTTGTTCGAAGGGGAGGCCTAGAACGACGATCCCCGCACGAAAGCATGTTCGAGCAAGTGCCGACTCGATCATCTGGAGGGCGGCTTCGGCTTGCGTGAGGCTTTCTTCGGTAGGATCGAGGGTTACGAGAACGTCCCCAGCGGATACGCTGTCACCATTGGCCACATGGATCTCGGCAACAATCCCAGGATCCAGACTCTGCACCGTTTTGAAGAAATCCCGACGTATTCCACCATCAGGAAGGCTGCAGCCCCCATGATAGGCGGGGTCAGCTGGCCATTGGCGCGGATCACGACGTCAATTCGACCGAGACACGCCCAAGCGACCACCAAGACGATCGTCAACATCAACATCGCCATGAACCAGCGTAGCGAACCGGAAACCGGCGTTTCCGTAACTTCGATCGCAGCCGGCAAGAAGGCCAGCTGATCGCGATCCCGCCGAATTTGCCGCTTACGTTGCCAGAACATAGCGCTTCTCCTGACCGAGTCGACAACTGGTCAGCCATTGGGATAGCGCGATCAGAGCAAGGACGGTTGCACTTACAGTGATGGTCCGCTCCGCCCAATAGCCGATATGCGAAGTGAGTAGACGCTTCGTCACTGGGCCTGGCGAAATGGCACAAATCGAAAACGCCAGTAAACCAAAGCTAATGCGATGAGAAAGTAGCCACCAGTAAAGCTGGTCAACAAGTGTTTCATCTCTGGGGGCAAATGGCCTAGCCAGTGGCGGCCGACGGTCTTGCCGAAAATAAAAAAACAGAACTTCACGCCTTCATTAAGGAATATCGAAAACCACCTAATATAGAATATAGAAGCAAGCGCCACGGCGAAATAGAAGGCAATATCCGCAAATACACAGTAACGCTCCGACTCCTCAACAATCACAGACATGCCCAATGGGGAAAACAACAAAAGCCGTTTCCCGACAACACGCCCCTCAAAGTTGGCGGTAAATTCGCTGAAGCTGGGACCCTGGTGAGAGATCCACTGCCTCATGACACAGGTTCGAGCTGATTGCGGTACAGCGCCGCGTAACGACCGCCCTGGCTCAGAAGTTGATCATGGGTGCCATCCTCGACAATGTTGCCGTCCTCCATGGCAATGATTCGATCTGCAATGCGCACCGCCGACAAACGATGTGCGATGATGACTACGGTGCGATCGGCACAGATCGCCCGCATATTTTGCTGAATGATGCGTTCGGACTCATAGTCCAGCGCTGATGTCGCCTCGTCGAAGATCAATATCCGAGGATTGGCGACAAGGGCACGAGCGATAGCAATGCGCTGCCGCTGCCCTCCAGACAGGCTTGTACCACGCTCGGCGATCATCGTGTTGTAGCCATGCGGCAGCTCGGTTATGAACTCATCGGCGCCAGCCAGCTGAGCAGCTCTGATCACTGTATCCATTGGCGCGCCCGGCGCGGTCAGGGAGATGTTGTCTCGGACAGTGACATTCAGCAGCAGGTTTTCCTGTGGCACGACACCAATCTGCCGGCGCAGCCACGCCGGGTTAAGGAGATTGATGTCCAAACCATCAATGAGAATGCGGCCGGAAGTCGGCACATAGAGCCGCTGCATCATACGGGCAAGTGTACTCTTGCCTGATCCGGATCGGCCGACAATCCCTATGATCTGGCCGGCCGGAATGTTCAGATTGACACCAGTGATGACGTCTTGCCGATCTGGATGATAACGAAATCGCACATGCTGGAGGGAAACATCTCCGTCGAGCGTTGCCGGCGCTGGCCTTGTCTCATCATATTCCAATTCCGGCTCGGCATTGAGGATATCGCCGAGACGATCGATTGAGATCCTGAATTGCTGAAAGTCCTGCCAAAGCTGCGAAAGCCGCAGGATTGGATCGATCACATGACCGGCAAAGATGTTGAAAGCAACCAGCATGCCTATCGTCAGCTCGCCGGCCAAGACCAAGTGCACGCCGTACCAAATGATCGCCACGGTCGTTAGTTTGCCGATCCAGTCGATCGCTTGGCTGCCGGTAGCGCCGAGCTTGATTACATTGAACGACGACTTGACGTAAGCAGCCAAGACACGTTCCCATCGGGTGCGCCGTTCCGGCTCTACAGCCATTGATTTCAACATGTCAGCCGAGGTGACGGTCTCGACCAGAAAACTGTATTCAGCGGCTCCTCGCGCAAATCGCTCTTCGATCCGTCGCCGTAACGGAGGCGTGATGAAGACGGAAATCAGCATATAGAGCGGTATCGTCGCCAAAACGATCAAGGTCAGCGTCGGACTGTAGGTCCACATAACAACGAAGAAAACCACGATGAACAGCAGATCGAGCACCAGCGTCATGGCATTGCCGGTTAGGAACTCGCGGATATTCTCAAGCTCTTGAACGCGTGCTACGGTTTGTCCGGCTTGGCGACTCTCGAAATAAGCAATGGGCAGCTGCATCAGATGCCGAAACAGCCTAGTCCCGAGCTCAATATCGATCCGATAGGCCGTGTGGCTAAAGGCGTAGATCCGAAGCCATTCGAGGATCACATTGATCGTGAGGATGGCGACGAGCCCGATCGCCAGCGTATTCAAAGTGGTGAGAGCGCCATGCACCACGACCTTGTCGATGATGACCTGAAAGAAAATCGGCGTGGCAAGGGCGATGAGCTGAAGAAAGAAGCTCGCTAACAGGACTTCGGACAAGATACCCTTGTATTTGACGATCGCCGGCAAAAACCATTTGATGTCGAAACGGCGCTTTTCACCCGTAAGACGTTCCCTTGTGGTGACAAGGATGGCATCGCCGCGCCACTTGTCCATCAGCTCTTCAAGGGTGAGCGTCACCGGCAGCATTTCGCCTTCCTGAATTAGGCATTCGGCCTCATCAATCCGTGCCACGATGAAAAACCGAGAGTCCCGATCAATGGCGATGAATGGACATGGTGTGTATGCCAGATTTCGCGGCTTGATGACGGTTGCCTTGGCCTTGAGGCCAAGTGACCTGGCCGCGCGCACAACCTCCATGACCGGGTCCTGATCATGACCCGATTTGTGTTGATGCTGGAGGTCTTCATAGAGCACGGGGTGCCCTAGAATAATTGAGATCGTTTGCAGGGCGATAAGGCCGTCATCGAACGATGTCGGATGTGATGTCATCGACAATTACTCGAAAAAGCTGGCGCCCGCCAAAGGAGCTGGGCGCCAGCTAATGCCACCGCTAGGCGGCGATTGGCGTGTATTGCGGCCGCCTTCGTCGATTGACCCTATGACTACTGGGGGACCTGCCGGCCGGATAACCCGAGCCAGCCCGATTCATCGCCTCGATAAGCACCTGGGCATGACCAAAGGCGACATCGCCAGCCACGCCCTTGCTGCCATCGGCATAACCAACTTCAGTGTATTGATGGATGATGTTGCCGGCGCGCTGCTCGGTGATGGGAACGGCGGCCTTCAGGTCAACATCAACGTCGATCGAGCTAATGCCAGCGTCGGCAAGCGACATCACCTCGCCATCGTCATGGACGCCATTGGAATTGCCATCGCGCCAGATCGAGAACTCGTCAAAGCGATCATCGTCTCCGTCGAAGACGCCGTCGTCATTGCTGTCGAACGCAAGCGCTAGGCCTTCGAGATCCGTCCGGGCTCGATCATCCCACTTTGTGAAAGCGATTTCGTTCTCTTGATCGATCCGGCCGTTGTGGTCCGCGTCGATGGCGAGTAGACCATCTTCCGGCGCAACCCAGCCGTGGCGACCACGGTCATTATTGGCAAACAGGGCGTCAGAGTCTTTAACTCCGATTAGGCTAACATCGCCGTCACGGTTGAGATCGAGGACGACGGGCGAGATATAACCAGAATCATCACGCAATCCATGGCCTGACCGATGTGAGCCTGGGCTACTGCCGGGCCCGTAGTTACTGTCTCTCCCGTTCCTTGAACCCTTTTTGCGTTGTAGCTCGGCCATGTATTTTGCCTCTCTTTCATAGGCCTTCGAAAGCTTATCTTCCAGCAACTTCTTGTCATGACCATCTTGCAACCTGGTTGGACTGAGAGCTCCCGACAAAATGCTGGAAGCTGCAGTAACAAAGCTAGTAAATCCGATAACCTTGCTAATTATCGAACTACCGATTGCTTTAAAAGCGCCTTTAAAATCCCTAATGATACTTGAAATGAAAGATGTTCTTATTTTCTTGGCAGTGCCAGATGGGGCATCAAGGACATTGCCTAACGATCTGCCGATCGGCGACCGGCTCAAAGCCCCCCTTAAGGCCTTGGTATCACGGTTCACACTCGATTTGTTTACCTTGCGGGTGTCATTGTAGAGATTTTCGATGGCGCGCTTTGCTTCGGGATTTGCGAAGTGTCGACTACTGTAGAGCCTCTTGATCTCTTGTCGAACCTGGGCGTTCTTTTGGCGTTGCTTTGTTTCGGCGTCTCTCTGATCTTCCGACATTTTTTACTTCTCCTGATTAGGTGATTACCCGGAAATTCATACAAAAAGCAGCACATTTGAAGAAATTACTGCCATATCACTTTCACTCTTAAGTAGAAAAACGATTTTGTCATTTGGGCGCACCGGCGCTGAGTTTCGTAAGGACTTCCTGGTGGATCGCTGGAAACTTGGCCGCGATATCGTGAACGCTATCGCCATGCTTGATCATGGGGTGATGGCCGATCGCCAGCATGTGATGATCGAGTGGTGAAAACTCGATAATCCATTCTTCGGCAACCTTATTGGCGTCATCGAGAAAGAAACTCGCGGCGTGGACCGGCAAATCTCGTTGCAGTGGGCTCAAAGCATGAGTCAACTCCTCCATAAGGCATCGGAGCACACGAATTCGATTTGGATCGCTTGGTATTTCATCGGTCTTGATCATGACCAAAGAGGATGTTTTCGCTTTGCTTCCAAACCATGGCAGCGCTGATATTTCGAAACAGAACGGACCCTTGGGCCGGGCCCTGGCAAAGAGCGAAGCAAACGGAACTAATTCCGGATCATCATCAAATCTTAGCTGGCCTGATGCATAGTCATGCGTGAACACGACCATGACATCTGGCCGCTCACCTGCCATCGCCATCCGAACAGCTCGACCATAGCGATTGTGCAGGTCAAGAAGATAGTCGAGAATAGCCCAAACACTAGGTCGTGCCTTGGCGCTTAGGTGCTCGACACCATGAAGGCCCACTGTAACAGTGCGGTCATCCCATTTAACGATGCCCCATCGCAACAAAGGTTCGGGCTTCGATCCGGTCACAGCCATTTGCGTGAACACAGCGAGCGAACACGCGAAGTCGAGATGGCACTCGTCGGCAGGGATATCCTTTGGTATGAGTAGCGGTGGCTCAAATTCTCGACCAATAACGTAATCGAACAATGCGGAGAATTTTGGAGGATTGGTCACAAAGAATGGCAGCATGATATAACAAGAACCGACGATCCCGGCGAAAACCAAACACCAGTGATAGCAACTAAATCGCCTCCGTTTCGGAAGGCCGAGTTCACGACGAAGCTCATCGAAGGCACGGCGCACCTCGTCGACGTCAGCCATCGCTCTCTCCTTCCACAGCAGCAGAGCTTGTCTCCAGCGTCAGAACCCACGCTATGGCGACGCCATGCGGCTGAATCAGCCTGAGATCAGTCGCACGTTTATGGCTTGGCGCATCATCCCGAAAAAACCACGGCAACGCATCGAGATCGCTCACATAATCCGCAAGAAACAACTCGGCGCAACGGAATGCACCCTTCCAGGAATTCGTGAGTTTCGCTGGACAATTATGTCCAACGCCAATCCAGCTTCTGGGAGCAACTAAAGTTTGCAAAAGACTCCAAAGGAACATCACGCACCCCCATAAATATTCAAAATAAAAACATGAAAAAGACAAATATGCAATAGATTTTTTTCTGCAAAAACGAAACGTCATACAATGAAGGTAAAATAATTTATTTGATGTTTTACATTTTGTCAGCAAGATATATCATTGTCGTGTCTATTCTTTACAGCCAAACATTTGCGCGTACTGCATTTTCAGGCACTTTTTCAATTTACAAGAACATCGCCAGACCTGACTCAGGCAAGCTTCTGACGCAGCGGAAACCAACATTGTCGGCCAGATAGCCTGGCTCATGGTCATGATGGTAGGGGGTGCGCGCGAAACGGACATCATCGAGCCAGGAGCCGCCACGCAGCATGCGCCAGGTACGCTCGCCCAGCACCTCGCAATAGACACGGCCCCCGTTCCAGCTCAGGTCCCTCCGAAGCAGACGATCGCCGGCCCTTTGCTTCGGCCATATCTCTCCTGATCGCCGGACGCGTCCATCATGAAATGCCCGATCGGGATCGACACCATCTCCGGTGCAAAGGGGACATCGGCTGTTGAGCATGTCTTTATTCTTAGTGCCGCCGATATTGGCCATCGTCATTTCCTCCCGACCTATGTGCTATAGGGCCGCCGCCTCGCTTGGTCTCGCTTTCGTTCAGGCACCTTCAGCTCCAAAAATGGCGCTGAGGGCAAAAGATCGAAGGTGGGGTCGAAGCGATCTTGTCCTGGCTATAAAAGTCACCCGAGCAGCCCGTTTTAATCCCGTGGCAGCAAATTTTTTTTTGTGGGACCTTGGGTGCTATTGCAGAGCGGGTTCAGTGTGCAGCGGGACATGGCTGACTACGGATTGGATAGGCGAAGCCTCGTCATATCAGGATGATGATTTGGAAGATTTCTCTTTGATCAACTGCAACCATTTCTTTGGGACTTCCTTGTCCCTGACCGACCTTAGAAAATCCTCGCCGATGGCCTGACTGGCGGTCCTTAGATCGCCTATCTTCTGAGCTATTGCCGGGTCCTCGGCGATGAGCTTTTCGATCTCGGTCATCTCCGCAGCCGAAAGCTCACCATCAACGTAAGCGCTGAGGCGGTCCAAAAGCGCATCGTCAAGCTTGACCACGGGTCGCCAATCTATCGTCTAGTCCGGTGTGCCAAGTGCATCGATGACCAATCTACGAATACGACTTAGACGGCTGGTTACCGTCCCAATCTTCAAATCAAGTGCGACTGAAGCTTCCCGGTAGCTATAGCCATAGGCACAAATTAGCAAGACCAATTCCCGCCAATCCGCCGGCAGTGTTGCCAAGATACGATCGACCTCGCCAACGATCACGTGATCGTCCAACCGATCGGCATCCTGCAGACTGGCTTGCAAAAGGTGGAGGTCGGCCAAACGCTGTTCCCGCAAGCGCCTTCTCATCTGATTCTTCCAAACCGAGCGCATGATCGAGAACAGCCATGCCTCCATCCTACCGCCGCGATAGCGATCCCGCCGCTCCAGCGCCTCGATCAACACCGACTGGACAAGATCGTCGCCATCGGCAAGTGATCCCGTCAGGGCCACCGCATAGCGGCGAAGATCAGGAAGAAGCTCGATCAAGCGTGCCTCAAAGGCCTCGGGGAACGGGCTTTTGGACATGGTGCAAATCCGCTTTGTTGCACTAAATTTTGGGTTCCGTCGCAAATATTGCTAAGGGCCAGGATCTAGCTTTGCTCTGGACGCAGTTATCCTGCGAAGCTCGCGAATTGCTGGAAGGGTGACAGTCCTGATTGACCGAACTGTCTCTTCCGGATCATGTGGGCGACTTCGATGCCCTGCAGCGTTGCATTGGCTGAATGGAAGGCCTTGAAGCCCTTCATCGACCGCGTGATCTTTTTGATGAACCGATGGTCCTGTTCGATGATGTTGTTCAGGTATTTGGCTTGAATGATCTCGATCAAACGCCAAAAGCCTAGGATCATGAGTAGCAAGTTGAGGTTCTCGAGACCGGCATAATTCGCTCCGCTCTTATCGATCACTACCTTTTCCGGCACACCGTTGTTTTCAATGGCTCGCTTGAAGAAGGCTGTTGCAGCCGCTTCGTCCCGTCGTTCAGACAGCATGAAATCGAGGGTCTGCCCGAACTTGTCGACGGCGCGATACAGATAGATCCAACGTCCTTTCACCTTCTGGTAAGTTTCATCGACTCGCCACGAGCGAGATGTTGAGATTTTACGTTTCTGAGCTTCCTCGGCGACCCGTGGCGAATAGTCGATGACCCAGCGGTTCAAGGTCGCATGGTCCACGTCGACGCCCCGCTCCTGCATGATTTCTTCGAGATCGTGGTAGGAAACGGGATAGCGAAGATAAAAGAAGACGGCGAACAGGATCACGTCCTTCGGG
>JACONH010000034.1 GCA_014323835.1 Alphaproteobacteria bacterium GM202ARS2
GCGACGCATGATCTCGTTGGTTCCAAGACCATCCGCTGTCAGCAATACGATCTCTGCCCGCCAAACATGCTTTTGCAAACTGTTCCGATTAGCAACGACCGTCTCAAGCCGGACCTCAACACCGTTCCTCATGGAGGGATGATAGCACGACGGAAATCAAAAGGGAATCTTCTGTATCAATCAAACCACTAGAATCCGCTGTGATGATCTATGTCATCGCCCTGCTAGGGCCAGAAAGTGAGGTTGCCCTGGTTGTCGCGACCTTGGTGTTGCTGGGATTGTTGATTTGCAGCTGGAATGGTGTGCTCCTGGCCGAAATTTCTGATGTTGTACCTAAAGAGCAAATTGCGGAAGCTCATAGTCTCGCAGCTATCGGTATGTTTTCTGGCTTTGTCATTGGTCCGATCATATTCGCCGAGGTGAGCGTGACGGCAGGAGACTTCAGACCCGCACTTTTTGTGATGGCCTTCAGCACGGCCGTCTCTGCTGTTGTCGCGCCGCGATGCAGGACCCGCTAGCGGCTTCTTTTGGCAGCACTCAGCAGAAGGTCGCTCTTGGGCTGCTTTTGAGGGCAAAGCAGCCCTTCGTTTTTGAGGCTCAAAGTTCGCAAATGTGAATTATGACAAGAGAATGGAATCCGGGAGAAAACGGCCATTCAGATCGGTCAGCCTAGGCTCACAATTGCCCCTTTGTCGCTATTAGCCAAAGCTGTTCCGTTCGCCCAAGTCATCGACAGATGAGGAATTTCATCGACGCCCAAGCTTCTTTTCCCTTGCTTGTCTGTCAGGGATCGGCTGACTCCTGATGACCTCGACTGGCCCGCAGCGAGCCCGACACGATCGAGCGGTTCCGCCAAACCCCGATCCAGACCAGGAGAACAACAAAGGCACCAGCCGCCAGCGACGCCTCGAGCCCCACCATCTCGGAAGCCAGCCCCATCCCCAGCGCGCCAACCGCAGGCCCTCCCGAGAACACCATGTTGTAAAGCCCGAGCACACGGCCCCGCATTTCGCGATCGACAGCAAGCTGGACAACCGCCTGCAGACTGACCGTCGTGATCGCCAACGCCCCTCCGACCACCACCAGCATCAGCGCCGCCCACCAAAGGGCATCGACCAGGATGAAGCCCAGCACCGCAAGCGCCATCAAGCCGGGGGCTGACAGTGGCAAGAGACCAAGCTCCTTCTCAAGGTCTTGAGCGCCGCGGCAGGCCACGACAATCCCGCCGGCCAACGCGCCCATGCCGATGCTCGACACCAGGATCGCAAGCGCCGTCGCTCCATCATCGGATAAACGCCCGACCAAGCCAGGCATCAGGTCGATCAGCGGGCGGATCCCGATGGAACAGGCAAGAAGAAGGAGAAGAATCAGGCGGATCCCTCGATGCCGAATCGTATAACGCACCCCTTCATGCAGCTCGCGCACCAAAGGTCTGGCTGCCGACCTGACGCCTTCGATCGCGCGCAAGGATCGAAGGCACGAGAGAATGCAGATGAAAGCGGCATAGCTCAGAACGTTCACCGCAAACACCACCGAGACGCCGACATGAACTATCAGCAAACCCGTCAGCAAGGGGCCAACGAAGCCAGCCAGATTCCAGGTGACGGAGTTCAAGGCCAGCCCGCTGGGCAAATCCTCAGGCGGTAGCAAGCGCGCCATGAATGCCATGCGTGCTGGCTGGTAGATGCCCATCATGACGCCGTTGACGAAGACGATTATCGCGATCTGATAGGGTGTGATAATATCGATGACGGTCAGCAGGAAGAGAACGGCGGACGAGACAAGAGCCCCTAACAGTGTGAGAAGGATGATGCCACGCAGCCTGTACCGATCGGCGAGCGTGCCACCGACCGGACTAATCAGAATGGCAGGCAGCATCTCGATGGCCGCGACGATCCCGAGCCAAGTGCCGGACCCTGTCAGGTCCCAGATCAACCAGCCAAGCGCGACCCGCTGCATCCAGGTGCCGGTCAGGGACACGAAATTGCCCATGACGAAGCGTCGGAAATCCGCACAGCCAAGCGTTTGCTGGATTGGCCTGAGATAAGGGGGGCATTTCATCATCTGGCCATGCGAGCATGAAGGGACATAGGGCCGTGGCCAAGGATAGCCGTCGACATCGACGGGGTCATGTGTGGATACTTCCGGTGATCCGCGACATCGCCGGCGATCCAGATCCGAAGATCACCAGGCTGACGCAACGAGCTTTATAGTCAGGCCAGTTCTTCTCTGACCCAGATGCTCCATCGGATGATGTGAGACTTGCGTCGATCAACCAACCTTTCGCCAATGGATCACCTGCCAACAAGATTTCGAGCGCCCTTGGCTACCGATTATTGCGATAGAGGAGGCCATCTTCCTCGTAGTACGCTCGCACCAACGTCTCCCACACTATGCACACGCCCCCAATCAGACTCCTTCTGATAGGAGAGTGACATTCCTGCTTTGCTCAGGGGGACACTTTAGCTTTGCGCTAACAGACGAAAGTTCGAAAATTCCCATTTTGACAAATTTTTTCCAAAAAAATCAAAGTATTGGTATGTGTCCAGCAGCGAATCCGCTCAGTGGACAATAAACACCCAATCAAACACACCCCATTTTCTCGCACCGCGCGAGAAGATTCACTTGCCAGGCCCTCAAATGCGGAAAGGGTTGATGATCTCAAGACGTCGATCCAAGATCATCCCATCTTGCATATCTTCAGAGTACAAAATCTGACATTCGGCACGCAGCGCTGTCGCAACGATGATGGCATCGAAAATCAAAATCTGACATTCGGCACGCAGCGCTGTCGCAACGATGATGGCATCGAAAATCGAAAAGCGATGTCGATCAATCAGGCGCAGCGCATCCTCATGTGTTTCGAGATCCAAGCCAAGCACCGAGGGGCAGACCAGGCGAATATCCTTCAGAGCGGACTGCATTTCTGCCCAGCTCATCGCAAGCTTACGCATACCGACATTGATGAACTCGTTCAGAACCTGAACGCTGATAAGGCAACCACGGTCCAGTAATTCCTGAGCCACAAGAGCCTTTTCATCATTGGTAAAAGCGTAGACGAGGACGTTCGTGTCGAGAAACGTTTGTTCTGAGCTGATTGTCATCACCGTGCATTCGCGTCATCGCGGTCAAATTTCCAATCAGGTGGTAGAGGCTTTCGGAAGGATCGAATGCGATCCAGCGCCTTCTCGCGACGATGATCCCGCTCGATTTCGAAGGTTCGGTCGTCGACGATCCGAATCGTAACGTCAGCGCCTTCCTCCAAACTGAGGGCTTCAACAACCGAAGAGGGCAAGCGGACAGCAAGACTATTGCCCCATTTTGAGACCTTCATCATGACCTCCATTGATATACATCATATATGTATATCATAGCGAAGGCGAGGATACGAGAATGAGGCTGGATTTTTCAGGGCGGGAAACTCGGGCCCGCCGTGGATTGCCCTAGCGAACAGCGAGCCCGAGAGATTCGATAGAATACCTTGGAAGTCCTATCATTCGTCCTCAAGGTGTCAACGGGATCAGAGGAAGTGTGAGAAGTTTTATTGGCAGCAGATTTCGTTATCGTGATCTCTTAGAATATGCCTGCACTGTGCTCAAAACTTGGGGCAGCTATGCCATACCTTCCATCGCTCATGCTTGCTGAAATGGCTGTGAAATATGTTGAGCAGCAGATGATCTACGGTGCAGCCAACAAATCGGAACCTTAGTAGAAAGCAATCAGATGCCTGAGGCTGGGGACATCATCTTTTTCGGGGGCCGTCTCAAATATTCTGAGAGCTTGAAGGTGTTCTATCGGCTGGACGCAGTTATGCTGCGAGTGTGGCGAATTGCTGGAAGGGGGGTAGGTCCGTCTGGCCGAACTGTCGTTTTCGGATCATGTGGGCGACTTCGATACCTTGCAGGTCCACTGATGCCGAATGGAAGGCTTTGAACCCCTTCTTTGGCCTTGTGATTTTTTTGATGAAGCGGTGGTCCTGCTCGATGATATTGTTCAGATACTTCACCTGAAGGATCTCGATAAGCGGCCAGAAGCCGAGGAAAAACAGGATGAGATCGACGTTGAGCAAGCCAGCTTGATTGGCGTCGCTCTTGTCGATCACCACCTTTTCCGGCACGCCATTGTTGCCGACAGCCTGCTTGAAGAAGGCCTCGGCAGCCGCTTCGTCACGCTGTTCCGATAGCATGAAATCCAAGGTTTTTCCGTGCTTGTCGACCGCTCGGTACTGATACATCCAGCGGCCCTTGACCTTATGGTGAGTTTCGTCGACTCGCCACGAGCGAGATGTTGAGGTTTTACGCTTCCGAGCTTCCTCGGCTAGCAGTGGGCTGTACTCGATCACCCATCGGTTCAACGTCGCATCATCAACGTCTACACCGCGCTCTTGCATGATTTCTTGGAGATCCTGGTAGGACACCGGATAGCGAAGATAGAAGTAGACCGCGAACAGGATCACGTCCTTCGGAAAATGCTCTCCCTTGAAACTCATCGCCTTCAACACCTGAAAAAGGTCTACTAACCCCGACTATCTAAGAATTCACCCAAATTGGAAACAGCAACCCCAAACTTTGAGACAAAGCCGGCTCGCCGTTAGCAAGCATTGCCCGCGCCCGCTCGAGCCTTTTCCTCAGCACCCACTCGTATGGCGGCATATCCTCGGCTTGTAAGAAGGCACGCGAGAATTGACGTACGCTCAGCCCCGTGGCCTCGGCGAGGTCTGATATAGCGATACGTTCGCCAAGCCGATCTTCCACCAGATCGTACACGCGCTTCATCTGTGCGCTCGTCAGACCACCTCGGCGAAAGGAGCTTGGCGCTTCATCGCGTGACGCAAGGCGCGCGAGCAACGCATACAGCCCATGCTCAAGCGCCATCACATCAGTATCGTCCGACCAATCAAGGGCAAGAACGAAGCGCTGCATAAGATCTCGGACCACCGGATCACATATGAACGTAGCCGCACACGGATCAGCTACCCGACCGTCCGTCGCGTTGCTGAGATGATGAGAATGGAAGTAGACATGCATCCAACGGACATAGCCACCATTGTCCCATTCGGTGTCACTGCCCGCTGGCATCACGCAGATCGCGCCCGGGCGACCGACGACACGACCCGGCCTGTCCCCCTCGATCGGACGCACTTGGCGACCGCCTTGCAGGTATAGGCTGAACGTGTGGTGGTCAGGGCGGCGATAGACGATCCGCCCTCCACCACGCCGTTCCCAATGGCTAATGCCGAAACCAGAGAGCGTCGCTCCGACCTCGATCATGGTCGCGTAGTCTTGTAGCAAACCGCCGAGCGCGAAGGCACTGTTCTTCGATCCGGCTAAACGAAAGTTCATGGCCAGATCGTGCTCAGAATGGCCGGATGGTGCGCGAAACCAAAATGCCAAAACGCTATCAACTCATAGATCGGGCGCCCTTCGGGCTTGCCCTCAGCCCTATCAGCGTCCGCGTCTACGGAACACACCATGCACGTGAATGCCGCTCTCCTTCTCACCGTTGTCCTCGCCTGGGGCCTGTCATGGTATGCCATTGCCGTCCAAGTGGGAACCATACCAGTCGAGGCGTCGATTGCCTACCGCTTCATCTTGTCGGGCGCATTGCTGCTGGCTTGGTGTGCGGTCCGCAAGGGCACAGTCGCTGTGTCCAGGCGGCTCCATCTCCTCCTTATCGGAATGGGCATGTGTTTGTTCTCACTGAACTTCGTCCTGATCTACGCCTCAACGGCCTTCATCGTGTCCGGCCTGACCTCGGTGGTCTTTGCAACCGCCGCGCTCATGGGTGTGCTCAACGTCTGGCTGTTCGACGGGACGCGACCGAGCAGACAAGTGGTGGCGGGAGCTTCGTTGGGGGGCGGCGGGTTGGGGGCGCTCTATTTCGGCACGGTGGATGGAGGCGCGGTGGCGGGTACCGTAGATGGGACGCAGATTGGTGCGGCGAGCACGGGTCTACTACTAGCGCTTGGGGGCACCTATTGCTTCTCGTTGGGCAATATCGTGTCCACCCGTGTGCGGGGCCGGGTGGATTTCGTAACCGGCACCGCATGGGCCATGCTCTGCGGCGGCGCCCTCGCCATCATCGCCTGCCTGCTACGGCATGGGACGGTTCCACCTCCTCCAGCGACGACCGCCTATCTTGGCAGCCTCGCGTATCTCGTAGTCGGGGCGAGCGTGATCGGCTTTCTCGCCTATCTCGACCTGGTGCGCAGGGCGGGTGCCGCCCAGGCAGCCTACGCCACGGTCCTCTTCCCACTCGTCGCGCTCGTGGTCTCCTCTGCATTGGAAGGCTACCTCTGGACGCCGGAGGCCGTTTTAGGTGTGGCAGCAATCCTGGGTGGGGCAGCGCTGGTATTTGTTGGCGGACCAAAAGCGCGACAGAGATAGTGGCGTCGCATTCCGCCCAAAAGCTTCGCGGGCCATGCCCACTTGAAACCGGGGGACCACACGCTCAATGCAGAACTTCTGCTAAACGTCAGCTCTATATTCTTTTCTGGTTAGGTCGATCGAGACCGCTCGCATCTCAACTTGGCACTGAAGAGACCCCGGGCGGGCTCGAGAGGTCCTTGGCTCCCTGATCGACTTTCATCCGACGATTGAGTCCAAAATGGACCGACAAACAGCTGCCTTTTGATCAGGGTTTTTGAGCCCATGGCAGACCACCCCATCATACCAATGGACCTGGGATATCTCCTTAACTCTGCGAATCATTGAAACATGATGCGTCCGGAATTTGGGCAACAAGCTGTTTCATATGCCCCGGCTGTGAGATGTGCGAGTATCCCATCAGGGGCATAACCTGCGCCATACCCGTTTCAGCTATTCAGGAGCCTCTGAGTTCCTCCTGCACGATCGCCGGACGCTTCTCGATCAGGGCCAGCAACACCCGCGCCTGCCCTTCCGGCCTCCGACGCCCCTGCTCCCACCCCTGCAAGGTGCCGACAGCTACGCCGATGCTTCGAGCGAACTCGCGCTGCGATAGCCCTGATTTCGCGCGGATAGCGGCAACATCAGGCTCGGACACCTGGACCTCATGGACCACAGCCCCGACGTCCTCACCATGGGCCAGAGCCTCTTTGAGCCCCTTCTTGATGCTATCAAAGGCCTCGGTCATCGGATCCTCCTATACGCTACGGCGATCAGACCACAGAGAGCGATCAGCTTGGCCTGTTCTTTCGGCATGATGTTGGCCCACTCGTTCTTGGCAAAGGCCGTCAGCAAAAAAGTGCCACCCCCCTCTTCACCGTAAAAATGCAGGACACGATAGCCGCCACTCTTGCCACCGCCTGTTCGAGCGATCCGTACCTTGCGCAGCCCTCCGCCGAGCGACATGCCAGCCTCAGGATTAGCGGCGAAGCTATCAATGACATCAGCCCGATCGGCCTCTGTCATTCCGATATCCTTGGTACGCCGGATGAATTCGGGCGTTTCAACGACGGTTGCAGGCGCTTACGCATCATTCTATGTATCCGCCAATGACGTACTTTCTCTGCAAAACCTCCCACCCTCATCCTGCATCGTTCTCCTTCTCAGGATAGGGCTCGCCATAGAGCTCCCCCTCTGTCCATTTGCCATAAAACGGCTCACATGAACTTTAAGCTGGGACATCTCTTGGGAACAGTTAAGCGCTTCAGGGAACGATCTCGTCACTCGCTGCTGGCGGCACGTCTGGTGCATTTTCCAGGAAGTCGATCGCTCGCGCGACGTCAGCCTTTTTCGCCCGCTTAGCAAAGAATTCGGCGGCACCTCGAGCGCCAATTTTCTCAGCGAGAGCAACGCTGATGAATTGATTGAGTGACACCCCATCCTTTTCAGCAAATTGCTCTGCCGCGGATTTTAAAGAGGCTGGCAAATGCAGGGAAACTCTTGCTTTGCTCATCGACGTATCCTTTTCAGAAACGCGCTTGGGGACAGCACCTCGAAATCGAATCGCCCTCTGATCGGCTCAAAATCCTTCAAGTTATGGGTGACCAAAGCATTCGCCTGGCCATTGGCAGCTGTATCGACGACCATCTCATCCTTGGGATCGCGCAGCTGAGGTCGCCATAGATAATGGAGTTCGACCGGCACAATCACGGGTGTCAGGTCATTAATGAAATTGCGCATGGACGCTCGCGTTCTCTCGATCTCGAGAAGAAGCTCTGCTCGGGTGAGAGCATCCTCATATTCAAAGAACAGAGGCACCGAGACCAGCCACTGAAACCGATAACGAAGAGCATCGAGCAAAATCGCATTGCTTGCACCATATCGGCTACGCATAGCGGCAATTAAAACATTGGTGTCGAGCACGGCTCTCATGACGTCATATATAGCGTAACGCTCTATATGCTGCAATATTTTTCACGCCGACATGTACCTTCCAAACCGCTAGAGATGGCGAACATCCCAATCGACGTTGACGCCATAGCTCGCTAGAAATGCGTCGGCAATCTCCATAATCCGCACATCACGAAATCGGAAATAGGCCTGTATTGCCGCCTCATCTCGAACAGCTTTTTTCCAACCGCCAATTGATCCAAAATAGGCGTTTCTGACAGCGGCGCGCTGGGTTCATCCTCTGTCCAGTTCGATTGGAGAAAGGCTCTGAGGATGTCGTGATGCTCGCCGTGGGAGAGACCAGGGATCAAAAGATAGCGTTTCGGCATCATCGTCCTCGTCATAGATCCAGGCTAGATTGCCAGTGACAAGATCGAGATACACCTCCTCGGGTGGGTCGTTTTGATAGTCGACATCGCGCTCGAAGGCCATCAGGAAGATGGCTTGATCAAGTTTGAATGAGGTCATGAATTCACCTCCTGTGTTCCCTCTAAGAGGATCACCTCAAACCGGATTGAATTATACTCGGGATAGGCGTTGCCATAGAGCGTTTTGTCTTGATTGCAGCTTGCTCACACACAAATGAAAGCACAACCTGGCGCTCGATCTTGGCAAGATTTCCCAGCGCATCAGCTGTTCATCTGCCCCGCCGCCACGCAGCTTTTCTGGGGCCGCACCGCAAAGCACCTTCTGTTTCCGTCCGTTTATTCAGTGTTTTCCGCTCCGCCTGAAATTCAGCTGCCTGATCTTCTTTGATCCGGCTGTTTCCTCCTGCCATGCCCGGGCCAGGGTGTTCCGGCGCGGATAGGCAGCCAGCTTGCGGAGATATTGACTGGGAACGACGACGCGCGCCGCCATCGATGCGGCCGCGCGATGAGATCACGAACGGCATTGGGCGCTGCCGCGGGATCGAAGACATAAAGCCGATTGTCGGCAAGCCCGCGAATGCGCGGGGCGAAACGGAATCCGAGCATCGCGCAGACGGCAAAGATATGATCCGTGAAGCCGCCGGTGTCCGTGAAGTGCTCCTTAATCTTCAAGCCGCTGTCGTGAAGGAGGTGCCCGTCGATGAAGCGGATGCCATCCGCACCTTTGACGACGTGATCTCTGGAAAACACTTCGAGCGGCCAGGGCTGGCTGCGTTAATCAACTATGCTCGTCCCGGTGATACACTGGCTGTCACAAGACTGGATCGTTTGGGGCGTTCCCTTAAGGAGTTGCTCGAGACCGTCGAAAAGCTCCAAGCGATCGGCATCGGTCTGACCAGTCTCGAAGAGAGGATCGATACGACCTCTGCCGCCGGTGAACTGGTTTTTCATGTTTTCGGGGCCATCGCGCATTTCGAACGAAGGCTTATCTCTGAGCGCACCAGAGATGGCATCAGCCCCGCACGCGCTCGCGGCAAGAAGCCAGGACGCCCGTCCATCGACATCGATAAGCGCGATACCGCCTTCAAACTGATCGATGCCGGCCTATCGCCCACCAATGCCGCGCGTCAGGTTGGCTTGGCACGATCCACCATCTATCGCGAACTTAAGAAGAGAGATGACACCGTGCCCGCATAGGTTGATTCAATGGTAGTGCTATGCACCGAGGCACATTCGACCCCGCAAACATCGAGCGGCGTACCCACAAACATCGCGATGAGGATCGAGTTGACACGGCGATCAATGTTGCGCCCGATCTTTGCAGGTCAGCACAGCTAGGGAAGAGTTAGCCATGTCGCTCGCCGGTCAGGCGCTAACCCCGATAGACAGCTTCCCCGTGGAGTTAACTTGCCATGCGGCAGTCTGGTATTGGGCCGCACGAGAGGCAGAAGACCAAGGGATGATCAATACCAAGCCTGTTATGGCGAGAGCGGAAGCAATCTGTACCATGCCGAATGGTCCGCAAAATGCCATGTTTGCCCTTCATCGGGCCGGCATTTGGGAATTCACCGGACCCAACTACGACATGCCACCACTCGGAACGGTCCTCCTCTGGGACACCGATCCGTCTCACTCCGCTGTGGTAACAGGCCTTGGAACTACTAGCTACAACCAGGCTTGTATATTTACTCCCTTTATTATGGAGCCTAGATATTCCTCTGGTGCTGCGGCGCAGCTTCAGGCTGATCGAAGGAGATGCTGCACAATTCTTGAGTTGACCATTGTCAGAGCTGCGGCTGCATTTTTCAAATAATAGTTTTGGGTTGAGAAATCATGGAACCACAGTCGTGTGGCCAAGATGCGAATCAAGCCATGCACTCGTCAAAGTTCGACAAGGGGCATTCTGTATAGGGCGTTGGTGTCAAGCTCATCGGCAATGCTGAATTTCCTTTTGGTTCCAACGTTCTAAAGTGTGGCCGCTACAGATCTCTCGTTTCTGTCCGAGGTCAGCTCGAGGCTGCGCTCAGCTTTGGATCTGAACGGCTCGCGTAAGATCATGTTATGAACGTGTTTGCCGATGCGACGACAATGCCGTTTCCGACTTTACGCGGTCCGTGCGTCCCTGTCGATCCACATGCGATGCATCACGACGGCTAGCTTCCTTGCCAAAGCAACTTTGGCTCGCTTGTAACCTCGACGTTGTCGAACCTTGAGCACCCAAGCTTTTAGCGAACAAAAGCCTCCACGTGTCAGCATGGCGTTGGCAGCTTCATACAACATCGCACGGGTTAGCGAGTCGCCACATTTGGTGATGTGCCCATGACGGTCGACATTACCTGACTGATGCTTTCTTGGCACCAATCCAAGGATTGGCCCAACGGACCGTGATTTCACAAAGCGCTCAGGCACATCGATCGTGCTGCGAAACGTCAGTGCCGTCACTGGGCCGACGCCAGGGATCATCATCCAGCGGCGACAGAGCTCATCTTGCTTGGCGGCCTTCATTACCATGCTGTGCAAGATGCTGAGCTGCTTCATCATTTCTGCGCGCAAGGTAAGCAAGGGGCGAACAATCGCCAGCAGCGCTAGTCGCCCCTGGACCAACTCAAGCACGCGGGAGGACAGGCCTCCATCCCGATCCGTGTTAAGATTTCGCCGTTTTCCTCAAGACATCGGATGAGAGAGCCTGGATCACTCGGCACCATTGCTTCATGAAGGATGGTTCCTTCCCGGTCCATGATGCAAACGGCAGTAAGTTCCAATCCAATGTCCAATCCGGCATAGTTTGCCACGGTCACTTCTTTCACGGCTATTATGGCTGCTACTGCTACTTGCCGCTTTATGTGTTTTGCGGCCGCCATTTACTGGCGGCCAAGCTTCGGCGTGCCAATATCGACGCAGCAGCTGGGGTCGTCGAAGAGATCGAACGCATCGTGGCGCAGATCCGAACGCATTGGCCTAAGACCCGTATTCTTTTGCGAGCTGATTAGGCTTTGCCCGTGAGGAGCTGATGGCCTGTTGCGAGAGCCATGATGTCGACTACCTGTTTGGTTTGGCCAGGAATGTCCGGCTGGAGAAAAAGATCGCTGTCGAGCTCGCCGAGGCAAAAGCAGCCTCAGCCACCCATGATGGTGCAGCCGTGCGACGCTTCAAGGACTTCATGTGGCACACCAGGAACAGTTGGAGCTGCGAGCTTCGGGTGGTCGCCGACATCATGTGATCCGATCCAATCGAGGGCCAATCTAGGGACGCGTGGTCCACCTTTTGAGGTGTCCGGACTCCCGGACTTACGGCCTTTCTCGATCGTGCGTCCCGGCAGGGGACCTTCAGGACGAGCGTCTTGGACGCTGCCCCGAACTCAGTGATTTGGTCTGACGTTAAAGGGTTGAAGCTTCCTCTTATTCTCTGATCTTGTTGTTAGCGACTAGGAGATTGCATGGGATGCAAGTTTGGTCTCTATGGTGCGAGGGTGAGGTGATGGTCATACCGCCTGCTCTTGGCCCCAACGGAAGTCGGTCTCATCCACCCACATCCGGTGCAGGATCACCGCGAGTTTGCGCGCCACCGCCACTTTGGCACGCTTCGTGCCCCGATGTTTGGCGACATTCAAGCCCCACGCCTTGAGGCTCGAGAAGCGTTCGGATCGAGTTAGGAGAGCGTTGGCCGCCTCGAACAGCGCCGTGCGCACCGTGACATCACCGACCTTGCTGATGCCGCCATTGATAGTAGTCTCGCCGGACTGATAGCGCTTCTGGGTTAGGCCAAAATGCGCCCCGACCGATTTGGATTTAGCGAAGCATTTCGGATCATCCACGCCGGCTTTGTAAGTGATCGCGGTCAAGGCTCCTACCCCCTGGGCCGTCATCAGCCGCTTGCAGACCGCATCCTTGCGCGTCATCGCCAAGACGGCACGATGCAAGCGGTTGAATTCGGCACGCAACGTCTCACGAGCGGTCAACATCGTGCCGATCACCTGTTCCAGCATGACATGGCGGGTCTCCAGCAGCACCACTGGCAATCCGGCTTTGACCATGCCGGCATGTAGCCATTGGGAAAGCGGGCCAGCCTCCAGCCCAATCTGGGCGAGCGGAAGGCCAAGCTCTGAAAAGAACTGCTCCAACGCGTCAGGCTCGCTCAACACCTTGGCTTCACGCATGATCTTGCCCTTGTCATCGACCACGCAGATGCTGCTCTCTATCTACTCTCGGTAAGGTACCGGCCCATTACGACATCTAGGGGATTTCGTTTTTTGTGACAAAGGTTGGTTTCTGAAGCATCGCCTTCCTCATTCCCTGGCGAGGCAGGGCGCTTACCGACATTTCCCTCGGGGGCTGACGTTCTCAGGGATACCGGGAATGCCCTTTTTGCCCGGAATGGCGTGTCAATAGTAAAACGGACCAGGGCGATGGTCCGTTTATCTCTTTTCATCTCGTTCTGATGAGTTAGGCTGGTTGGCGTAGCTAGGCAGTGGATCAAGTCCACTGTCACAAGAGAGCGTCCCCGAAGGCTGTAGCGGTCCAAGACTGCGAATGACGCTTATGAGTTCGTCCAAGACGATCTTTGCCTTCCACTCGGAAAACCCGGTCTCTGCCGGGCCGAACGCGACCAATCCCTAGCGCCAAGCGCTTCATTGGTCCGCACAGCACCAATCCGCACGCGTCATCGCGTGCCTTCTGGAAAATCGCACTGCGAGGCTTTGCCTACGCACGCCTACTCGAAAGGAGCAGCTCATGCGCATGCATCAGCACGTCTAATCCGCGTTCCCCAATAGGACCGCTCGTTCAAATCCGGATCTCAGAAAGGCGATTCACACGTCATAGGACCGCCGATCCTTTGAACTCGGTCGGAAGTCAGCCTCGACAGTGCTGATGAATTGATCACCGCCGTTTGCGGTGGTCGGCCTCCGCAAGGAGGGTCACTAAATGATGTTACGACATGGATTGGCTATGGCGAAGAGCATGGAGAAGCAGGCGGAACGCTTGCTGGTGAGCCGTCATCTCGAGTTGTCGAGTCGCCATCTGGCGAAGGCTCGAGGCGATGCCCCATCCAAGATCCGTTCGCTCTCGACCTTTCATCGCTACCGCCAGGCGCTGATCCTGGCGGGTAAATGGGCACGCCTTCACCATGGCATTCGACGTCTTGATCACCTGACGCCAGCGATGGCCGAGGCCTATCTCGATCATCGACGTACCTCAGGCATCAGCCAAAAGCAGCTGGATAACGACCGTGCTGCGATGCAGTTCGTGACGGGCAAGCTCGCGTCGGTGAAGTCGCTTGTCACCCCTTTGAAAGAGAGCCGCGTCTATAGCCGGGATGAGGTCGAGCGCATTGCCGCGCGCCAATCCGAGAAAAACGGTTTGGCGACACGGATTGCTTACGATGCTGGCTTGCGGGCTCATGAGCTGTTGACGCTCAGACGGCGCGATGAAGATAGGCCGGCGTGGTCTCGGGACTGGCGCTCAGACCGCTTTCAGGGGCGCACAGGCGTGCGCTATGTGGTTAGGGGCAAAGGAGGTTTGGCCAGAGAGGTTCTACTCTCTCCTGAGCTTTCTAAAGCCTTGGAGGCGCATCGCCTGGATGAGCCCCGTGCCTTGACGGACCGCAGCATCCCCTATGTGAGCTATTACGAGATCGGCGGTGGTATGGCGTGGTCGAAGAGCTTCACCAAGTGCTCGCAGCGTGAGCTTGGCTTTTCCCGGGGCGGGCACGGTCTCCGCCATAGCTATGTGCAGATGCGCTATGACTGGTTTTGCGCGCGTGGTTTCAGCGTGGCGCAGGCCAAGCTGATCGTCTCTCAAGAGATGGGCCATTTTCGGCCCAATGTTGTCGAAACCTATCTCCGTTGATCTCTGGCCGATGGGCTCATCTGCCCATCGGTGATGCCAAGCCCCCTCGCTTTTCTGGACGGGAGGTCAAGGCTGCGCTGTGCGCACCGCCAAGCGGCTTGGGCGCTGACTGGGAAAGGACCTCCGGCGTCCGTTCTCTCCCACCGTCATCCTCGCCTGCTCGATGCCTCTCACGGACAGAGGTTTTTGTGTGGGGGTTCCTGAAAGCACGAATTGATCAGGGCAGACGAACGAGACGAGCGTGCAGCGATGTCTTGGAGGCATGCCCGAGATCAGCGGGCTTGCAGGAACCCCCACACAAAAACCGGTTTCTCAAGCGAAATCGTTCAAAACCAGGCACTTGCGCGCCCAGCTGCGTAGCCCGTAGGGGTAACGCAGATGGGCGCGCCATGGCTGAAGCCGCCGCGATCTGCGCTGGCTTCTATTCGAGGGTCCGAGACAAGCTCGGACGCAGCGGGAAGGATGCCCTTCCCGCGTGATGACGGGCTGACGCTGTCGAGGACAAAGGGGAGAGAGTGGGGAGAACGACCTGGTCGCCATTTGACGTCAATTCATGCTCTGTAGCGGCTCGGTCTTCAAAGAGTGGCATGAACTGACGTCAAATTACGACCACATCATGCTGGGGGAATGAGGCCGCCCTTATTGGCGGCCTCGCCCTACCCTATTCCCGCCAAAGCGTCTCGATGCTCTTGCTGATCGAGCAGGCCAAGCGGAGGACAGGATCAGCCTAAGCCATATCCTTCAAAAGCTCCACTTGGACCAGCACGCCGGTCTTGTCGGTCGGGGGTGTATCGATCAGCTGATCACGGAGGGCGGAGATCTGTTGCTGTAGGTTGGGGATCGTCCCAAGTTGGTCATCCGAAAGACCGCTGCTGATCCGAACACTGAGAGCCCATGACGGATGCAGCGTGCGCGACATGGCACGTCGCTTTGGCGTGGCGCGCAGCACGATCCAGGACAATCTGAAGCGCGCCAGAGATGCCGGTCTATGGCACGTCGCTTTGGCGTGGCGCGCAGCACGATCCAGGACAATCTGAAGCGCGCCAGAGATGCCGGTCTCGCCTGGCCACTGCCGTCTGATTTGACGGATGACTTTCTCGAGCAGTCACTGTTTGCTCGCACAGGCGCCAAAGCCGGTTTCCGCCGTCGTCCTGAACCAGACTGGGCTTTACTCGCTCGCGAGATCAAGCGGCCTGGCGTCAATCTCTCGGTGCTCTGGGAGGAGTATCGGCAGGTTCATCCTGAAGGCTATGGCTACTCGCGGTTCTGCGAACTCTTCCGTGACTTCGAGCAGCGCTTGTCACCGGTGACAAGGGCTTTGTCGACTATTCCGGCAAGAAGATGCCGATCGCTGATCCCAAGACCGGTGAAGTCTGCGAGGCCGAGATTTTCGTCGGCGTGCTCGGTGCGTCCAACTATACCTATGCCGAGGCCAGTTGGTCTCAGAGCCTGCCCGATTGGATCGGCGCTCATGTCCGCATGTTCGCGTTCTATGGCGGCACACCGCGTCTGGTCGTGCCGGATAATCTCAAAAGCGGCGTGAACAAGGCATCGTTTTATGATCCGGAGATCAATCGCAGCTACGGCATGATGGCCGCCCACTATGGTGTCGGCATCCTTCCCGCCCGACCGAGAAAGCCTCGGGACAAGGCTAAGGTTGAGGCCGGAGTACGCCTCGCCCAGACCTATATTCTGGGTCGGTTGCGTCACCAAACCTTCTTCTCGCTCGCCGACTGCAATGCCGCCATCCGAGTTGCCCTCGAGGATCTGAATGGCCACCCGATGCGACGGCTCGGCGTCAGCCGCGAGGATCTGTTCGAGACGATCGAACGACCGGCACTGCGTCCGCTGCCGGCCGAAGACTACGAGTTTGCCGTCTGGCAGTTCGCCCGGGTCGGTCTCGACTACCATATCGAGATCGAGAAGTTCTTCTATTCCGTGCCCCACGGCCTGATCCGTGCTCAGGTCGATGTGCGCATGACCAGCCGGATCGTCGAGATCTTTCACAAAGGCCGGCGCGTCGCCAGCCATCAGCGTCGTTATCAAGGCAGGCGCCACGGCACCGATCCCGATCACATGCCCAGCTCTCATCGGCGCTATGCCGACTGGTCGCCAGCACGTTTCAAACGATGGGCCAGAAGCTTCGGTTCTGAGACAGAGGGACTGATTATCGCCATCCTCGCCAACCGTCCCCATCCCGAGCAGGGCTTTCGCACCTGCCTTGGCGTGTTGCGCCTCTTTCGTGGGCTCGAAGCAGAACGTGTCGAAGCCGTGTCGACCTACGCTATCGAGATCGGCGCGCTCACCTACAAAAGCATCGCCTCAATCGTCGAACACAAAACCGACCGTCACCAGCAACGAGCCGAACAAGGGACGGTCATCGACCATCCCAATCTTCGCGGCCCCAACTACTTCCATTAAAGGAGACGCCTATGTTGAACCATCCGACCCAGGATCTGATGCACAGCCTCGGCTTCGAAGGCATGGCCAGAGGCTTCAAGGAACTGCAGAACGATCCCGAATCCCAGGCCCTCGATCATCAGGAATGGCTCGGCCTCCTGCTCGGCTATGAAGCCACGTCACGCCAGCAAAAGCGCTTCGAACGACGCCTTCGGGCTGCCAGGCTAAGACAGGCAGCCAGCGTCGAGGATGTCGACTATCGAGCCTCCCGCGGGCTCGATCGCAGCCTCTTCCAAAAACTGGCGACCAATGACTGGATCCGCGATCGGCGCAACCTCATGATCACCGGGCCTTGCGGAATCGGTAAAAGCTACCTGGCCTGCGCGCTCGGTCACAAAGCCTGTCGTGATGATCTCTCCGTCGTCTACCATCGAGCGCCGCGTCTGTTCGCAGCACTCGCTTTGGCGCGTGGCGACGGACGATATGCTCGCGTACTCCGATCGATCGCCAGAACTAAACTGCTCATCATTGATGATTGGGGGCCTGAGCCTCTCAACGCCGACCAGCGACGTGATCTCCTAGAGATCGTCGAGGATCGCTATGACGCCGGCTCAATCCTTATCACCAGTCAGCTGCCGATCGAGAACTGGCATGACATCATCGGCGATCCCACCATCGCCGACGCCATTCTCGACCGCATCGTCCATAACGCCTATCGCGTCGAGCTCACGGGTGAGAGCCTGCGCAAAATCCGTGGCCAAAACCGACAGGCTTGACCCAGCGAACACGTCAATCGATGATCAACAAGACCCAAGGAAACGAAGCCCTGACTGTCCGGCATCAAATCGGAATCGCGTCCGGCTTCATCGGAATCCGCAATATCGGTCCTTCTTGCGCTTGCCCTGCTCGATCCGCAGACACATGCGGTCCCGATCAATGTCGCCGATCTTCAGCTTGAGCACCTCGGAGACGCGCAGGCCGGCACTGTAGGTGGTCATCAAAAGGGTCTGATCCCGACGATTGGCGGCGGCATCGAGAAGCCTCTTCACCTCGCCAAGGCTCAGGATTATCGGCAAACGGGCAGGCTCTTTAGCCCGCGGAATGGAAAAGTCGGCATCGCTACGCCCAAGCGTCACGCGATAAAAGAAGCGAAGATCATGGACATAGCCGTTGCAAGTTCCCCAGCTCAAACCTTGGTCCTCAACGAGGTGAACCAGAAACTGCTGAACCTCCCGGTCCGTCAGGTCATCCGGCCGTCGATCATGGAACTTGGCAAGTAAGCGTGGCGTCTCTGGCACGTGCCGATTTGTCGTTTAATGGAGGCAACACTTCTTGAATTTCTTGCCGCTGCCGCAAGGGCAAGGATCGATTGGATCGATGAGGCTTTGTTCATCGACGTCGTCGAATGATTCTTCAGCCCAATGCCAGGTGGAGAGCTCTTCGATCGTGTTGCCAAAGAGGCTGTATTCATGGCTGGTGCGCGTCTGATCTTGATCTGCACAGCGTCGTAGATCGGCTTCAAACTCATCGGGCAAGGTCCAGCCTGGGTCGATCAGGCCGCGTTGGTAGGCTTTGCGCACCAGGCTCGAGAGCACATACATGCCCAGTAGCACGATGGCGTTTTGCCACCCCTGCCAGACAAAGCATCGAGCGTGGGGGCGGAGATTCATAAAGGCATCACGCAAGAATTGGGCGACTGCTTCGCGCTCGAGACAGCCTTTATGGACAAGCATGGCGAGCGTTTCGCACATTCGCGAACGGATGTATTCGTCGGCTTTAGGATCGAGGATGATGTCGTAGAGCGGCTCGGGATCGCCATCGAAGACTGCTGCCATGGCACGATGCGACGTGATCGTGACGGCGTCACCCGTCTCCTATGCATGAGGCTCGGCGCTGGACGATCCAACGCAACCCTCGATAACCTGCATCTTGTGCGAGGGAGGACGGGAAGACGGCGACGATGGAGCCGGCTTATCGACCGACCGCAACGAAGTTGCAATGCAATCGGAGACCGGGGCCCCAGCGTCCAAGCTGGGGTGTCAGCCGGGTTCCGGGCCGGGGTCCCGACGGGAACGCTGTTTCCGTCGGAACTCCAGGGGTTCTGGCAACTGAGCGCATAGGCCTCTTGGGCTGAGATCGACCCTTGATGCGGTGCTCGACGATGTGCGGATGAGCACCGCATCAAGGGTCAAGAACGACCGTTCAGCCTCCCGATCCATGGTCATTTTGGCGAGGGCAACCTGCTTCCCAAGGTGCCCCCAGTGCTTCCCGTAAAGTGCACTGTTTCGGTCCCCGGCGGGAAGTGCTGCCGGGAGACGGATCGACCATGCGATACCGTGATGACTTGGAGAAACTGCTAAAACATGACGTCGATGTGCGCACGCTGCTGCAAGATGCCAGCGAGCGGGTAATCTGGGACCGGGCGGTTGCCGGCCTCGGGCTCCGGCTGCGATCAGGGACCAAGCCCGTCTGGATCGTTCAGCGCCGATCCGAAGGGCGAACCATCAAACGGACCTTGGGCCGGCTTGCCACCATGGATCTGGCGAATGCCAGGGCCGCCGCCATATCGCCTGTCGATCTGGAAAAAGACAAGGCACCCTCGGCCTCGGCACCAACCTTGGTCGACTTCGTCCCGACCTTCCTCCGGGATTGCGCCGGACGCTGGAAAGCCAGCACCTTTGAGCATCACCGCTCAAATCTGGCCCTTCATGTCGTCCCAAGCTTGGGACAAATCTCGATTGACGCCTTGTCTCGCGCCGATGTTCTGGGCTGGCTCGATGCCGGTGCCCGCACCACCGCAAGCGGTAATCGTGCGCTGTCGGTTCTGTCCCTGGTGATGCAGCACGCCGAGTTGTTGGGACACCGTCCCGAAGGCACCAATCCTTGCGCCGGCCTAGCCAAGAGGCGAGCAACGTTCGAAGCCCGATACCTCACCGATGATGAGATGTATCGTCTTGTATCGGCGCTCGATGGTCTGGCTGATCGCTGGCCGGTCGAGATTGCCGCACTGCGGTTCCTAATGCTGACGGGTGCTCGCCGCGGCGAGGCTCTCGGGCTTGAATGGTCCTTCATTCAAGGGCCGCGTGCGGTCTTGCCGGACAGTACAATTCTGTTTCATAGCGCCCATCTGTCTATGTCGTTGAAGAGAATAGATTTTGTTGATCGGGACTTGGTCCTGTGGGGTGTTTGGTTCTCTGTTTTGCACGCTTGGCAATTTGTTGAGCTGCTGGTTCGTTAAGGACCGATCGGCTGAAAATCCATGGGCCATCCGATAGGGGGTGCATCGCCTCAATTTTGCCTTCTTCGGCGGCGCGTCTAAGGGTCTTTGCGGTGACACCGAGCAGATGTGCCGCCTTGCTCAAATTGAGCCATGGTTCACTACCATTTCCTGTTGGCGTGAAGACTGGGATTTTGTGGTGCGATCGGAGCGCGGTCACACGTTCTCGTGTCCACCGATTGCCATGACCGGTCATCAGGCCATTACGATTTAGGATACCAGCAATGAGGTCATCCTTGGCAAGAAGAGCTAACTGTCGGACAGCAGCAATAATATCGGCTGAGGTGCTATTACGCTGCCCACGACGACGCTTTGGTAAGCGCACCTCCGTGTGAAGGCCTCCCATC
>JACONH010000035.1 GCA_014323835.1 Alphaproteobacteria bacterium GM202ARS2
CCATAATCAAGGTCCCGCTGTCAGTCGCAATACCGCTATTCAACACGCTCGAGGCCACTACATCGCCCTACAGGATGACGATGATATTTCGCTCCCGCAACGCTTAAACACCCAAAGACGCTACCTCGAAAAAAAAACCCATATCGACATGGTGGCGAGTCTCATGGCAACTTTCAACGAACAACGGGGCGTGCAACCCGATAACTACGGCAAAAATTGGCGTTCCTATGCCCGCAAACTCCCTTCTATAAACAACCGCACCTCCCATATCAAAGTGTGCATCGGCACCCTTCTCGGCAAAAGCCACCTGTTCAAAGCACACCCCTACCGCCCTTTTTTCCAACGCAATGAAGACTACGACGTGCTGATGCGGTGTAGCGAGCATGCCAACATCGAAACCATCAATCACGTCCTCTACCATTACCGAAAAGATGAAACTGTAAGCTCACAGACCAACAAAGACCATGCCTTTCTTATGTACCAATATCATTGCCTCGTCTGGGCATCCGCCTATCATCGACATAAAGGCTGGCAGGACCCCGTGTGTAACGCAAAGTCCATCAATGACGCTATCAACAACTTTCACCCCCAATTCAAAAAACAAGCCGCTCAAGGACTCAAAAAAATAACCGAAGAATGTGCTGAGGCACTTCTGACAGTGCCGCAACAAGATGTTCTCGAACAAACCACAACATTCGTCAGCGATTTCGCTGGACCTCAACTTGTTCCCCATCTCCTCGATCATACAACTGCCAAATGCCTGTTAAGAAATCAAACCGACAAACTGCACGTCTTCACCACCGATAAAGACCCCCTGCAACGGGCAGCTATCCGCCAGCACATACGCTCTATTTCTCTTGACGAGTGGTGCGCGCACCTGCGGTACTGCATCCGCCACAACCACAAACAAGAATTCATCAGATTACTCCAATTGAGTTATCGCTCCTACAACGGCTTGAAGCTCCTACGTATCAGCCCTAAAATTCTGTTTGCCTGCCTGCGCCGCGGTCGCTTCTCTTTTATCCTTCCTTTTTTACAAACCTGTATGCGGATAAAACCATGACACAAGCCGTATCACCCTCCTCTCTCCCTAAAGTCACTGTTATTCTGCCCACCTACAATCGTGCATCTTACCTTGAACAAGCCGTCAACAGTATCCTCTCGCAAACGCTCACCAACTGGGAGCTCATTATCGTTGATGATGCCAGCACCGACAACACCCCGCGCATTGTGAGCGTCCTCACTCAGCGTGACTCCCGCATCCACGCTTACCGCCATGACAGAAACCACGGTGTCGCGACTGCCCGCAACACCGCCCTCAAGAATGCTCGCGGCACGTATGCTGCGTTTCAAGATGACGATGATATCTCGCACCCTGAACGCCTGCACAAACAAACCACCTATCTCGACAGCCACCCGCACACAGCGATGCTGAGCACGGGTGCGGTCCATTTTCACGGCACCACGCCCCCTTCCCTATCCGTCTTTCACACGCAACAAGAAAAACTCGATATCTTTCCCTCATCCATGGGGCCCCTGGCACATTACCAGAAAGTCGCTTTCCATCCCTTTTACGTGACGGCAGAAGATAAAGATTTCAGCCTGCGGGTCGTCGAACAATGGACACACAAGCATGCCGCCACCTACCGTCTTGCTGAGGGGCTCTATGCTGTTCGCAGCCGCAAGCAAGACAAACGCCCAGGTCTTGCCACCTTACCCCAGCACGTCTTGTATGACCCCTGGGTTACAATCGCAGCAGCCCACCGCAAACACGGACTGAAAGACCCCACCGCCAAAGCCAAAACGATACGTGATGCCATCAGTGCTATCGACCCTCAATTCCGCACCATACAACGCTGTCCTTCCCTTGCCAAAACCGTAACCGACTTGATAGATACCTGTATCGTCCAAGCCCTAGACGAGAACAGCATCTTAAAGACTCATGCCGAGCACCTTGCCGAAAAATGCTTTGGCACATTATCTGATTATCTCAGCCGTCACACTGTGTCCCATGCCATTATCAAATCGCACCTTCACCAAAGTATCCGCCACCATAAGCGCGCCACCTACCTTGCCACACTCCATAATATCCAACAGCTCAGCCCTGATAGTTTGCGTGTTCTTGCTCCTCGTCTTTTGTTCGCATGCTTGAGAAGGAGACGTTTTTCTTTTATCCTACCCTATCTCACCGCCCTTCTACGCCCAAAACCCCCACCAAAGCCATGACTCGCACGTCACCGCCTGAAAAAACGCCCTCTCACAACACGCCAAAAGTGTCAGTGATTATAGCAACCTATAACCGCGCCTATCTGCTCCCTCATGCGATTCGTAGCATTATCAGCCAAACACTGACCGACTGGGAGCTGATTATCGTCGATGACGCCAGCACCGACAACACGCTGGACGTCATAAACGCCTTTACCACTGCCGACCCGCGTATCCGTTACTACCGCCATGACCATAATCAAGGTCCCTACAGGATGACGATGATATTTCGCTCCCGCACCGCCTGCAAACACAGGCAGATTTTCTCGACCAAAATCCCCACGTCCACCTTATCAGCTGTTCCATTCAACACTTTACCACCAACGGCTTCAAACGTACGCCACCCAACACATTCTGGATATCCGATAAAGCCACCCCTACTTCTGTTTCCGACCTCGCAACCTTACCCATCAACACGCCATGCTTGATGGCTCGCCGTCACGTTTTGCTTGAAACACCGATGCGTCCTTTTTTTTCTGTCGTTGAAGATTATGATTTTGTGCTACGCTGTGCCGAGACCTATACGCTCGTTCGTATTCCTGACTTCCTTTACCACTATCGTATGGCTGATAACAAACACGATTCACTGAGCACCTCAGACAAAAAGTATATAACTATCTGGCACTATCACCTTGTCGCCTGGCTTTCCTCCTACTACCGCAGAAACAACATGGCTGACCCCATTAACCACAAAACCATCGAGAATATCTTGTCTGATGCCCGCCCTATCCTAAAAAACCTAGCGAGCTACCCTCGCAGAAAGCTTTTCATCTCACGAAGTACACGCGCGCTCAGTCTATCTCTGCAACACAATGATCTGCACATGTGCCGTATGACCCTTGCTCTGGTGCTGACATACAGCACCTATAGCAACTTATGTCATGCCATTGTGCGTCTTCTTCTCAGATCCATGCGTTACCCTTATCGAGTCGCTCTTTATCGAGAGATAGCGTGCGCGCTTATATTTCCTCGCCTCTTCGTGGCAAAGACGAACCCACACATGACCCCATGACACAAAAAGCTGCCTCTCACAACACGCCAAAAGTGTCGGTGGTTATGGCAACCTATAATCGCGCTCACTTACTCCCTCATGCGATTCGGAGCATTATCAGCCAAACACTTACCGACTGGGAGCTGATTATCGTCGATGATGCCAGTAGCGACAACACGCAACACGTCGCCCAAACGTTTACCCAGCACGACTCACGTATCCGCTATCATCGCCACAAGCACAACAGCGGTCTTGCGGTTGCCCGCAACACCAGCACAGAACTTGCCCGAGGACGTTACATCGCCTTGCACGATGATGATGACATCTCGCTCCCGCAACGCCTGCAAACACAAGCAGATTTTCTCGACCAAAATCCCCACGTCCACCTCGTCAGCAACCGTGTTCGCCGCTTCGACAGGAGAGGATTCATAAGCACCAGCCTACCAAAACGATGGGTATCCAATCTCGCGAACGTTCCTTCTATCGACTCCCTCGCCATCATGCCCATAACAACCGGGTGTGCTATGGGACACCGTAACCTCTTCACGCAAGAACCCACGCGCGCCTTTTTCCTTACCGCTGAAGACTATGATTTCGTCTTGCGTTGCATCGACAAGACCACCATCATGTCCCTGCCCAATATTCTCTATCACCACCGCCAAAAGGATAAAAACCACAAAACAAGCATCGGCACAGACCCCCGCGACATCATCACTCTATGGAAATATCACACTGCCGCCTGGCTCTCTGCCTACTACCGAAGACATGGCATGACTGACCCCATCGATAGCGAGACACCCATCGATGATATCCTGCACAACGCAAAGCCGATTCTGAAAAATCTCCGACGCTATCCGCACAGAAAACTCATCTTCTTACGATTAAGACGTATTCTCCGCCTGTCACTGAAACGTAACGACCTGACAACATATCGCACGACTCTTATGCTGGTTCTACAATACAGCACCTATAGAACACTGTGTCGTATCACCCTATACCTTATCCCCCATCTGATTCGCTACCCACGTGCGGCTTTCTATCGGGACATCCTGCGCGCGCTCTTGACCCCTCGACATCAAAACAAAACAACATCTTCCTCGTCATGACGCTTCATCTCTGCGTTATCCCGACTTTTTTGAGTCACCGCTACGACAAGCACCCGTCCGAATCGGGCTCTTTTTATTGGCAACAAGCCGCCATCGTCCAACACTACTGCGGTTGGACTGCCCGCCTACTTTTTCCCAAACCCTACAGCATCCTCAGAAACGGTATACACAACTGGCACACCGACATCACAACCGACACAACACCCGAAGGCATCGATGTCTGGCGCGGCTACCGCCCTTACCTTATTCCCCAGCGTTATCGCCACACACGCATCCTACTTCACCAGCTCTTCGACCGCTACTGCGCGACCTACGGCACGCCCCACCTATTCTGGTTGCAATCCACCAATCAAAACCACCCCATCACCGCTGCTACTTTCCAGCTCAGCCAGCGTTATAACATCCCCTTTTTTGCCATCGAACACACAGATATTTATCGCCTCAAAAAAGACCGCTATGCCAACCATACCCTCAGTGCCAACGCCTTGTTTCTCGCCACTGTCAGCGCGCACATGCGTGCCAAACTCGACCATTTAACCCCCAACCCCCCGCCCACCAGCCCGCCCCTAGACATCCTTCATAACCCCGTTCCTGAAGCGTTTGCGACCCCGCACCCCGCGCCCCGCAAGCATGACAACTTCACCTTTTGCAACGTTGGCTATTTGCGTCAAGACAAAAACCAGCACCTCCTTATCGAAGCCTTCGCCCACTTTCACGCCCGCACACCGAAAAGCCACCTGCTCCTGATTGGCGATGGACCAAACAAACAAACCCTCCTCCAGCATATTGCTCGTCATAAAATGACCAACCACGTTACCCTGAGCGGTTATGTCAAGGACCAGGCAAAACTACGCCAGCTTATGGAACAAGCCCATGTCTTTATCACTGCGACAAGCCACGAAACCTTTCATCTTGCTTTGGTGGAAGCCCTCAGCTGCGGTCTGCCCTGTATCACGACTCCTTATGGCATCGCGCCCGAAGTCATCACAAACCATAACGGCATTATCATCGCTTCCCCCGATTCATCGCTCCTTTATGACTCTCTGTGCCGTGTCTACGACCGCTATCATCATTACGACGCGCCCACCATCCGTAAGCACGCTTTAGAGTCTTTTGCCCCATCGCGTTTTGCCTCTCGCTTACAAGCTCTTCTCAGGCACAACGGCTTTCAGGTGTAGCGTTGCCAATAGTCGATAACCCACGGTGCAGCACGGCGATAGCGATGCAAGCCAACCCCCCACCAGCCCGACGTCATTGCCTCCATTGGGTCTGGTTTGCCATGAAAAACAACGATGCGCGCCCCTGATGGCAAACGCGGCGGCACCACATAGCATAACGGAAAGCCCCAGGCACAAGAACGCTTAAAGCTACAGCACAAACCATCCTGCCAGTAACCCAAGTCCGTCGCATGGTGCGTCAAAAAACGCTGTTCATTGCGAAAAGACGCAAACGCGCCGTCCTTGTCCGCAAGAAAACGCTCAACTACATGGGCTTGCTCACCAATGCGAAACGCATAGACAGACGAATTACCCACCCGCGCACGAGGTAAAAAAACACGCTGATACATCGACACCCAATCACGAATAAGAGTCAACCTGTCGGGCGAATCGAAAAAAACATCGAGAGAGCCAACAACCATAACATCCACATCGAGAAACAACGTAAGACCCTGCAAATCATAAACCCGCTCAGCCAGTGTCGCCAACTTCTGCCAACCGCCAGCAAACAAACGCTTGTGGTCTAACCCTAAAGACGGTATGGGAAAAGCCTCGATGCTCTTATCCAAGCCCTCATGCTCATTCGTCAAACAGACAAAACGATGCGGCAGAGTCAGATGCTCTCGCACCGCCCGATGCAACACATTGACATAGACGCTCCCATAACGCTCGCCCCACTTCATGCACAGAACATTGACCTTGGGATGCTGGTGTGTGGGTGGGTGTAACATCGGTTCTTCTGAGGCACTTAAAAAGGTAGACGCTTTTTTATGCTGTGTCTTAGGGTATAATATCTACTGATATAGTAGTCTTTGCGTCCATATTTTCTGCACAGGTCTTTCATATTGCGAGGTTCCGGTATACTGTTATACTGTGGTTTCTCGTTCACGTCTCCTGCTTTTAGAGGCACAGGCCTTGTCAGCGGCTGGTAGGCTGTTTTATCTGCCGAACGGATAACCCTATCAATCACGGGTAACAGCTGGTGCTCTTCCATAACGCGCCGTTTGGCTTCGAGAATATAAGATCTATTATCTCGCCACAAGTCAGAAACAATAACCTCCTTGACCCGTTGGATGGCTTGGGGAATATTGAATATATCGATGGCGGTATAGGCTTGTGGAGGGAAGTAATCCGACAGGTTCGGGCAACCAGCATGGATAGGGTAGGCTTCGCCCAGATAGCAATCCGCCAGTTTTTCACTCCAAAAATGAGGACCGGTATCATTTTCTAAGGCGAGGTGATAGCGATACGCATCAATGCCGTCCGCTTTACTGTTGAGATAAACCGTTTTCCTACCGAAAATATCCAGTAAGCTTTGAATGAAGCGGGAACGCTGAAGCTGCGTTTTGCTGAATCCTTTGTTTCGTTGGATAACCGATAGCAGCTTTGTTTTGTTTGTCTTCGGCTTTTTTAACGCATCCCATGTTGCATACTTGCGAGTAACGTTGTGTTCCTTAAACCCATAGACTCCGTAGAGCCAAGGAAACAGGATAGGAGCGTTCACCCATCGCCCTTCATAAGAGGCGGGGCGCACATAGGGACTCAAAACAGTGCCATACTGAGCAAGGCAGTCTGGCGTATAGTGCATAATAGCCTTCGGTTCAACCACAACGAGGATGCGGCGATGTTTGGGAATGGTGGTCGTCCAACCTTGCGGAACATTGTCGTAGACACACAGCCACGAACAGCCCTTTTCATCACCCCACGAAAAATGGCTGTTACCCCAGACGAGGTCATCACCGGGAGTCTGACGACTCACCATGGGACGGAAACTGCTGAAAAAACAAAGTAGGCAAATTCTCTCAATCATAACACCACCCCCTTCACATATTACCAACAGCGGGGCGACCATCTTTACCCCTGAGACGCTTTTGTTGGTAACCAACCGGGCCGTGACGAAACAAGCCAGGGTCGCTGATGCCAATCTTAAAATGACTCTGCTGCCACCAACGACAGCGAGAACAGGCACATTGCATAACATGCTCGATATCGCCAATGAATCCATTGCGACCCATATCTCTATGAGCATAAAAATCAATCATCTTTTCTCGTATAAAATCTCGCCTTGTGAGAACATTATTGTTTGACCAATCCAAAGCCGCACTATCGACAAAACAGTGTCCCTTATCATCTCTTTCTATCACAGTAGGAAAAATATGTTCAGGGGTCGACTCTACGTAGACGGCTCGTCCTCGCAACCGCCGCGCCTTAACAGGGTGAAGACGACGTTTAACTCGAGTGAAACAATGGTGCAGATAAGATGACTGCCCATAAAGCGGCGAATCATACACAGGATAATAACGGCGATATTGATATATAGCTTTCTCAGAAATGCTATCTCGTTTCCAACGATGCCGCAAACAATAAAGGTCGGCACGCCCTGCTGTGATGTCTTCTAGTGCGCGATGTATCTGCTGCTTAGCCGACTCTAAGCTCTCGACAAGCTGCCAGTCTTCTTCCATCAGCAAAAGATAATCTGATGTGATAGAATCGACGACGCGCTCGATACCCCCCAAGATGCCCTGATTGTCGGCATAGCCCTTACATGGCATGCCGAATTCAGCGGCGAGTTCTTTGTCTGCTTCCTCACATTCCTGAAAAACAATCAGCACCTCATCGAACAGATCGAGAAAAGGTTTTTTGGCATAAGACTGCAAGGACTGACGCAGGCTGTTTCTACCGCGCCAACTCAATATGCCTAAACCCAATGATGCCATTATGAATTCACCCGCGGCACAGCCCAAAGCCGATACTCTAGCTTTTTGATGATACGCAACGCATAAACAAAAGCAAACAACTGCGAGCGTATAAACCCACGCAAGCCGTCCTTATAGCCCCCCTTGATAAGATACATACGTACAAACGTAAAAGGGTACTCGATGAACAGACGCACCAGCAACACCGGCAAAGGCTTACCCTGCGGTGCGACCCATGACGTGGTGCGATTCTCCTTAGACCAGAAGTCATCCATCGAGCGAATCGGATAGTGATACCACAGCTGCTTGCACTGGGCGACAGCAAGCCCCTTCGGCACGACGACTTCTTCGGCAAAAGAAGCACTGTTAAAACGCACCCGTCGGCGGTCATAAAAACGCACAATCGACCAAGGCCGCGCATGCTTTCTGGGTGTTGCTTCGCCACTATAGCAATCCACACGCCTTACCCTATAAGCCGCAGCCCGTTGCTTTTCGGGCAACGCTATAATCTCTTGCAGTTCATCCAGAAAATCCACACTTGGCCATTCATCGGCATCCATATTCAAAACCCAATCATAGCGACACTGTGCTTCAGCAAAACGCTTCTGCACACCATAGCCCTGCCACGCCCGTTTGACCACCCGCGCCCCATAAGAACGAGCAACAGCCACCGTATCATCGCTGCTACCCCCATCCACAACAACAATATCAACTATCCTGTCCGCCTCATTCTTAGCAATAATACAGCACGAAATCGGCAACGGGGTTTTGAGCTTTCTGCTCTTAACAGATATCTTGGGCATTTTATGCCAACCGTTACGCTGTTCAACCTTCTTGACAACCCCAGTAAAAGAATGACACGCCTGCATAACGCTATAAGCAAAACCCCACAAGCCCCCCAGTATATGACGATTCCACAAATACGCTCGTAAAAAAGACACCAACGATTCTGTAAAAAGACGTAGACACAAAACACCATAAAAAGCCTTGCTATCCGCCACAGCATCACGGGAGGACAACGTATTCTGTTCAGCGACAATATCTTCGAAAGATGGCGGGCATTTTTTCAATAGAAGCTTGTGTAAACGTCCGCAAACAGACTGCCCCGTGCGTTGGTGTTTAGGTGGGACAAGCCGATACAAACGAGGCTGCCACCGCCGCTTCGTCCACAGAGGATAATCACGAACAGGATAAACATCGACAGAAGCCAATCGGTAACATGCTCGTTGTGTACCCTGTCGAAACAACTTCACCAGCTCGCGGCGCAAAGCTTGACTTAAACACTCATTGGCATAAAGAAACAACATCCACTCCTGACGGCAATGCTTTTTGGCAAAACGTAGCAAGGCATCTTCTTGCGTAACGTGACAGTCGACAATACGTGCCCCTAAGGCTTTGGCAACAGCCTCATCCCTCTTACTCAGCTCAGTGCCTAAAACGACAACGTCACCTGCTAAATCCTGCACCGAACACAACGTACCTGTTATGTCCACCGCCCGTCCGCGTGCAACAATATAACAAGAAAGGGGCAGCATTATGACTTCACTCGCGCCGGTAGGCACCACGCATTTCGATACTCTAGTTTTTTGATAATGCGCAAGGCGTAAACAAAAGCAAAACTCTGGCTGTAAATATAGCCGCGCAAACCATCCCTGAAACCGCCCTTGATAATATAACTGCGGAAAAACACCCACGCATATTCAGTAAACAGACGCACGACCAAAATCGGCAACGGCTTGCCAATATGGGCAACCAAAGAGGTCACTCGATTATACTTGCTCCAAAAATGGTGCATCGAGCGGGTCGAGTAATGGTGACAAGCATGACGCATTTTCTCTGTTTTTTCTCCCTTGCACACAACGACACTCTCGGCATACGTGGACTCATTGAAACGAGCACGACGACGGTCATAAAAACGCACGATGTACCAAGGTTTCAAAAAGGGACGCGGCTTGGTTTCCCCATGATAATACCGCAACCACGAAATAGCATACGCCGCTGCACGTCGCTCTTCAGGCAACGCCATAATCTCCTGCAGCTCACCCAGAAAGCCCGCCCCCGGCCACTCATCGGCATCAAGATTCAAAACCCAATCATAACGACACTGCTCTTCCGCAAAACGCTTCTGCATACCATAGCCCTGCCACGCCCG
>JACONH010000036.1 GCA_014323835.1 Alphaproteobacteria bacterium GM202ARS2
GCACGCCCCGCCCAATTGTTTCCCGTGAAACAATTTTTTTTATCGAAATTGTTTCTCGTGAAACAATTCCTAGCATATAAAACCGCCCGCCCCATCAAAAAAGCGTTATACTGCCCGCGACCCTTTCACCCTACCCGTCATGTCTGGTCTTGATTCTGTTGTTATCATCGATTTTGGCTCGCAATTCACCCAGCTGATTGCCCGCCGCGTGCGCGAGAGCCACGTCTACTGCACCATCGAGCCCCCCCATCTATCCCTATCCCAGTTACAAGCAAGCAAGCCCAAGGCGATGATTCTCTCAGGAGGGCCTCACTCGGTCAATGAGCCTAACGCGCCGCAACTCAACCCTGAGCTCTTACAGCTCAACACACCCATCCTGGCTATCTGCTATGGCATGCAGTGGCTCTGTGCCCACTTAGGCGGGACGTTACACCACGCCAAAGCGCGGGAGTTCGGGGCTGCCACCCTCACCACCACCGCCACAAGCAAACTTACGCAAGGTATCTGGCAGCAAGGGCAGAGCGCCCACGTATGGATGTCCCATGGCGACCACGTCACCCAAGCCCCTGCTGGTTTTAAGGTTCTTGCCCGCAGTGCCGACATTCCCATAGCCATGCTCGGCGATGACACACGCAAGCTCTATGGCGTGCAGTTCCATCCCGAAGTCGTCCATACCCCCGAAGGTGCCAAGCTGCTGGCTCGCTTTGTCCACGATATAGCGGGCTGTCGCAAACAATGGACGAGCACCCATATTATCGATACCACAACCGCCGCCATCCGCGCCCAAGTCCAGCCTAAAGGCAAGAAGGCGGGGCATGTTATCTGCGCGCTCTCTGGTGGGGTCGACTCGGCTGTCTGTGCCGCGTTACTGCAACGTGCCCTCGGCAGCGATAGTCTCACCTGTATCTTCATCGACAACGGCTTATTACGCCTGAATGAAGCGGAGGCGGTCGTCAACCTCGCCAAAAAGCACATCCAAGCCCCGCTGCTTCATATGGATGAAGGAGCCATGTTCCTGCAACGTCTAGACGGTATCAGCGACCCCGAAGACAAACGCCGTATCATCGGGCATACCTTCATCGAGTGCTTCCAGCGTGCCGCCCAGCAAATCCCTGCCGCCCAGTATCTCGCGCAAGGCACCGTCTACCCCGATGTCATCGAATCCGCTACAACATCGGGCCATGCAACCACCATCAAATCGCACCACAACGTAGGGGGCTTGCCTGAAACGATGCCCTTCCAGCTGGTCGAGCCATTGCGCGCCCTCTTCAAAGACGAGGTGCGTGCCATCGGCAGACAACTCGGCTTGCCCGTTGAACTCATCCAACGCCACCCCTTCCCGGGGCCCGGGCTGGCTATCCGCATCCCCGACACCATCACACCCGACAAAATCGCTATCCTGCAGCGCGCCGATGCCATCTACTTGAATGCCTTGCGCGCCGCCAAACTTTATGATGAAATCTGGCAAGCCTTCTGCGTGCTCTTGCCCGTGCGGTCAGTCGGCGTCATGGGCGATAGACGCTCCTACCAATATACGCTTGCCCTGCGGGCTGTCACCTCCACCGACGGCATGACCGCACAAGCCTATCCTCTGCCCCACGAGCTGCTCCAGACCATCGCCCACACCATCATCAACAACGTAGACGGAATCAACCGAGTCCTCTATGACGTAACCTCGAAACCCCCCGCAACCATCGAATGGGAATGACGCACAGCCCTCACACAAAAAATGACACAGCAACAACAACCAACCCTAAAGAAAAAAATCTTGCATAAGCTACACAAGCGAAGCAAGCCCATAAAAGCTTACTTTCGCTATCTAAAACAAAAAAAGAGTGGAAAAAACAAGGAGGAACAATTACAGGCATACAACGCATATTAAGAGACTACGATGATTCCGCCGGAGTCGCAGAAGGAGAATACTTCCATCAAGACTTACTGGTAGCGACCTTCATTGCCAAGAAAAAACCAAAAAAACACGTCGATGTGGGCTCACGCATCGATGGCTTTGTCGCCCACGTCGCCAGCTTCAGAGACATCCACGTCTACGATATTCGCCCCCTGCCAAAAACCCCCCATAAAAATATCACCTTTGTGCAAAAAGACCTGATGAGTCCAAACACGCATCCACAAACCGATTCCCTATCATGCCTCCATGCCCTCGAACATTTTGGGATGGGACGCTACGGCGAACCCGTCCACATCGATGGACATATTAAAGCCTTAAAAAATATCATTTCTTTATTGCAAGACAACGCCACCTTCTACCTCAGTGTCCCCATTTGTGCCTATGATACCGTATATTTCAATGCTCAGCGAGTCTTCCACCCTCTATCCCTCCTCAACATGCCCATTGTCAAAAACCATCTCAAACTAAAACGATTCGACTACGTCGATAGGCAAGGACACCTCCACCTCAACATGAACGTCAACCACGTTACCGACAGAATCACACACTCTAAAAAACCTAGAAAAAACAGATTAGGTATTTACACCTTCCACAAACGATAGAACACCGCCACACCATCATCAACAACGTAGACGGAATCAACCGAGTCCTCTATGATGTAACCGCTAAGACACCCGCAACCATCGCCCGCAACCATAGAATGAGAATGACGCACATACCCAAAGAGGCGAAAAGAGGAAAAACCCAAATGTTACAAAAAATAGCACAAGTCATCAGAGAGACAGGAAGATATATCAGAAAAAAAAGACCCAAAATAATCAAAAGGGTCGTCATGGATATCATCGAAAGTGTCGAGAAGCGTAAAGCCAATATACCTTGCCGTTATTACACCTACGGCGATGAATGGGGACAAGTAGACTTCCTCATCAACTGCGTCTTTGATTATCAAAACAACGGGTTACCAAAAAATGGCTTTTTCGTCGACCTCGCCTGTGCAGACGGAAAATACCTTAACAATACATTCTTCCTCGAAAAATACTTAGGTTGGAAAGGCTTGCTCTTCGAAGTCAATACCCAGTACCTAGAAAGTATTAAAAAATACCGCACGTCCCCCCTCGTCACCGATTGTGTCACCGACAAAATCGGAGATACGGTAAACTTTAGGCTCAAAGGTATGCTGAGTGGCATCGTGAGTGACGAAACCTACAACAAAAAAGCCGCCATGAATCGTATGTTTAAGAAAGCAAAGATTATCCAGGTCAAAACAACAAGACTGGATGTGGAGTTAGATAAAGTCAAGGCGCCTAAGTGCATCGATTTTTTCTCTCTTGATGTCGAAGGAGCAGAGCATCTTGTGCTGAGATCATTCCCATTTGCAAAATACCAATTCAGGTGTATGACTATCGAAAACCCCAGAGAAGAAATAGACATCTTGCTTGACAAACACAGCTATCGACAAGTCGCCCAGTTAGGTGGCGATACCGTCTATGTGCATAGAGATTTTCTTGCCAACGTTAACCTCCAACCCCAACTGCGATTCCGTTTTTCTCCTCGCTGATGAAAGCCCGTCACTTCCTCACGACCCTAGCATATCTGACAATACCTATCGTAGCCTACGCCACAGCGGGACACACCCAACAACAATGGCTCGGCACATGGCAGACTCGCGATAAATGGGGCTCCGACTACACCATCATCCTCAAACAAGACGGCACCGCCTACGCCCAATACGCCAAAGGTATCAACGGCACATGGCACAAAAAAGACGGCGGTATCGTCATCCTCTGGGATAACAAAACCAGAGACTTCCTCTTCAACGGCGTCATGGGACACCAACGGCTGTTCACCTCGCCCCGCGACCCCGCCTCCAACTACAACGCCGGCATGAAAAAACAACCATGAGCCCCGACTTCAACGCAACCCTCACCACAACCCTTATCTTTCTGCTCGTCCTGACTGCCCTTGCCATCCTCGTCTACATCATCTGGCGACACAACCAACTCAACACGCTACCCTGGCAGAAAACCGCCAACCCACCGCCCCACAAACGCTTGCAGATTATCGAACGCACACCCCTATCGCCGCAACATCAACTCGTCCTTGTCCAATGCGACAATCACCAGTATCTTATCCTGACACACCCCACCCACAGCACCATCACACCTATCAGCCGTGAACACAAAAAATCCCCCTCTAATCCTTACGTGAACACAAAAAATCCCCCTCTAATCCTTAAATATGCTAAAAATCGATACTCACAGAATGGAGAAGATGGCATATTCAAATACATATTCAGCCAACTCGCGCTCCAAAAAGGCATGTTCGCCGAATTTGGAGCATGGGATGGCATAACCCTATCAAACTGCCGCGCCCTCTTCGAACAGGGGTGGCACGGACTCTTTATCGAAGGCAACAAAAAACGATTCCAAAACCTTAAAAAAAACTACCACCACGAAAAAAACATTATCACAGTGCAAAAATACATCGAAACCAAAGGAAAAAATAGTCTCGATGCCATATTCAAAGAGCATAAAATAAAACACATCGACCTGTTGTCTATCGATATAGACAGTCTCGACCTCGCTATCTGGAAGTCACTTAAAACAGTACGACCCACCGTTGTCTGTATCGAATATAACCCCACAATCCCCTTCGATGTCCGCCACGAAGCAACCGCCGATAACCCCTCGACACTCAACGCCCCTCTTTCCATCTATGAGTGGGCCCAACACAAACAGTATGACTTGGTCGCCATGACGGATACCAACCTCATCTTCATAGACCAAAAAGCCCGAAAAAAGACAAAACTGCAGACGCTGACCCTCCAGCACTATCACCAACCCTTACCTCGACTCGCATTCTCCCAAGATGGTCGTATTCTTTACTTCGACCCACAAAACCCTCACAACATTAGCCCCGAAATTTTCGAGAATCTATGGCACAACCATCTCGTTAAACAACCTTTCCCAAAAATACTCCTAAAACACAAACGATTAGCAAAACTCCATTCCCGCCTCAGTGCTGCCATTTTTTACCCCTTATCTTATCTACGCTACAAACGCTTAAGAAAACAGGCGAGACGTAACAAAAAGCAGTAAGACACACCTTGTTGCCAATGACTCAAAGCATGAATTGCTTGCCCAGCTCGTCTTTTTCTCGTTCACTCAAGCCCAGTGCCTCGTAATCAGGGGTCTCGCCCTTGAGCAGACTCTGCAACGCTTCCTTCTGTCCCTTCGATAGACTCACCCCCTCCAAGCGATAGTCGGCAAAAGCCTTTGCTGTCATCGGTAGCCAGCCGCTCATGATTTGATAAATAGCCTCAGCATAAACCCGTATCTCATACTGGGCATGCGGATGTAAACGCAACGCCAAAAAGTGCAACAAGTTATGCACATCGCACTTCCAATACCACTCGGTATACATATTCAAAGGCAAAACAATGCGCGCCAACTCCCGAGCCAACGCAGTGGTGCTCCCGTCTCCCAGCAGCTTGCGATAGACTCGATACGATGCCTTCGATGCCTTGCGAATCTTATCCAAAAAGGCAAACGCCTCCTTCTCCGACAACAACGCCCCCCGCCCTTGCTTGTTCTGCTGCGACTGCTCGGCAGTGGTCGCCAAAACGCCCTGCGGCGCAAACAAATCATCCGTCTTCTTCAACTCATCCTTCTGCCGCCGCAACGAATCCATCAGCCACGTCTCATCAGGCAAATAAAATTCTTCGCTCATAACCGAATAACGCCCCGAATACTCATTCACATTCGCCGTGCGGTGACGTATCCACTGCCGAGCAACAAAAATCGGCATCTTCACATGCAACTTCAACTCACACATCTCAAAAGGAGTCGTATGACGATGCCGCAACAAATAACGTATCAAACCCTCGTCCGCCCGCAAATTTTTTGTGCCCGCCCCATAGGACACCCGCGCCGCCTGCACAATCGCTTGATCCGTGCCCATATAGTCCACAACCCGAACAAAGCCATGGTCGAGCACCTTAAAGCGACAATCACGCTTAATCACATCATCAAGATAATCAGAACAAGGACGAGACATCACCAACACAATAAACCTTGCCCAAAACATACCCCTGCATCTCTACCACCTTGACAACACCCCCTGCAACACCTATGTTACTCGATGTGGCTATGCTAGCCTCTATGGTGATAAACACCATGTCAAGTACATGAACTGGACCCGGGGGCGGTACCCGGCGCCTCCACCACCTCGCCCGTCGCCAAAAAAAGCAACGGACAAATACGGGGGCGAAATAGGATCGACAGGCATGGAAAAACATGGCTTTTACCCGAAAGTGGTTCCGTCGTTAATAAGAACCAACTCACAAGTGCCAACGACAATGTTGCACTCGCTGCTTAACTTTTGAGCAAGCGCGGCCCGAGGAGCGCCGGGCAACAGAAGCTCCTCACCACACCCGCAGCCCGCCGCAGAGACGCCCGCAAGAGAGACACAGAAATATCTAGCCCGCCAGCCCAACCACAGAGATACCGACAACAACACCCCGCTCAATGCCCCCCCCTTAATTAACATCACAGACAGGACTCCCCATGGCGACCCATGACGAAGGTTTCATCCCCTATCAGCAATGGATGAATGATGCGCTCATCAGCGTTGCGCGCAAGACCATCGTCCATATCATCCAACACGGGCTCAGCCACGGACACAAACTCTATATCACGTTCCATACCAGCCACGCCGGTGTCGCCATGTCCGCCAGCCTCAAAAAACGCTACCCCGAGAAAATGACCATCCTCCTGCAGCACCACTTCCGCAACCTCAAAAGCGATGCCGTCTCCTTCTCCGTAACCCTCGCCTTCAGCGGCATCGAGCAACGTCTACGCATCCCCTATCTCGCCCTGCACAGCATGCAAGACCCCTCCGTCAACATGACCCTCCATTTCAACAACGAAAACACACCCACCCCCACCAGCAAAGAGAGCCCTCCCAGCCCCCCCATCTCGACAGAACCCGCACCATCGAAACACGCCCTCAAACCCGCAACTCTCGCCGCTATCATCCCGCTACCCAAAACCACAAAAACACAAAAAAAAGACACACCCATAAAAAACACCAACAACCTCATCACCCTCAAAAACAAAAAGACACCCCACGAATCGTAACCCTGAAAGAGCCGCCCCGTGACAACAAAAAAACATCCCTCCTCTAACAAAGCGTCTCGACAAGAAACGGATTCTCTTGGCGCCGTCACCATTGCTACGGGTAACTATTGGGGGGCTCAGACCCAGCGTTCCCTCGACAACTTTGCGTTTACCGAAGGCGGCGAGACGATGCCTCGTGCCGTCATCCATGCTCTAGGCTTACAGAAACGTTGCTGTGCCCTTGCCAATCAAGAGCTGGGCGTGCTGGCACCCGACCTTGCCCAAGCCATCATCACCGTTGCCGAACAGGTGCAAATCGGCGCGCTGGATGCGCACTTTCCTCTGGTTATCTGGCAGACCGGCTCAGGCACGCAAAGCAACATGAATGCCAACGAAGTCATCGCCAACTGTGCCAACCTTGCCCTTGGGGGCGCGCTCGGCAGCAAACACCCCGTCCATCCCAATGATCACTGTAACTGTTCGCAATCGTCCAACGACAGCTTTCCCACCGCGATGCACATCGCCGCGGTTTTTGTCTGCCACGAGCATCTCCTGCCGTCTTTAACAGCGATGCAGAAAGCCTTGCATGACAAGGTCGCAGCCTTCCAAGACATCGTCAAGATAGGGCGCACCCATACGCAGGATGCGACACCCATAACCTTGGGTCAGGTCTTTAGTGGCTATGAGGCGATGCTGGTCGAGAGTATCGACTCTATCCGTGCCTGTCTCGACGGCTTATATGCCCTTGCCCAAGGGGGCACTGCCGTTGGCACAGGCTTGAATGCACCGCAGGGCTTCGCCGCGTGCTTTGCCCGCCATGTCGCCCGCTTGAGCGGTTACCCGTTTACGCCCGCCCATAACACGTATGCGGCTCTTGCTGGTCATAGCGCTTTGTTGAATATGTCGGGTGCTCTGAACACGGCGGCGGCGAATCTGTTGAAAATCGCCAACGATATCCGCTTTCTTGCTTCGGGGCCTCGTAGCGGACTGGGCGAGCTGAATCTGCCCGCCAACGAACCCGGCTCGTCGATTATGCCCGGCAAAGTCAATCCCACCCAGTGCGAGTCACTGACCCAGCTGTGCGCACAAGTCATGGGCAACCACACCGCAACCACCATCGGCGCTTCGCAAGGACACTTCGAACTGAACGTCTATAAGCCCCTTATCATCCATAATGTGTTGCGCTCGATGCACCTGTTGGCTGACGGCTGTCGCAACTTCACGGCACGCTGCCTTGTCGGCATACAAGCCAACACAGCGCGCATCAACGAACTGATGAGCCAATCGCTGATGCTGGCAACCGCCCTCAACACGCACATCGGCTACGATAAAGCAGCACAAATCGCCAAAAAAGCCTATAAAGACAACACAACCCTCAAACAAGCTGCCGTGCAACTGGGGCTCTTGAGCGAACAGCAATTCGACGAGTGGGTGCGTCCACAAGCGATGCTCGCCCCCTATCCCCTCAAAAAAACAATGAAGAAAACGAAGAAAAAATCATGAGCTCAGAACAAGCCCTCAAACAGCTGCGGCAAAAAACCGACACCATACGCCAACAGCTGCACAACGTCATCCTCGGACAAAACGACGTGGTCGCACAAGTGCTGATAACTGTGCTCAGCGGCGGACACGGATTGCTCATCGGTGTGCCAGGCTTGGGCAAAACCCTGTTGGTGCGCTGTCTCGCACGTGTGCTGGGCTTGCAGACGCAACGAATCCAATGCACACCCGATTTGATGCCAAGTGATATTCTCGGCACCGAGATTCTCGACCAGAAAGATGCGACAAAACCCTTCCGCTTCATCAAGGGACCTATCTTTAGCCAACTGCTGATGGTCGATGAAATTAACCGCGCCAATCCTCGCACACAATCAGCACTGCTACAAGCCATGGAAGAAAAAACCGTCTCTATCGCCGGCGAAACCTTCGATTTGCCCTCGCCCTTTCACGTTTTGGCGACACAAAATCCTCTGGAACATGAAGGCACCTATCCGTTGCCTGAGGCACAACTCGACCGCTTTTTGATGGCTATCCCCATGGATATGCCCGAGCGCGCGGACGAAAAACGCATCCTCATCGATGAACCGCAACGGCAAGAAAACAGCTTGAAGGCGGTTACCAACGCACAAGAACTCATCACGATGCAAGAGACGATACGCACCATGGCCGTCGGTGAATCGCTGATTGACGACATTGTCGATTTTCTGCGCCGCTTGCGACCCCAACCCGAACAAGAAAGCGACGTGCTGTGGGGACCAGGGCCCAGAGGCGGACAAGCCTTGCTCGCAACCGCAAAAGCCAAAGCCGCCATGGAAGGACGACTGGCACCCTCGTGGGACGATGTGCAAGCCTGCACATTCTCCGTGCTGAACCACCGAATCGCACCATCATTCGCCGCGCAAGCACAAAACATAAACGAAAAAACAATCATCCATAAGGCTATGGGGTAAAAAATCAAACATTCATAAAGAAAATGTTTTATTTTTTCTATTGAAAAAATTATTGATTCAGGATAAGACGTGTCATACTACATATTGACAATCTGAGTAACACAGTATCTATACGTGCCACAATAGGAGCTAAAGCCGATGCCTGCTGTTCTTGCTTATGCGCAACCCGAATCATCGTTGCTTTCCTTTGCCGACACGCCTGTGACTGATAGCTGGGCATTTCGTGATAAAACACGCAAAGACACCGCCTATATCACGCACGGCTACCATCGCTATCCTGCGAAATTCATCCCACAGGTCGCCGCCAGATTAGTAGAGACCCACAGCGCGCCCGATGACGTCGTTGCCGATGTCTTCGCTGGCTGTGGCACAACGCTTGTGGAAGCCAAGATGCTCGGAAGAAAAGCCCTCGGCACCGATATTAATCCAGTAGCCGCCATGATAACACAGGCAAAAATAACACCGATAAACCCCGCAACTGTCGAAATCGCCCACGAGCAATTGGCGTCTGCCCTAGATACTCCCGCTCTCAACACGGCTATGCCCGACCATGAACGCATCGATTACTGGTTCATGCCCGAACAAAAAAGACAGCTCGCCCACTGCCTCAACGCCATACAACGGGTTAAACACCAAAATCTCCGTCAATTTTTTCTTTGTGCTTTTTCGAACATTTTGAAAAATTGTTCGATATGGGCACAAAAAAGTAACAAGCCCATCCGCGACTATAAAAAAAATCCCGCTCATCCTATCGATGCCCTTCATCGCCAAATTAAAGCCATGAAACGCGGCAACGCTGAATTCTATGCAAGACTTCAACAAGAAAAATACTTGGATATACCTTGCACAATAGATTGCCGAGATGCCCGCGCGTTTCCCGCACAGGACAGCACTGTTGGTCTTGTAGTGACATCACCGCCCTACGTCACCTCCTATGAATATGGCGACTTGCACCAGCTGGCTGCTTTGTGGCTAGAGCACACCGATGACGTTGCCCAATTCCGCCGCCTATTCATCGGGAGTGCCTATCACAAGCTGACAGATGAGCTCTATAACCCTTATAGCCCACAAGCCCAAAGCATTGTCTGTGACCTCAGCACCATCAGCAAAAAAACCGCCCTCAGTGTCGCCCATTATTTTAGTTCTATGGCAAACGTCTTTCAGGAGATGCACCGTATGCTCAAACCAAAAGGGAAAGCCTGTATCGTTATTGGCAACACAAAACTAAAGGGCGTGCCTATCCGCAATGCCGAAGTCTTTGCCGAACAACTGGATAGTCAAGGCTTCCGCCTACAAGATGTTATCAAAAGGGAAATCCCTTCAAAGAACCTACCCTCGGTGCGTAATGAACAAACAGGGCGATTCACCAAAATCACCGACAAAAATCAAATGATGGCATACCCAACAGAATATATCCTTATTGCCGAAAAGAAAACATGAACGCTCACAAAAAAATGACAGCACGTGAAGTTGCTGATTTTGTCTTAGCACGTTGCGAGCAAGCAAAACAGAAAAAACAAAGTAACGAAAGTATATACAAGCAAATATCTGCTTTTCTCAAAGAAGCACAAGACAACCACAGAAAAAGCTATCAAGGCAAAGACCCTGCCCAGTCATGGAAAACTGTCAAAGGTAATGCCATAGAGAAAATTGTTCGTCATATCATCGACAATGACATCGTGTCTCTTGGAATGGTTGCTGTAGGTGGAAAAGAAAAAGACCCTATGCCAAAAGAAGTAAAAGAAAAACTGCTTATCGATTATGCCAACATGGGCAAACATATCCCCGATAGCGATATCGTCATCTACGAACGAGCAACATACAGAGTCATTGCCATTGTATCAGTCAAGTCAACTTTGCGAGAACGCGTGGCACAGACAGGATACTGGAGTCTTAAAACGAAAAGCCTTACCGATAAAAAACATATCAAAATGCTTTTAGTAACCCTCGATGAAGATGGCGTCTTGGCAAAAGAGGCAAGCGCGGCGTCAAAGTCACGCGCCATCGCCGAAAAAGATACCGACGGTGTCTACGTTATCAGTGAAAAAAAGCTTCTTCCTAGTGACACGATTAAGCCTTTTCATCAATTCATTGGCGATATAAAACGACTGTAACTTAAAAAATTTTCTTCTTACAGGCTCTATGAGACTCAATAAGTAGAGGTGGCAGACAAAAAAACCTTTGTCAAACTCGTCCTCGAGATATGGGGCATAGGCGAATCAGCGACAACCTGAGACCTTGCGTTTTCTTCTACGAGACCCCCTCCTCCTATCAGACCCCCACTGTGCCCGATAATTACGCACCAGTACCCAAGATGACCGCCTGAAACTTATCTGACCGTGCATCGAGCCCAGCAAAACACGACGGGCATACTGAAAAATCTGCTCAAAGTCATCCCACGTCAACGTATCCACATCATAAAACAGCACATCACGGCTACTGCCTTTCTCTTGACGCATCTGTGCTTCCTCAGGGAAAAACGTCTTCAAGCCATACCAATAGCCACCCTCCAACAACAACGCGCTATCATCCAATTCACGCCCCTGACACATCAAACACTTGACTCCCTCACCTAATATACTCTTCAGTGCATTCACCAAAAGCGACTCATCCTCTCTGTCCTGCCAATACAGCACAATCATACCGTTCAAATACTCTTCCCATTTAAGACACGTGGGCGTTATATGAGTCGCATACGCACCAGCATAAACCCCCGCCTTATCAGCTATCACATCCAATAAGGTC
>JACONH010000037.1 GCA_014323835.1 Alphaproteobacteria bacterium GM202ARS2
TGACAGTCCGATCGGGCTATATGCCCGGAAGTTTGAAGATCATCCCCCTATGATCTTCTCCCCGATTTCATCACGATCGGCCAGGCTCTCGAGCCTGGCCTTTTTGTGGGGCAACCGTCTAAGAACGGATTGTTTTACTGGAAACTTCGTTCACAGCCAGTGATCCAAGTTCAGCGCACGTAAAGATATACAAAGAATATCCAACATATATACGTATATACATTGTATATCTCAGAATCCTCCTGATTTAAGAGCTTCATTCAGCTTGAAGGTAATCCAGGCTGTTCGGTCGATGCCGGCATCCTTTGCAGCTCGATCGACCCGTTCCATGAAGGCAGGCTCGAATTTCAGACCAAATTGCTTCTTGCGCCCGGTGCTACTGACCTGCCGTTTTGTGGGAGTATTCTTTTCATGGGCAGCATTGATGAAATCGACCTCTGCCGACGAAGCAACCGTTGGTCTAGGCGTAGGCTCTTGCTCTCTGCGTCGTATCGCCATCGTATATATCCTGTATATCCGTCCCGTAGACTTCTGCCATAAGCTTTATCAACTCTGCAATGGCATCTGAGTTGCGGGGGCGATATTCGAGAACGCTAAGGCCGAATGCCCATGCATCGGATAGAGCTTTCCGCCTCACGATGACGCCATCTAGGACATCAATCCCGGGATCGATCCAATCGGATGATCCATGCGGCGCTGTCAGATAGCGAGTCTTGATCTCGTCCTTCGTGGCTTCATTGTCCTGTCCCGTCGGATCCCCCGCATTGATCACGATGCTAGGCCTCAGGGCGGGGTTGTAGAGTCTGACTTCGCTGATAAGAGAAATAGTGTGACGGAGCGACTTGATGTCGATCTCCCGAGGCATCACCGGGATGATCATCCGCTCGGCAACCAACATAGCGGCACGCAGGGATGGATTATCGGTGCCACCACAGTCGATGATGATGTCGGCATATTTCTGATTCAGCGAGGCCATCTGGTCGCGTATGAGTTGGCCGTGAAGCTGCATGAAGGTGAAACCGAGTTCGCCGTTACGCGTTTCTGCGCGATCCTGGCAGAACTCGTGGGTGCTTTCTTGCTTATCGCCGTCGATCAGGAGAACATCGCGGCCTTGCTCACGACGGACCATGGACAGGGCAACGGCAATATTGGTCGCGAGCGTCGTTTTGCCTGCTCCGCCCTTTGTGGAACCGATAAGAACGATCATTGAGGCATTTCCTTGAAGCTTGATTAGATCGTCCAGGGGCATGTTTGTATACCTTACGTATATACGTTAGATACCCCTTGTATGTGCAAAGAGTATCTCAAGGATATCTGCATTGAGCAACTGTAATTAATTCGTGATCGATGCAGAGTCTATAGAAGCTGAGGGAGCGTGCCTTTCTTCCGACAAAAACTCAGGAAGTGCGCGTCGGCGTCCTTTACGGCGATGCCTTTCTCGATAACCCAGGATCGCCAGTCATTTTCAAGGCTACGGATATCCCAGCCTGGTGCGAGAATTCGAGCTTCCTCAAAGGTATCGCTCTTGATCAGAAGCGTGGCGAAAGGGAGGGGCAGGGCCGTTTGCATGCTCCTTTTCTTCAAATGTACAACCACGTTCTCGCCATCAACGCTGAAAGTATAGTCCGGCATGTGGTCGTGTTGTGTGTCATCCTCGATGATCTTGCCTACGAGGCGACGAAACTCTTTGATGGTCGAACCTGAGCCGCATTTATCGCGCAGTTTTTCAAGACCGATTTTCCATTCGGCCTGCGTCCCACAATGCTTGCGTGCCAACTCATAGAGGCGTCGTTCAAGCGGTTTGCGCAGAAAAAAATAACGACGGTTTAGTGTCAGGACATGATTATTTTCAATCGCATCAAAGACCCACTCCGAGAGTGTGATCTCAACATCAAGCATTCGCCCGTCGCGGGTTTCTCGGACGATTTCAGCGGAATCGATCAAACCAAAAACCTTGAAATACTCTTTTCCGCCCTGGCGGAGGTTCGTCTCGATCTGCGTACCTTGAAGCCGTCTCAGGGCGTCCTTGAGCAATTCATAGCCACGTCCTGAAGTCTGGCGGTTTGTCGCGACGAGCAAGTCATAAGCCTTAAAGCGCATGGCTCTGTGAACCTTCCGGCCCTCGTTCAATGCTGCCATGCATTGGCTAATGCAGTAGATTAAAACGTCGCGATCATGAACGGTGGCAAGGCCATAGCGGGAAGGCGAAATCTCGATCCAGTTGTCATTACGCTCATAGCGCCGCGGCCGCATGTCTGGTTTGGTCGAGAGTGAGAATATCGGATGTTCCATTGATGACATGTCACCCTTAGGCACAGCATCAACGATATCGCAGACAAATAGGTCTTGTTGCGGATGTCGATCGGGTAGGAGAGGGGAGCGATCTTCCATCAATGCGCCTGAAGCCCTCAAAGAACGTGTTTCGTCATTTCACACACCATGCCGCACTATCGTCACTTCACACACCAATGGTCAAGCTTTCGTCACTTCACACACCGTTTTTGCCTGTGGATAAGACCGGAGGACTTTCGTCACTTCACACACCGACTTTCGTCACTTCACACACCTGTTTTCGTCACTTCACACACCAAACGGGATGGTAAATTCCAATTATTCAATATTTTTCAATAGGTTAAAAGAGGTACAAAATTCCGTAACTCTATCTCTAACTAAATATAACTCCCCAAAAAGGTCTCCTACCCTCCGTTCGCTTTGCTCACTGCGCCCCACGGCTATAGCCGTGGCCTCTTAAAGCCTTCGCTACGCTCAGACAATTCCTCTTTAAGGGGCCTCATTGCCGGCCCCAACCCCCGCTAGGATATTTAAAGAACAACCTTTTGACGGCTGACGGAGACTGGTAGAATCAGCCTGCGGTACAGGCGGGGACGCTGATGACCGCGAACGACCAGACGGCTCTCTTGCCAAGCAGGAGAGCCGTTTTCGTCAGGCAAAGCAAAACACTCCGGTCAATTTTTTGAGCATCTGCGAGCTTTTCTGCCTCTCAAATCAGGACAAACGACGACAGGAAAGATCAAGTGATCATCAGACTCATCTATGCTATATAAAGAAGGAACATATCAAGGAAGAAGGTTGCTATGGCACTCAACATCAAACACCCTGATGCTGATCGACTGGCGCGCGAGCTCGCCCGGCGGCGCAAGCAAAGTATCACTGAAGCGGTCGTCGAGGCCCTGGAGGCAGCCCTGGCCAAGGAGCGCCAGGCTGTGCGGGCACCCGGCCTCGCCAAGGAGCTGCTCACCATCGGCGATCGATATGCGGCCCTGCCAACACTCGATCAGCGCTCCGACGACGAGATCATCGGCTATAATGAACACGGGCTGCCTGCCTAATGGTGATCGATCCGTCCGCCGTTCTTGCAATCCTGCAACGCGAGCCAGAGAGCGAGCGCTTCGCCGCCTTGATCGAAGCCGCTCCTATCCGGCTGATCTCTGCCGTCTCCCTGCTCGAAGCGGGTATGATAGCCGAGGTGCGAAAGGGCGAGGCAGGCGCGCTCGAACTCGACAACTTCATCCTGCGAGGCCAGCTCCAGACCGTTCCTTTCGACGCCGAGCAGGCGGATGGCGCGCGCTTGGCCTTCCGCCGCTTTGGCAAAGGCCAGCACCCGGCATCGCTGAATTTCGGTGACTGCGCCGCCTACGCCCTAGCTAAAAGCCGCGGCGAGCCCCTCCTGTTCAAAGGCGAGGACTTCTCAAAGACGGACATCGAGCATGCGGCAACCTAAGCAGGGCAGGGGTGACACTTTAGCTTTGCGCTTACAACTAAGAGTTCGATGAGCTATTTTATAGCAAATCAGCGTTTTTGGAGCTTATGTTGTAAAAAAATAAGCAGAGATATGAGCTTTTCTATCTCCTTTTGCGCGAAAAATTATAGGGTTTCAAACTCCGAACAGCGCCTATGAACCTAGAATAAATACCTTGTTCAAAAACTATTCATCTAGAGAGCAATAAATTAGCAGCATCAGGTCGTGATTAGCAGATATGCGTCACGTGAGCATTTTCTAAGGGGTATGAAAATGAACAATTGGGAAGATCAAGCACGACATAACCAGTGGGTGTATGGTCCGCATGATTATAGGACAGTTGAAGCGGAAAGGCTTGCGAAGGAACAGCGAGAGCGAGATGCAAATTGGACCCAGCAATTGTTTGATTCATCATCGAGTAGTGGTTCTTCGACGAACTCCAATAAGGTGGTCTGCACAGAACTGCATTCGCGCGGTGAGATGACAACCAAGCTCTACCATGCTTGTCATCGCTACGCTCAAGATAACTGGACCACGCAGCATTTCGATGGCTACCACCTTTGGGCTGTTCCTCTTGTAAGGCTTATGCGCCGCAATAGTCTTGCGAGAAAAATGGTCAAGCCAATAGCCTTGCTGCGAGCTCAACACGTCGCCTACGCATCTGGTCTTGAACATCGTTACTCAATGCTAGCTCATCTGAGTTGCCTAACGATAGATGGGGTTTCAAGGACGATTGGTAGGCTCGTTGCTTTCAACCTACTGAAAAGCCGCAACTATCGCGAGCTCTACGACGCCGCTTAAGAAGGGTTAGCCTTTTCGTAAGGTCACAGGCTGCCGGGATGATGAATTTCATCCCGGCAGGTTCTTATGCCAAAGCTGACCGGCAGCACAGTCCTTCTGTTTTCGTGATTCATACATTCAAAGCCCGAAAATCCGGATTGTGGTAAATTTTCCCATATAATCAGAGTCTTAGATCGTATACGAAGGGGACGAAATACCCTGGGCCACACGTACAGGCCGCATGAATCTGGGACACTTCTGCGCACAGTATTGCGATTTTTGACAGCTTCTGATAGCGAGCAGCTTTGTCGCAAAATACACAGAAAGGATCGAATATGGAGTTGAGAAAACTACCTTTGCTATTGACTGCACCCATACTTTTCGCCTGCATTGATTCTGAAGTTAAACCCTCTCATTCTACTTATGAAATCCAGAATGGTGGGAGGGTTAAACTTTCAACTACTGTTACAAATACTGGTAAAACACAGAAGGTAATTGTTTATATCCAGCATAATGGACTCGAATACTGCAATGCCATGACCACAATGCGTAGTGGCGAGAAACGTAGAATCACATACTATTGTAGCAACATGTATGATCTTGGCCGTAGTGGTGATGATGTGACTTTTTTTGCAGTTCCTGAAAGGAGCGCGGAAGCATATTTGAAGCAAGGCGCACAACAAATATAGAATCGAGTTTAGATGACGATTTCATTTCGTGTCTTTTGGCGTCTATGTGTGATGGACTGCAATCACCCGCTCCCAACCACGCTAGCGGACAAAAAATATAAGGGATTACAGTACGGCCGATAGCATCACGTAGAAGTTCGAAAAGTCCCAGTTGTACTAAGCCGCTTCTCCCCTACACCACTCTTCGAAACGAGATTGGGAAACAGAATGAATAGTAACCTGAGGCTTTCTTCTTCGCTCTTGGGGCCGGTTTCGGGGGTGTTTCAGACCCACCGAACATGGCGCTGGAGGCAAATTTTGAGCCCTTCC
>JACONH010000038.1 GCA_014323835.1 Alphaproteobacteria bacterium GM202ARS2
CGATACGTCGTCGCGGCCATGGAGGCCGCGCGCGACCAACTCCTCGCCGGCCCGAATTTCACGTCAGGGCGTCAAGGCGTTCGAGATTGCCGCTGACATCCGTGATCTTTTCTTCAGCGCAGGCGATCAGCCGACCTATCACTTTGTCCTCTCCCCGGTCTTCTTGGACTCGTCGGTCAGCAAATTCCAGCTTGAACTCGGCGGCGATCAGCGTCTCGCCTATCGCCATGGTCCGGTGCGGCCACGGCAGCTGAGTTGGCCCGGACCAATTCCCCTTGGCGGTGCCCGCGTTGTCTTCACCACCTTCGATCCCAATGTTCCGCCGGCTTCATATAGCGTCCGCGGTTTTTGGGGGTGGTTTCGCCTGCTGGATCGTTTCGGGGGCCGGTCGGGTTCGGCGACCGCAACCAACGCCATCTATTTCGAGCTCAACGGCCTGAGAGCGACCTATGCGCTCAATCCGATGATCTCGCCAAACGTTGATGCCTTGCGCCTGTTTGCCGATTTCGAATGCCCCTTGTCCCTTTGAAAACGCGATCAGAGCGCTTCGGCAGGGCTCGTCAGCATCTGAAGGACGAGAGCTGAATGTGAGGACGGCAAATGTATCAAGTTGGCGACGTTATTTTCTATCCTAACGAGGCCGTTCATCCAAGTATCGTGGTGTCGCATCGTGGCGAGCTTCAGCAAGTGGACATGGTGGAGGACGGGGTATCGGTTGGCCCTATCAAAGAGCGTTCGGGCCTTCAGGCCTTTCGCTGCATGAACCAAGGCTTGGCGCGACGCGACGCCGACTATGCATTGGCATGGGCGGACGAGACGGGTGGGTGGGTGAAAGCGATCAGCGGCGCAGCTATCACGCCCTATGCAACCAAGGGACGGGACGGACACTATTACGGCTGGCGGGCTCACCGCAAATCGGGTGAGACGGCGCGATTTGGGCATGACGTCCTCTATCGCGCGTTCAAGTGGGCCAGTCGGAAGAACGACCCCTTGAACAAGGAAAAAGGCGTCACCTGCGATGTCTTTGTCTGCGCTTGCTTTCACGTGCGGCGATCAATCTGCTCTACGGTGGTGATCTCGAAAAAATCAGCGCCAAAGCGGAGCTTCTTAGTGACGGACGATCCGCGCAAAAACTGCTGAAACCCGAACGCAAAGAAACACTGTTGTCACCAGGAGGGGGGCATGAGTTTGAGAAAAGCGTTCTTCGAACATGGTCGAATGCCGGCGCACTGCCGGCTCAGGATCCGGGACTTCTAGGCTACTGGAAGAGTGTGTTGAGCGATTGCGTCAAGTAACCAGAAGTGCTGCATGATGCCTTTACGATCGCCCTCATGGTCGATGCGAAATTTACCCATGGCGCTTAATGAGGGAGCGGATGCAGGATGACGGCAAGTGGTGGAAGAAAATCCGCCAGCTGATGCAGCGGGTGGTACGCCTGACATTGGTGTGTAGTGGCAACAAGAAAGGACGAGATGAGCGATGGGCGTGCCTGCAGCGAAACAGGGCGATCTGATCGTGGCTGTCGATACCCATTTGGAACAGCCGCCCAGCCTGGTGCCGCCTATTCCCTTGGTCAACCCCTTTTCCGCGCCGATCACGACCGGCCTGAGCGCTGATGTCATGATCGAAAAGCGCCCGGCGGCGACGCTGGGCAGCGGCGGCACGAGCCTGCCCCCGCACATTCCCAAGATCGGCACCTTCGTTGTCCCGCCGACCAATCAGGGCACCATCATCATGGGCAGCACGTCGGTCTTCATCAACAAGAAGCCGGCAGCGCGCATCGGCGATCCCGCCTTGACCTGCAACGACCCAGTGCCATTGCCTGTCGGCAGTGTCATCGTGCCGTTCAGTGCGGTGATGATAGGTTGAATGGACATGCTCGACGCCGGCGCGAACCTTGCCACGGAGGGCTTTGGCCTTGGAGCGCTGCCAGCTGAGCGGTTTGCCTAGCCGGGCATCGTCAAGTTAGGTGTCTTTTGGCTGTATCGGGGAGTTTAGTAGAAAGCAGGCATGGCACGTTCCAGCCCTGACCCGTTCAAAGGCCATCGCTTTCCACGCGAGATCATCAGCTATGCGGTTTGGCTTTACTACCGCTTCTCCTTGAGCCTTCGCAACGTCGAGGACATTCTGGCCCATCGCGGGATCACGGTGAGCTGTGAGACGATCATCAATTGGGAGGACAAGTTCGGTCCTTTGTTTGCCGATAAGATCCGACGCAACCGACCCAATCCTGGTGACAAGTGGTTCCTGGATGAGGTCGTGATCAAGATCAAAGGCGAGACCTTCTACCTTTGGCGCGCGGTCGACCAGCATGGCGATGTCCTCGAAATCATGGTGCAAAGACGGCGCAACAAGAAGGCCGCCAAACGTTTTCTAAAGAAGCTGTTCAAGCAATACGGCCAGCCCCGGGGGATGATCACCGACAAGCTCAGGAGTTACGGTGCGGCCAAGAAAGAGGTGATGCCCGATGTCGACCACCGTCAGCATAAAGGATTGAATAATCGGGCCAAGATGTCACACAAACCGACAAGGCGACGAGAACGGGTGATGCAAAGGTTCAAGTCACCGCATCATGCTCAGCGATTTTGTGCCGCCCATAATCAAATCAACACCATCGTTCCTCCCCGCCGCCACCTTCTCTCAGCCAACAGTTACCGTCACGCAAGAAACGATGCCTTCGATCTTTGGAACGATTTCGCCAAGGAACTCTGCGTAGCGTAGTCCAAGACAACGCCTGCATTCTTATGCACAGACGCCATTAACTTGACGATCCCTATCATTGCCAATCCCACCGTCGATCTGATCATCACCTGCATTACCGTCAATGATATCGTCGCCATCTCCACCATCAATGTGGTCGCCATTACCCGTAGTAAACCGTCCATTTCCAGTTTCTTGGGAACTAGCCGTGACGGAACGATCAATAACCGCCATCTTGATTTCTCCCATATCATTCGGATTGATAGCAAATTAAACATCGGAATAATCTGATTTATTCATAGAGCATGTGGTAAAAAATTCGTGACCAAACTTAAAGATGATAAAAAAAGATCATAAATAAAAATACAATTTTATCTAATTACCGATTGGTAACTAACTTATCGATGCATGACAATTGTTTGGTAATTAGAAAACGACAAGGCATCATTTTTCTTGTGATTGTACTAATGTACTCCTAGCTGACATACTTGATTGGTATGGCCAAGAAGTTATAGTCTAGAAGTTGAATGTTGAAATTTGGAGAGAGTTGGCAGCGATGCCAGCGGGCCACTTGGTGAACACCCTGTGCAGCGTTCCATAGCGGTTTGGTGCTCTAGATTCGTCTCTATGGCATATAGGCTTTCGTGGTGATCGACAAAAGCAGCCCCAATCAGGCCGGCTTTCGGCCGATGACCGAGACCCTAGAGGCCAAAGACTTGAACAACATCATTGAGCATGATCATCGCTTCATCAAAAAGACCACCAGCGACACTGCAGGGCATCGAAGTTGCCGACGTGTTGCGCAAAAAAACAGTCAAGACAACATGACCTCTCACCCTTCAATCAAATTGCGGCCCTCGCTGGATGAGTCCGTTCAGAATTCAGATCCTGTGTGCGCTATCTCAATATTTGCGGAACCGAATGACACGCTCCCAATCTGGTTCACTTTGCCAAATTGAATTTAGTGCGCCATTCGCGGTCATAACGAAGGCGTGATCGTCTTTATAATATCTTCACCCCATCTACATTTGATTCTGACATTTCCTGGCTAAGGAAAGTCACGCTCAATATTTGTGCATGGAGATGTTTCATGATGCGGACATGGCCACTGCAGTGCTTTCAATGGCGACGCGCGCTACGCGGGAGGGGTGTTCATCGGCTGGGCAGGACCAAGAAGGTCATCTTCGAGCGCGATCATTATGTACCAGCCTAGGACACTGCATGTTCAGCGGAATTTGCAAGCAGCTCAAGCGTTGGTAAGGCACTCGAGAATTGCTTCGATGATCATTACGAGGTCATGGCCTATCGGGACGAAGACAGCTGCGCCAACATCACGATGGTAGCCAGCTTGTGATCGACGGCTACGGCTCATTATTGGACGCGGCCAACCTATCGCCGAGGCACTCACACGATGCGCGGGAACCATCGAGATGGGGGAGGACGGTGTATGGCTAGCCGAGCTCCGGCAGGCGAAATCGATGCGTTAGTATTCAGAGGAGAACGTCGCTATGACATTAGATTTCACTGTCGATCACTTTATGGGGCTAGTCGCACTTCTTTTCGTTTCTGGCGTACTACTGAACCTGTGGTGTTTGGGGCGGTCATCCAAAAACAAAAAAAGCAAAACGCGGAAGTCCCATGGACTAGAAAAAAAAGCTCCCATGAAGTCGCAACGTTCCCACCATAGCCTTTGTCACTAATCCAGCGTCTGTGATCAGACGTCGCTCGTGATAGTAGTCAAGCGGCACAAACCTGAGGAGATTGTTCATTGGCGGAACGGAGTGTCGATGTAGATCACACCATGCTGAATAGGTGGGTCATCGAATACGGTCCTCTGCTTGCTGAGGAAGTCCAAGAACGCACACTTCTTCGTGGCGTATTGTCGAGCAGGATCGCTACTTCATCAAGAAAATCACCAAGCCGATGAAAGGCCCATCGAGGTCGCCCGCATGATCCAAAAAGACAATTCGGCCAAAACAGACTGTCGGCCTTCAACCAATTCGCGGCCGTTGCTGGATGACTCCCTCCGGCAATTGGTCTGTGCGCCCTATCTCAAATTTGTGACGGGACCCTTTAGAAATGGCTAGAAAACAAGCACCGTGTGATTGCGAAACATGCAAAGACTGCCCACTGCATGGAGCGATGGAGCGGTTATCAGGCGTATGGAAACCAAAGGTGGTCTTTCGGTTGCTGGACGAGCCGCTGCGTTTCTCCGAATTAGCACGCATGCTGCCCGGAATTTCCAATAAAGTATTGGCTGATCAGCTGAAAGCCCTGGAGAAGGCTGGGATTGTGAGCTCCATGTGCGCAAACTCCAGTCACGTAACTTACGCTATCACCGAAACCGGCAGAGAACTAAGGGGGGCTCTTGAAGCGCTCTTCGATTGGGGCGTTGCGTACAAAGAGGTCGAACGTAGCAAGGGCGTTGATCAACGGTCCGAGATGCGCAAATTTGCATTCACCAGAGCCCACCAAATATAGTTCT
>JACONH010000039.1 GCA_014323835.1 Alphaproteobacteria bacterium GM202ARS2
TGGTCTTGGAACCAACGAGATCATGCGTCGCACGGGCAAGGTCATCCTCGCTGGACCTTCCACTTCACACCGACATCCGCATCCTGGCTGAATGCTGTCAAAGGCTGCTTCGCGAAACTAACCAAACGGCGGCTCAAGCGCGGCGTGTTCCACTCCGTCGTCGATCTTCAGGCTGCCATCAACCGCTTCATCGAAGAGCACAACAAGCAACCCAAACCATTCGTCTGGACAGCCGACCCAAAAGAGATCATCGCAGCCGTTAACAGAGGGGACCAAACGTTACGAACGTACCACTAGGCGCCTGCGACTGTCAGATGGTCTTCCGCCTCAACGACAACGCGTCCGCCCAATGGATGTCCGATCGCATCGGCGTCGTCGATGTCACCGTCACCAATGAAAGCGTCGACGACTGGTTTGAGAAGAAGACCAGAAGCTCCAGCATGGTCACCGAGCCCAAGGTCTTCCCCCACGAGCTCCAGCAGCTCAAAGACGGGCAGGTCGTCTGCGCCTATCAAGACCTCGCCTGGCGGGGCTGGGCGACGCCGTATTTCCAGATCTGGGAAGACTATCTGGGGAAGGGGCCGGCAGGGCAGGAGCTCTATGGCGATCCCTATCCGGAGAAAAAGGACGATGCGGCGTGAGGGGAGGAGATGCGCCACCTGACGCGATTGCATTGGGTGAGCTTGGCTTCTACCTTTCGCCCATGTCGCAGGATCTGACCGCAACCAAGGACTATCGGCAATTCGTCGCCGAGCTCAAGTCGCGGATCCAAGCCGCCCAGATTAAGGCCGCGGTCTCCGTCAACAGCCAGCTGATCGATCTCTACTGGGATATCGGTCGGCTGATCAGTGAGCGGCAGCAGAGCAGCGGCTGGGGGGATGGCGTTGTTGAGCAGATTTCTCACGACCTGTCGAAGGAATTTCCCACTCTCAAAGGGTTCTCGCGGCGGAACGTCTACTTCATCAAGCAATGGTACGGTTTCTATGCCGAGCAGCCGGAAAATGTGAAACAGCTTGTTGCACAAATTCCGTGGGGTCATAATGTCCTGATAATTCAGAGAATTAAGGACATATCTCAGGCCCTTTGGTGCGTCCGCAAGACCGCTGAGAATGGCTGGTCGAGAAACGTCCTGGGAATCCAGATCGAAACCCAGCTCTATGAGCGCCAGGCTGGCGCCGGGAAGATCGAAAAATTCGATCGCCACCTCCCGCACCGCAATCCGACTTGGCCAGGGAGACGCTCAAAGACCAACCGCCCGTTTGCCGTCGTTGTATCGATCTCGGCACCGGCGCCCGCCAGAACGCGTAGACCGACGCCGCGATCGCGTAGCGCATCGACGGTCGCCACCAGATGCTTGAGGTCACGGCCGAGGCAGTCGAGTTTCCAGATGACGAAGGTGTTGCCAGGCTGCAGAGCCTTCATGCAGGCATCCACCCCAGCCTCGATCAATGCATCGCGCTGCAGATCAAGAAGCTGACTTCCGTCCGCCTTCGACACCCGTGCGTAGCCGATCAGCATGCTGCCCCACACCTCGCCAGATTAGATGAGGAGCAACCTGCAATCTCATGCAGTTTTTCGCAATGGGTTTTCTGGCGGCGACGATAGTCGTTTTATCGATCAGTGGGCGTCACAAGAAAAACGTCCGTTAAAGTGACATCTTTGGTGCTCCGGCGTGCAACGCACACCGGAGCAAGAGCGGAATACTCCACCGTATCTCGTCAAAAGACTGCAGCCACGTATAGCCTTGGAAGCTGCAATACATCTACTTGCTTTGACCGTCGTGCTCCTGGTGAGTGGAGCTAAATTCAAAGCTATCCAAGTGGACTTGTTTATGCCGCCCTTTCCAAATGAGTGATCTGCTCATCCCAGAATGCGCACCACATATCACAGAATTTCTGAGACAACTCCCTCGTACGAGGGTAGTCTTCTGCGATAAGATATTGGCTAAGAATTACGAGAACATCGTTTTGATGCTCATCGTCTTCGGCTTCTGTGTCATCATCCGAACTGCTACCATGAGCATTATAGTAGCCGCCGTCCACCGGGACACCAGCTCTACGGGCGGCTTCCCGCATGGGAGGGCTAAAAATGATAGCTTCTTCTTCTGTCACAGCGAGATAGAGTAACAAGGCGAGGAAGTTATCCATATGCTCCTCGACAAAGTCTCGGAGCGCGATTGCTGCTTCGCCATAGACGTAATCATTACGAGTTGCTCTGTCGACTCCGAGTTGATCAATGACTTGATCAAAAAGTAAAAAATGGGAATGTTTAGGTGTTCCCAGATATTCCCTGTTTCCTGGCTGAAAACCTAGTTCGTCAAGAAGATTCAAGGTAATCAAAAAGCGTGCTGGCATATGACAAATGTCATGCCTTTTATCGATTTCCCGGGTCAGAAACTGTGCCATAAGAATGACATCGGTAAATTGCTTGGTAAGCATAAGAAAATCTAGATGCATCTTCACAAGAGAAGGTTTGTCAAAACTACCTTGTCTTAAGGAAGAAATTGCTTTATGTGAAAATAAGCGGTGGCATTTTATAGAATTCATCATATCATGAACAAATGATTTGTTAGATTTATATTGATCATTTGGTGTACTTTCCATGATAATGTTTTGCGCAGTTGTTCGTGGGCTGCTCATTCTTACATGGTCCTTCTTGTAAGGAAATTTGACATACAAATGAAAAACATGATGTGCTTATGTCGTGGCAATGACTATTTTCGTGGATCTAATCTACCTATGGGCAGCTATAAGGAGAAAAACACCTCCGTGCTTCATTGCGAAATCGTGTATGTCGTTCTTCTACAAAGGAATTATCACCACGCTCCCAAAAAGCGATAGTCCCAACCCAATAATTTCAATCTCAGCAATGTGATCCCGTCGCAGATAATCCGATCTCAGTCTCATTTAATTCGAGCCGAAACGGATTTTTAGTCTCAAATAATCTGAGCCAAAAATCGCTATGATCTCGATCCCAAACCCGGATGAAATCAATCCGCTACACCTAATGCCACAAAACAAGACGCGCGCTCCAAAGCGATGCACAATTATTAAGCGCTACGTTCTTTAGCTAGGAAATGTCAGAACTAGATGAAGATAAGTTGAGGATATTATAAAAGAGGATCACGTCTTCGTAGTGATCACGAAAGGCACACTAAACTCAAGCTGTCAGAGTGAATCATGACTGAATCAACACGCTGTTTCGCCCTTACTTCTGTCGTCTTTCCAACGCCAGTTACCGCCACACTCGAAACGACGTCTTCGAGCTTTGGAATGACTTCACTGATGAGCTGGTCGCCACGTGCCCCCCAGAATGGTCAAAACTTAATCAGAGACCAAAAAGGCGACAGTCCAGGAGACCGTCATAGCATGACCTACTTGTGCAGGGACTGCATTTGAAAATCATGGAAATCGATCGAAACCAAGTTTTCACGATCTGGAAAGAGGTCACCAAGCTAGATCAGGTGGCATGATCCAGCCTACCGCCATTCAACTCTCCAGATCTTCAGTGCTCAAGTTGGTGACACCCCGCCAGAACAGCGGCTATGTGCCAAACTGCCATTGAAGAGGGCGAGTCTCGATAATCTCTTGGTTGGCGAGTTTTTCCACACTGTAGCCATGCAAAGAGTTGATTTTAATGTCAGGGCTTGAAAAATATTTCCAATACTCGTTCCAAAAATGATCAAGGCGGCCTTGATCGATTTTGATTTCACCCAGGCGAATGTCGAAAAACTTCGCCGCTCTATTTCCATCCACTGCAAGTGCTGTGGCATGGCCTTCCGGTAGGCTTACAGAGCCTTTGACGTAATTGTATTCCTCGCGGGTGGATGAAATGCAGAATAAGTATATGTGGTTGCTCTTGAGTAGGGTGTTGAGCTTCATAATCCCCTCAAATTCAGAGGGGTTAGGCACCTTGAATGCAAAACTAAATTTCATCCGCGAAACTCTACATAGCGAATCGAAAAATTCACCAGAATGAGATTCATCCCGCAGATAGGCTGGAAGCCATCGAGCTATTTCCTCTTGTAGAAACTGTGTCGATGCAATGGCTTCCACGTCAGCCGTGAGCCGTTCAATGCGCCGCAGTGGCGTATCACCAGGATGGTCGAACAGCATGCGACACCACCTGAGGGTCGCGCCGCCGCAAAGTCCAAGGTCCAAATCCGAATGCAGAGACAAATAGCCGGGGCGTATCAGCCGCATTCGGATCGAGAGTTTATTGAACGCTGGCGTGTTGGGGTAAATTGAGATTTCCTCACACCATATTTGCTGAAACGTACCCCATGAGATTTCCATAGGCATGAGCCACCTCCTAGTGAATTTGGTTGGAAGCTATGATCTAGCTAGTCGTTCGTGAGAAAGGCAAATTTCTGAGGTATTAGGTTGATTTTCAGGTGCTTTGAAGTATCTGGAATTGCAAGTTTATGTCGATGATTGCGTGA
>JACONH010000040.1 GCA_014323835.1 Alphaproteobacteria bacterium GM202ARS2
ATTGAGCAACTGACATCGGAAGATATTGCCGATGCCATTGTCTTCGCCCTCGATGCACCTCGGCGGATGAACGTGAACCTGATCGAGATCCAGCCGACGGAGCAGACATTTGGTGGCTTCACCATGGCGCCGATCACTGGTGGAGGGTGATCCACAAGGAGTTGGTTATGATTGTATCGTGGGCGAAGAAGATGTTTGGGGATTCGTCGGTGCGTTTTTTGCGTAGCAAGCGTGGTCTTGTTGTTGCGATAAACGAGCATGAAGCGTCGGTACGTGCGTTGTCTGATGATGATTTGCGGGCGGGCAGTCTGGCGTTGCGGCAGCGTGTTACGCAGGGTGCGCCGGTCGATGAGTCTGTATTGGTGGAAGCCTTTGCTTATGTGCGAGAGGCGGCGGTGCGCACGTTGGGGCAGCGGCATTATGACGTTCAGTTATTGGGGGGGTTGGTGTTGCATGATGGCCGCATTGCCGAGATGAAGACGGGTGAGGGCAAAACGTTGGTGGCGACTCTGGCGGTTTATGCCAATGCTTTGGGTGGCAAGGGCGTTCATGTGGTTACCGTGAATGATTATTTGGCAAAGCGTGACTCGCAGTGGATGGGGGCGATTTATCGTTTTCTTGGTTTAAGTGTGGGGTGTTTGACCAATGATATGCCGGTGGCTGAGCGGGCTCAGGCGTATGGTTGTGATGTTCTTTATGCGACGAATAACGAGTTGGGCTTTGATTATTTGCGTGACAACATGGCGCATCAGGTGTCTTCTTTGGTGCAGCGTCCGTTTCACTATGGGATTGTGGACGAGGTGGATTCGATTTTGATTGATGAGGCGCGCACGCCGTTGATTATTTCGGGGGCGAGCTCTGATTCGTCGGCGTTGTATCGTTCGGTCAATCCGATTGTGGCGAAGCTGGGCGAGGGTGATTATGAAAAGGATGAGAAGATGCGCGCTGTGAGTTTGACTGATAAAGGCACGGAACGTATTGAGGGGTGGTTGCAGGAGGCTGAGCTGTTGCAGGGGGGGTTGTATGATGTGGGTAATATTTCGATTGTGCACCATGTCCAGCAGGCGTTGCGGGCGCACACGATGTTTCAGCGTGATGTGGATTATATTGTGCGGCAGGGGCGGGTCATGATTATCGATGAGTTTACGGGGCGGATGATGGAGGGCAGGCGTTATTCGGATGGGTTGCATCAGGCTCTCGAGGCAAAAGAGAATGTCGAGGTGCAGGTCGAAAATCAGACGTTGGCGAGCATTACGTTTCAGAACTATTTTCGTTTGTATCCGAAGTTGGCGGGCATGACGGGGACAGCTATGACGGAGCGTGCTGAGTTTTCGGCTATTTACGCTATGGATGTTGTTGCGGTGCCGACTCATCGTCCTTTTGTGCGGGCGGATTACGATGACGAGATTTATCGCCGTAACGAGGACAAGCAGCGGGCGTTGGTTGCTCTTATTAAGGAATGTTTTGAGCGGCATCAGCCGGTGTTGGTGGGCACGACCAGTATCGAGAAGTCTGAGGCTTTGTCGGCGTTGTTGAAGAAGGAGGGTATAGCGCACCATGTTTTGAATGCTCGTTATCACGAGCAGGAGGCACAGATTATTGCTAAGGCGGGGTGTTCGGGTGCGGTTACCATTGCGACCAATATGGCGGGTCGGGGCACGGATATTCAGTTGGGGGGCAATGTCGAGATGTTGGTGGCACAGGGGATTGACAACAAGCCTGAGGCGGCGCATGGCGCGCTTATCGAGGGTATCAAAGCTGAGATTGAGGCGGACAAGAAAAAAGCCATAGAGGCGGGGGGGCTTTATGTGATTGGCACGGAGCGACACGAATCGCGGCGTATCGATAATCAGTTGCGGGGGCGGTCGGGAAGACAAGGCGATTCGGGGGCGTCTCGATTCTTTTTGTCGTTGGAAGATGATTTGATGCGGATTTTTGGCGGTGAGAAGCTGGATAGGATGATGGAGCGGTTTGGCATCGATGGCAGCGAGGCTATCACGCATCCGTGGGTTAATCGTGCCATTGCTAAGGCACAAGAGCGAGTGGAGAACAACAACTTCGAGGTGCGTAAGCATCTGTTGCGTTACGATGATGTGATGAATGACCAGCGTAAGGTCATTTATGAGCAACGCCGTGATTTGATCGCATCCGAAGATGTGGCTGAGACCGTCCGCGACATGCGTCACGAAGTCATTGAGGATCTGGTTACTGAATGCGTGCCCGAGAAAGCCTATGCGGAAGAATGGGACATTGAGAAGCTGGAGAAGGAGACGAAGCGTCTTCTCGCGCTTGATGAACCCGTCGCCGACTGGGCCAAGGAAGAAGGGGTTGCCGATGCTGAGATCAGGGAGCGATTAATCGAGGCATCAGATCGCAAGATCGCGCAAAAGACTGTCAGTTACGGAGCGCCGATGATCCGGTCTGCAGAGAAGTCACTCCTTCTCCAGATCTTGGATCATCTCTGGAAGGATCACCTTCTTCAGCTCGACCATTTGCGCCAAGGAATTCATCTTCGTGGCTATGGCCAGCGTGATCCGCTGAATGAATATAAGCGAGAGGCTTTTTCGCTGTTTGAAGGCCTGCTCAACAACCTTCGTCAGACCGTAACCCAGGTGTTGAGCCATCTTGAAATTCGAGCGGCACAATCCGAGCAGGAGACTGCAGACGCTGAGGAGGAGCCCGTGTTGGCTGCGACCGGCACAGATGGAATGCCTGCGCCAGCACCAAGACGTTCCAGCGGCGGCGCTGCACCTGCCGTTGCAGCTGTTGCAGGGAGCAGCAGTCAGGCAAGCAGCGGTCAGGCGAAGAGTGCCAAGGTGCCACGCAATGCGCCCTGTCCATGCGGCTCGGGTAAGAAATACAAGCATTGCCACGGCAAGCTTTAAAGCCTGTCCTGGCAAATCTCAGGGGAGAGTGAGTGTGCGGCAGATAGGATGGCGTCGCGGAGGCGCCTAGAGGAATTCCCGAAGACTGTTCGCCATTTGAACGCGACGTTAGCCGACAGCGGCATGGGGCGACGTCCTAGAATTTTACGCGTACTTGCGGTTTCAGTTCTTCTTTTTCTCTCTTTGACGTTGCCGGTGACATGGTCGGCTGAAGCGGCTACCCGTGTTGGCTTGATCACGCTCGAGGGGCCGATCGGACCGGCGAGTGCCGCGCATGTCAGGCGCAGCTTTTCTGAGTTGAACACAAACGGTATTGACCTTGTCGTGCTGCAATTGGACACGCCAGGCGGGCTGGTGAAGTCCATGAGAAGTATCATCAAGGATGTCTTGGCTTCGCCTGTACCCGTGGTCGGCTTCGTTGCGCCGAGTGGTGCCCACGCCGCAAGTGCGGGAACCTACATCCTTTATGCGACGCATATCGCTGCGATGGCGCCAGCAACCAATCTAGGCGCCGCAACGCCGATCAAGGTCGGTGACGATCCGCCATCGAAACAGACCAGTGACGGCGAGGGCTCGGACGACGTCCCCGATATTGATGACAAGATTCTGAGCGATGCGATCGCCTATATCAGAAGCCTCGCGGAGCTTCGTGGCCGAAATGGTGACTGGGCCGAGCGAGCGGTACGGAATGCAGAGAGCCTGCCAGCCGGTGAGGCCCTAAAGCTCGGTGTGATCAATCTGGTCGCCAATGATCTCTCTCAGCTGCTCGCCAATCTCGATGGAAGGACAGTGACGCTGAATGATGAGACGGTCACCCTCAATCTCGCCGACCGCGAGATCGTCGAGCTAAGCCCGAGCTTTCATGCGCGTTTTCTCGCGATCATTACCGACCCGACCATCGCCTACGGTCTGCTCATTGTCGGTATGATCGGACTTCTTGTGGAAGTGGCGATGCCCGGACTGTTTGTGCCGGGTGTGATTGGTCTCGTGTCGCTCTTATTGTCGCTTTACGCCTTCCAACTTTTGCCGGTCAGCCTCGTAGGGCTTGGTATCGTTGTCCTCGGGATCATTTTGATGGTCGTCGAGCTGACCCTTCCAGGTTTCGGAATCATCGGCTTTAGCGGCATCACCGCCTTTGTGCTTGGCTCGGTTTTCTTGCTAGATACTGGTGT
>JACONH010000041.1 GCA_014323835.1 Alphaproteobacteria bacterium GM202ARS2
CCTTCCTCCCCTTACGCTCTTATTGTTGTTGGCGGCGGTCATGCTGGCTGTGAAGCTGCCAGTGTCGCTGCCCGCATGGGCGTCAACACCCTGTTACTCACCCATGACCTTGCGACAATTGGCGCGATGTCGTGCAATCCCTCCATTGGCGGTCTCGGCAAAGGGCATCTCGTGCGCGAGATTGACGCCTTCGATGGCTTGATGGGACGCGCCGCCGATGCCGCCGGTATCCACTTCAAAATGCTCAACCAGAGCAAAGGGCCCGCCGTGCAGGGCCCGCGCGCCCAAAGCGACCGCCAGCTCTACCGCGCCTTCATCATGCGCGCCCTCAAACGCCAAAAAAACCTGTCCCTCCTGCAAGGCGCCGTCGGCGACCTCATCATCGACAAAGGACACTGCCGCGGCGTGCGACTCGAAGACGGCACACCCATCCATGCCCAATCCGTCATCCTCACCACCGGCACCTTTCTGCGCGCCGAAATACACATCGGCACAAAAATCATCAGCGGCGGACGCATGGGCGAAAAAGCAGCCCTCAAACTCGCCAACACCCTCCACAACCATGGCCTACCCCTACGCCGCCTCAAAACCGGCACACCCCCACGTATCGATGCCACCACCATCGCAACCAACAAAATGACACGCCAAGACCCCGACACACAACCCACACCTTTTTCACCCCTCACACAAACCATCCAGCAACAAGTGCCATGCTACATCACCGCAACCAATCCCCACACCCATAAACTCGTCAAAGACGCTATTCACCTCTCCCCCCTCCACTTTAATACCCCCCCTCCTCCTCACAATGTTTCACGTGAAACATCGCGCGTAACCTCACGTGTAACCGCGCCCGGCCCCCGTTACTGCCCGAGTCTCGAAGACAAAGTCATGCGCTTCAGCACCAAAGACCACCACCAGATTTTCATCGAGCCCGAAGGCTTAAACAGCCCCCTCATCTACCCCAACGGCTTGTCCCTGTCCCTGCCCGAATCGGTGCAAGATGCCGTCATCCGCTCGATAAAGGGCTTAGAGAATGCCCGTATCACCACGTACGGCTACTGCATCGACTACGATTGTGCCGATAGCCGTGCCATCGACCACCAGCTGCAAACCCGCATCATCAAGAACCTGTATTTTGCCGGTCAGATTAACGGCACCACCGGCTATGAGGAAGCCGCCGCGCAAGGGCTTTATGCCGGTATCCAAGCCAGCCTCGCCCTGCAAGGTAGACCGCCCCTCACCATCGACCGCGCGCAAGCCTACATCGGCGTCATGGTAGACGACCTCACCCGCTATACCCTGTCTGAGCCGTATCGTATGCTGACTTCTCGTGCCGAGTATCGCCTGCGTCTGCGCGCCGACAATGCGGAAGAACGCTTAACACCCCTTGCCCTGCACGTCGGCTGTATCAGCACCCCCCGCCTGCGCTACGTGCGCGCCCGCCAACGCCTTAAACAATCGGTGCGCGACCATCTCGCCCGCCATCCCGAGTTGCCCGCCCTCGCCCGCCAAAATCGCCTAACCCCACAAGATATTCTCGCCCGTGTGCCCTCCCTACGGGGCACACCCCCCCCTATCCTCCAGAGCTTCATCAGCGACTGGCGCTATCAACCCTATATGCAACGACAAGAAAACGACATCCGCGCCATGCGCCAAGACGACCAAATGCCCCTGCCCGACAACACCGACTACACCCGCCTAGGCTTTCTATCCAACGAATGTGCCAGCCTGCTCGACCGCTTTCGTCCCCCAACCTTAGGCGCCGCCGCACGCCTGCCCGGCATGACCCCCGCCGCCCTCATCGCCTTGATGCGCTACAGCAAAACCCACGATAAAAAACACCACAAAAAACACCCCCCCTCCCACCGCCCCTAAAAATTCATACCATCCCGCGCGCTTTTGCGGTATGTTTCACGTGAAACGTTTCCAGTCGAATGTTTCACGTGAAACATCGCGAATCGAATGCCCGCATCCAGTGCCTGCCATGCCCCAAATCATCGCTATTACCAATCAAAAAGGCGGAGTCGGAAAAACAACCACCGCCGTTAATCTCGCAACCGCCCTTGCCGCCATAGAAAAACGAGTCCTCGTCATCGACCTCGACCCCCAAGGCAACGCCACAACCGGATTCGGAATCGACAAAGAAGAAGGGCAAAAAAATATCTACCACGTCCTCATCCAACAAGCCTCCCTCGAAGAAGCCACCGTCAAAACCATCGTCCCCAATCTCCACATCGTCACCGCCAACATGGATCTATCCGGTGCCGACATCGAACTGATGGAACGACACAACCGCGAACACATCCTGAAAGAACGCCTGAACGACCAACCCCTCCCCTACGATTACATCTTTATCGATTGCCCGCCCGGTATCGGCTTTTTGACCCTCAACGCTCTGACCGCCGCCAACCAATACCTCATTCCCGTCCAATGCGAATTCTACGCCCTAGAAGGATTGAGCCACCTCATGCGACTCATCAAACGAGTCAAAAATAAACTCAATCCCACCCTCGATCTCAACGGCGTCATCCTCACCATGTATGACAAAAGAAACAGCCTCAGCGACCTCGTGACCGAAGACGTCAAACAATTCTTTGGCGACAAAGTCTATCAGACCCTCATTCCCCGCAACGTGCGGATCTCGGAAGCCCCCTCGCACGGCAAACCCGTGATGCTCTACGACCATCGCTCCGCTGGCTCAGAAGCGTATGCCCACCTCGCCGGCGAGATGCTCCAGCACGAACCACAAACACCCGCCAACTGATGATACAACGAACCAAAAAACTCGGAAGAGGCCTAAATGCCCTGCTCGGTGACGAAGGTATCCAAGCCATCGCCGCCCTCAAAAAGAATCGCGAGACCACCCCAACCAGCGAAGGCGAAATCTCAGAAGGCGGCGGACAGCAACAGGTGCCCGTTCATTGGCTGACACCCGGTGCCCAACAACCCCGCCAGCAATTCAATGACGAAAGCCTGTCAACCCTAGCGGAAAGCATCGTCGCGCATGGTATCCTGCAACCGCTTCTGGTGCGTCCCCTATCGACGCCGCCCACGCCCGCCGCCCCCGCCCGCTATGAAATTGTCGCCGGCGAAAGACGCTGGCGCGCCGCCCAAAAAATCGGCAAACACAACGTCCCTATCATCATTACCCAACTCAATGACGAACAAGCCCTACAAGTCGGACTCATCGAAAACCTGCACCGAGAAGACCTCAACCCCCTAGAGGAAGCCCTCGCCTACCAGAAACTCATGAAAGACTTTAACCACACGCAAGAAACCGTCGGCACCATTGTCGGCAGAAGCCGCAGTTACATCACCAACAGCCTGCGTCTACTCACCCTGCCCGAAGCCGTGCTCCAGGTCGTCCAAGAGAGCCATTTGTCAGCCGCCCACGCCCGCCTACTCGTAGGCCTAGACGAAGCAGAAGCCCTCGCCGTCCAGTTCATCGACAACAAACTCAACGTCCGTGAAGCGGAAGAACTGATACGACAATTCAAAAATAAAGGCACTGCCGCCCTCAAACCCAACCAGACACCAAGCAAAGACAACGATACCCTCGCCCTCGAAAAAGACTTGTCACTTATGCTGGGCTTGCGAGTCACCATCACGCCCAAAAAGAACGGCGGCACACTCCTTATCACTTACACCACAACCCAACAACTAGACTCCATCATCACCAAACTCAACCCCCCCTCCACAAAGTAAATTGTTTCACGTGAAACATTCGAACCACTCCCCCAAAATTG
>JACONH010000042.1 GCA_014323835.1 Alphaproteobacteria bacterium GM202ARS2
ACAGATGGCACATTTGCGAAGCAAGGCTTACGGAAGCGAACCGCTCCATTGCGGCCCTTTTTCGATCGGTCAGAGAACTTTATGGGTAATACTGTTAAACTTTTTGAACGCTGCGCGGAGCCTAGAAAAAGCGAAATCCCAGAAATCAGCCATTCTTGATTTTTGCAGGGCGACATTCGCCCTCGAAAATTTAACAAAACTGATGTATAAAGTTAAATATGAGCGAAATGAGGCTATACGATACCGACGGTCGGCGGCTCTATCTCAATGCCGAGGAGCGGGCCGCCTTCTTGGAGGCCGCGGCTGCCCTGCCGCCGAAGACCAGGCTTTTTGCTGAGACCCTTCACTACACCGGCTGTCGTCTCTCGGAGGCTTTGGCGCTCACGCCAGAACGCGTCGATCTCGCCGAAGGTCGGATCATCTTCAACAGCCTCAAGAAGCGGCGAGACGATGTCTTTCGCTCCGTGCCCGTGCCAGCGGATTTTTTAACTAGGCTCGAACTCACCTTCGGGCTTCGCCAGGCGCAAAAGCGCCCGAAAAAGAAAGCCGAGCGCTTATGGGCATGGTCTCGGGTGCGCGGTTGGCAGATCGTCAAAGAGATCATGGAAGCTGCCGATATCGCTGATGGCCCTCACCGGACAGCGAAAGGCTTGCGGCACGCTTATGGCATCAACGCCATCGGCAAGGGTGTGCCCTTGAACATTCTGCAAAAGTGGCTGGGGCATGCCCAGCTGACCACCACGGCCATCTATGCCAATGCCGGTGGCAAGGAAGAGGCCGAGCTGGCCTCGAGGATGTGGGACTGATGCCTATTAAACCCGCTTATCGGTATTTCTATCCGATCGACTGGCCCGAGCTCAGCGCGTCGGTGCGGTTTGATCGTGCTGGTGGTCGTTGCGAGCAGTGTCGCAGGCCTCATGGCGAGACAATCCATCATCTCGGTGATGGTCGCTGGTTCGACCCTCTAGACGAGCTTTGGCGGAATGACCGGGGCGAGGAAATCGATTGGCCGGCTTATCGCGACTACGCTGCGCTCAAGCAAATGAAGGTGGTACTGGCGACGGCGCATCTTGATCATGACCCCGGAAACAATCGGCCTGGCAATCTGAAGGCGCTCTGTCAGCGATGTCATCTCCGTAATGACCGCAAAGAGCATCGCCGGCGTGCGCGGATCACCGTTCTCAAGCGACGGGCGCTTGGCGATCTTCTCAATGGACCTTATCCGGACTGACGAATTTCCATGATCCTATCCCGAAGGTATGAGGAGCCCCCTGAAGTTCTCCCTCATCTCAGAGCCCGGTTAACGCCGGGCTTTTCTTTTTGAGTGCGATATAGCAAATCGAAACCGGGCGATCTCGGTTCCCTTGCCCTTCCTGATCAGACTTCGACTAGGGCGCCTTCGACAGCCGCCGGATGACGTTCGATCACTCTGAGAAGAACCCTAGCAGCACCGTCCGGCTGATATCGTCCCTGCTCCCAATTTCGAACAGTCGCCACATCGAGGCCAAAGCGAAGAGCGAACTCTTCTTGGCTTAGACCCAGCTTTCGCCGGATCGCTGCCACATCGATATGGGCCGGCACCGATCGCCTCTCAGCGATGATACCAAGCTTCTCAAGGTCAGCCTCGAAAGCTGCTGGATTGGGCACGTCAGGCAGGCGGGCAGCAACGCCATAGCGCTGGTCAGCCGGCATGGCGAGCAACTTGGCAAGTTTTGTGATGATGCCATGAGCGGCTCGAGGCCTTAGCCCCGTTTCGATCAAGCGTCGGGCAATCATCACGCTTTCAGGCAAGTCACGGCCGTTGGGACGTAAGACGTAGCTAGCGCCCTCGCCGGTATCGGAAAGGCCTTGGTCTTCGTCCCGGTGACGCGCCAGTTGTTCGAGCTTCGCCCTTAATGATGAGGTCTTCGACATCAAACTGCTCCACAAAGGCTCGAGCCACCGCTCTCAGCCCTCTGATCCCGAACGAGCCCTTAGCAGGGCCAAATGTATGTGCTTTCTTGACCTCCACCTTCCTGCCAAAGCTGACAAGCTCGCCCATGATGTAGAGTTCTCCACCAGGCGTATGGGCGACCAGTGTCACAATCGGCGCTTCAGTACCGACATCGTCGAGGTCAAAGCTGATCTCGTCCGGATTCCACATTCGTAGATGGTACGCGTATCGCGTATAATCAACAAGATCTTTTAACAATAGATGAATGGCCAATTGGCTGGCTGACCGCGCCGAAACAATATCCCCGAAAGCTGATTATGGGATAGTGTAGCGGAGAAAGTCTGGGATCATCGGGATGAACACCGCCCTTTCATTTCTATCAAAAGCGCCTTGGCCCCGGCGAGGTTCTGTTTGGCCGTTTGAAGGGCGTCGGTACTTCTCCATTTCGTAAACACTTCGGCGGAAGCTCTTAGTGCCTCGATGCCCATGAGAAGAATGGCCTGATTCTGAGACTTCTCAGCCAGCGACCAAAGAGCCAATCCAAGATTCTCTTGTGTCTGAGCCCAATCGAGAGGCACGCGTTTGCGTGTTCTCTCCCCTAAGGCGGCCTCATAGGCGGCGACGGCCTGCTTAAGCCGTTCCGTGCCGCTCTCATGCTCGCCAAGTCTCCAAAGCGCTAGGCCAAGATTATTCTGAGTCATGGCCCAATCGAGAGGCACTCGCTTACGTGTCCTTTCTTCGAGAGCGGCCTTACACGCGACAATGGCCTGCTTGAATTTTGCTGTACCTTTCTTACGCTCACCTAGATCGATTAGCGCGCATCCGAGATTGTTCTGTGTCATGGCCCAGTCGAGTGGAACACGCTCGCGTGTTCTCTCCTCTAAGGCGGCCTTATAGGCGGCGACGGCCTGCTCGAGTCGGTCTGTACCACTTTCGCGCTCGCCTAAGGTACAAAGCGCGTTGCCAAGGTTATCCTTGGTTAGGGCCCAATCGAGAGGCGCACGCTCGCGGATCCTTTCCTCGAGAATGAGCCGGAGGGCGTCAATGGCCTCGACCAGGGCTTGGTTATCACCAAACTCATCGCCTTGGGCATAGAGTGCCGATGATTGCTTCATCAGATAGTCGAAGCGTGTATCAGCCTCAGACATGGGGACCAGGCTTGCTGCTTCCGCAAAATGCTCAGCGGCCTTTCGGTAGTTCAAGCGGGTTCGTTCTAGTTCCCCTTGCTGGACGATCGTCGCAGCTGCGCTGAGCTTTCTACGATCCAATGCATCTTGCTGCTCGTTGATCGCTTGTCGGTCAATACTGACCGCTTGTTCTAAGAAGCCTGCCGCCTTGTCGTAATCACCCTGTTCGATGGCCTCCGCAGCTTGCTCGCGCTGCTTAGTGATCTCAGGCTCATCATTGGAATTGGAAAGGGCGTGGAGCTTTTCCGTGAGTTCGAGATGTCGCTCGGCGATCTCCTTTAGCTTGGACTCTAGCTGCTCAGGCGGGGCCTGTTGTTCCTTAAGAATGGCGAGCATGGTCTCGACAGCAGCTTTGGTTACACCGAGCTCTTCGCTGAAGCCCTGCCCCAAGAAACCGCTGACCACGGAGTCAAGCTGCTGGCGCAGCAGCTCACGAAACGCGTCGACATTGTCATAGGGGTCGTTTGCGGTAAGGGGCGAAATCCTACGCTAATGGATTTTCAATTGGCTGTTTAACCTGGTCGCATAGGTTTTGAGCTGTTCTCGCTGATACT
>JACONH010000043.1 GCA_014323835.1 Alphaproteobacteria bacterium GM202ARS2
GGCCGTGATCGCTACAAGAGCCGCGATTTTGCCGGCCTCGATCGAATCGGCGCCAAGATCGGGGCCAACAGTTCGTTCCTCGACGATTTCGAGTGGCGCCGGTAAAGCGCCGGCACGCAACAGCTTGGCAAGCTCGTTGGCCTCTGGGACCGTGAAGTTGCCGGAAATCATGCCACTTCCGCCGAGGATCGGCTCATTAATGACGGGCGAGCTGATGACCACACCATCGAGAACGATCGCCAGGCGCTCGCCGACATTGTCTCTGGTAATCTCACCGAACTTGCGGGCACCAGCGCGATCAAAGGTGAAGTTGATGATCGGCTCATTGCTCTGGCCAAAGCCGGTTTGTGCGTCGGTTAAGAGATCGCCGCCGACATCGGCGCGTTTCCGGACAACGATCTGATGCTCGCCTGGTAAGCCTTCCTCTTGGAAAGGGAGAAGGACAGAGCCGGCAGGCAGGCGGCCGGCGATCGCGTCGGTGACCGTCGTATTAGCGTCGACCATGTGAAAATTGAGCTTGGCGGTTTTACCAAGAAGGCTTTTGACGGCATCCGGATTTTGCTCGCCGGGGACTTGCACAACGATGCGATCGGCGCCTTGTTGCTGAATGGTCGGCTCTCTTGTGCCGTGTTCATCAATGCGGCGTCGGACGATCTCGAGGGATTGAGCTGTGGCAGCCTGTCGGAACTCGGCAAGCGCGGCCTCAGTGAAGGCGATCTGACCTTGGCCAGTCGCGGTGTCGATCGTGACGACCTGGTTGGCGGCGTTGCTGAGAACGTCGAGAGCGGCTTGGCGCTTCTCTGGTTCCGTTAGGCGAAAGGTGATGACCTGGTCGCGAGAAACGTTCAGCCCGCGGTAGCCGATCCTGTCTTGGCGAAGGGCGCGGCGAGCATCATCTAAGGCGGCCTCGAGACGCTCATCAATGACGGCATCTAAGTCGACCTCGAGCAAGATATGGGCGCCACCTTGAAGGTCGAGACCAAGCGCGATCTGCTGCGTCGGTATCCAGCTCGGCAGGCTATCCAGCGTCGAGCGGCTGAACAGATTGGGCAGGGTGAGGACAGCGCTGATAAGGCAAACGGCAATGATGGCCGATATCGTGCCGATGTGAAAGCGATGCACACATCTACTCCAAAATGGTCGATTTCCATTGACTGCATGTAAGCAGTATTGGGCTTGACGCTACGTAATGGCAAAGAGAGTAAAAGCGTTGTTGATCGCGTGGAGCAGGATGGGGACGACGATGGTGCGCGCCCATAAAAACAAGAAGATTGTCAGTAAGGAAAAACCGAACGCTCAAGGGTAGGCGGTTTGGGGCTGGTTGCGGAAGAGGGTGAAAAGTTACGCTAAGCTCCCGAGAATCGTTTTTTTACAAAGTGTTATCGAAGTCATCTTCTCTGGCGATCGGAAAACTGCTGATCTGGCTCAATTGAACAGAAGTCTGTTTGGGACAAATCCGATATCAATGGAATCAATGGGTTAGTGCCGAAAAATTCGGACAGGTTCAAGTGGGACAGCGTTTCCGGCCACGGAAGTCTCTTAGAGTAGGATTTCGCCCTCTTCCGCAACCAACCCCAGCAGGTCGTTCAAACACGTAACTACGTCTTCCACAGGCAGGTGCTCCAGGACATTTTGTGACGAATGTAGGCAGGCTTAGGTCCGCTAACCGATCCTGATTCCTGCCGCAAATCGGCGGAGCTCTCGCTTCCGACTAGTGCCAAAAGGAGCCACAAGTACTACAGTTGCATTTTGTATCTTTTTTCGATGGCTTTTGGCGGCTTTAGCCTGATGATCGCGTCGCCATCGTGACCAAAGCCAGACGAACGTCGCACTCACCGTTGGTTTGAGAAGTAGTTTGGCGAAGAGGCGCTGGATCTCGGGCGTTGTGAGTAGACCAGCAAGCGCAAGTGTCATGCGGCTTCGGCGTTTTGAATCGCTTTGATCGGTTTGCTGAAAGCCAGGCAGCGTTGATCAGCCGCGAGTTTGGCAAGAAAGGCTGCGGCCGCCATGACCAGGGACATGTGGCGATGCCAGCCATGCCAGGATCTGGCCTCGCAGTGATCGAGACCAAGATCATCTTTGGCACGCAAGAAGCACTCCTCAATGGTCCATCGCAGGCCTGCAGCGCCGGCGATGTCGGGAAGCGACGTTTCTTTGGGCGCATGAACGAAATAGTAAGCCAGGGCCTTGGGGTCGCTTAAGCTTCTGCGAAACAGCAGCCAACGTGCAAAGCCGTTATTCTCGGTAAATCCGATCGGCAGCCTCGCCCATTCATAGAGCCTTGGGCCTTTAGCACCTTCGCCTGCAGACAGAGACGACCAAGCGTCCGCATCAAGGTCTTCTGCCAACGTGGCTGGATCCGTCGTAATAAAACCATCGTCTTCAAGAAATCGCAGTGTGTGGTTCGAGCGTGTCGCCAAAACATAAGCCTGACGGCGATTTTCGAGTAGGCGCCTGACCTTGGAATCGGCGCCGTAAAGAGCATCGGCTAGCACCCAGGCACAGGGCAGGCCCGCATCCAACGTCCGTGCGATCATGTCCCGCGCCATCGCTGGCTTGGTCGCGAAGACGATCTCATCGGGGACATGAGCTTTTTGGCGTCGTACCTTATCGGCAGCCCAGTCCTTGGGTAGGTAGAGCTGTCGATCGATCAGGGCATGACCGAAACGGCTGGCATAACAGGTGAAGACGCCGACCTGGCTGTTCTCAATCCGCCCAGCTGTCCCGGAATATTGACGACCGACACCGACAGAGTGTTTGCCTTTCTTCAAAAATCCTGTCTCATCAATGACCAGGACGCCGTCAGCACCAAGCGCATCGACGACATAGTCACGCACGAGATCCCGCAAGTGGTCCGCCGACCAAGAACTGCGCCCCAAAAGTGACTGGATCCGATAGGGGCGCTCAAAACCGGCTTCTTCCGACAACATCCAGCCCGTCTTGCGTTCCGCGTCAGACAGCAACCCATCAATAAAAGCGCCAGCAGAAAACCGCGTCTCAGACCGCCCCAGAGAAGGGGCAATGTGATCTTTCAATTCAACAAGCGCTGACTTCCAATCGATCAGCGTTCCTGGCCAAGACGCCACTGACATCACGTGATCCCCCGATAAAATCGGAGTCATGGAATCACACATAACAACAAAATGCAACTGTAGTATTAGAGCATTTTCCCATCACTCACGGTCATAGCCTGCAGCAGAAAAGTAGTTCTCACACTCAGTCGAGGTGAAGAGATCGATAGCTTCGGCGATGGCTTGCCAGAGATCGTCGATGGTTCTTGCTGCCGTCTTTTTGAGGAAGGCCTTCATCTTGGCGAAGGCCATTTCGATGGGGTTGAAGCCTGGACTGTAGGGCGGCAGGAACGCGAGCTTTGCGCCTGCGGCTTCAATGGCTTCACGGACAGCAACTGGTTTATGGGCAGGAAGGTTATCCATGACGACGATGTCTCCGGGCGACAAAGTTGGAACCAGGACCTGCTCAACGTAAGCAAGGAAGGCTGCGCCGTGCATTGGGCCATCCAACACCATCGGGGCCGTCATACCCTCTAGACGAAGAGCACCGACAAAGGTGGTCGTTTTCCAATGATGGGGTGGACGCCCCCGGCGGTACTTTCTGTGCCAACGTGACGGCGTCGAACACCATCGCAAGGAGAAGACCATGGGTAAAGCG
>JACONH010000044.1 GCA_014323835.1 Alphaproteobacteria bacterium GM202ARS2
TTTAAATCTTCGGGTTTCTCGATCCGAACCTCGATGACATTAGCGCCTCTTGGCTTGCTGGGGTGGGGGTCATAGCCAAAGCGAACCTGACGATTCTCTGTCCTATCAGCATAGATCGAACGGCTGTGGATCGGGGTATCGAGGAGGTCTTCGAGGCTGAGAATGTCCAGGAGAGTCGGAAACAGATCGGCGAGCTGGGTAAGCTGACGGGACTCCTGGAGCGGGTCATCCTGGTTCGGCCGCTTGATCATCAATAAGGCATTGATGCCAGAGAGCAGCTTGGATATCATGATCCTAGCTGGGCTGGCATGAGAGACGGAAGAACCCGAAGTGTAAACTTAAGTGCACCAAGATATCTTGATATACAGTGTCCCAAATCTGAGAAACGAGATCAATTCCGTGGAATTATAGGTCTCTTGATCGAAGCATATTTAGATGAAGAAAAAGCTAGATCTGCATCTAGGCGTCATTTGGCTTGCTTGGAAGATCGAGGCATTATCGCCTGCATTGCAAGGCGAACTTCTAAACTGATTGAGCGGATTTCGAAGCACGATCCAAGGGCATCGCGAGAGAGCCGGCTAATCAAAGCCGCACGAACACGAGCAAGGCTTCTCATCCGAAGGTACGCTCGTGAAGTACAGACATGCCCATCCTTTAGGCAACTAGTCAGAGATCCTGTAGGGCAAGCAATGTTTGATGTCGTCGACGAGCTGTCTTCAGTGACCATTGAGCAGATTCACTGTGGACCCTTGCGAGTGACGACGGATGGACGACGAAAAAGAAAGAGAGCTGCGGGCTTTCATAGAGCAACTTCAAAAGGTCGATGGGCTCGAAGCGCGGGACAGACGTTCAATCATCAAGTTCTACCACATCATACGCGGTGTGGAGAGGCTCGAGGATGCGGAGATCTTGACTGGCGCCGACGAAGTCGAGGTCGACGGGGAGGGCGCCCTCTTTATGTTCAAGATGGATTCCGAATTCCGATTTGCGCTTGATGTCACAATCGAAGCGTTCGGACGACGTATCGTTCGCCTCCGTTTCGGCCGTCGTGAGCACTAGCAGATGGGATCATTGGATGCTCGACGAAGAGCAGCAAACAAGTTGGAAAGGTCAGGAGCCGCCGCACCCGGCAGAACTTCTTAAGGATGTTCTGAGGCGGCGGGGCGTGTCGCTAACGCAGGATGAGCTTGCTGATCGACTTGGCGTGAGCCGCGGCACCGTAAATCGGCTACTTCGGCAACGTCAGGAGCTATCCGCAGAGATGGCCATCCGACTTGAACGGCTGACTGGTATAGGGGCCGACAGCTGGATTGCAATGCAAAACAGCCGCGATCTTTTTCTGGCAAGGAGAGAGCTCGGCGACGCCGTTAGTGAGATCGAGCCACTGCCGGAGTATGAGACTAAGGTGAAGCGTGTTGCCAAGCGTGGTGGTGAGAAGTCCTAGCCACCATGGCAGCATCCGGCGGCGTCGGATACGGGTGCATCATGCTTAGTACTCATCGAGATCCGCAAGGGTCACATTCCTCGATTACGCCATCGCTGCATTTGACGGTCACCTTCTGTCCCGACGAATGAGCATTGTTTAGATAGGCATGCTTGGCGATCACGATCTCTTCATCCCAACCTTAACCGCGGCTCGGGCATATGAATGTAAGCGGTGTTTTACCCGCACCTTCATCATGCGCACATGATTTGCTTTTCTCGTGACCCATTTGGGGATCATGAGATGTCTAGATTTGACCGTAGATGTGACACTGAGGTTCATGAGGTTCGCCGGCTCGAGGTCATTAATGGCGACGTTAGTCGGCGAAAGTGGTCGGCTGAGCGGAAGGGTGAGATCGTTGCTGAGAGCATGCAGCCTGGCGTTGTCGTATCCGAGGTGGCTCGTCGCCACAATCTGAACCCACAGCAACTCTTTGCCTGGCGACATGACGCCAAACAGGGCCGGCTGGCGCTGCCTGAAGAGGCGATGTCATTCGTGCCTTTGGTTGCGGCTGCTGATGATAGCGGTCCAGCGCCGATCCCTTCGTCGTCAGCGATGCGGCAGATCGAAGTTCATCTTGGGGCTGCTGTAATCAAGGCGCCTGAAGATGTGCTGGCCAAGCATCTGACCGAGGTTTTGCGTGCTGTGAAGGCTGCACTGTGATCCTGCCGGGTGGTCCAGCTCGCGTCTTTGTCGCCACCAAGCCCGTCGATTTTCGCAAGGGCTTGGACGGTCTCTCTGCTGTCGTTCAGGAGCAGCTGAAGCTCGATCCGTTTAGCGGCGCGATCTTTGTCTTCCGGGCGAAGCGCGCCGACCGGGTGAAGATTTTGGTCTGGGATGGAACCGGGCTCACCATGATTTACAAGCGGTTGGAGGGTGCCAAGTTTTCTTGGCCACGGATCAAAGATGGCGTCATGCGCTTGTCGATGGCGCAGCTATCGGCGCTGTTTGAAGGGCTTGCGTGGCAGCGAGTTCACAGCCGTCGGGTCGAGCGGCCAAGGGCGGCTCAATAGGTCGTGCGTCACGGTGACTCACCGTTGTCATTCTTGGTCGAATCAAAGGGTTAGCTGTGCTCCTCTTCGACCATGGTAATGGTTCCCAAGATCAACAGCAGCAAGGCACTGCCCAATGATGTCGACGCGTTGAAGGCGCTTGTCCTTGCCGAGCGTGTTGAGAACGATCGCCTACGCGCAATCATCAAGGAGTTTCAGCATGCCCAGTTTGGCTGCAGCTCAGAGAAGATCGATCCCGAGCAGTTGAGACTTGCGCTCGGACAGATCGAACCAGCTGATGCCAGAGACGAAGCTGATGAGGAACAGAACGGTCCGACGCTGAAAGCGTCGTGTAAAAAGGATCGTCATGTCAATCGCGGCGCTCTCCCGAAACACCTTCCGCGCATCGAGAATATCATCGAGCCAATGTCGACGCAGTGTCCTTGCTGCGGCGGCGCCATGCATGTCATCGGTGAGGACATGTCGGAACGGCTGGACGTGGTCCCAGCGCAGTTCCGAGTGATTGTCACCAAGCGACCAAAATATGGTTGCCGGGCTTGCGAGAACGCCGTTGTCCAGGCGCCAGCACCGCCCTGGCTGATCGAAGGTGGTCTGCCGACTGAACAGCTGATCGCTCATGTGATCGTCGGCCGCTATGCCGATCACTTACCTCTTTATCGGCAGGCACAGATCTACGCCCGACAAGGGATCGATCTCGACCGGTCGACACTTGCGGACTGGATCGGCCGTGCCGCCTTCGAGCTCAGACCGATCTACGAGCGGCTGATCGAACTTCTCAAGGGATCAGCCAAGCTCTTCATGGATGAGACAAGAGCGCCCGTCCTCGAGCCCGGTCTCGGCAGGACAAAAAACGGCTTCTTCTGGGCGATGGCCAGAGATGATCGGCCATGGGGTGGCAAGGATCCGCCGATCGTCATTTATCGCTATGCGCCCGGGCGCGGTGGTGACCATGCCCTTTTGCACCTCGCCGGCTTTACCGGCACCCTGCAGGTCGACGGCTACAAGGCCTACAAGAAGCTCTGCGATCCGGACCGCGAGGGCGGCGCCATTGCGCTCGCGTTCTGCTGGGCGCACGTTCGACGCGCCTACTGCAAGATTGCGCAAGGCGGCAAC
>JACONH010000045.1 GCA_014323835.1 Alphaproteobacteria bacterium GM202ARS2
GGCGAACAGGATCACGTCCTTCGGGAAGTGACGGCCTTTGAAACTAATCATAAAGCTGCCCGGCATTGAAGCTCATTCACCAGCCTGCGTAGACTCTGAACCATAAAATGGGAAGACAGAAGCCAAACTTTGCGACGGAACCATCATGTTTCGTCCCCCAATAAGCCCAATGACGTCACAATACTAATGGCGCGTAACGCAGTGTGTCTACTTGAAAGTCATCGCTGAAATAAGTCATGAAAGGCGGTATTATCCCTTATTGATTTTATTTTCGTCTTTTTTTTCCAAGTCTGCGTTATGTCTTTCAAAAATGCGAAGAAAATGCGCACCCAATACTCATATTTTTGTCAGTATTGTTGCTCACATGCGGGTGAGCTGATCAGTTTTCACTTTGTTTCTATAACCGGCCGTTGCATGCGCCTTCGTCTTTAGGATGCCAATTCCGAAGCATCAAGCTGATCTACCTGCACATCAATCCCTATGGCCGGTTCGAGATCGATCTCACCAAACGCATCGAATTTGGTGTCATGGCAGCATGACCGGAGCATCACAATCGGGTGTAGCCATACGTGACAGTGCGTTGTGACAGCATTGGATGTCACAAATGACTTGTTATCGCTCCGAATGTTACAGTATCAGTGATCAGCCACCCTAATGTGACAGAAGCTCTGAAGCGATGAAGCAAGAGAGTAAAGGAACTCACTCATGACCCGGCTCGGCTATGCCCGTGTCAGCACACCCGGTCAGGACCTCGAGGTCCAGGTCGTGAAGCTGAAAGATGCTGGATGCGATGTCATTCGGTCTGAGATCGCCTCTGGCTCCTCCCTCGCCGGGCGAACCGAGTTGGAAACCATCATGGAATTCCTGCGTGCGGGTGATGAACTGATTGTCCACCGGCTCGATCGCCTGGGACGATCGACACGCGATGTGCTGAACCTGGTGCACGAGCTGGAGACCAAAGGCGCCTCCCTCCGCGTCCTCGAACCGGAAGTGACCACCGCAGGTGACATGGGCCGCTTGGTTGTCACCGTTCTGGGTATGGTGGCCGATATGGAGCTGCAGTTTATCCGCGACCGGCAGCGTGCAGGCATTGAAGCCGCGAAGGAAAAAGGCGTCTACAAGGGTAGACGGAAATCCGTCGATGACATTGAGATCCGCCGCCTTGCGGCGAATGGAATCCCCAAAGCCCAAATCGCCCGTGATCTCGGGATCTCTCGCATGAGCGTCTATCGGGCTCTGCAAAGCGCGCCGGAGGTGAGGCTGTGAGCGTGGATCCAACACTTCGGCAGTTCTACGCCGAGGAGATCCAGGCGGCAGCGGCCTTATCGGACGGGCCACAGACCGACCGGCTGCTCAACGCTTTTGCCGCCGTGCCGCGCGAAGATCATGTCCAGCCAGGCCCTTGGCTCTTGCGCTCGCCGCTGTCCGGGATGCCATCGCGGCGCACACCAGACGGTGATCACCGGCACCTCTACCACAACGTCCTCGTTGCGCTTGACGAAGAGCGTGGCATCAACATCGGTGAGCCTGCTCTTTGGGCGCGCTTTTTCTCGCAAGCGGATATCGCAGAGGGGGCTTCGGTTCTGCAGGTCGGGGCAGGATCGGGTTACTACACCGCCATACTTGCCGAGCTTGTGAGCCCGGATGGACGCGTCCTCGCAACCGAGATTGATGGAGGGCTGGCAGCGATCGCGTGCAATGCCTTTTCCGGGAGGCAGAATGTATCGGTCCGGCACACTAACGGCGCGGCCGATCTCGACGACGGCGACGGGCTATTCGATCTGATTGTGGCATTTGCCGGTGTGACACATCCTGTTCCGTCTTGGATCGAGCGCCTTGAACCCACCGGGCGGATGCTGCTTCCAGTCACGGGCGGCGATTGGTGGGGTGCAATGGTGAAGTTCAGTCGAGATGACGATGCATTCGATGCGATCACTCTCGGGCGATGCGGTTTCTTCCCATGCGAAGGCGCCCGTGATGATCAGGCCTCCGAACGTATCGACAGGCTTTGGGCTGAGCCCAAACGGTTGTCAGGCGCAAAGCTGCGCGCGTTTATGCAAGATGGAGCCATGAGCTATGTGATCGATGGGCACGTGTTTTAAAGGCTCAAAAATGGTGGCCCACACAGCCAACGTTCACAAATGTTCCAGATTTTGGCCGATTCCGCAGCTTCGAGCCTGCTGGGCCTAATAGGTCATAGCGGCTATCTAGCCCTACCATGGCGGCTGTCTTATTCATTTATTTGAATCGTGCCAGACAATAGTCCACTAATTGAACAGCGATGGTCACTGCAATACCGACGACAATAACGACAGTCAGAGAATTTTGATCTCCAAAAGCTACAAAATAGCTCAAACAGATAAAAAATGTTAAAATAGGAACGATTATAGACCGTATCCAGCTCCATGATTCTGCAAAATCAATCCGGACCATAATCTCTTTCCTGCTTACAACTATACTTTATTCTTTAATCTTATCACTTGGCACTTGATTTGCCAACGATATCACCGACTGCAAGGTCCGGACATGGCACATCTCGGCCGAAGCAGTTCCGGCAGAAATACGTCCGGAAGTAGCCATACTGCGCAAACTTCTGCCTGAACGGCAGGTTTGCGGCGCAGAGCAGACATCACGCCATTAGAGCTAGGTTCCGGGTTTCCACTTTGGAACCTATCTCAATCGATGATATCTAACGCTATCGACACGGTTGGCTGTCAGAATATGCCTCTTAAAGACAAATCCAAGCTTCTGGATGATCCGGATCGAACCTGTATTCTTCTTGCTAGCGATGGCGACGATTTCAGGTAGGTTCAGCGCTGAAAAGCCATAGTTGATCACCGCGGCAGCAGCCTCGAATCCATATCCCTTTCGCCAGTATGCCTTTGCGTAGCGGAAGCCCAGGTCAACATAGTCCGGCATCTGTTTAAATCCGCACATGCCAATGAGCTCGGACGTATCATGGCGTTTGACAGCATAGCGCGCGAATCCGTGTTGCCGTTCGCTCTCGATACAATTCTCTACGTATTCCTTGGCCTCGGATCGGGAGAGTGACGAGCCGTCGCGGTTCAGATATCGCATCACGTTTGGGTCTGCCACAATTTCGGCGTAGTCATCGACATCGCTCAATTCGAACGACTCGATCAGCAAGCGAGGCGTTTCCAGGCGCATCCTGCGACCATTGCCCAAGGAATGCGACTTGGTCAATTTTCGTTCACGGCAGGAAGTGGCACATTTGCCAAGCAAGACTTACGGAAGCGAACTGCTCAATTGCGGCCCTTTTTTGTCAGTTGATTTAACTCTATGGCTAATTTTGCTAAATAGTAACCTGAGGCTTTCTTCTTCGCTCTTGGGGCCGGTTTCGGGGGTGTTTCAGACCCACCGAACATGGCGCTGGAGGCAAATTTTGAGCCCTTCC
>JACONH010000046.1 GCA_014323835.1 Alphaproteobacteria bacterium GM202ARS2
CGAGGCCTTCATAGAGGACTTGCATCACCGCAAGGCAGGTGTCGAGGCCTATGAAATCCGCAAGTTGTAACGGTCCCATCGGGTGATTGGCACCGAGCTTCATCGCACTATCGATGGCCTCGACATTACCCACACCCTCATAAAGCGTATACACGGCCTCATTGATCATCGGCAGGAGGATGCGATTGACGATGAAGGCCGGAAAGTCTTCGGCCGTTACAGCGACTTTGTCCAAGCGTTCGATGACCGCCTTCGTCGCCTGAAAGGTGGGTTCATCGGTGGCGATACCGCGGATCAACTCGACGAGCTTCATGGCAGGCACGGGATTCATGAAGTGCATGCCGATAAAGCGTTCTGGACGATCGGTTGCTGCAGCAAGGCGGGTGATCGAGATCGACGACGTGTTGGAGGCGATTAGCGCGTCCTTATTCGCATGCTCGACGACCTTCGAGAGAATATCTCGTTTCACCCCCTCGTTCTCGGTCGCGGCTTCAATGATCAGTTCACAGTTGGCCAACAGGGCGAAGTCAGAGCCAGTCTTAATCTTTGCCAAGGCCGTCTCGCGTTCATCGGACTCAAGAACGCCTTTCTCGACCTGGCGCTCAGTGAGCCGACTGGCACGCTCCAAAGCCCGGTCGATTTGTTCCTGATTGATATCGATGAGCACGACATCGTAGCCGGCAAGCGCCAAGACTTGGATAATGCCGCCGCCCATCTGGCCAGCGCCAATGACGCCAATGCTCGCAATGGTTGGCGTCTCCCGCTTCTCCCCCTCGATGCTCATACTCGCTCCCGTATTTTTTGCCCCACAGGCATAAACGCCGTCAGCCCGCTTTCTTGAGCTCCTCGGTCAGCTCAGGCACGGCTTTAAAGAGATCGGCGACGAGCCCATAGTCGGCCACCTGGAAAATTGGTGCCTCCTCATCTTTATTGATCGCGACGATCACTTTGCTGTCCTTCATACCGGCGAGATGCTGAATTGCGCCAGAGATACCGACAGCGACGTAGAGTTCTGGAGCAACAATCTTTCCGGTCTGGCCGACCTGATATTCATTGGGCACATATCCCGCATCGACGGCGGCACGCGACGCGCCAACGGCGGCTCCGAGCTGATCGGCGAGCGTTTCGATAATTTGAAAATTCTCGCCCGACCCCATACCACGTCCGCCCGAGACGACGATGCCGGCCGAGGTGAGTTCGGGGCGTTCACCGCCTGAAACCTCCCGTCCGATAAATTCGGAGAGACCTGCAGGATCGACGGCTGCAATCGTTTCGACGGATGCGTTGCCCCCTTCAGCGGACGCTGGTTCGAACGCCGTCGTGCGCACCGTGATCACCTTTTTCGCGTCTGACGTGGTCACTGTGGCAAGCGCGTTCCCCGCGTAGATATAGCGCTTGAACGTGTCGTCGCTGACCACCTCGACAATGTCCGACAGCTGGGCGATATCGAGCAGCGCCGCGACCCGCGGCATCACGTTCTTGCCCATCGTTGTCGACGCCGCCAGGACAGCGCTGTAGCCGTCGGCCATAGCTTGCAGCAACAGTGCAAAATCTTCAGCAAGTGGTTTGGCGTAGGCGTCATGCTCGATATGGATCACTTTGGTGACGCCAGCGATCTTGGCGGCAGACGCAGCGACAGCGCTGCAGTCCTTGCCAGCGACTAGAAGGTGAACGTCACTGTCGAGTGAGGCCGCGGCGGTCACGGCATGCAGCGTTGCCGGAATCAGCAGATCGTCATCATGTTCGGCGAGGACCAGAACGCTCATTAGATCACCTTCGCTTCATTCTTGAGTTTGGACACCAATTCGGCAACATCGGCAACCTTGACGCCAGCCTCGCGCTTGGGAGGTTCTTCGACGGACGTATAGGTGAGGCGGGACGCCGTATCGACGCCAAGTTCGTCGGGTGTCAGGACATCGAGCGGCTTTTTCTTCGCCTTCATGATGTTCGGCAGCGACGCATAACGCGGCTCGTTCAATCGAAGATCCGCCGTAATGATCGCCGGCATATTGATCTTAATTTTTTCAAGACCCGTATCGATTTCTCTCGTGACGTGAGCATGACCGTTTTCGAGCTCTAGCTTCGACGCGAAGGTGCCCTGCGACCAGCCGAGAAGGGCTGACAACATTTGGCCGGTCTGATTGCTGTCATCGTCGATGGCCTGTTTGCCAAGGATCACGAGACCCGGTTGTTCTCGCTCGACAACGGCTTTGAGCAATTTAGCGACCGCAAGCGGCTGAAGCTCATCATCCGTTTGAACGTGAATCGCACGATCAGCGCCCATCGCAAGCGCCGTTCGTAACGTCTCTTGGCATTTCGCTGGACCAAGTGAAACAGCTACGACCTCGTCGGCCTTGCCGGCTTCCTTTAAGCGAATCGCCTCTTCACTGGCGATCTCGTCGAAGGGGTTCATCGACATCTTGACGTTAGCGGTATCAACACCGGAACCGTCGGCCTTAACACGAATTTTGACGTTATAGTCGACAACTCGTTTGACCGGCACGAGGACTTTCATGATTCTCTAGTACCCCTTCATGATCACCACTTGCTCCACCAATCACCGCCCTTGAGGTACATGAAGAACAAGCTTTGTTGCAACGCACAAAAGTAGATCCTGCCTAGTTTTTTGTCAATTATATGACAACATCATAGGCACTAGCGCTATGGATGAATATTTACCACAAAACATTCAAGTTATACGCTACCGATTCGCGCCCGGAACCCAAAGAACATCACCTTTCCCCTGATCATTCACATAGCGCGCGAGCACAAAGAGATGATCCGATAGTCGATTGAGATATTGAACGGCCGTTTCACTAATCCGCGTGTCGACGGAAAGCTGTACGGTCAGTCTCTCTGCCCGTCTGACAACGGTTCGAGCAAGGTGTAACGCCGCAGCTGTAGGCGTTCCGCCCGGAAGAACAAAGGAACTGAGCGGCGCCAGCATCGCGTTCATGCCGTCGATTTCGTCTTCAAGTCGCTGGACTTGCGTGGGCTGAATGCGCAGGGCCTCATCGTCACCGATATCCGGCATGGGTCGGCAGAGATCAGCCCCAAGATCGAAGAGATCATTTTGGATGCGTCCGAGCATGGCATCGGCAAGAGCATCGGTTTCGAGGCGGGCGAGACCAATCGCCGCATTGGCTTCATCGACGGTGCCGTAAGCCTCGACTCGGAGATCGTAT
>JACONH010000047.1 GCA_014323835.1 Alphaproteobacteria bacterium GM202ARS2
GTTCCGTCCCGCAGCCAGCCCGTTAAAGTCCAATCGACATCATCGATTGTCTATGATCGACTAAATTTTCGACAGTGCCATTCAATTGCTCGTCGGTCTGGGGCGATATTCTCTCCAATTTTGTGTTGGGAAATCGATTTAGCGAAGCTTGTTCCGGCAACATTGGGACTGACTGCGGCGTCCAAAGTTTTCGGATGAATGCTCAACAGAAAACTATCCAATGCTCGATGATGATTGCGGCAGAGCACTAGTCAATACCTTCTCGTCACCATGACAAACAGCCCAAAATGAAAAATTGTAGCAAATATTAACAAACGGATAAAAGAAATACAGCGCGGCGCACAATAATGATGCAATGCACCCTTACCTCTGCGTATTGAATGAGCAGATTAGACTGCGGGAGATCGTCGTTCCCAAGGGGCGGCTAGGTGTGAACATGCCCTGAAACGTTCTTCATTGCCTGCGTTTCATCACGGGTCACGCTGTCTACGCTGGTTATTTCCTGAAGATGGCACGGCTATTGCACATTCGGAATCGTGTGGTTCGATCTTGGCTTAGAGATGGGGTTCGATGCTCGAACGTGAAATCCTGCTCAGTGCTCGGCAATTGATCAACCGAGAGCGACACTGGACCAGCGCTACGGTTCTTGGAATCTCTATAGCCGGCTTGGACGATAGGCAAAACCGCATAGCACTTACCGACCTCAATGAGCGTACGCTCTAGTCATCTGGACCTAAAGTTCACTGCATAATGTATCATCAGCCTTTTGGCAGAAGCGTTTGACAGCGGCGAGGATCTCATCTGCCGATTTGACCCAGCGATAAGGTTTGGGGTTTTCGTTGTGCGCGTCGATGAATGCCTTGATATCGGTTTCAAGTTGGCGGACTGATCGATGGACGCCGCGCTGGATTTTCTTGCGGGTCAATTCTGCGAACCAGCGTTCGACCTGATTGATCCAGGACGCGGATGTCGGGGTGAAGTGGATGTTATAGCGCGGACGCCTCGCCAGCCAGGCTTTGATCTTCGGCGTTTTGTGGGTGGCGTAGTTGTCCATGATGATATGGACATCGAGACCTTCTGGAACGCGGCTGTCGATCTCCTTGAGAAAATTGAGGAACTCGGTGGCACGGTGACGCTTGTAGCATTTGCCGATGACGAACCCCGAGGCAACGTCGAGCGCAGCAAACAGGGATGTCGTGCCATGGCGGATATAGTTGTGTGTCCGGCGCTCGGGCACGCCCGGCATCATTGGCAAGACCGGCTGCTCACGGTCCAGCGCCTGGATCTGTGATTTCTCGTCGACGCACAGCACGAGCGCCCGATCCGGCGGCGACAGATACAGCCCGACGATGTCCCGAACCTTATCGACGAACAAAGGATCGGTGGAGAGTTTGAAGGTCTCGCTGCGGTGGGGCTGCAAGCCGAACGCCGTCCAGATCCGCCGGATCGTCGTGTGCGAAAGGCCTGTCTCTTTGGCCATGGAGCGGATTGACCAGTGGGTGGCATCTTTGGGGGTTGTTGCCAGTGTCCGTTCAATCACCTCGGCGACCTGATCGTCCTCGATGGTCCGTGGCCGGCCTGGACGCGCCTCGTCAAAAAGACCGTCTATACGATCCTTCAAAAACCGCCGCCGCCATTTGCCAACCGTGTGCTCGTGAACACCTAACTCGGCCCCAACATCCTTGCTGGAAAGGCCGTCGGCACAGCGCAAGATCATGCGGCAACGATCTGAAAAGGAGCGCGGCACCCGGTGACGGCGAACTTGGCGCTCAAGATAGGCCCGTTCATCCGCGCTCAAATTCAAAGGTGCTATCGGCCTGCCTAAACGCTTCACCATTAATCTCCCTCCATTCGGACGAAGAGTATTATGAAACGAATTTCAGTTCCAGATGACTAGCGGGCGAACGCTATACATACGCTGCCGCATGCCTTCCACAATAGATGCGTTACGACTTGACGTTCTCCTATCTGCATGAGCTCATCATCTCACTTATTCCCTCTACACGTCGCCAATTTGCTCCCATAGGGCAAGAGATTCCTCCCTGGCCATTTTGGCAATAGATTTGAAATCGATCATGCTCCTCTCTTCCAAATATTTGATTTTATCAATAGCCGTAGCTAGCGTGTCAATGAGAAGACGTAGCTCATTGGACTGCAAGATATGAACATCAGAGTTGCCATCGAATTTCCTCAAATCCCTCGGATTAGGTATCATATGGGCAGTGTATCTGTTTCGAAATATGGTCACTTTCTCAAATTCGCTGCTGTTTCGAGTATTATCAATTAATTCGCTTATTTCATTGATCAGATCTTGGAATTCTTGTTCTTTCTTTCTTTTGTCATAGTTGAAATGCGCAAATAGAACATGTTTGAATTCTGAATTTTGAAGATAGTTATCCTTTAAACTCATAAAGCTCCACGAATCAGATTGCTTATCTGTCAACCTGCATAGTCTATTTACGATCTCAAAACCGATTGCTTGGCGCATCAGCCCAAATGTTCTAGAGCAATTTTTAAGCCGATAGAATCATTGGGGATTCCCAACGGCGTCTAAATTTGATTCAAACTACGGGCTGGTGAAGGAGGCCAGCCTGTATGGCAAAAGCTCTATCGATGGACTTGCGCGAGCGTCTTGTGTCTGCGGTCGAGAATGGACTGTCGCGACGTTCCGCAGCCAAACGTTTTGGCGTTGCGCCGTCGACCGCGATTAAGTGGGTGGATCAAGTCAAGCGCACGGGTTCTGTCCAACCGCGTCGCCAAGGCGGTGACAAGCGTTCGCATCATCTCGAAGTGCATGCTGATGAGATCCTGGCCTTGGTCAAGAAAGACAAAGATCTCACGCTGGCTCAGCTCGTTGAGTACATCGAGCAGACCCACAGTCTCCGCGTGGCCCAAAGTACGGTATGGCGACTGCTTGATCGCCATAACATGACGTTAAAAAAAAACAGCGCACGCCGCCGAACAGGAACGACCTGACGTTCTGCAAAGGCGGCAAGCTTGGTTTGATGCTCAGATCGACCTTGAGCCTGAACGGTTGGTCTTCATCGATGAGACCGGAACCTCGACCAAAATGGCAAGGCGCTATGGTCGAGCGCCTCGAGGCGAACGCTGCCGTGCCCCTGTTCCGCACGGACATGTGTGGACG
>JACONH010000048.1 GCA_014323835.1 Alphaproteobacteria bacterium GM202ARS2
TTTAACAGTATTACCCATAAAGTTCTCTGACCGATCGAAAAAGGGCCGCAATGGAGCGGTTCGCTTCCGTAAGCCTTGCTTCGCAAATGTGCCATCTGTGGACGGCTCGCAGTTGGCAAGGGAATTCTGATCTTTTTTGGCACTGCTGGTCGGAGCTGCCATCTGTCCGGCCTACTTGCGCGGCACTTTAGATAGCCGCTGGCCATAATGCTCTTCGCAGAACGGGTCCCGGTCAGATTCACGTGCTCAAAATGCGACATGGCACATTATGGGTTGTCCCGATCTTTGGGCCGACTGGCATGGGTGCGTTACTTGATCAATGCCCTTTCCAACCTTGTGACGCGGTTTCCCGCGTGTTCCTTGTCCGCTTACACAGCGACGGGCTGTGATGCTCGATAGGTCTCGCTACGCGTCATCATTGCCCAAGCGATGCGCACAACTTTGTTGGCAAGGGCGATGGCAGCAACCTTGACTGACCTTCGTTCCAGCAAGCTTGCCAGCCAGGGATGCTTGCTAGACCCCACCTTCTTGACCCGCTTGATCACCGCAAGCGCACCGATAAACAGAAGCTTGCGCAAGTATCGATTGCCAGCTTTTGAGATAGAGCCAAGACGCTGCTTCCCACCGGTCGAGTTTTCCCTTGGTACAATCCCAATCCAGGCGCTCATGTCACGGCCAGACCGGAAGACATGAGGATCTGGAACGCTGGCCACGATGGCGCTGGCGACCAGCGGACCAAAACTCGGGATGGCTTCGAGCCTCTTACTCATGTTGTTGCTCCGATGCCAGGCGAGCACCCGTCGATCAATCTCAAGGATCTGACGCTTGATCAGTTCAAGCTGGGCGGCCAATGCCATCAGACAATCACGAGCAGTCGGCGGAACACGGTCATCTTCGCCTTTGCGGATCAGATCCAACAAAACTTCTACACCGTGGCGGCCGACACCGGCGACAATACCGAACTCGGCAAGGTGAGACCGGATCCCATTGATCAGTGACGTACGCTGGCGGACGAACAATTGCCGGGTCCGATGCAGCATCAGCACGGACTGCTGGTCGATTGTTTTGATCGGGACAAACCGCATCGTTGGCCGTGTTACCGCTTCACAAATCGCTTCCGCGTCGGCGGCATCGTTTTTGTTCCGCTTGACATAGGGTTTGACGTAACGTGCAGGCATCAGCCGTACATCATGGCCAAGCTTATGCAGTTCTCTCCCCCAATAATGAGCTGTGCCACAAGCTTCGATGCCAATCAGGCAAGGGGAAAGCTTGGAAAAGTAATTCAAGACTTGGCGACGTCGCAGTTGTCGACGAATGACGACACAACCTTCTTCGTCGACGCCATGCACCTGAAAGACGTTCTTCGCAATATCAAGACCGATTGTGTTAACAGTAGTCACGGATGGCTCCTCTCTTGCGGTTCTTCAGCACCCGCATTTTTGGCACATCACGATGCCGGTGGAGGAGCCGTCCACAGCATCAGAGACGCGCTATTCCTAACTGACCGCCCTTGAACCAATGCTTGGTGGCTAAACCGCGCCAGATTGCTGGTCAGGTTAAGCAAGCACGCAACACTGGGGAACGAAACTGATCAGGACGAGATATGACTTTAACAACGAGATTTGCCCCTTCACCGACAGGTTCCTTGCATATAGGTGTTGCGCGAACAGCGCTCTTTAATTGGCTTTACGCTCGGCATCACGAAGGTCGCTACCTTCTACGGATTGAGGACACGGATCATGCTCGTTCAACTGACGCAGCGATTACCTCAATCCTAGACTGCCTAACCTGGCTCGGGTTGGCTGCTGATGAGCCGCCAACATTCCAGTCATCACAAGAGTCACGTCACGTGGAAGTGGCAATGAATCTTCTGGCTAAGGGATTAGCGTATCGTTGTTATTGCACACCTTCTGAGCTGGAAGAAATGCGCATTGAGGCCAAAGCCTCGGGGCGACCGACGCTCTATGATGGCCGTTGGCGTGACCTTGATCCAGCGAAAGCGCCACCGGGTGTTAAGCCTGCCATCCGCTTCAAAGCGCCTCGAGACGGCGAAACCGTAATCCAGGATCAAATTCAGGGCGACATCAGAATCGAGAATAGTCAGTTGGATGACATGGTGCTCTTACGATCGGATGGTACTCCAACTTATATGCTTGCTGTGGTCGTCGATGATCATGACACGGGCGTCACCCATGTGATCCGTGGTGATGATCATCTAGTCAACGCAGCACGACAAAGTCAGCTGTACCTGGCACTAGAATGGCCAGTGCCGAAGTTTGCTCATATGCCAATGATTCATGGCCCTGATGGAGGCAGGCTTTCGAAACGTCATGGGGCTGTCGGCATTGATGAATACCGTAAGATGGGTTTTCTTCCAGCAGCCCTTCGTAACTATCTCCTCCGTCTGGGCTGGAGCCACGGCAACGATGAGGTTATCAGTGATGTCGACGCTATCAAGTGGTTCGACCTTGATGCTGTTAGCAAATCGCCAGCGCGATTTGATTTGGCGAAGCTCAGAAGCCTCAACGCGCACTATTTGAGAGCAGCGGATGTCAAATCGCTAGTCGAACTATTGCGTCCGCTCTTTGAAGCTGAAGGGATCTTTCTCTGTGAAGACTTGATTGCTCGGCTGGAGGCAGGAATCCCCAGCTTGAAACCACGCGTATCGACACTTGTTGAACTCGTCAATGCCGCTCGCTTCTATGTGATGCAGCGACCGATCTCGCTCAATGCTGACGCCACGAAGCTTCTCAATAGCGATGCTCGTATTGTCCTTGCAATGCTGATACCCAATCTTGCTGATCTTGAGGTGTGGAAAGAAGAAGCAATCGAATCCACTATGCGAGCGGCAGCCAAAACTATGGGTATCAAATTTGGAGCACTCGCCCAACCGACCAGGGCTGCACTTACTGGATCCATCACTTCGCCAAGCCTCTTCGAGATTATGGCAATTTTGGGTCGCTCGGAGGTCATCAACCGACTGCAGGATTGCACTGTAGACGCATCAAAGTCGACATCTCAGCAGCCAGGAGCAGAGCTCAATTCTTGATTTTCCAGACTGACGCTAGCGGCAGGACTGGGTCAATTTGTTGAGCCAGCAGCGGATTTCGCTTGCGTGCTTTCTCTCACAAAGCTGACATAAGCCTCCGCAGGAGAGGCTCTCAAGAGCAGAGAGGCCTCCTTCTATCGATCGATGTCGGAAGCTTTCGTACATTGCCATCCGAAAGAATACCAAATGGGAGATCTCTCAATTCGATACGTCATAGCGTCAGACGCTGCCAGCTTCGACCATGTCGCAGACGATCTGTTTGACGGCGCCATCGATAAAAATAGGCTTCTTGAGTTTCTGAGCGATCCTAGACATCATTTAGCAATCGCAAAGGATGGTGAGACGATCGTCGGTTTTGCCTCCGCGATTCATTACGTCCATCCTGACAAGCCTCCCGAACTCTGGATCAACGAAGTTGGTGTTGCGCCCGGCCATCATCGCCGGGGCATAGGGAAAGCTATAATCGCTCAGCTTCTTGATCACGGTAGAACACTAGGCTGCAAAGAGGCTTGGGTCCTGACTGACGCGTCCAATACCGCAGCCAGGGCGCTCTATAGCTCTGCTGGCGGTGAAGAGAGCGAGTGCATCATGGTTTCGTTCGGTCTCTAGCGGCTGGAAGGGCTCAAAATTTGCCTCCAGCGCCATGTTCGGTGGGTCTGAAACACCCCCGAAACCGGCCCCAAGAGCGAAGAAGAAAGCCTCAGGTTACTATT
>JACONH010000049.1 GCA_014323835.1 Alphaproteobacteria bacterium GM202ARS2
CTTCTCCTTGCGATGGTGTTCGACGCCGTCACGTTGGCACAGAAAGTACCGCCGGGGGCGTCCACCCCATCATTGGAAAACGACGACCTTTGTGGGTGCTCTTCGCTTAGACGGCATGACCGCACCCATGACGCTTGATGGTCCGATGCATGGCACCGCCTTCCTTGCTTATGTCGAGCAGGTCTTGGTTCCCACTTTGTCTCCAGGAGACATCGTCATCATGGATAACCTCCCCGCCCATAAGCCAGTTGCTGTCCGCGAAGCGATCGAAACTGCAGGCGCAACACTCAAGTTCTTGCCGCCTTATGGCCTTCTCGAAGATGAAGGCCCTCCTCAAAAAGGTTGCAGCGAGAACGATCGACGATCTCTGGCAGGCAATCGCTGAGGCCATCGATCTGTTCAGCCCTGAAGAGTGCGAGAATTACTTCTCTGCTGCAGGATACGAACGTGATTGATCGGATTTGGCTCTAGCTCATCGCCTTTGCAGCCACGATGCCCATCGTCGCTTCTACGGTGGTTCGCGATATGGTGGGACAAAGTTATGAACGAGCCGATCGTGTCGATGATGTGAGCGCGCATATTGAGGTGTTCGGCTATGGATCAGTCATCCGTAGAATCCCTCATGCTCACTATGTAAACCCACTCGACATCTGAAATACTCAACTTCATTAAGCCTGGTCGACAGGACGTCTTGAAGTCTTTCAAGCGGATGTTTCCGTTCTGCGCTCTATGGGATATCACCGCGGCATTCTCGCATGCGTTCAAATATTGAACGGCCGCATCCGGCGTTGCAAATATTTCGCGGGTCAGAAGAAGGTCGCCTTCTAGATTGCCGAGCATGAGGATGTGTTTCACCCCTGCCTCGCCTTCTCAAACTTCTCCAAGAGAGTTTCACACGCAGCAAGCTCCCGCTCCCAGTCAACGAGCGCCCTTTCAAAGCCATCTTGTTCCCACTCCTTGACGCATTGCATTTGCTTTGGTGCATGTGTGTTGAGTTTCTGGCAAGGAATGTGTTTGGATTTTCTCGTTTTCCCGGACTGTCGCCGATGCCTTTCAAGTTCCATGCTTCTCGTCGCCACAAGATTCCGAAGGCTCGCTATGCCGTGAAGAATTGGCCTGTCTATGAGGCTGCTCTTCGCCAGCGTGGTGATATTCGGATCTGGATTGGCGATGATGTCGAGGCCCATTGGACGGTGCCGGGCAAACGAACGCCCAAAGGCTATCCTGTCTACACCAATCTTGCGATCGAGACCGTGCTGACGCTTCGGTTGGTGTTTCATCAGCCGCTTCGGCAGACTGAAGGGTTGATCGGCTCGCTCTTCGAGCTGATGGGATTGGATCTGTCGGTTCCCGATCATAGCACGCTGTCCAGGAGAGGGCGTGACCTTGAACGTTTGCGCCGGGCGCCCTCGAACAAGGACAGCTTGGATCTGGTGGTCGACAGTACCGGGTTGAAGGTTTACGGGCCGGGCGAGTGGCAGCGGGAGCGTTTCGACGAGCGAAAGACGGGCAAGCCCCGCTCTGCCTGGAAGAAACTCCCTCTCGGCATTGATCCGGATGATGGCGAGATCGTCGCCTCGGACCTGACCGATCACGATGTCGGCGACGTCACGGTTCTGCCCGATCTTCTGGATCAGGTCGATGGTCGGATCCACCGTTTTCTTGGCGATGGCGCTTATGACGGCGATCGCCCTGCCTTTGCCGGAGGTGATCGTGCCGCCCAGAGGAGCGAGCCTCGGTCTCGCCAAGGCCGAGGATCTGCTCCGCCAGCGCGACCGGCATGTCCAAACGATCCAGGACAGGGGCCGCATGAACTGGCAAAAAGCATCGGGCTACAACCGACGCGCCTTGGTCGAGACCACGATGTCGCGATACAAGCGCATCGTCGGTCCCGGGCTCAAATCTCGCCATCCCGACGCTCAGCATACCGAGGCGATGATCGGCGTCGACATCCTCAACCAGATGTTCGATCTCGGAAGACCCGTCACTGAAAAAATCAGATGAAACGAGCAGGGTGGGCAAAGACCACTCGCAAAGGCCTCTAATGCAACAAAGCGGTCGCTTGGCAAGCGCAAGTCCGGCTCTGTCACCGCTATCGCCATCTGATGGCCAAATACCCCATACAAGGATCTTTGTGACGCTCTCTAGATGAGAGGACGCTTGCAACCTCTCAACAAATTTGAGACAGATCAGATGAAACGGGAACCGCAGCGAGTCATCGGAGCGTGGGCGAACTTTTTCGCTCCTTAGGGTCGAAGATCTTACTTCGATTGGTCAGAAAGAGTCTGATATGCCGGTACACTACTCGATGGATAGCTTCGAATGTGTTGGTTTAGAGCTGCCAAAATATTCGCATTCCGAGGACTATCTCGGCACATCGCTTCACAAGCGTGCGCCAGGGATGGCCCGCCAAGGATTTTGTCTCGGCGCGACGTTGATGTGGTTCCGGGCTTGGCTCGATAAGTCTGGGCGAACAGCTGACGGGCGCATAGGGTACATGCAGAAAAACTACAGCGCTATTGCCGGAATGCAACTATTAGGAGAGTCGTTCGGAAGAGAGATGAACGAGAGTGCTAGGACCCCTGAGCAAGTCGCCCAGTTCTTTGAAGGTGCGTGCCGCGTATCTCGGCTAAAGTTCATGCCTAAATTTACTTTCGAGAATCCTAATGACTTAGCTGGACAGCTGAAACTCATCACTTTTCTTTATCCAGGTTTTATGTATTTTATTTTCCTGATACCAAAAGAAACCGTAGTACAAGGTGGTTTATGGTGTCATGTTATCGGCGTCGCATATCATAGAAACGGCAACTACAGTGTGTTTGATGCGAACTATGGTGAATTTCTAATTCAGTCGTATCGATTTCTGCAATTTTTGCGAATGTACTATGGTAGAATTTGGGAACATAGATTTTCCAATCAAAAGTTCGGCTCCTTGATGGGCTTTCAAGTCGATAGATATGCTTATCCTCATCGTTTACCTGAATCGGCGTGACGTTGGCGGGTTTCTAGACCAGATGTTTGCCTTGGGGCGTTGAGCCATCAATAGCGGTGGTCCGCCCCGACGTGTTGGATAAGGTCGTTGAGACCTGAACGAGGGTTACG